>JALHJL010000004.1:98983-246538 GCA_022839625.1 Phycisphaerales bacterium
CGGCCGTAGCCGTCGGGATGGGACTGGGTGCGAGAAGGGATTCTCGCACCAGCGGCATGGGACTGGGTGCGAGAAGGGATTCTCGCACCAGCGGTTTCGCGCTCGCTGGGGCTGCGCGTTTGGATGGGCCCGTCGCTTGCGCTCCGGGCTCTGATTGGGCGCTCGCTGGCGCTTCGCGATCGGATGGGGGCGGGCGCAAGAACTCCGCGGGCGGGCCTTCGGCGACGACCCGGCCGCCCGCCGCACCGGCCCGCGGGCCGAAGTCCAGCAGCCGATCGGCGCTGCGGATCACGTCGCGGTCGTGCTCGACCAGCAGCAGCGTGTTGCCAAGGTTACGCAGCTTCGTCAGGGCCGCGATCAGCCGGGCGGTGTCGCGCGGGTGCAGCCCGATCGTTGGCTCATCGAGCACGTACAGCACGCCGGACAGCCCGCTGCCGATCTGGCTGGCCAGGCGGATGCGCTGGGCCTCGCCGCCCGAGAGCGTGGGCGCGGCCCGGTGCAACGTCAGGTATTGCAGGCCGACGTCGATCAGGAATTGCAGCCGATCGCGAATCTCCTTGAGGAGCTCGCCGGCGATCTTCCGCTCGCGGTCGTCCAGCTCCAGGTCGCGGAAGAACTCGGCACACTGGTCGAGCGGCATCTCGCAGACCTCGACGATGGTCCGCCCGCGCAGCGCCGCCCCCTCCCTTCCAGCGAGGCGGCGGCACTCCACACTGTCCCTCTCCCTCCTAGGGAGGGGGCAGGGGGAGGGTCGCGCGTTCGGCGGGGCAGCGTCAATCCCTTCCTGGCCCGGCGCCGGCGCGTGAAGTTCCGAACGAACTGTTCCCGCCTCTTCGCTATTCGCTAATCGCGCTTCACTATCCCCCAGCCGCACCGCCGCCGCATCCGGCCGCAGCCGCCCGCCGCGGCAGGTCACGCACGGGATGTCGGTCACGACGTTGCGGAGCTTGTAGCGGAAAGCCCACGAGTTCCGCGTCGCGTGGTCGATGGTCGGGAAGAACCCGCGCCACTGAACCCGCGCACCGGGGTACGTACCGCTCGCGTCCAGCCATTCCTTCGTTCCGAACATCAGCGCCCGTTTCTGTTCGGGCGTCCAGGTGCGGAGCGGCGCGTCCGGTGTGACGCCCACGTGCTCGCAAAACGCGGTGAGCATCCTCCCCAGCGGCGACCGGCGGTCGATGCGGTACCACCCGGCGACCGCGCCGTCGAAGAGCGAACGGTTCGGGCGCTCGATGATGGCGCCCGCCGGGGCGCCGCGCTGCACGCCGAGGCCCTCGCAGGTCTCGCACCAGCCGAGCTGGCTGTTGAAGCTGAAGTGGTTAGGACCCAGCTCCTCGTAGCTGACGCCGCACGCGGTGCAGACGAGCTTCTGCGAATAGAGGAACTCGCGGGCGGGGGTCTTCTTCACTTGGAGTTCAACGGCGCGGCCGGATTTCGCTGACGCGCTCGCTGCCGCTTCGCGTTCCGATGGGCCCCGCGGCGGCGCTTGGGGCTCGGATTGTGCCTCGGACTCTGCCTCGCAGCTTCGTGGCTTCGTGGCTTCGTGGCTTCGTGGCTCCGTGGCTTCGTGGCTTTCCTCGACCGTCTCGACTTCCTCCACGACCAGTGTCATCACGCCATTGCCGAGCGCGAGCGCGTGCTCCACGCTCTCCGTGATGCGGGCCCGCGACCTGGACCGCACGACCGTCCGGTCCACGACGACCTCGACGCGGTGCTTGCGCCGCGCGTCCAGCGTCGTGGCTTCCGCAGTCGCGCGAATCTCGCCATCGATCCGCACCCGCAGATAACCCGAGCTCTTGAGCCGATTGAACAGGCCGGCGTAGGTTTCGCCGTCGCCGAGCCCGATCGGCGCGAGAATGACGATTGGCGTGCCCGCCTCGATGGCCATCACGCGCTCGACGATCTCGTCCGCCGTCTGCGTGCCGATCGGCACTTGGCAGTGCGGGCAGAAGCGCCGGCCGACGCGCGCCCAGAGCACGCGCATGTAGTCGTAGATCTCGGTCACCGTGCCAACCGTCGAGCGCGGGCTCTTGCCCGCCGCGCGCTGTTCGATACAGATGGCCGGCGATAGCCCTTCGACGTGATCGACGCGCGGCTTGGCCATCTGGCCCAGGAACTGCCGGGCGTACGCCGACAGCGATTCCACGTACCGCCGGTAGCCTTCCGTGAATACGGTGTCAATCGCGAAGCTGGTCTTGCCGGAGCCGGAGACTCCGGTGCACACGGTCATCCGGTCGCGCGGGAACGAGACGGTGAGGTCCTTCAGGTTGTGCTGGCGGGCACCGACGACGGTCACAGCGTCAGCGGGGGAACGTGGGAACGTGGGAACCTGGGAACGGCGCTCGCCGCCCGGCCCGTTTCCCCGTTCCCCCGTTCCCCCGTTCTCACGTTGCAGCACGTCGCGCAGCGCCTGTCCCGTGTATGACGCTTCGCACGCGGCCACTTCCTCGGGCGTGCCTTCGGCGACGATGTACCCGCCCTCCTCGCCGCCCTCCGGACCGAGGTCGATGATCCAGTCGGCGGTCTTGAGCACGTCCAGATTGTGCTCGATGACGACGACGGTGTTGCCCGCGTCGACGAACCCGTGCAGCACCGCGAGCAACTTGCGGATGTCGTCAAAGTGCAGCCCGGTAGTGGGCTCATCGAGCACATACAGCGTGCGGCCGGTGCTCTTCTTGACCAGCTCGCGGGCCAGCTTGATCCGCTGGGCTTCGCCGCCGGAGAGCGTCGTGCTGGGCTGGCCGAGTTGAATGTAGTCCAAGCCGACGTCGTGCAGCGTCTGAAGCATGCCGCGGATGCGCGGGACGTTCTCGAACAGCGCCAACGCGTCGCCGACCTCCATCTCCAGCACGTCGGCGATCGACCGGCCGTGAAAGCGGATTTGCAGCGTGCCGTGGCTGAAGCGGTGCCCTTCGCACACCGGGCACGTCACCCACACGTCCGCCAGGAAGTCCATCCCGATCCGGTTCGAGCCGTTGCCCTCGCAGGCCTCGCAGCGCCCGCCGCCCCGGGTGCCGGGCACATTGAAGCTGAAACGCCCCGGCTTGTAGCCGCGCAGCTTGGCGTCCGGCAGCTTGGCGAACAGGGCCCGAATTTCATCGAAGACCTTGATGTACGTGGCCGGGTTGCTCCGCGGCGTGCGGCCGATGGGCGACTGGTCGATCGCGATGACCTTGTCGAGGTGCTCCAGTCCGTCGATGCCGGCGTGGGGGCCGGGGTCGAGCGAGGCGGCGCCGTTCAAGTCGCGGGCGAGGGCTTTGTAGAGGATGTCGGCGACGAGCGAGCTCTTGCCGGAGCCCGATACGCCCGTGACGCACGTGAACCGCCCGAGCGGGAAGCTGACGTCGATGTCCTTGAGGTTGTTGTGGGCGGCCCCACGGACCGTGAGCCAGGGTACATCGCCGTTGCCGGGCCGTGGATCGCGGCCCGCGGGTGCCGCCGGCCGCTCCTCCGGCAACTCGGTTGTCCGCAACGCCCTGCGCCCACGCATGCCTACATGATAGCTCCGGGCCGCATGGCCGTCTCAGCCGCCGGCGGTTGCTATGGGCCGGCCGTTTCGTATAATCCGCGCCTCGGATATGTCGGATTTCACTCGCAAGCTGCGGGGGGGACGAGAGGACACGCGTGGCCACCAGCGCACCGGGCGTTCTTGAGCGAAACCACTTTCTTTTGCGGCGGCTGCACTCGCTGTCGGGGATCGTTCCGATCGGCGTGTTCCTGATCTTTCACCTGCTGACGAACTCGACCGCGTTCCTGGGCCCCGCCCATTTCGACGAGCACGTACACTCGATCCACAGCCTGCCGTGGCTCGTGGCCATTGAGCTGCTGTTCATCTTCCTGCCGCTGGCATTCCACGGCATCTACGGCGTTATCATCGCCTGGCAGGGCAAGCTGAATGCGAACCAGTACCCGTACATGGACAACTGGCGCTATACGCTCCAGCGGGTCACGGCCTACATCACGATCGTGTTCGTCGTCATACACCTGCTGCACTTCCGGTTCGCACACTGGTTCGGCGTCATGGAATACAAGGCCGCCAAACCGCTGTTCTTCGACTTCACGCAGCAGGGCTTCCTGAACCTGTGGCTGCCGGCGTGGCTCTGGATGGTGATCTACGTCATCGGCCTGACGGCGGCGGTCTTCCACTTTTGCAACGGGATCGTGACGTTCTGCATCACGTGGGGCATTACCGTGAGCGTGCCGTCCCGCCAGAAGCTGTCCGTCGCCGCCGGAGTGCTCGGGTTCGTGCTGCTCGCGTGGGGCGTGGTGTCGTTGTATGCCTTTGGGCGGGGGCGGCCGGAGGTTGCCGAGCCCGGAGCCAACGTTGCGGCCCATGCCGCCCGGCCGGCGGGGCCACACGCCAGCCCGTAAGCTGAGCTTCGTTGCCGCCCGGCCAATCCAACCATTGATTCAAAGAGATACAAAGATGGCAAAGCAAAGCGTAATCGTCGTAGGGGGCGGGCTCGGGGGGTTGTGGGCGGCGTTGCGGCTCGCCGAGGCCGGCGTCTCGGTTGACCTGTTCTCGCTCTTTCCGGTCAAGCGCTCCCATTCGTGCTGCGCCCAGGGCGGTATCAACGCCGTGCTGGACATCAAGGGGCAGCACGACTCCGTCGAGCAGCACATCACCGACACGATCAAGGGCGGTGACTACCTCGCCGACCAGCCGCCGATCAAGACCATGTGCGAAGAGGCGCCGGGGCTGATCCGCACTTACGACCGCATGGGCGTCACCTTCAGCCGCACGCCGGAGGGGATCATGGACCAGCGGCTGTTCGGCGGCGTAAAGAACAAGCGGACGTGCTTTGCGGGCGCGACGACCGGGGCACAGCTCCTGTACTCGATCGACGAACAGATTCGCTTCCACGAAGCGGAAGGCCGGGTCCGCAAGTTCGAATTCTGGGAGTTCCTGTCGCTGGTGCTGGATGAGCAGGGGGTCTGCCGCGGACTCGTCGCGCTCAACCTCCGCAGCATGAAGGTGGAGGCGTTCCGCGCGGACGCCGTGATCCTCGCGACCGGCGGGGCGGGCCTGATTTGGGGCCGTTCGACCATGTCGACCAACTGTACCGGGGCGGCTGCGTCGCGGGTGTATCAGCAGGGGGCCAAGTTTGCCAACGGTGAATTCACGCAGTTCCACCCGACGGCGATGAAGGGGCACGACAAGCTGCGGCTGATGTCGGAGGCCTGTCGCGGTGAGGGCGGGCGCATCTGGGTGCCGCGCAAGGCGGGCGACACCCGTGCCGGGCGCGACATCCCGGAGGACGAGCGCTTCTATTTCCTCGAAGAGTGGTACCCGACCTACGGCAACACCGTGCCGCGCGACGTGGCGTCCCGTGCGATCGTCCGTGCCACGCGTCACATGGGCCTGGGCGTGCGCGGCCAGGAGATCGTGTACCTCGACCTGACGCACAAGCCGCGCGAGTTCCTCAAGAACCGCTTGGGCGGAATCCTCGAGATGTACGAGACGTTCGCCGGCGTCGATCCGTATACGAATCCGATGGAGGTCTTCCCCTCGATGCACTACACGATGGGCGGCCTGTGGGTCAGCTACGAGAAGGACGGCCACACCGGCGGAATGGTCCGCGCCCATCCCAGGAACCACGCGACCTCCATCCCCGGTCTGTACGCCTGCGGAGAGTGCGACTTCGGCTACCACGGGGCGAACCGGCTGGGGGCCAACTCGCTGTTGAGCGCGTCGTTCAGCGGGCGCGTGGCGGGCGACGCCGTCGCGGCGTACATCAAGAGCCTCAAGTCAGCGACCGAGAAGACGCCGCAGGGCGTCTTTGATGCCGAGCGTCGCCGGCAGGAGGAGTTCAACCAGGCCATCCTCGCGCGGACCGGCGGCGAGAACGCCAGCACGCTGCACCGGCAGCTCGGCGAGCTGATGTCGGAGCACGTCTTCGTCGAGCGTGACAACGCGGGGCTGGACAAGGCGCTGGCGGGCATCGCCGAGCTCAAGGAGCGGGCGAAGAACATCGCGCTGGACGACCAGAGCGGCTGGGCGAACCAACTGCTGCCGTGGGCGCGGCAGGTGCAGGACATGCTCGTGCTGAGCGAGGTGATGACCAAGTGTGCCCGCCTGCGGGACGAGTGCCGCGGGTCGCACTACAAGGCGGAGTTTGAATTGAAGCAGCCGGCGGGCAAGTTCGCCGGCGACCCGGAATACGAGGAGTACACGGCCAAGTGGAAGGCCAACAACGAGAAATGGCTGAAGCACTCGATCGCGACGCACACGCCGGCCGGTCCGCAGGTCGAGTACTGGCCGATCGAGGCGTCCGTGATGGCGCCGGAGAAGCCGCGGGACTATCGATGACCAATCGACGAAGGGTCCAAGGGCCCCGGAGTCCGGGTGGCCGGATCGACCATTCACTTGGCACCTCAGCTCCTCGGCCCATTGGACCCTGAGGAACGCACGCATGGACCGGATGATCCACTTCAAGATCAAGCGCCAGGACGGCCCGAATTCCCCGCCGTACTGGGAAGAATTCAAGATGCCCTACGCGCCGCAGCACAACTGCATCTCGGCGCTGATGTACCTGCGCGAGCACCCCGTCAACATCAAGGGCCAGCGCGTTGCGCCCGTGGTCTGGGAGAGCAACTGCATGGAAGAGGTTTGCGGGGCCTGCACGATGCTGGTCAACGGCGTGCCGCGGCAGGCGTGTGCGGCGCTCGTGGACGAGCTGGAGCAGCCGATCCGGCTCGAGCCGCTGACCAAGTTCCCGGTGATCCGCGACCTGCTGGTGGACCGGCAGAAGATGTTCGACGGCCTGATCCAGGTCAAAGCCTGGGTCCCGCTCGACGGCTCGCAGGACATCCACCTGCACGCGCCGCGCATCTCGCCGGTGGAACAGTCGCTCCGCTACATCTTCTCGCGCTGCATGACCTGCGGCTGCTGCATGGAGGTCTGCCCGCAATACCACGACGGCTCGCCCTTCGTCGGTCCGGCGCCGCTCGGCCAGGTGGCCCTGCACAACGCGCACCCGACCGGCGGGTTCTTCAAGGCCGACCGGCTGCATGCGATCATGGGCCCCGGCGGGATCACCGACTGCGGCAACGCGCAGAACTGCGTGAAAGTCTGCCCCAAGGACATCCCGTTGACTGAGGCGATCGGCGCGCTGGGCCGCCAGACGACCGTCCAGTGGCTCCGCGACCTGCTCATGTAGCGGCGGGTTCGTCGGAAGACTGCTCGCGCTGCAGGACATCCGCCAGCGTCAGGTCGGCCACGCCCGACAGCATCTCCTTCTGGACCTGCCCGGCGAGTCCCGCCGCGTCCGAGGTGCCGGCCTGCGCACCGGGCGCCGGGGCGGGGCCGTCCGCGGCGCTCAGCACCTCGGCAACGGGGACTTGCGGCGGCGGCCGGGTCAGGACATAGCGATCGACCGAACCGCCCTGCACGGCACAGAGGAGGTTCCCTGCGACGAGCCGATCGAGGAGCCAGTGGCTCGCCTCCGGCGCGAGGTGGAGTTGCCCCACGATCTGATCGGATGCGACCGGCCCCTGCCCCGTGTGATAGGCACGGGCGACCGCCAGCACCGCGGCCAGGGCATGCAGCGGCGTGACGAACGTCGGTTCCTCGACCGGGGGACGATACATGCGTCCGAGGTTCGCGGCGGTGTGCGTCAGCTCGGCCCCGAATAGGAAGATCATCCACGACAGGTTCAGCCACATCATGAACAGCGGGAACGCCCCGAGAATCCCGTAGAGGTTCCCGTTGAGCACCAACCGGTTGACGTAGAGGGCGAACGCCCACTTCGCCACCAGCCACAACAGCACCGCCACGAGTGCCCCGCCGAACGCCGCCCGCCGCCGAACCCGGGCGTTGGGCACCAGGATGTAAACGGCGGCCAGCACGGCGACGCCGACCAGCACCGGCCCCGCGGACGCAATCAGCACGACCAGCTTGGACAGGAGCGGGATGCCGCCGCAAAGCTCGATCGCTCGCTGGGCGAGATAGACCGTGACGGCGAGCACGACCGGGCCCAGCGTCATGGTCGACCAATAGAGCAGGACGCGCCGGGGGACGGAGCGGTTCCGCGCGGCGCCGAACACGCGGTTCAGCGAGCCTTCCACAGTCGTCAGCAGGCTGAGCGCCGTCCAGATGAACAGTGCCGCGCCGACGGGGCCGATGCGCCGGAAGGTGAGTTGGCCTTGAACCTGCGCGACGATCCGCTCCATCTCTTCCGCCACGTTGATGACGTGCCGCTCGGCCGCCGACGTGCCTTCCCCGGCGCCGTCCGGCTGCGTCTCCGCGGCCGGTTGCGACGCCGCATCCTCTTGTGCCGCGACGATCTGGGCGAAGCCGGAGGCCTCCAGGAATGTCCGCAGGCTGTGCTTGCTGTCGTCGAGAAAGCCGAACGTGCTGGCGGCGAGCAGCGCCAGCACAAGCGCCGGGATCAGGGCGAAGATGGTGCGGAAGGAGAGGGCGGCGCTCATCGCGGTCAGGTTGTTCTCGTGCAGCCGCCGTGCGCAGAGGCGCCAGAGTCGCGCCTGAAATCCGATGAAGCGCGCCAGGCGGCCGAGCGGCTCGCCGGGGCCGGCGCTGGCTTCGGGCGAAGGTGTTTGCACGTCAGTTCCTCGCGTCCGGGTGTAACGCAAATGCACCACGGCGGCGCGCCCCGGCCGGCGCGGCAGGGGCCGGCGCCGCGAACGGGCCCGCTACCTGCCGCCCTTCTTCTCGCCCTTCTCCCCGGCCGGGGGCCGCTTGAGCAGGTCCTCCAGTGCCTTCTGTGGGGCTGCCGGCACGAGGAGCTGTTTGAGCAGCTTCTCCTTGTCCACCTTGGACAAGTCGATTCTCGGCTTCTCGCGCGTGCCCACGATGGGTATGTCGAGGCGCAGGTCGGCCTGCTTGACGACGTCCGCCGCAGGTCCCTTCACGCCGAGCTTGTCGAGCAGGGGGCCGCGCACCGGAATTGACACCACCAGGTCCAGCGTGCCGTCGAGCCCAACCGACCCGCGGAACTTCAGGTCCAGCGCGTCGGGAAGCGTCAGCGTCAGATTGTCGTAGAGGATCCGCCCGTCCTTGAGCACGAAATCGAGCTTGCCGAAGGTGACCGGCGTCAGCTCTTTCGTGCCAACGCCCGCCAGACCGGCCAGCTCGCCGAAGAAACCCGCCGGCTGGAGCTTCACCTTCTGCAGGTCGAGTACGCCCTTCGCGTTTCCCTTGGTCGTGATCGCCGCGTTGACCGGTACGTGAACGTCGGCGGCCGACAGGTTCACGCGCCCTTCGATGCGGGCGAGCTTCGCGAAGATCGGGTTGATCCAGCTCAGCAGCAAGTCCGCCACACGCGGCGTCAGCGGGACGCTCTCGAGCACCTGGAGCTTGCCGGCGACGCTGAGGGTCGGGTCCTGCGGCGCGAAGTCCACGACGCCGCCGATGTTGACCTTGCCGTCCCCCGCGGGAATCGCGGTCCGCGGGAGGGTGAGCTTGCCCTTCGCCAGAGTGGGGCTGAGCTTGCCGGCCCCCATTGCGACGCCGTACAGCTCGGCGGACTTCCAGCCGATGCTCAGGCCGGTCTTCAGGTCACGGAAGGGCGGCTTGGCGCCGGGCTGCTGGAGCGGGCCGGCGATCTCGAATTCGCTCGTGCTCTTCCCGGCCACCACGACGGTCTTCGCGGTCGCGGGCGCCAACTCGTGCAACAGGCGTGTGAGCTGCTCCCACGAGGCGTCATAGCGGCCCTTCAACGCAAGCCTGCGGTCCGTGCGATACTGGTCCACCCGGCCGCTGATCTCCGCCGACAACGGCGCCGAAGTCAGCTTGAGGCGGCTGAGCGCGAGTCGCTCCTGGCGTTGCTCGATCTTCCCGTCCAGATCGAAGTCCAGACGCTTCTCACGGAACGTCTGCTCGCCGGTCCCGATCACGAGGTTGTCCACGCCGCCGCGGGCCGTCAGCGACACGACCTCCTTCGCGGTGGCGAGCTGCGAATCGAGCGCCAGATTTCCAGCGATGGCCGGAGGTTCTTCCAGCTTCATGACGGCGGCGATAATCTGCATCAGGCGCGCCAGGTCCGCCGAACCCTTGACGGCCGCGCTGAGGTCCAGCGACTCTCCACCCTGCCAGCGCGCGTCCTTTGCATCCAGCTTCGCCACCGTGCTGTCGAGCCCTACGGCCTCCGCCTGGATGCGCGGCGTCTGAGGCGTCACCTGCACGTTCGTCCAGACGAGCGTGGCATCGCCTTCGACCAAGGGCTGCCCGTCGAGCGTGAGCTTCCGGGCCGTCAGGCTCCCGGTGGCTCCGATCGGCTGATCCGCGCCCGGCCGGTTTGCCGTCGTCTGTAGGACGAGGGCGCCGCCGTAGCGACCAAGCTCAGCCGCGCCGAGCGCTTGCGCGCGGGTCCCCACAAAGCCGAGGTCGGCCTGCTTCACGTGGGCGTCGACGTGGAAGCCCTGCTTCCGCAACTCGTACCAGCCGGCGGTCGCCACGAGCACCCGGCCATCGAGATCGGCTTCGGCGCTCGAAACATCGAGGCGCGTGATCGCGCGATCCGCGAGGGTCACAGACCCCGCTTGCTGCAACGTCATGTGCGCCAGGTCGAAGCGCTTGTCCCCACGCGCCAACCGGAGGTCCTTGACGGCGGCGTCCAGCGTGATGTCCACGCGCTCGTCGCCGGTGCGTTGCAGGCGCAGCTCGCTCGACAGCTCGCCCGCCAGCTCCAAGTCACCCAGGTCGAACAGCTCTCCCACGTCCTGACGGAGCTGGCCGAGCCGGCCGCGGCACGTGGCCCGCAGGTCGGAAGCGTTCCCCGCGGCCTGCACGTCGGCGAAACTGGATTTCAGGTTGGCCCGGGCGATCTGGAGGCCGCTGCCCTCGCGCAAAGCGAGATCGAAATCCACGGAAACCGGCTCGAGCTGCGCGGCGCGGCCCTCGTTCACGACGGCGAGTTCCGTCAGCGTCACGCTGCCGCTGGCCGAGGGTTCCTGGCCGCCGCGGACGGAGACCTGCGCGATTTCCAGCCGGCCGGCCGTAAGCGCCCGGCCCTCGCCGACCTTGAGCAGATTGGGCACGGCCTGCTCGAGCTTGGCCAGATCCAGTTGGCCCTGAACGTCGAGGGTGAACTCCGGCAGGTCGATCCGCTCGCCCGTCAGGATGGCCGACAAGACCTGCTCAGCGGAAATCTCGATCGGCTGCGGCGCGAGACGGTAGCTCAGCTTCGTGCTGGCTGTGCCGGCGGCGCCCGTCAGGTCCGCATCGGCGGCAATCGCATCCCCCTTGCGCTCGGCCCGCCCGGCTACTTCCAGATCGACCGGGGCGGCACCTGTGTCGGCGCGCTCGGCGGTCTGCAACTGCCGAACCGCCAGGGCAAACTCGGCCTGTAGCTCGTCAGGCGTGCCCGCGGCCTGCAAGTTGATTGTGAGCGTCCCGTTCACGGCCTGCCGTGGCGCCAGGAGTCGCGTGACGGGACCGAGTTCGATTGCGCCATCGGTCGCCACGCTCAGCTTCCCGTTCGCCTGAGCCGGCTGTAGCCGTCCGTCCGCAACAAGGTCCCGCACCTCGGCCTGCGCGGCGAGCTTGGCGCCGTCGGGGAAGGTCAGCCGCAATTCCCCGGACAGGTCGCCGAGCGTTCGCAGGTCAAGCGCGGCGCCGAGATCGTTCAGCTCATACGATGCCCCGCTGTCGCGGAACACCTGCACCGTGCCGCCCTCGATGACCACGCGGCCGTGCAGCTCCGGCAGCGGGCCGGGCTCAGCCTTGGGTGGGGTCGGCTGCCGGGGCTGGAACGCCTGCGCCAGCGACACCTCGTTCTCGGCATCGATGTACAGGGCGGCCTGTGGGGCGTTGACCGCGACGTCGCCGAAGTTCAGAGGCCCTGTCAGCAGCCGCCAGACGCCCGGAGCCGCGGTGATGCGATCCACCTGGAGCACTTCGCGCTGGGCCGGGTCGAGCACGCGCAGGCCGCACAGGGTCGTCGGCCCGGACCAGGAGAGGTTGAGGGATTGAAGCTGGACCGCGCCGGCGATCCGCCCGTTCACCAGCGACAGTACGAAGTTCGTGCCAAGCCCCGTGCCCACCAGGTAAGGGGCCGCCCCAATCACGAGCAGCACGAGGACCAGCAGGACCACCAGCGCGATGCCGATCCGCCTTCCCGTGCGCCGGCGCGGCGGAGTCGGCGGCTCTTGCGGCGTTGTATCGTGCGGCGGCGGGGGGGCTTCGCCCGGCGAAAGTGCATCCTGCTGCTGATTGGTCATCGGTGAGTCTCCGCTCGGTCCTGACTGTCGGCGGACGATGCCGCACATACGACGCTGGTCAGGCCGGACTTCTTTCCGCGCCGTTGCCGAGCAGCGCAGGGTGTGTTCAGGCTGCGCGTTTATTCAGCAGGTCACGTATTTCGGTGAGGAGTTCCTGGTCCTTGGTCAGCGGCGGCGGACCGGCCACTACCTCTTCCTGCTTTCGGCTGCGCATCACCCACCCGAGGAACTTGACCACGAAGAGGAACAACGCCGCGGCCACAAGCAGGAAGTTCACGACCTCGCCGATGAACAGGCCGTAGGGGATTTCCTTGGCGTTGAAGACGAGCTTCCACCCGAGGTATCCTTGTTCGCCGGGCAGGATCAGGCTGACCGCCGGCATGATGATGTGCTTGACGAGCGAGTCGACGATCTTGCCGAACGCGGCGCCGATGATCACGCCGATCGCGAGGTCGATGACGTTGCCCTTGAAGGCGAACCGCTTGAACTCGTCGATGAGGGTCAGGGCCCCCTTCGCCGGGTTGACATGCGCCAGTTTTCCAAACGCACTCACGGCTTTCTCCTTTTCGCTCGAGTTCGGGACCTGAGAGCGAGGCGTGCTCGATGTGCCCTGCCGCTCCCGCGTGTTCATGCTAGTCCGGCTACTTTGAAACGGCAACGACTCCGGCTGCCGACGAAATGGCCGCGCCGGAACTCGGCGGGGGACCGCCGTGCCTGCTGGCGAGAGCGGGAAGGGAGGACGCCCCCTTGGTCGGCGTGCGCCCAACTCCGGGGCGCAGCGCGGCGCGTCGGCGGACTGCCGTGTTGCAGTCCTGAAGTCCAAACGCACTTCGTACGTAGCGGGAAGTCGGTATACAAAAAGGAGAGGCCCAAGAGCCTCTCCTCTTTGAATTCCGATGCTACTCGTCGAGTTTAGCGACGGCGAAGCAGCGCCAGCGCACCCAGCGCAACCAGTGCCAGCGAGGCCGGCTCCGGAATCCACTGGACCGTCAGCGTCCCTGTCTCATAATAGCCGTCCCAGTCATCGACGTAGTCAACATAGGTTTCCCAGAACTCCAGCCGCAGCACGCCATCCGGCCCGACATAGAAGTCCAGACCCAGGTCGACCAGGTCGAGGATGCCGCCGCTGCTGAAGGTGCCCCAGCCTGAGGAGTTGACACCGGCGCCGGGGGTGATTCCAACGCCGCCGATGATCGCCGAATCGGTGATCTCAATGCGCATCTCGCTGAGCCAGCTCGGGCTGTCGGCATACTGCTCGGTGTCCCAGCCGATGCCCGTCACCAAAGCGTCGGGTGCCAGCGCGATGTTCATGATGACGTTGTCCGGGTCACCGAACCCGTCCATGCTGTCGACGCCGCTGATGTCGATGGCGGTCACGTCGCGTTCGACCACGAAGGTCCCGCCATTGGCGGTGACGGAGCCATCCAGCGATGTCAGCAGATAGCCGTCGCCGGTCTTATCTGCCATCGCAGCCGGCGCCAGCATGAGTGCCACGGCGCTGGCAAGCACAAGAACTCTACTCATCCTCAATTCCTCCTCTCCAAACAAGCAACAGAACACTCTTGGCCCTGGGCACGGTGCCCAGCCACTGCCAAAACGAACAGGTGAGCGGACTCTCCTCGCGTCCGCCGAAGTTGGCGATTTATATCATCAAGGGATTGCACCCGGGTGAACCGAGACGCAAACCTCCTCCATCAACGCATTCTAGCACAGGAGTGGCATCCATACCAACAGAAATCCCGCGGAAATCCACGCCGAAGGTCCGGCCCCGGTCGACTTCGCTCGCAAGGTCCGGGAAAAGTCTGCCATCGCGGGGCGTGAACTGCGAACGGCACGGCGTGGTGGGCCTCTGACTGCTCTACTTTTTCCCCAAAGGGGAGCGCCGTTCCAAATCACCGTGCGCAATCATGCGGCGCGGGAGGGCGAGCCTCCCGCCGAGCCGCGGCTCGCCAGGAGGCTCGCCCTCCCGACGCGCGCCGCCGAATCGCGCACGGTGATTCAGCAGGTCGGAGGACACCCGCTCGGATTATCGGCACACGATGGGCTGTGTGCGGGCCGCCCGGGCCGCGCGCGTCAATCCGACTGCGACTCCGAGCGCTCCTCCACTTCCTCGCGGTCGCGCTGCTGCTTCATCGCCTCCCACTCCTCGGCCGTGACCGCCACTTCCCGGGCCTGGCTGCCCTTGTACTCCCCGACGATGCCTGCTTCGTGCATCTGGTCGATGAGCCGTGAGGCCCGGCTGTAGCCGATGGTCAGCCGGCGCTGGAGCAGACTGACGGATCCGCGGCCGGTGGCGACGATGATGTCCACGGCCTGGTCGAAGAGTTCGTCGCGCTCGCCGCCGGGGCCGCCCTCGCCGCCGGAGCGGACCAGTTCGGGGTGGAACACCGGCGGTCCCTGGGTGCGGCCGTGTTTGACGACGGCCCGCAGCTCGTCATCGTCGACGAAGGTGCCCTGGGCGCGGATCAGCTTGGCGCTGCCGGGCGGCAGGAAGAGCATGTCGCCCTGGCCCATGAGTACCTCCGCGCCGTTCTGGTCGAGGACGATCCGGGAATCGAGCCGCGACGACACGCGAAACGCGATGCGGCAGGGCAGGTTGGACTTGATCAGGCCGGTGACGACGTTGGCCTGGGGGCGCTGCGTGGAGACGATCAGGTGGATGCCGACCGCGCGGCTCTTCTGGGCGATGCGGCAGAGGAAGAACTCGACCTCCTTGCCGGAGGTCATCATCAGGTCGGCCAGCTCGTCGATCATGATGACGACGTAGGGCAGCCGGACGGGAATCTTGGCCATCTCGTCGTCGGTGGTGGGCTGGAGGCGCTCGCACAAGGCCTCGTAGCCCAGGCGGTTGTAGGAGCGGATGTCCTTCACGCCGGCCTCGGCCAGCAGCGCATAGCGTTCGTCCATCTTGGTCGAGGCCCAATCCAGGATGCTCTCGGCCTTGACGACTTCCGTGACGATCGGGCAGATCAGGTGCGGCACGTCCTTGTACGCCGCCAGCTCGACGACCTTCGGATCGACGAGGATCAGATTGATCTCGGAGGGCGTGCGCGTCATCAGGATGGACATGATGAGGCTGTTGATGCAGACGCTCTTGCCAGAGCCGGTCGTACCCGCGATGAGCAGGTGCGGCATGCGCGTGAGGTCCGCGGTGAGGGCCTGGCCGGAAGCGTCCTTGCCCAGGAACAGGGGGATGGCCATGTGCTCGGTGCGCGGCGCGGATTGCGCCATGACGTCGCGCAGCCGAACCTTCTCCTTGTCCAGGTTGGGCACCTCGATCCCGATCGTGCTCTTGCCGGGCAGCGGGGCCACGACCCTTACGGCGGGCGCCTTCAGCGCCCGGGCCATGTCGTTGGCGAGCGAGGCGATCTGGCTGACCTTGATTCCGGGTGCCAGCCGGAGCTCGAGCACCGTGATGACCGGGCCGGTCTCGATGGCGACGACCTCCACCGCGAGGTGGAACTCGTTCAAGGTCTGTTCCAGCACGTAAGCCTTCTCGCGGCACAGCGCTTCGATCACCCCCTTGTCCACCGGAACGCCGCGGGTCAGCAGCTCCATCGCGGGAAGCTCGTAGTCATCGTCGGGCACCGCGCGCCGCGGCGGGGCCTCCGCTGCCTTGGTCGACGCCGGTGAAATGCCGATCTCGCGCACGATCGGCGGAGCGGCGGTCGCCGGCGGCGGCCGGCTGGCGGCGGGCGCGCCGGGCTCCTCGGCCTCCTCGGCGGGCGCGCGAGCCCTTGCTTTCTGACTTGTCTGGACGTCGGCCACGTGCGCGCGCTGCGGCGGTTTCGCGAGTGCTCGCGGTGGGTCGGCGGCGGTCGGAGCCTGATTGGCGGACTGGCGCCGCGCGGCCAACGTGCTCGTGACGCCGTTGGCGACGGCGCTGCTGCCGCGGACCAGCACCGGCGCCGAGCTCTGTCCCGCCCAGCGCAGGGCACGGAACACGCTCATGATCAGGTTGTCGGCGGCAAGCACGAGGCCGACGAGCAGCGAAAGCGAGAGGAACAGGACCGTTCCAAAGCCCTGGAGGTTGGGCACGAGGAACGCGGCGGTTGCCGTGCCCAGCAGCCCGCCGGGGCCCGTGATGAGGTGCCTGCCCGACGGCGGCAGGAACAGCGTGGCCAGGGCCGCGGTGGCGGTACAAATCAGCGCCAAGCCGAGGAAGCGAAGCCACGGGTCGTTGAGCCGGCCCCGCCGCGACGCCGCCAGCACGCCGGCGTTCAGCAGGAACAGCAGCGGATACGTCGCGACGCCGAAGTACGTGAACAGGGAATGGGCCGCCCAGGCGCCCGCGGTTCCACAGAGGTTGTGCGGCGGGGATGGGTTGGGCCACACGGTGTCCGACGGGGCGTCGGCGACGTCAAACGTGAGCACGCTTGCCCAGCCGAAGAGGCAAGCCAGCCAGCCCAGTGCGACGAAGCAGAACCGCAACGCCGCCCGACGCTCATCCGTGCGCGACATGCCGGCCATCCGTGTTCATTCCCGCGCCCGACTCCTTGCTCAGGGTCCGTTCGTCCGTCGGCTACGGTCGTGCTTCAGCGGAACTTCGACACAAGACACAAGTGGGGCGGGCCTCGGTGCCTGCCCGGGCGGGCGCGGCCGCCCACTTTGCTTCGCCAACGCAGGTCCAACAGTGAGGCAGGACCCGGTATCCTGAGTCCCAGGCTCGCCGGAGTCGTGGGGAGTGCAAACGTCCGGCTGGCACGTGCAAAGCCAGGCTTCGCACTCCCCGGCTTCCGCGACGAACTTTCAACTCCGGTTCGTAGCATATCGCATTCGACGGCGGATTTCGATAACCTATCTCCCGCGCGCGGCGAGGGCTGGACCTCGCAGACGACGATTGCCGCCGACGGGCGCGCGCGCACGTCCGCCGGCGTAGCGCCGCACGGCGCAAGGCTCTGTATGCCGCGAGAAAGCATCGCTGCCGGGATGGTGGCCAGGATCGGCGCCGGCACAATCGCCGGCGTCACGGGCGCCTTGGCGAGCTTCGGCCGATTCTGGCTGTTCAGCGGCTACACCGCCTCGTTCATTCCGCTCGAAATGACTTCGGTGCGGGGTTGGCGGCGGTTCTTGCCCCAGTGTTTCCAGATCGGCACGCGGTCGGCACCGGTCATCATGCTGACGGGGATGTTCATCGGCATGGTCCTGATCGTGCAAGGCTGGGCCCAATTCGACGCCGCGAATATGGCCGACCGGCTCGGGTCGATCGTCATCATCTCGCTTTGCCAGGAGCTGGGGCCGGTGCTGGCGGGCGTGATGCTGGCGGGCCGGGCGGGCGGCGCTCTGACCGCGGAATTGGGCACCATGAACGTGACCGAGCAGTTGTTGGCCCTCCGTTCGATGGGCGCCGATCCGATCCGCTACCTGGTTACGCCGCGGTTCGTGGCCTGCGTGCTCCTCACGCCGCTCTTGACCATCTATGCGAACCTGATGGGCACGCTCGGCGCGTGGGGCGTGTACGTGCTCGTGTTCCAGGGCCAGTCCGAGCCGTTCTGGTACTACGCGGAGCAGACGGTCGAGATGTGGGACGTGGGCAGCGGACTCTTCAAGTCGGTGTTCTTCGGTGCGGCGATCGGGCTGGTGAGTTGCTACAACGGGTTCCACTGCAAGCCGGGAGCCGAGGGCGTCGGGCGGGCCTGCACGCAGAGCTTCGTTACAAGCTTCATCCTGATCCTGATGTTGGACCTGTTCCTGGGCTTCCTGCTGAACGGCCTGTACAGCGCCTGGTTCGGCTTCCGGCCGCTGGTGTGAGGGCGTCGCGACGTGGAGATCGACCACCCGGTCGTTGAGCTTCGCCGCGTGAGCAAGTCCTTTGGGCGGCAGCGCGTCCTGGACGACATCGACCTGCGGGTCGAGCGCGGGAAGAACACGGTGATCATCGGCCGGTCCGGCACGGGCAAGAGCGTGCTGCTGAAGCATATCGTGGGTCTGCTGCGGCCGGACCGCGGCGAGGTCCACTTCGAGGGCCAGCGCGTCGATCGGCTCACCGAGCGGGCGTGGGTACCCGTCCGCCGCCAGATCAGCTTCGTCTTCCAGCTCAACGCGCTGTTCGACTCCATGACCGTGCTGGAGAACGTCGCCTTTCCGATGACCGAGAATCGCACCGGACGCATCGACCACAAGCAGATTCGCGACCTGGCGGCCAGGTGCCTGGAACGGGTCGGACTGACGGGCTTCGAGAAGAAACGTCCGGCGGAGCTGTCCGGCGGCGAGCGAAAGCGCGTGGCCCTGGCCCGCGCGATTGCGATGGACCCCCCGCCCAAGGTGATCCTGTACGATGAGCCGACCGCGGGCCTCGATCCCCAGCGGTCAAACGGGATCAACAAGCTCATCCGGCAGATGCAGCGCGACTTTCAGGTCACCGGCGTCGTAGTCACGCACGACATGCGGAGCGCCGCCGAGGTCGGCGACCGCGTCCTGATGCTCTGGGGCGGTCACTTCGTCGCGGACGGCACGCCGCAGGAGGTGATGGAGTCCGAGGAACCCCACGTGCGGCGATTCGTCCAGGGCATCGGCGAGCCCGGGGACGTCGTTACGTTCACGAGATAGGCGCGACGCCCGATAATAGGTGGTTTCATTTCAGCCGGCGGGCAAGACCGGCCACCGGCCGGGAATCTGGCCGCCCTCGCGGGGATTTGTGAAAGTTTTATGGGGGATTTGACCGATGATCTCATGACGAGCGAGTAAACCCACGGTGCGCGTGGCTTGTCGAGGGACCGGCAGGCGCGGCACCGTCCGCAAAATGACCCCAGCCAACACGGAGGGCGAACCGGAGGGCATCGACCCATTGTGGCCGGCGTCCTCGGAGGCCGCGAAACCCATGAGTGACGTTGGATGCGTCCAAGGCCAGAAGCTCGCGTCTGTGTTGCAGGCGAAGCCGGCGCCGCAGCACGACCCGCACGCGAAACCCGCGAAGATCGATGCGAACGCCGGCGACCGTGTCGAACTATCAGACGCCGCGGCGCGAATCAACGTGCAACCCGGCCCGCCGGACGTGAGCGAGCAGCGAATCGCGGACATTCAGGCGCGCATCGCCGCGGGCACTTACCTCACGCCGGACAAGCTCGACGCGGCCATCGCCGGGCTCTGGCAAGACATCGTGGGCGGCGAGTAGTTACGCGGTACCCCTCGGCCTATGAGCGATGTTGGCGGGCGGGACGCCCACCCCACCCAGTAGCGGCCGACCTCCTGGTCGGCCGCTCCGAGCCCGGAGCGCGAGCGGCGGGCTGTCATGGGACAGGTTTTGGCGTTTCGCGCGCGGCGATCGTGACGATGCGCCGGTCGCCGGTCGGCTCGAGGATCTCCAGTTGCAGCTTCGCGCTCAGCGGCGCCCGTTCCACAACCTGGTTGAGGTCGCACACGGAGCGCACGGGGTTCCCGTTGCAGGCGACGACCAACTCGCCGGCCCGGAGGTCGAGCTGCCCCTTCGTCTCCGCGTCGAGGTCGCGTACTTCCACGCCGCGCGCCGTCGCGTCATACAACAGTCGCAGCAGTCGCCGGTCATCGGGTCGCCACGTCCGCACCCGCAGGCCGAGCCGCTCGACGGGACGGTCGACTTCCGCCGACTCCGCGGGCCTGGCGCGCAGGTCCTCCGGCTGCTCGCCCATCCGGACGGCAAGCTGCTTGACTTGCCGGTCGCGCACCACGCGCAGTCGGGCGCGCTCGTCCGGCCGCAGGTCCGCCACCATCGCCCGAAAGTGCTCGTAGCTCTCCACCGGCCGGTCGTTGATCGCGACGATCACGTCTTCGACCTGAAGGCCGGCCCGCCCCGCCGGCGAATCGCGCACGATCTGATCCACGAGGATGCCGCGTGCGTCCGGCAGCCCGAAGATGTCGACGTCCGACTGCGCCAAGGGCAGCGGCACGATGCCCAGGTAGCCGCGCGTTACCCTTCCCCTCGTCTTGAGCTGCTCGGCCACCTTCACCGCCATGTTGGCCGGGATCGTGAAGGCGATGCCGGCGTTGACCCCGTCGCCGTGCGTCGCGATCGCCGTGTTCACGCCCACGACCTCGCCGCGGACGTTCAGCAGGGGGCCGCCGGAGTTCCCAGGGTTGATGGCGGCGTCGGTCTGGATGAAATCCTGGTAGGAGATGTCCACGCCGGCGACGCGGCTGCGCCCCTTGGCGCTGACGATTCCGTGCGTCACGGTCTGGGCCAGGCCGAACGGCGCTCCGACCGCGACGACCCAGTCACCGACCTCCAAGGCGTCGGAGTCCCCGAAGGTCAACGGCTGAAGGTCGGGGGCGTCGATCCGGAGCACGGCGAGATCGGTCTTGGGGTCGCAACCGACCAGGGTCGCCGGGTACTCGCGATCGTCCCACAGCCCGACGCTGATCCCGTCGCGCCCCTCGACCACGTGGTTGTTCGTCAGAATGTGCCCCTCGCGGTCGATGATGAAACCGCTCGCCGAGCCGGGCGGCACCCGCCGCAGCCACCGGTCCAACTCCTGGGGCGGGATCATGTCGCGCAGTTGCTCGCGCAGGCGCCGATGTTCCTCACGATCGGCATCGGAGCGTTCGCCGCCGCTGACGTGGATGTGCACGACTCCCGGCCGGGCGATCTTGGCGACCAGCTTGAATGCGCGCGAGACGGCGTGCACGTCGGCGAGCTCTTCGCGGAGCGCGATCAACTCATCGCTGCTCGCCTGCGGCCGCCCGCGCTCGAGCGCGAGTGCTGCCCGGCTCGAGGACTGTCCGCCCGCCGCGGCGCCCAACAGCGCGAGCGTGGCCAAGATTCCGAGGGCCGGCGTCCAGCCCGGTCTGATTGATTGCATGACCGTCGGTGCTCCTGATCCGACTCCGCGCGGCCCTCCACCAGGCCGGCATCGCGCCGGTGCGTCACCGGCATTCTATTGTATCCGTGGGAAGGCGAGTCCACGCCTGCGACGAGCGGCCGGATGGGGAACCGCACTTCATGCGGGCTACTTCTCGGTCAGTTCCAGCGCGCCGTTCCAGTCCTCCCGCGGGGGTTCCGCCATGTACCGCTGCACCGCCGCGGGGTATGGCCGTGCTCGCGCGGGACCGGCGGGCAGCGACGCGAGAATAGCGGCGCGTGAGGCGCGCGGCCGGCAACGAGACAGGGGGCAGTGCTGCGGGCATCACTCGGCCAGGGAAGGCTTCGAGCTTGACACGGGCCCGGATAATACTTATAGTCTCTAGACTGATAGGCTGTGCTCGGGTGCGATGCGCTGCATGGCGCGTCCGAGCAAAGTACTGAAGGCGTTCGGCGAACGCCTGCGCCTGCTTCGCAAAGCGCGCGGCTGGACGCAGGAGGAGTTAGCGCGGCGCACAGAGCGACATTGGACGTACATTGGTGGACTGGAACGCGGAGAGCGGAACCCGACGCTGGTTGTGCTATGTGACCTGGCGGTTGCGCTCGGTGTGCGGCCGTACGATCTTCTGGATGAAGGTCACCCTCTGCTCGGCAAGCTGAATTCGACGGCAGGAGACGTCTTCGACGCAATCGACAAGGGCTTTCGGGCTCAAATCGATGTGAAGGGTAAGCTCGCTGAGCTGTATATGAGCCGTCAACTCGAGCGGCTGCGCGCGAGCAACATCATTGAGGCGTTCACCTGGCAGGACGTCGACGGCAAACCGGATTTCGTGGTCACGTACCGGGGTCACGCACTGGCGGTGGAATGCAAGAACATCCGCAATGAGGTCTTTCGGCATCCGCCCTCCTACAAGGTGGAGTTGCAGCGGACGCGCAACAGCATGGACGGGACGCCCACACGAGGGTACAAGGCGGACGAGTTCGACGTGCTTGGCGTGGCGTTATTCAATCAGACCGGGCGATGGGATTTCCTCTATGTCGCCACCAGGTACTTGGAGCGCCGGGCATCAATGCCCGGGTATCTGGCGATCATGCAGCGCGTGCCGATGGTGCCGAACGACACTTGGACGCCGGAGGCACTGCGTGCGCTCGATGATGCTGTCGGAGGCCGATGATGAGCAAACGCAAGACACCGGGCGACGCGCTGCCAGGACCCTCGGGGCACGTCCCATTCTTCGCGACCGAACGCGGCGCAGCGTACTTGGGGGAATCGCGTGAACTGCTGAGGACGTTGCCGGACTCGTCAGTCAACCTGATCCTCACGTCTCCGCCGTATGCTCTGCACTTCAAGAAGGAGTACGGCAACGCGGACCAAGGCGAGTACGTGAAGTGGTTTCTCGGTTTTGCGCCCGAGTTCCGTCGTGTTCTTACGGACGACGGCTCGCTCGTCGTCGACATCGGGGGGGCTTGGACGCCGGGGAAGCCGACGCGCTCCCTCTACCACTTTGAGTTGCTGCTCGCGCTGTGTCGAGAAGCAGCCTTCCACCTGGCACAGGAGTTCTTTTGGTACAACCCTGCGAAGCTGCCGTCGCCGGCGGAGTGGGTGACTGTTCGAAAGATCAGGGTCAAGGATGCCGTGAACTGCCTGTGGTGGCTCAGCAAGACGGAGTATCCAAAGGCCGACAACCGGCGCGTGTTGACGGACTACTCCCCAGACATGCACCGGCTTCTGAAGCGCGGTTACCGCCCGAAGGTGCGGCCTTCGGGGCACATCATTACGCACAAGTTCTCCGATAATGGCGGAGCCATTCCGCCCAACATCCTGATCTTTGGTAACAACGATGCCAACGGCGTCTACATGTCCCGTTGCAAGGAGACCGGGCTTCGCCCACATCCGGCGCGGTTCCCGATCCAGTTGCCGACCTTCTTCATCCGTTACCTGACGGACGAAAACGACCTTGTACTGGATCCGTTCGCCGGCTCGAACACAACGGGGGAGGCCGCCGAACGTGCGGGGCGCCGCTGGTTGGCATTCGAGCGTGAGCAGAAGTACCTTGTAGGCAGTGTATTCCGCTTCGACCCCGCGGGCTGGGAGCCGATCGACCTGGCGCAACACGCCGGAACCGCCGTTCCAGCGCCGGAGCCCTCCCTATTCGACTCAAGAGGATAGTCGCCAAGCCGGTTTGGCGCCGCCGGTGTGCGCCGGCCACGGCGTCCGGTCACTTCTCGGTCAGTTCCAGCGCGCCGTTCCAGTCCTCCCGCGGGGGTTCCGCCATGTACCGCTGCACCGCCGCGGCGTATTGCTGCGCCGCCAGGTCCGCGGGCCGCTGGCGGAGGCACGCGCTGAAACCCGCCAGCGCCTCGGGCCAGCAGCGGCGCTGAAACGCCTCCACGGCCGCACCGAACGACTCCGCGTAGCGCAGCAGGTCGGCCGCCACGTCGGCGGACCGCCCCAGAAGCTCGTAGATCGGCACGGCCCGCGTCTTGCCCTTGACCTGCACACCGCCGAGCGGGCGGACGGCAAACCCTGGGCCGGCCTGGTCGCGCGTGGCCCCGCTGATCAGGACGTGCGTCCCGTAGAACTTGTTGGCGGATTCGAGCCGCGCCGCCACGTTCACCGAGTCGCCGATGCAGGTGTAATCGTATTTCTGCTCCGAGCCGCAGGGGCCGACGACGGCGGTGCCCGTCGCGACGCCGATCCGCAGCACCAGCTCGGCAAACGCCTCGTCGCCGCCGGACCGCTGCTGCTCGGCGATCAGCTCGCGCAGCGCCGCGTGCAGGCCAATCGCGGCCTCGCACGCGCGGCGGGCATGGTCCGGCTGCGAGTAGATGACGGGGTTCCAGAAGGCGAAGATGCCGTCCCCGATGAACTTGTTGATCATCGCCTCGTACCGCAGCAGCACGTCGCTGAGACGCCCGAGGCAGAGGTTGAGAACGCGCTGCGTGCGCTCCGCGCCGATCCGCTCCGAAAGCGACGTGAAGGACGCCAGGTCGGTGAAGATGGCGCTCACCTCGCGGGTCTCGGCCCGGCGACACAACTCCGCGTCTTCGGCCACTTTGCGCGCGAGCGTGCTCGAGGTGTACTGACTCAGCGCGGTGGCGATCTTGCGCGACTCCCGCTCCAGGAAGACGAAGCGGTATAGCAGAACCACGCCGTAGCTGAGCCCGGCGGCGAGCACGGCGGGGACGAGCCGGACCCAGTACAGCCAGACGTAGAACGCCAGCCAGCCCGCCAGGGCCGCAAACACCACGATCAGCAGGAGAACCAGTCCGGCCGACTGCCGCGGCCCGTGCCGTGCGGTCGTTACGGTGGCCAGCGCCCCGAGCAGACCCGCCAGGGCGGCATTCAGCCAAGGCGGTGCCCAGGCCACGCTGCGGCCGGTCAACAGTCCGTTGAGCAGGTTGGCGTGGGCGAGCACGCCGGGTGCCCGCTCGTGCGTCGGAATCGGGACCGCGTCGGCCAGCGACGTCGCCGTGTATCCGACGAGGCAGAATCGGCCGGCGACGAGCGGCCGCAGGTGGGCCAGCGCGGCGTCGATCTCGGCCTGGTAGGCGTCGTTGGCGGCCAGGCTGCGCGCCAGCTCGCGAACTGCGTCCAGTCGGTCGTGCGGGCCGCCTGCGAGCCGCGCCAGTTCCGCACCTACGGCGGCACGGAACTCCGCCTCGCCTTCAGCGAGCAAACGCCGGTACTCGACCAGCCCGGCCGTGCAACGCTCGACGGCCTGGGCGTCGTCACGGTAGCGCGCCTGGCGGCGTTCGTCCTCCAAGCGCAGCACCTGCCGCAGGTCGTCCGCGTACTCCTCGTGCGCGCGCAGCACGCCCGCAGCTCGAAGGTCGTCGAGCGCGTCGACGATCAGATGCTCGTTGTAGGTCACGCTGATGCGCCGGTCGTGAATCTGCCACAACGCATCGGCCGGGATGCGGGGGCCGAACTGCCGCGTCCAGTCGCGCTCGGGGACCCAGGGAATGATGGCACAACCGTCCGCGTCGAGCTGAATTCGCAGCGGCCGGGGCAGCACGGGCGAACGCAGCTCCAACCAGCCCGGACCGGCGGCGAGATCGGCGGGGCCGAGCTCCAGCGCATCAAACCCCACGGCGAACGCCAGTTGCGGCAGCACGTGCTCCTCGTAGCGGGCCAGCAGCGGCACGCGGCGGACCACGCCGTGCTCGGGCACGAACACGACGAACCCGCACTGGCGGGCGGCGGCGGCCAGCGGGAAATACACGGGCAGGAGCGACGCGATCGGCTGCGCGGCAGCGCGCGCCTGGTCCAGCGCGACGAGCTCGCGGCGCGTGGTCGCGGCCGTGCTCAGTTCCTGACGCAGCGCGAGCGCGATTGTCTCCGCCGGCTGTGGCTCGTCGCTGAACTCGTCGGTCAACAAGGCGTCCAGGAGCCGGCGCGCGGGCTGCGTCCAGCGCGATGGGTCGGCGTCAAGCCACGTTCGCACGCGGGCCGAGAGCAGCTCCGCCGCCGCGGGCGCAGCGGTGCGCGTGTAGTGAAACGCGAGATACACCATGCCTGCGTCCGCCAGGGCGGTGCGCAGCTCGTCGTCCGGGAATGCCCGCCAGGCGTCGGCGGTGTCAAGCTCGGACGGGTCGAGCACGAGGTCGGCCTGCTGGGGCACGATCAGGCGGACGAACTCGGGCTCGGTCAGCGTGATGTCGTAGAGGACCGCTTTGGCGCCCAGCTCCGCGAGCAGCGCGATGAGCGCGGCCTGCACGTCCCGCGGCCACGGCCAGCGCCCGACGGTCTCCAACGAGCCGTCGTCGATGTCGATGCAGATGATGCGCGGGTCCTGCGGCGTCGAGTTCGCGTACAGGAAGCGCAGGTCGAGAGTCTTGAGCTCCACCCAGTCGAGCCCCCCGGCCGCGTGTACAGCCAGTACGGCGGCGGTGGCTGCCAGCCCCACGCCGATCGCCTGCCACGTCGCTCGCCATTGGCGCTTGGTCACAGGCGGCTATTGTCGCCTGCCGGCGGGACGTGACAAGGCGGCCGCCCCAGGCGAGACAGCTCGGCCAACGCCGGCCCCGTCCGGCGGCCATTCCGAATCGTCGGGCAAGACTCGGCCAGACGGGCGAAGTCCGCGAGCAGCCTCCTGCCGTCGGCATCCCCAAGCAGTAACAGGCACAGCGCAGTATGCTCGGTGCAGGGAACGGGTTCTTCGGGCACGCGCACCTCCCCGTCAAAGTGGGCGCGAATTGCGGACGCGGCCGACCTCCGTAGCACGGCATAGCGTCGCGGCACGCCGATGCCCAGACTGGCCAAGCGGCGTGATGGTACGCTCGCCCCGCATTGCTGTTGAGACGTTGCGCCCCCCGGCCTGGACGGCGTCCCGCTTTCCCTGAAGCTCACCCAGGTAGGGAGGAAAACCGCCGGCCGGCCTCACGCCCGCGGATGGGCCTTGTCGTAGTTCTCTTTGACGGTCTCGCCGGTCAAGTGCGTGTAGATTTGCGTCGTGCTCAGGCTCTGGTGGCCGAGCATCTCCTGCACCGACCGCAGGTCCGCCCCGCGCCGCAGCATGTGCGTCGCGAAGCTGTGCCGCAGCGTGTGCGGGCTCACCGACAGATCCAGGCCGGCGTCCAGCAGGTACTTGTCCAGCTTCCGCCGGACGCTGCGCGTGCTCAGCCGCTGGCCGTGCTTGTTGATGAAGAGGGCCTCGGCATCGAAGCTCGTGCTGCGCGGATCGTTGCGGCGCAGATCGAGGAAGTGGAGGATCGTCTTGACCGCACCGGGCCCCAGCGGAATCACCCGGCGCTTCTTGCCCTTGCCCGCCACGCGCACGACGTTCGTCGTCAGGTCGACGTCGACGATGTCGAGGGCGATCAGCTCGCTGACCCGCATGCCGGTCGAATACAGCGTTTCGAGCATGGCCCGGTCCCGTGCGCCCAGCAGGGTCGTCGTGTCCGGGTTCGCCAGGAGCTTCTCGATCTGGTCCACGTCCAGGCACTTCGGAAGCCGCTTGTCCTGCTTGGGCGTCCGGATGGGCGCCACCGGGTTGTTGGCGAGATAGCCCCGGCGGACCAGGAACTTGTAGAATGACCGCAGCGTCGCCAGCTTGCGGGCCACGGTGCTCTTGCAGTAGTTGTGCTCGCGCAGCTCGGACATCAACGTCCGGACGTCGTCCGTTTCCACTTGTAGCAGCCGTCGGTTCAGGTCTTCGCCGGTGACGCTGGCCGGGGGGCTCAGCTTGGACATATCGGCCGCGGGCCCGCGACCGTTGCCGCCTTCCACGCTGACCGGGCCGAAGCGTTCGACCGTGCACAAGTAGCCGCAGAACTGCTGAAGGTCGGCGGCGTAGCACTTCGCGGTGTGGGGCGAGAAGTGCCGTTCGGCCCGCAAGTAGTTTATGAACTGGCTGACGAGGCTGGCCTGCTCACTCATACGTCCATCACTTTCGGCGAGACTGGTCGAGGCTACAGCGTTGCTCGCCACTTGCGTGTTCCACATCACGTTGGCCCTACTCCAACTGGGCGACCGGATCGAGCTCGCGCGCGAGCTGCTGACCCATCTGATACGACAACACCGCGGCATCAAACCAATCGAACTCGCGGTCTGGATCGTTCGCCAACGCGACGAAGCTGCTGAGCAGTTCCGATTCGCAGCCTTCCTCGTAGCGGAACACGTACCGGTGCTCCCCTTTTGCCAGGCTCAGACATCGGGCTGCTGGACTCATGACTCCGCCTCGTTCGGCTTGACCGCCGCGTGACCGCCGTGGTCCAGCGAAAGCATCGACCGGATCGTGGCCGAGCATGAGAAGCGGACGTACAGTTCCTGCGACCGGATATACTTCCTCCAACCAAATGGACTCTGGTGTCCCTCGCGCGACCGGGCAAACTCGCGGACTTCCTTCACGACCGCCTCGTCGGCCGCGTTGAACACGCGTTGCACCTGGTAGCGCGGTACCGGCCGGCCCGGCTCCGATAATGCCATGCCGGCCTGCGCCGACTCGCCCGCGCCCTCCACGGGACGTTCCTCCCAGCCGGACCGGGCTGCATACCACTGCATCACCCACCCGACTATCGGCGGGTGGTAGGGGTTGTACTCCGTCACGCCGACCACGATCGTGGCATCGGCCCCCAGGGCGCGGGCCAGGTCCACGGCGTCCTGCGGGCTTTCCACCGCAGCCTGACCGCGACGCTCCAGTTCGGCCAGCGCGAGATTCACGGGGATGACCGCCACGTCCGGAAATGACTGGAACTCCGAGGCGACCAGATCGGTGACCTTGAGCGGGTCGAAGTCGGTGCTCCCGCTCAGATTCAAGACCGGCGCGATGACGAGTATGCGTGGTGAAGGTGCAGGCTGCGGTGCCGGATGGTTCCGGTGTGCACAGCCCAGTACGGCGGACATCATGCCTGTGGCAAGCAGGCACACCCAGACAGGTGTGTGCACTACCCGCCTCGCGGCAGCCATCCCAGCACCGACGCTCACGGCGTATACAGCCCGCCAATATATTATGAGCCCCTGGTCAATCCCTCGCGTACGCCCCGGCGTGGGTAACTCGTGTCGGCATTTGGAGCGGCCGCCGATCCGTATGGTGCTGCCTCCGCACGCGTTCCGGGCGAGAAGAGCGCGTTCTGTGGCCGGCGCGGCGAGGCCCCGTGTCGGCCGCGCGAGGGCTGCGGGCGGGCACGCCACGTTGGCCTTTTTATCATCGCCGTGCGGAGAGGACATAGCTCCTTGTCCGACAGTCACTTACATGAGTCCAATGGGTGTCTCGCGGACAGCGTCCGTTCCACTCTGAATGCGTTATCGGCCTATGCGCACTTGCGACTTGACCCAAGGCCTGGCAAAGCGCGGCGATCGCATTCCAGCGGTCCGGTCGAAGCGAGGTTCGCGTCAACCGGAGACCGTTTCCAAGATCAATCCTGTCGGCTCCGCTGCCAGCCTGAGCGTCCTGGCGCCGGCGCCGTCTTGTCTGCTGGTTAGCGACGCGGGCGTGGCGCGGTCATCACGCCCTTGGCCGCCGGTTACGAACCGCCGGAGCTTCCTTGTGCTGACGGCGGCGCGATACTGGAGAGGCTGACGGCCGGCGAGGCAGCCGGGCCGAGCGCCCGATCATTCCAGTTGAACATCAGGCGGTAGCAGAACCAGAACCCAA
Source organism: Phycisphaerales bacterium (assembly GCA_022839625.1). GTDB lineage: Bacteria > Planctomycetota > Phycisphaerae > UBA1845 > Fen-1342 > JALHJL01. The sequence continues at coordinate 128,036 of JALHJL010000004.1, forward strand.
CGATGACGACGGCCAGTGCAGCCACCGTCATGGCCATCCGGCTGGCCCGTTCCCACGCCGGCCTGGCCTTGCCGAACATCCACACAGCAAGACCGAGGAACCCCCAGAAGGCCACGGTCATGACGATGCCGCGTACTTCGATCTGATCCCCGAGAATCCACAGGAGCCAGATGACGGTGCCCAACAGCACGAACCCGGCGGCCTGCTTGAACGTGATCATCCAGGGGCCGGGCTTGGGGATGTAGCGCAGCCAGCCGGGATTCGCGGACAGGAGCAGGTATGGGGCGGCCATGCCGACGCCGGCGGCGCTGAACACCACGAACACCACCCAGGTCGGTTGCGTGAGGGCATATGCGAAGGCGCCGGCCATGAAGGGTGCCGTACACGCCGTGCCCAGCAACGTGGCCAGCACGCCTTTCACAAAGGCGCCGGTGTATCCCTCGCGCGCTGCGAGCGCGTCGAGCTTGCCTGCCGCCGCCCCAGGGAGCATGAGCTCGAACACGCCCAGGAGATTCAGCGAGAACACGAACAGGATGGACCCGAGCGCCACGATGACCTCGGGGTATTGCCACGGCACCTGGCCGCGCGTGCTGAGCCAGGCGAACGCCCAGAACCAGACGATGATCCCCGCGCAGAATGCCAGCCCGAGGCGGAGCACGCGCCCGCGATCCTCGCCGGCCTGCTGCACGAAGCTCAGAATCTTGATGGAGATGACCGGCAGAACACAGGGCATGACGTTGAGAATAAGGCCGCCCAGGAACCCGCCCAGGACCGCCAGCCAGAGGTTCAGGTTCTTGGGTGCAGCGTAGGCCAACGGGTTTTCCAGCGCGCGGATGACCTCTCTCTGGGTCAGCACGGTCGGCAGGACTGCGGGCTGGTCGGGGTGCCCCGGGGCATACACGACGTTCACGGGCACCGTCGGCGCCCAGCGGAGAATCTCCTGCTGCATCCGCGGGTCTGTGTTCGTGTAGTCCGCCAGGATGGGGATGACGTCCAGGTCACGCATCTTGGTCCTGACCGGCGCGGTCTCCAGCACGACTTTCTTGTTGGTCTGGCACGTGAGGCACCAGGTCGCGGTGTAGTCCACGTACACTTTGTGCCCGCGCCGTGACAGCTCCTCGGCCAGGCCTGGCCGCCAGGGTTGCCACGGTATGCGTTCGGCCCAGTCCTCCGCGGTGAAACGCGGCACGCCAGTCTCCGTTGCCGGCGCCACCGCAGGCTCACCCGCCGGATCGACAAGACCGGTCAGCCAGCTCGGCGCAGCCGGCAGGTCCGGCGGACCGCTTGGGGCGCCCTCTTCGATACGGGCGAGCGGAAACAGCGTCCCCCGCGGGCGATCCGTCACTGCCGCCGTCGGAGTGTCCGCCGTGAACGTCACATGCCCTTCGGCGGTCTCGGGCGGGAAGCAGATGCCGGCGTCCGTGCAGCTCTGGTAGGTGAACAGGACGCGCAGGGCCACCGGGCCGCTGGGAAAGAGCTCATCGATGATCGAGACAGGCACGCGGACCTGGAACTGGCCGCTTTGCTGGCGGATTCTGCCGAAGCCCGGCAGCTCGTGCACCTCCGGCTGCGGCCAGCGCTGTTCGCCGAACTCGAGGCCATCCAGCGGTTCGATGAACAGCCGCGAGGGGATCAGGTCCTTGTGACCGGGGTCACGGTCCTGAAGGTGATGCCCCCTTGGCACTCGCACGGTCAGTACGATCTCCGCCCCATCCTCGAGGCCGATCCGGTCAGGCGACATCGTCACCGTGCTGCCCTCGATGTGCCGCGCCCTGGCGAGCGGCGGCGCGACCGTTGCCCGGGCCGCCTTGAACAGCTCGGCGTTCGCGGGCGCGGGTGCGACCGAGGATACCGGGAGGTTCAGGCCGGCTTGGGCGCGCACCGGCAGGCACAACTCCTTGCACGCGAGCGCACGCACGGCGGCCTTGATAGGAACGGACTCCAGGGTCGCGTCGGGGGCGAGCTGTAAGGTCGTGAGCACGAGTATCCGGCCGCCGAGCGCCAAGTACTCGAGGTCGTACTCCTTTCCCAATGTCGGCGCGGGGAACCGCAGCTCGCCGAACGTGACCCCGGGCGGCATGTCGAAGGCCACGGTGGTCGGCGCGCCCGTGTCCAGAACGATCGGGTGATACAGGTGCCAGCCCCGCTCGACGTTGATTTCGAGCACGAACTCCGTCTGCCCGCCCGGCTGGATCGACGTGTGGGCGGCGTAGAGGTTCGCGGTGATCCGCGTGCCAGATGCGGCGGGCTGAAACAGAGCAACGACGGGCAGCAGCAGCACGAAGAGGTTCATAAGTCCGTCTCTCGGTTCCGACCGCGCGACCGGTCGAGAAGTCCCCTGGGGTCAGGCTCCAGAGAGCGCAGGCGGACGGAGCCGCTTTCAATGAGTATATCCGCTCGGCAGGCCGGGCATGTCATCGGGCGCGGGCGGCGGTCGGAGGCTACGGCCGAACCGGGGGCGCCCCGGTACCTTCGTAGGTGAACTCGTACTCGTCGAGCAGGCGCTCCCCGGTCGGGAGATGCAGCCACACGCTCAGCAGGTATTGGCCGGCGGGCAGCGGGCCGTGCTCGAGTTGCAGCGGGAAATCGTAGTACCGCGACAGCCGGTCCCGGTACAGGCCCAGCGCTCTTTCGGTCTTGATCTCGACCGGCCAGAACGCGGCGCGTGTGCCGATGTGCTCCCCTGGCCGCCGTGTTTGCAGCTCAAAATGCAGCGTCCCTACGATCTTCGTCAGGTCGTCCGAGGTGTCGTACGCCGCCAGAACGACCTCCAGCCCGTCGGCGCTGCCGTCGCCGGCGAAGCTCACCGGCTGCGTAAGAAACCGCTGAATCTCGATCCGTTTGGGCAAGATGAGGCGGATGTACGCGTCCAACTCGGGGTCGCTGGTCTGGACTCCGGTCGGCGCGTCGGTGCAGGAACAGACGCCGAGGGCGGCCACAAGCGAGAGGGCAATCAGCCAGGTGCGCTGCTTCATGGGGACTTCCTCGCCGAGGTTCAAAGGACCCAGACCGAGGAAGTATACCCGCCCGCCGATGCCCACAGTAGGGCATGGCTCCGGCTTTGCGCCCGGTAACGCGACGTTCCCGCCCGGCCCCCCGGCGGGGCCGCTTCCGAACGTCCGCGGAATCCACCCGGGAGGGAGAAGGTCGCTGAGGCGCCCCCTCCGGCCGCGTCGCATTACTCTGCGGGGGCTTGTGCAGAAGCAGGTACCCGGCGCGCGTAGCTGTTTGCGCCCGCCGTTCGTGCCGAGCACCCCCAAGAGTGCGGTTCGCGACTTCGGTCGAAGCTGACAGGTAAGACGCATTTCGCACGGACAAGGAGCCAGGCTGTGATCACGAGCAAGCTGCTTCCCGACGCGGTGGTGGCGATTACGCTGGGTGCGGTGGCGTTGATTGCGCCCGCGCCGGCGCCGGTCCCCGCGCCGGCCCCGCCGGATGCCTTCACCCTCGCCGCGGTAATACCGGACGACGTGTTCCTTTGCGCCGCGGAGCGGCACAACCCCGAGCGGGATTTCATCGCCCGCTATTGGGGAGAGGTGTTCGAAGCGCTCGCGCAAAGCGGCGTGGGCCAGGACGTGATCGGCCTGGTCAGCTCCCTGGCAGGCCCGGGGCAGGCGGCCGAGGCGGAACGGTTGCTGGAGCGGGCCACGCAACTGTTCGAGGGCGTGGACTGGGGGCAGCTCGGCGGCCAGGAGCTGGTGTTTGCCGAACGGTTCGAGCCGCCCGCGCCGGTGATGGGCAGCGCTCCGCCCATCTTCCTGCCGGACATGGTCTGCGTCATGCGCGGCAGTGTGACGGGCGCAGCACAGAACTACGCCGGTCTCGTGGCCATCCTGGAGGCCGTGGCGGAGGAGATCAACCGGGTCGCGGGCATGGACGCGCTCGCGGTGAAGAAGACCGACCGGATGGGGACCCAGGTGGCCGAGCTGGATTTGCTGGTGATGCTGCCCGGCGCGCCATCGTTGCCGCTCTCGGTCGCTCTCCGCGGTGACGTGATCGTCATCGCCCTGCGCGAGCAGCTTCTTGGTGACGTGTTGGGCCTCATGGCGGGCAACGGTCAGAAGCGGCCGCTGTCGAAGTCGCCGCGTTTTCAGGCGGCCTTCGCGCAGCTCCCGCCGGCCCAGGACAGCCTGTCGTTCTTCGACATGCAGGCGATGCTCAAGCCGCTGTGCGCGTTTCTGAGCGGCGTGGTCGAGATGGTTGACGCGCCCCGCGATCTGTACCTCAGTGCGGGCATGACGCCGGAAGTGAACAAGCTCAACACCCAAGCCGTCGTCGCGTACACGGGCGGCGACGTGAAGCAGGCCTTGGCGCTGGTGGAGCGCGCCTACGAGGCCGCGCCGCAGAACAGCATCGTCCTCTACAACCTGGCGTGCTTCCACGCGCTGCTGGGGCACAAGGAGGAGGCCCTGGGCTGGCTCGAGAAGGCCGTGGAGGGCGGCTTCTACGCTCCGGACAAGATCGGCAGCGACTCGGACCTGGAGAGCCTGCGGGACGAGGCCCGCTACAAGGCCGCCTTGGCCAAGGCCGCCGAACTTGCCCGCATGGCGGCCGCTGAGGACATCGCCATCAACTGCGCGGATACCGGAGAGGTCTATCGGCTGCGCTTGCAGGCCCTCCGGGCGTACGAGCAGAAGGACTACGAACAGGGCCTGAAGCTGAGCGAGCAGGCCCACGCCCTGGGACCGCAGGACTCGAAGGTGCTGTACTCGCTGGCTTGCTTCCACACCCTGCTCGGGCATGAGGAGAAGGGGTTGGACTTCCTGGTGCAGGCCGTGGACGCGGGTTTCTACTGCCCGCGGCACATCGCCAAGGACCCCGACCTGGAGAGCATCCGCGGCGACGCCCGGTACAAGGCGGCCCTGACCAAGGCCCGCGAGGGGGCGGCCAGGCTCGACGCCGAGACGAGCGGTGAGAAGACCACGTGGGTCAAGCGCGTGTTGGATCAACTGGCTGATGCCGCCGGGATCTTCGATTACACCGCCGAGATCGAGAGCACGAAGGGGTACACCGTCCGGGCCGAGTCGCTGACCGCGCTGGTGCCCGACGCCAAACAGCGGTCTGTGTACCGCATCTTCGGCGCCGGCCGGCAGCTTACGCAGTTTGACCGCTACCTGCCGCAGGAAACTGAGTCGTTCTCCGTATCCACGGGCTTCGACGCGCAGGCGCTCTACAAGTTCCTCGAGGATTCGTTCCGGGAGCTCGGCCCGGTGGGCGAAGATGCCCTGGCCCGCTGGGAACAGATTCAAAAACAGATCGGCGTGGACGTGCAGAAGGACATCATCGGCTGGATCGATGGCGGACTTGTCAGCATCACCCTGGCCGACGAGGGCGGATCGGTGTGGCTGCTCAAAGTCACCGACGAGGAAGTCGCCCGCGCCAAGGTCCGCTCCGCGGTCGAGTTCCTTTCCACGAGGCTCACCGAAACAGTCGCGCGGAACCCGGCGCTCGCCGGCCTGGCCATGCTCTCTCTCCACACCTCGCCGGCGGACCAGCCCGGCCTGGAAGGCTTCGAGAACCTGCACATCGCCTTCTCGCCCGAGCCGGCGGTGTGGGGCGTTACGGACGGCCACCTCGTGTTCGGCTCCTCCGCCGAGGCGGTGGCCTTGTGTCTGGCGACGGCCCGCGGCGAGCACCCGAATGTGCGGCACAACGCCCGGCTGATGTCCGAAGTCATCGTTCCGAGCGGGCCATTCGTGAGCCTCACACTGACCGATCGGCGGACGCTGGGCAAGGATCTGGCCAAGGGCATCGGCGTCGCCTCGATGATTACCGGCATGGCCGGCTCCTTCGTGCCCGAGCCTGAGGTGCGCACGGTTGCGACCAAGCTCGCCGGTATCCTCGGGAAGCTCACCCCGGTGGTGCGGAAGATCGACTTCTACAAGTCGACCGCGAGCCATACGACCTTCGACGGCCAGAAGTGGCGCAGCGTCACGCTGACGCACTACGTCTCGCCGGCGGAGCGAGCCCCTCAGAGCGCACCTGGGAACGTAGCCCCCGACGCGCCCTGAGCCGCGGGCTTCAACCCGCGCGGACGGACCAGCCGCGCAGCACGAATGTCGCGGCTCAGAAGCCGGATTCGCCAGGAGTGCTCAACGCTCGCGCAGCAGCGCGCGCAGGACGCTCGTGATCCGATGCAGCGGCTGGGCCGTGACCTTCGGTGCGGCCAGCGTCCCTTCCACGCGGTACTGCACCAGCTCCTGGCCGGCCAGCTCAAGCACCCGGTCCAGAGCCTCCAACCGCGGCCAAAGCTCCGGCCGCGCAGCCCAGAGCGTCATCCGAACCGTGTCGTCCCGCATGTTCCAGGTGCCGTTGCCGACCAGTCGCAGGTCGGATCCGTCGATGGCGATCCGCTCCAGCCGAATCACGCTCCCCTCCCAACGGAAACGCACGCGGGCCTGGTTCAGAACGTCGCTGGCCGGCGGCGGCCGAAGGCGAAACACCGAAGCGAGTACCGGTGTTTGCAGAAACGTCGCCCCGCGGACGAGCAACTCGCCGCCGCCGCGGCGGGTCGAGGCATCCCCGCCCGTTCCGCGCAACCAGACTTCGCCGCTGATTCTTCCCGGGCGCGGGCGGTCGGGCGGGGCGTGCGGCTCGCCCCGGCGAGGGAGCAGCTTGTCGGTGCTGATGTCCCAGAGGGTCGCCGAAAGCTCGTAGTCAGCGGTGTCCGGGTCAACATACAGAGCGCCTTGCACGGCACCGTCGCCCAGCCGCCCCCGCAGGTTCTCCAGTTGCACCGACCGCGCGCCCGGCGCGTGACGGATCAGACCCTCCCAGTCCTCGATCGTGCGGCCGGCGAGCCGCCCCTGCTCGATGCGGAAGCCCAGCTCGGCCTCAACCTCACCCTGTGGCGTAATCGTACAGCTCCCGGACAACTCGCCGGTGCCGATGGTTACGTCCAGGCCGAGCGCGAGCGCGACTTCGCGCAGCGGCAAGCGCCCCTCGAGCCGCCAGGTCCGCGGCGCGCCGCCGCTGACACTGACGCTGGACAGCGCCGCGTCGATCTCGCCCGTCAGACCGAGGCGCTCCAACAACTGCGGCGCCGCGCCGGGCAGGGCGCGGATCAGCTCGGAATCGAGCACCACATCGTTCGCGGCGACCGCGAAGGTCGCGTCGATCTCGCCCGCGCGCCACGTGCCGGCTTTGTGCTGGGTGACCAGGACACGCCCCCGCGCGCCCAGGTCCGCGGTCGCGCGCGCCACGCGAAAGCTGCCGGGCGACAGCGTCAACTCGCCGGCGACGTTGCGCAGGTCAAGCGGGAGGAGTTGGGGCTGCATCTGTGCCGCGCGGATCGTGATGTCCGCCACCTGCTGACCCGCGCCGCCGATGGTTTCCCCGGCCTGCAATGCAACCGCCAGATCGGCGGCTCCCGCCAGTCCGAGCTGGTCGATCAGTTCGCTCCAGCGCGTCGGCAAGAACTGGGGATACAGGGCTTCGATCGCCGTGGTTTGGGCGTGCGCCTGCAATGACAACGGCGCGCCGGGTTCGTGCACGTCCGGCAGGGTCGCGGCCAGCTCGAGCCGGCTGCCCGCCTGTTCGCAGGTGAACGAGAGGATGTCGTGCGCCCCGTTCTGCACACGGACCAGGCCGTCGCGCACGCTCCAGCGGCGGTCGGGCTCTCGTCCGAACAACTCACCCGCCTTGATTCGGACCGTCAGCGACCGCTGCTGCCCGCCATCACGCGCCGCGCCGTGCACCCGGCCCCAGACATCCGCCTGGCCCTCGAAACGGACTTCCATCGCGTCGTCCGTCCCGCTCGCCGCGAGGACCGCCGTGTGATCGATCTCCAGATCGTGGACTTGCACGCGCAGGTCGGTGTGCGTGTCCCCGTCGACCAGGCGAAGCTCTCCGTCCAGGCGCACGCCCGTGTCGCCGTCGTACCCGTGCAGGTTCTCGATCCGCACGAGGCCGTTGCTCACGGTCAGCCGTCCGTCCACGTGATCGAGCCGGCGGCCATCGCCGATCGCGAGGCTCCCGTTGAGGAGGTCGGCTTGCACCTGCACGTCCGCGTCCGCAGGCCCGGTTTCGGCCGTGCCGTCCGGACGGCGGACCGCGACCAGCGCGTCGCACAAGCCGAGCGGGCTGGACTGCCTCCATACCAGGCGGTAGCGCTCCGGCAACGCGGCGTACAGCTCGGCATCAAGCGGGACGTCTTGACCATGGAAGCGCAGATCGAACCCGGCCCACGAACGCGTGCTGTTGACGACACCATTGCCGCGTACGACACCGGTCCCGTGTCGGCCGGTCAGTTGCTCCAGCAGCAGCCGGCCCTGGGAAAACCGCAGAATCCCGTGGATATCTTCAAAGTCGTATGGGAAATGCCGGTAGCGGCACGATGCCCCCAGCGCCTCGATTTCCCCCTCGAACCGCGCGGCACCGGATCGGGGCGGCGCCGCTCCGGCGCCTGCGTCCGGCGGTTGGATTCGCAGCCGCAAATTCACCTTGCCGCGCGGGCGATAGTCCCGTAGAGCCGCAACGACCGGCCCCGACAAACGCTGGGACCGCACAAACGCCGGATGGGACTCCGCCGTGGGCAGCTCGATTCCGTCGACGCGAAACTCGGCCTGGACGATGTCATCCACGCTGACTGAGGGACGCTTGCCCGTGCCCGCGGGTGCCAGTTGGGCGGCCCAAACGTGCTCCAGCAACTCGGCTTGCGTACGCACGTGGAGCGAGGTCGCCGCGCCGCGAAGCTGCCCCTGCACGCTCACTTCGCACTGGCCAGGACTGCCCCGCTCGGCGGGGTGATAGGCGAAGGTCCCTTGTCCGCCGGTCAGTTGCAGGAAACAGCCCCCCAGAGGACCGGTCCGTGCGACGGCGACCGGCGCTCCCTCGTAGTCCTCAAGCGGCAGTGCGCATCGGAGGTCTGCAAACCGCACAACGACCGGCCCGAGCCACGCATGCGACGGATCGCCGTCCGAGCGCGTGGGCGGCAAGTGGATGACCAGGTGGTCAAGGAGCGCGCGTCCTGCCAGCCCCACGCGCGCGACGCTCTCCGCGGCCGGGGCCGGCAGGAACCGCGCGACGGTTTCCAGATCAACCCAGTCCAGTCTCAACGCCCCCACACCCGCGGGCTGTTCCCAGCGAAGCTCCGCCAGCGGCTCGTCCCGCTCGGGACGGTGATCGAGCCGCAGCACATAGCCGTCGGCGGTCGCGCGGCCGTCGGCGCTGAGGAGCTGGCGCTGTACGAGCTGTGGGCGGCCGCGCTCCACCACGAACACCTGGACGTCCGCCTGGCGGATCGACACGGGCGGCAGGCCCACGTCGGCCGCACTCAGCCTTCTCCAGAGCAGGCGAGCGTCCGCGTCGGCGTGCTCGGCGGCCGCTTCGTCGGCCAGGTGCTCGGGGCTGCAAACGATCGCCAACGCCACCCGGCGCAGCTCGATGCGCTCCGGCCTGAAGCGCCCCAGCAGCAGATCGCCCAGCCCGCAGGCGACCTGGGCCGAGCCGATCCGCAGGAAGGGCGGCGTCCGCGCACCGGCCGGCGGGCGGTAGAACGGCACAACGTGGAGCGGGCTCATGACCAGGTCGCTCAACTCGAGCCGCCCGCGCGCTGAGAACGTCACGGCTCCGACGTCGACGTTTCCCACGGGCAGGGTCCGCAGCGCCTCCAGCACGCGGATGCGCAGACGGGCAGGATTCGTCCGGTGCGCGTACGCTCCGAAGATCAATGCCGCAACGGCGAGCGCGGCCCAGATCGGCCATCGGCGACCACGACGTTTCCGTTCGGCCATCAACCAACCTCACGCCCGGTGGTGAGCCGGCCCCACAACCCGACGAAATCTCACTCTACGCCGGCCGCCTGCCGCCGCAAGGGAGAAACGCGAGGATGGGGAAGCGGAGTGGCGGGGACATCGGGGCCGGCATCGCTGCCCCGCGCGCCCGGTTATAATGCCTTGTTCGCGAATGTCGCCCGGTGGCATCAACGAGCCGCGTGAATGGACCAAGCACTAATCCGTAACTTTTCGATCGTCGCGCACATCGACCACGGCAAGAGCACGCTGGCCGACCGGCTGCTCCAGGTTTCGGGGGCCATCTCCGAGCGCGACCTCAAGGAGCAGGTCCTGGACGACATGGACCTGGAGCGCGAGCGCGGCATCACCATCAAGGCGTCGGCGGTCACGATCGACATGAACGTGGACGGCCGGACCTACATGTTCAACCTGATCGACACGCCGGGCCACGTGGATTTCCACTACGAGGTGGACCGCGCCCTGGCGGCCTGTGACGGCGCGCTGCTGGTCGTCGACGCGACCCAGGGCGTGCAGGCCCAGACCGTCGCGAACGCCTACGCCGCGGTGAACAACAACCTCGAGATCATCCCCGTCATCAACAAGATCGACCTGCCGAGCGCCGCGCCGGAAGACGCGGCCATCGAGATCGAGCACGTGCTCGGCATCAGCGCGGACAACGTGCAGTTCGTCTCGGCCAAGAGCGGCGTCGGCATCGGGGACCTCATCCGCGCGATCGTGCGTCATCTGCCGCCGCCCAAGGGCGAGCCCAACGGACCGCTGCAGGCGCTGATCTTCGACTCCGAGTACAACGACTACCGCGGCGTGATCTGCTATCTGCGCATCGTCAACGGCACGATCCGCAAGGGGCAGCGCGTGCTGCTGATGGGCCGACAGCGGACCTACCTCGTCACCGAGCTGGGCAAGTTCCGGCCCCAGATGAGCCCGTGCGACGAGCTCGCCGCCGGCGAGACCGGCTACGTCGTCGCGAGCATCAAGAGACTGCAAGACGTGACCGTCGGCGACACGATCACCGACGCCGGCCAGCCCGCATTGCAGCCGCTGCCCGGGTACCAGCCGCCGCAGCACATGGTCTTCTGCGATTTCTACCCGTCCAGCGGGGAGTCGTACGACGCGCTGCGCGAGGCGCTGGAGAAGCTCAGCCTGAACGACGCCTCGTTCAGCTTCGCCCCGCAGCATTCCGACGCGCTGGGGCCCGGTTTCCGCTGCGGGTTCCTGGGCCTGCTGCACATGGACATCGTGCAGGAGCGGCTGGAGCGCGAGTGCGGCGTCAGCGTCGTGCAGACCGCTCCGAGCGTGACCTACGAGGTTGTGCCGCACGACGGCCCGGTGCGGCGCGTCGAATCCGCCGGCGATCTGCCGGACATGGGCATGATCGCGGAGCTGCGCGAGCCGATCATCGAGACCCAGATCATTACGCCCGCCGACGCGATCGGCAGCATCATGCAGCTCGCGGAGCAGCGTCGCGGCGTCTACCGGAAGACCGAGTACCTTTCGCCGCAGCGCGTCCTGCTGACGTACGAGTTCCCCTTCAACGAGATTCTCTACGACTTCTACGACAAGCTCAAGAGCGTGACGCGCGGCTACGGCACGATGGACTACCACGTCATCGGCTACCGGGCCGGGGACCTGGTCAAGCTCGATATCCTGGTCAACGGCGTGCCGGTCGACGCCCTGAGCCTGATCTGCCACCGCAGCAAGGCGGAGGCCCGCGGGCGGCGCTTCCTCATCAAGCTCCGCCGGGAGATCGCCCGCCACCAGTTCGAGATCGCCCTCCAGGCGGCCATCGGCAGCAAGGTCATCGCCCGCGAGACGATCAAGCCGTTTCGCAAGAACGTGACGGCCAAGTGCTACGGCGGCGACGTGACGCGCAAGCGGAAACTGCTGGAGAAACAGAAGGCCGGCAAGAAACGCATGAAGACCATCGGCCGGGTCGATATTCCGCAGAAGGCGTTCATGACGGTGTTGGAGCCGGAGGATTGAACCTGAAGATCGTCTACGACCTGGAAACGGACACGCTACGGGTGGTGTTCAGCGGTGCCGTGATCGAGGGGAGCGACGAAGACAAGCCCGGCGTGATTCTGGACTACGACCGCCAGGGCAACGTGGTCGGCCTGGAAATCCTCGACGCTTCCAAGCGCATGGAGAATCCGCGCTCCGTGGAGTACGCGGTCGGCGGTTGAGACGGGAGGCGGACCGCGCCGGGCCGCCCGCGGCGCCCGACCGAAAGCGAGACGGCCTACGGCGGCGAAGAACCCTCACCGGGACGGCCGCCTTCTTCCTTGTCGCGCCCGAGCTGGCCGGCGTCCGACTTGTCGCGCTCGAGCTGCGCCGGGTCGAACAGGTTCGCTCCTTTCAAGAGGGTCTCGACTTGCTCAGCCAGCAAGTCGTCCAGGTCGGGGGCAAGGCCCATGTGCACGGCCTGCACGATGCCCTTCCTGTCAATCAGGAACGTGCACGGGATGCCCGCGACGCGGTACTTCCGTCCCAGCTTGCCCACCGGATCGAGGAACTGCCGGAAGGTGATCTTCTTGTCCGTGAGGAACTGCTTGATGGCCTCGTCCTTGCCCTTCGAATCCTGGTTGATCCCCACCACCGTCACGGGCTGATCGGCGAACTTGTCGGCGATCTTCTGAATCTTCGGCATGGACTGCACGCAGGGCACGCACCAGGTGGCCCAGAAATCCAGCACCACGACCCGCCCCTGCAGACCTTCCAGCGAGAGGGGCTTTCCGTCGAAGCCCATGTCGCCGAACGTCGGGGCCGGCTTGCCGATCAGCGTCTGCGGATCGGGGAACATCATCAGCTCGTCCCAATTGAACTTCTCAACCTTCTCCGTGCCGGCCTCGGGCTTGAAAACGAAGCGCTCCGACGGGATGTCGGCGTCCAGCCGGACGTCCTCCAGCGAGAGCGTCGCGACCGCACGTTCGACGTGCTTGGGCATGCCGGGCCAATCCGGCTCGTCGTCATCCGAATCGTCTTTCGCAGGGCCATCGAGTCCCAGCTCTTTCCGAATCACGTTGCTGATGTCGATCCGGATCTCGCCCAGCAGCCCGGTCTTCTCGTCGAACCAAAGGGTGAATGGCACCAGTTCCGGCTCCGGCCGGGAGAACATCTCCGCCGCGTCGAATACGCCCGCCAGACGCGAGCCCGGCCGGTCGCCGCGCTCCGCGCGCGTGACCGCGGTGAACTCGCGGACCGTCGGGAACAGCTCCGCGAATGTCTGGTCGGGACGGTCCAGTGCATGGAGGACCGGGTGCGGCGGCGGCTCGGCCTGAAGCTGCTCGGCCAGCTTCGCGAAGTCGACGCGGTCCGGGGCCGCGGCCTCCGTGTACTGGTCGAGGATCGCCGTGTACAACCAGAGGCGGCGGCCGTCGCAGTGGATGGAGAAGTCGTCGGTCACCAGGGCGACGCGATTCGGGTGCGCGTAGGCGAAGGTTGCCGAACCCTCGGTGGACTGCCCGACGTCCTGCCCATGCTTGTCCGTCGCCACGATCTCGCTGCGCCCCTTCAACGCGTCGTGGTAACTGCCCGCCGCGCGGTACTTGGACAGGGCCTGCTCGATGATGGCGAGCGCCTGGCGGTGCACCTCCGGGTTGCTGGGCTGGGTGGTCGGGCGGGTCGCGGGCTGCGTCGACGGCTCATCGGCCCGCGACGGCCCGCCGCTCAAGAACAGCCCCCAGAAGAACCCACTCCAGCACACGATCGCGATAGCGCTTCGGTACCGCATCCGGCGGATCATCGGCAATTCTCCTGTGTCTGCGCACACGCCGGCCCCGCACACGGGCCGCAGCCCAAGAGCGCAGGCACGCCTGGCTTCGCGGCCGCTGGGGCGCTCACCATAGAACGCGGGAACCATTCGCCGCGACGAACAGCGGCGGGCATCATACTGGCGGAAGCGCCGGGGGGCACGTGTCCGGCCCCAACTGCGAACGCAGCACCTGCTCCGCCCGCGGCACGTCGGCTTCGCACTCGAAACGCAGGTAGATCACACAGTGACCCTCGATGGACGCGGCCGATGCACCGTGGATGTTGATGCCGGCGTGGCCCAGGGCGCGCGTGAGCTCGGCAAGCAAGCCGGGGTAGTCCGGCCCGGTGATGCGCAGCGAGTACATGCTCTCCGACTGCCGCAATCCCGCCGCCGCGGCTGCCGCGGCCTCCTGGGGTCCGACCAGCGGCGCGACGAAGAGCACGCCGATGCTGGACATTGGGGCGGAGGGACGCAGGATGACGAACTCGGGGTTCGCGCCCGCGCGGTGCAGGATCGCCAGCGTATCCCCCAACGCACCGGGGTGGTCCTCGAGCTCAGCGGCCCAGACATTGGCGCGGGCAATCGTGTACGGCATGAGCGCGTCTCCCATTCGGCTGGCCCATCAATACCGCCCGCCTCGGCGGCGGTCAACCGGCCGCACTGTCGTGCGGCAGCGACGATCCGAACCGCGCCCGTAAAGGAGCGGCGATGGCGCACCGCGTAACGACGCTCGTGCGAGAATCCTTTCTCGCACAGCGGATCGCCGGGATTCCGGTCCCGCGGCAGGTTGCGGGAAGGGATTCCCGCACCAGCGGTCCTTCTGTGGGTGCGAGAAGGGATTCTCGCACCAGCGGCAGGTTGCGGGAAGGGATTCCCGCCGGTGTGGGTGCGAGAAGGGATTCTCGCACCAGCGGCAGGTTGCGGGAAGGGATTCCCGCCGGTGTGGGTGCGAGAAGGGATTCTCGCACCAGCGGTCGAAGGGATTCTCGCACCAGCGGTTAAGGCGCGGAATCGTGGTGGGTGGGCCGGTGCCGTGCCATTGCGGTGCGGGCTCGCGGCGGTACACTGCGCGTGGCTGGGGGTGGTCCGCCGCGGCGGACATGAGATTCGGGCACGGTCGGCCCGGAGACCCTTCGAACCTGATCAGCGCCTGGAGGTGGCTCGGCGGGCGCGGGCTACTTTCGGCTGCGTAGGGAAGCGGCACGCCCCCGGATACGTGGCCCACGGAATCACGTTCGTGTTTGGTACCGAGACGATCCAAGAGTACCTCCGGCACAAGGATTGGGCTTGCGAGCGGGTCTGCGTGCTCGCTGCGGGCCTCTCCGGCGCGCTGCTTGACCGACCCTTCCCGTTAAGCTCCGGCTCGCCGCCGAAAGGAGCGGACTGAGTGACTTTTCAGCGCACGTACTCGGGTGCCCCCTGGGAGGCCAAGGTCGGCTACTGCCGCGCCCTGCGCGCCGGCCACCTGATCTTCGTCACCGGGACCGCCCCGGTGGGCGACGACGGCGAGACGGTGGCGCCGGGCGATGGATACGCCCAGGCCAAGCGCTGCTTCGAGATCGTCGCCGCTGCGTTGCGCCGGCTCGACGCCGATCTGCGGCACGTCGTCCGCACGCGGATGTTCGTGACGGACCTCGGCCGCTGGGAGGAGTTCGCCCGCGCCCATCGGGAGACCTTCGGGGCGCATCCGCCCTGCACCACGATGGTCGAGGTCAGCCGTCTGATCGATCCGGCCATGCTGATTGAAGTGGAGGTCGATGCCGTATGTCCCTGACGCAGCTCCAAGCCGCACGCCGCGGACTCATCACCCCGGAAATGCAGCGGGTCGCGGCCCGCGAAAACGTCGCCCCCGAATTCGTCCGCGACCAGGTGGCCGCCGGTCGCGCCGTCATCCCGGCGAACGTGCGGCACCTGGCCGGCAGCGGCGGAAGCGCACCGGCGCCGGGTGCGGTCAGCGCGCCGTCAACGCGCTGCACGCAATTCGGTCCGCATAGTTCGCTGTGGGTCAATCAGACCGTCGCCGAGCGCCGCGCCTGGCTCGATGACCCGGACTATTGCCGCGGGCAGCGCGCTCCGAAGCGCCTCGATCCCGCCGGCATCGGCCGGGCGCTGACCACCAAGATCAACGCCAACCTGGGCGCTTCGCCGCTCGCGAGCGATACCGCCGGCGAGCTTTCCAAGCTCCACAGCGCCCTGCTCTACGGCGCCGATGCGGTCATGGACCTTTCGACCGGCGGCAAGCTCGACGAGTGTCGCCAGGCCATGATCGACAACAGTCCCGCCCCGGTCGGGACTGTCCCCATCTACAGCATGATCATCGGCCGCGCGATCGAAGACCTCGACCACGACACGATCCTGCGGACCATCGAGAAGCAGGCCCAGCAGGGCGTCGATTTCTTCACGATCCACGCGGGCATCCTCCGCGAGCACCTGCCCCTGATCCGCCACCGCACGCAGGGGCTGGTCAGCCGCGGCGGCGCGCTGCTCGCCAAGTGGATGCTCCACCACAACCGGCAGAACCCGATGTACGAGCGGTTCGACGAGATCAGCGCGATCATGCGCGAATACGACGTGACGTATTCGCTGGGCGACGGCGTGCGCCCCGGCTGCCTGGCCGATGCGAGCGATCCCGCACAACTTGCCGAGCTGCACGTGCTCGCCGAGCTGGTGCAGCGCGCCCGCGAAGCCGGCGTGCAGGTCATGGTTGAGGGACCCGGCCACATCCCGCTGAACGAGGTCGCCTTCAACATGGAGACGCAGCGCCGCCTGTGCGACGACGCCCCGTTCTACGTGCTCGGCCCGGTCGTCACCGATGTCTTCCCTGGGTACGACCACATCACCAGCGCCATCGGCGCCACCGAGGCCGCGCGCGCCGGCGCCGCCATGTTGTGCTACGTGACCCCCTCGGAACACGTCGCCCTGCCGGAACTGGAGGACGTCAAGCTGGGCTGCATCGCCTACAAGATCGCGGCCCATGCCGGCGACGTGGCCCGCGGGGTGGCCGGGGCCCGCCGTTGGGACGACGCGATGGCCCGCGCCCGCGCCGCGCTCGATTGGCGACAGCAGTTCGAGCTCGCCTTCGACGGCGAAACGGCGTGCAAGCTGCGCGGCCGGTCGCTCCCCGACGATGCGGACTACTGCTCCATGTGCGGCCGCGAATGGTGCAGCCAGCGCGTGAGCAAGGAACTCTGTTCTGGGGAAATGCAGCAGAAAGAGTAGAAGACACAGGGACATGCCGGACGCCTTCGCGTACATTCCGTATTCGGTCTCCTCTTCTCCACCTTCATGAGCATGCTCCCTTTCCTCGATCCGCTGCGCCCGACGGCCCTGCCGGCGATCCTCTTCCTGGTCTGGCTCCCGCTCTTCCTGCTGCTGCCGCCGCGCCATGTGCTCCGCTTCTTCATCGGTGCGGGCATCGCGACCGTGGTCCTCATCGAAGGTCCGGCGCTGGCGCTCGGACTCGGCGGCGTTATCTTGCTCGCCTACCCGATGGTCGAGCGAATCGCCTCGCTGCGCAGCGGCCGTCGGCCCGCTGTCGTCGTCGGCGTCGTGGTCCTCCACCTCGTCTACTGGACGTGTTTCTTCCTTCCGCTGCCCGCACCGTTTCGCGCGCCCAACTTCCGCGCACCCGACGGCCCCGGCGTGTTCGTGCTGTTCTCCGGCCTCGGCCTCACCTTCTTCCGGCTGATAAGCTACTTCGCCGACCGCACGTGGAAGGGCGCGCCGCGACTGACGCTCGGCGACTACCTGGCGCACATGTTCTTCTTCCCGCAGTTCCGACACGGCCCGATCGAGCGCGCCGCCGCGTTCGTGCCCCGGCTGCGCGCGGCGCGCCAGACCTGGACGCTCCGCGACCTCGGCGGCGGGGTGGCGCGGCTCGGCCTGGGTCTCCTTGTTCTCTTCCTGATTCTGCCCGTCCTTTCCGCGATCCGTCACACCCTTCCCCAGGAGTACCGCTCGGACCTGCCGGCGCTCTTCGCCGCCCCCGAGACGCTCTCGCTTCTCCCGGTACTGATGCTGATTCACGGCCCCCCGATCGTCCTGTACCTGCTCGAAAGCGGCTTCGCGAGCATCCAGCTCGGCGTATCGCGTGCCTTCGGCGTTCGCGGCAGCGAGAACTTTGCGCAGCCCTTCCTCGCCCGCAGCCCGCGCGAGGTGTGGCACCGCTGGAACATCACGCTTTCAAGCTGGCTGCGCGACTACATCTACATCCCCCTCGGCGGCAGCCGCTGCCCTCCGGCGCGCCGGGCACTCAACATCCTGCTGGTGTTCGTGTACTGCGGGCTGCTCCACGGCCCCCATCCGCGCTGTCTGGCGTGGGGACTGTGGAGCGGCGGCACGCTCGCCGCCTACGGCTGGATTCGCGACCTGCTGCGCCGCCCCAGCCCGCCGTCCGCCAACCCGGGCCGCCCCGCGGTCCTGCGCGGCACGCTCTCCGTCCTCGCCCGCCTGGCCACTTTCCACTGGTTCAGCATTGGCGTAACGATCTTTCTGGACCCCAACACCTGCGGCTACCGCGTGCTGCGGCAGTACGTCACGCTGCTGCTACGCATCGTGGGCCTGGCTTGAGCCCGGCTCGGCCCCGGCTACCCGAGCACCTTGCGTAGCCGTTCCAGCGCCCAATCGAGCTCATCCTTCGTGATGCACAGCGGCGGCGCCAGCCGCATGGTCTGCGCGTGCGTGTCCTTGCAGAGCATGCCCATGCCCAGCAGTTGCTCGCAGTACTTCCGGGCCACCCCGGCCTCTTTGTGAAACTCGATCCCGACCCACAGTCCCCGCGCACGAATCTCCTTCACCTTGTTCGTTTTGATCGCTCGCAGTTGCTCGGCCAGGTACGCCCCCAGCTCGCGCGCGTTCCGCTGGTACGTCCCACGGTTGAGAATCTCGACCACCTTCCGCGCCACCGCGCACGCCAGCGGGTTGCCGCCGAACGTGCTCCCGTGGCTCCCCGGCGTGAACACCCCCAGAACGTCCCGCCGCGATACTACCGCCGAGATCGGCACGATCCCGCCGCCGAGCGCCTTCCCCAGGATGTATACATCCGGCTGCACCCGCTCGTGCTCGCAGGCGAACGTATGCCCGGTGCGGCCCAGGCCGGACTGAATCTCGTCCGCGATGAACAGGATGTTGCGTTCGCTGCACACCTCGCGAACCTGCCGCAAGTACCCCGCCGGCGGGATGATGATGCCGGCCTCGCCCTGAATCGGCTCCACGAGAAACGCGACCGTGTCGCCGTCGATCGCTTTGCGCAGGGCCTCGATATCGCCATAGGGGATGACCTCGAATCCCGGGGTGAACGGGCCGAAGTTCTCGCGGCAGACCGGGTCGGTGCTGAAGCTGATGATGGTCGTGGTGCGCCCGTGGAAGTTGTCCTCGCAGCAGATGATCTTCGCCCGGCTGGCCGGCACGCCCTTCTTCGTGTAGCCCCACCGCCGGGCCGTCTTGAGCGCCGTCTCCACTCCCTCCGCCCCCGTGTTCATCGGCAGCACCATCTCCATGCCGCACAGCTCGGCCAGCTCGCGGCACAGCGGCCCGAGCTGGTCGTTGTGAAAGGCCCGCGACGTCAGCGTCAGGGTCTCCAGTTGCGCCTTCGCCGCCGCGATCAGCTCGCGGTTCCCGTGCCCGAAATTGATGGCGGAGTAGGCCGCCAGCATGTCCATGTAGCGCTTCCCCTCCGCGTCCTCGACCCACACGCCATCGGCCCGCGCCACCACCACGGGCAAGGGATGGTAGTTGTGGGCGGCGTAGTGCTCGACGAGCTCGATGTGCTCGGCGTTCGTCATCGTTTGGGGCTTATCGTTCGTCAACGTGGTCGCCATTCCCTGTCCTTTCCGGGGCCTACCGCCCGCGCTGGATTCTCGCAGGCCCGAGTATAGCTGATCCGCGCCCCCGCGCGTACCCGGCCGATAGCGTCGGCCGATCCGAGCCCCGAGCGCGCGCGACGGGCCCCGGAGGCCTCGCCGGCCGAGGAATGCAAAGCTGGAGCTTTGCGCTACTTGTGGAGTCGAATCGCTCGTATCACGCAAAGCAGAGCTTTGCACTACTGCGGGGCGACTGGTCCGGGACGGCCGCCCCGGAACCACCGGCGAGACGCCGGTGCCACCCTGTAGCGTCAGACCTCCGTGTCCGACGTGTAGCGGCCGACCTCCCGATCGGCTGAACACGCAAGACGCCGGTGCCATGCGGCAGCACACGGCTCAAGAGCAGCGGTGCCCCTCTGCCTATGCGCGATGTTGGCGGGCGGGACGCCCACCCCACCCAGCAGCGGCCGACCGCGCGTTCTGCTCGCTTGCCCACCTGGCCGTGCTGCAAGGCCGGCAATTGCACGCCCTGCTCCGGGTACACCAGCAGCGCCGCGCGGCTGGGCGGGGCGCGGTACAATGTGCTTGCACGGTCCGCCGACGGAGCCGGGCCAGGTCAAATGGAAAATGTCGGATGAGGCAGAGAGCTGTGGTGCGTCGTGGAGGATTCACGCTCATTGAGTTGCTTGTCGTCGTTGCGATCATGGCGCTGCTGATTTCCATCCTCCTGCCGTCACTCGCCCGCGCGCGCCAGCAGGCGAAGGCCGTTGTCTGCCTCGGCCAATGTCGCGAGCTGGCCCACGGCATGACCCTCTACCACAACGAGAGCGGCAACTACCCGACCCATCAGTGGTACTTGCCGAACAACGTGCGGCTACGGTGGTTCAACGCCATGGCGGCATACCTGGGCGGAGCGCCGCCGACGGGTTCGTTCAGTGCCGACCTGCCCAGGCGCGGCTCCGTGCAGTCTGGCCCTGCGACGGCCTCGTGAGCGGGTATGACCTCCCAGGCCCCAAGGAAAGCACGCGATGAGGTACCCGGACGGCAGCCCCTTCACCAACGGCACCGAAACGGGGGAGAACAAGCAGGGCTGGTATACGTTCGTCGCCACCGGATCGACGAACTACGAAGTGCACGCGGTGCTCTTGCAGACCGGGCAGGCTGCAACGCGGCCGTGGAATTTCTACTGGTGGTCGAAAAAGAGCTCTTACATCCGCGAGAAACGGCAGAACGGAAACGGCGTGGCCGACACGACGGCACTGAGCACGGACGAGCAGGCAATCCCATCGGGCCAGCCGGCTGACCCGGGGGCGGACATCGTGCGCTGCGGGAATGACGGGCATCTCGAAACCAGCCCCGCGGGAGATGACGAGCGTAAGACGCTCTACGCCCTGTTTGAACGGACGGATCCATATCGGCCCCTGGACAAGTACGATCAACTGCACGGGGGCTACCCGCGGTCATGGGAGGCTCAATACGATCGAGGAGAGTTCGACTGGTGGGGTCACTGCCTGGGGGCCGCGATGGCGTCGATCCTCAAGAACGAGCCGACTCCAGCAAGTGGAACGCCTTACAACCAGGAGGAGGTCGAGGGGCTCTGGGCAGAGCTGGGCGAGAATGACGCTCCTGACGCCTGGGAATTCGTCCCCGGCCACACGATTGGCGGCATCCCACCGGGACCGCCCGTCGCCGGCTATGATGACACCGACGGCTGGGTTGCCACACTTCATGCCCGATTCGAGGAGTGCGTTCGTAACGAGCACGTCGCGCTGCAATCAAACTTGCGCGCAGCGCCGGACCCGAACTACCCCGACTGGCCTCTCCATCCTGATGCGGTGTGGAACCACGCCATCTACCAGTTCTCCGCCGCTTATGCCGAGGCACCGGGCGGAGACGAGCGGGTCGTGCATATCGTGAACGCCCTGATGGCCAACGACGATCATATGCCACCCACCGACGACGAAGAAAGCCACTACCGAGCCTTTCAGTATACGTATATTGTCCGATATCTGGGTACGGGCGCGGTGGACGAGGGCTGGCTGGGCGCCGACTTCATCGCCGTTGCAGGGGAAGCCCACTTCGCTCTCGAGAACCTGATTCACGTGACGGGAGGGGTCTGGGATGGCGAAAACCCCTGGGTGGACGTGGCTGGCGTCCTGGCTGATGACGGGGCGAACTAAGCTGGATCCGCGAATCAGGAGAATGCCGATGCCGAGGATCAGGACCATCCGAGCGATTGCGATGGCGTGCCTGTCGCTGAGCGCACCATACTACGCCATTGCGCAGCAGGATACCACGACTTGGAACGTCGGCCAGGAATGGCGGCTCTTCGTCAGGCAGTATGGCCATCAACATGCCGTCGCCTTTTCAGACCCACGCAAGAACGAAAGGAAGTTGGTACCCGGAGTGCAGCGTGAGTTTCACGTCCGAGCGCGCGTGACTGAGCTGGCCTGCCTCGACGGGCGCCACTGCGTGCGCATCAAATTCACCAGTGAACCGGACGTGCCTGTCGTCGACTCGGCCAACCCGCCGGAGGACGATCTCTTACGGGGCCAGGACTGCACATTGACGCTTGACACGCAAACTTGGGGGGCAATTGAATTAGCGTACAGCGCGGAGAGGGTGCCGGCCACTCAAGTACTGGAGGCCGAAGGGTATGCGGCCGTGTTCCCGCAAGGCATATTCCCGGCGGACTGGACCGCCGCGCGCTCCGACTTTTCCGGGCCTGGCGAACGCACAGAGTTGCTGCACTGTCCTCGCGTTCACGTGATCCCGGACCGTCCGACCCCAGGACGGGCCTTAAGACGAACAGTTTCCACCCAAGCAGACGGTACCATCCGGATTACCGTTGGCAACTTCTATCTGTCACCGGGCCAACCGGCCCCCGAACCGGGCAGTGAGGCGAGGAACGCGGTCGAGCAAGCGTGGCGTCCCGGTGAGTTGTGGTGGCGGTCTTTTCGCCGTTTCATCAGCGGTCATATCGACCTGGAGGCCGTTCTCGTTTCTGATCCGGACGGGTCGGGCAGAGCGATCGAGCCTCCGATCCCATGTCCGCACGACGTCTCGTTCCCATCCGGCCAGCCAACGTGGACGATCGGCCAGGAGTGGAGATTCCTCGTGAGGCAGTACAGCCGCCAGGCATTCGAGAAACGCGCCGTGGATGCCGAGTTTCACATGAAGGCCCGGGTCGCGGACTTGGTGGAGGAGAAGGACCGCCGCTGTGCGCGCATCGAGTTCGTCGCCGAAGACGATGCGCCAGGAATGTACACCGCGCTGTTCACGCTGGTCGTGGACGCGCAGACCTGGAGCCCCGTTCGCTTCGATTACCCCAAGAGGCACGGCGGCGTGCGCGCCGCGGCCGAAGCCGAATGCTACCGGGCGCTCCTGCCGACTATGCCAGGCGTTCCACTGGATTGGGTCGTCCTGCGCTCGGACCTCGGTCGCGCGACGGCGCACGAAGAGTTCCTGCATTTTCCGGGGTTGAAGTCCGTGCCCATGTTTGGGCTGAAGCGCGTCATCTCGGCACCGAAGGAGGACGGCACCCTGAAAGTCAATGTCGGCCTCTGGGTGCCAACTCAAGACGCTTCGGACATGACGTATCACTCGGCGAAGGACGCCATGTGCGAGGTAGAGCAGATCTGGCACCCTGGTGAGCTGTGGTGGCGCTCGTTCCGGCGCTACGAACACGGCCATCTTGATCTGGAGGCCACCCGCATTTCCGAAGGAGTGCAGCCATGAATAAGGTCGCGACCATAGTCGCCATAGGCAGTCTGGCGGCGCTGGCCCATGCTGGCGGCATGGTCACATTCAACCTCTCCTCGCCCAGCAACGGCGCTACGGTCAGCCCCGGCGAGTTGATCGAATGGTCGATTACGGTCTCGGTGAGCAGCGGCGACAACCTCGGCCTCGCGCTCGCTGCCGTCGATCTCGTCCAGGACACCGGCAATCCTGCCTTGTTCGACCTGCCCCCTGGCGAGACGCCGCTCGACATGACCGACTTCGACCGCCCGGACGGAATCAGCAATCCGGGGCCCGGGGGCGTCGGCTCGGCCTACGGCGGTACGCCGCTGGGACCGACGGGGGCCAAGAACCTGCGGCAGATCGGCGGTGCGCAGAACACGTTCGGTGTTGCGGGAGACGGCATCGGGCTGGACTATGACGTGCGCGGCGGGGTAGGTCGGGCCGCGCCTCAGGTTCTCGCGACCGGCTCTTTCTTGGCCCCCGCGGAGCCTGGTCTGTACGCCTTCTATCTTGAAAACGCGATCGCCAATACGCTCGACGAGATCGCGGTTCCGCCGGACTTCTCGCCGGTCAGCGGTGCCACGGTGCAGATTGGCGACGGGCAGATCACGTTCACTGTGGAGTCTGTCTGCATCGGCGACCTGAACTGCGACGGCCAGATCGATCTCGCCGACATCAATCCGTTCACCACGTACCTGTCAAACCAGGCCGCCTGGCAGGCCGAGTTCCCCGGCTGCAACGCCCTCAACGGCGACATCGATTGCGACGGCACGTACGGCCAGGCTTCCTTCGGCGACATCAACCCCTTCGTGGCGCTGATGGGCCAGTGCGGTGTGGGCTGTGCCTGCCCCGGACCGGTGAGCTGTCCGTAAACGCCAGCGAGTGCGGCCGGCGTACGTGCGCCCTTGCGCGTCGCCGGCTACCTGCGCCCCCGATTCGCGCGGCGGTCTACCGCCCCTTCGCGAAGAACTCCTTGATGCTGTCGTAGATGTCGTCCTTGGTGTTCACCCGGCTCGTGACCAGGTTTTCGGCCTGGCCCAGGTGCTCGCGAAGGACGTTGATGAAGTGCCCGCTGCCGTAAGCGCTGGCCACCTGGCAGTAGCCAAACTGGTTCACGATCGGCAGGAGCTTGTCGCGCAGCAGGTCGCAACAATCCCGCGAGTCCGCCTCCGAGGAGTTGTCGCCGTCGGAGAAGTGGAACAAGTAGATGTTCCACTCGGACGCCGCGTAGTGCTTGTCCAGCATCTCCTGGCAGAACTTGAACGCACTGGAGATCTTCGTGCCGCCGTCCTCGCGCAAGTGGAAGAACGTCTCGCGATCGACCTCGGCGGCGTTCACGTCGTGCACGATGTAGCGGCTCTCGATGCCTTCGTAGTTTCGCCGCAGCCAGGCGTCGATCCAGAACGCCTCCAGCCGGACCAGCTCCTTCTGCTCGTGCCCCATCGAGCCGGAGACGTCCATCATGTAGACGATGACGGCGTTCGATTGCGGCTTGCGGACCGGCTTCCAACTGCGGTACAGCTTGTCCGACCGCTCGAAGACCATCTTGGGGTTGTTCGGGTCCCAGGCGCCGGACATGATCAGCCGCCGCAAGGCCCGCCGAAACGTCCGCTTGAAGTGCCGCAGCGACTCGGGCCCCGACTGGCGGACGCTGCTGTAGCGTTCCTTGACCGCGGTGATGTTGTGGTGGCCCTTGGGTTCGATGCGCGGCAATTGCAGCTCTTCGCCGAGGATGTCGGCCAGCTCTTCGAGCGAGACCTCGACTTCGAGGATGTGCTGGCCGGGTTCGGTGCCGCCGGGGCCGATCCCGCTGGCGTCGCCGTCGACTTGCTGGCCGGCTTCGCCCTCGCCCTGACCGACGCCCTGGTCGTTGTTGTCGCCGTAGCGGAAGTGCGGCAAGTCGATGCCGGGGACGGGGATGCTGACGAGGTGCTTGCCCTCTTTGCCGAGCAACTCGCCGCGGGTGAGGAATTTGCGCAGGTCCTTCCGGATGCGCCCCTTCACGATCTGCCGGAAGCGCTGGTGGTCCTTCGCGATCTTGAGTGGGCCGGTTTCAGCCAACTGGGCACCTACAGGGCACAAAACCCTCTTTCTATCGGATTCTATACCGCCCCACGTGAGGTCCGTCGAGGGCAACCCGCGGAGGCGGACGCGGATACGGTCGCGGCCGTACGGGGCCGCGGCGTGTCCGACAGAGTGCGTCGTGCTGCTTCTCCCAAAGGAAGCGACGTGATACCATCCCGGATTACGGCCCTCCGGCCGATGTGCCACGGGAGATCGTCGCATGGATGACGTCACGCTGTTCGGCCTGCTCGGTACCGCCGCGTTCATTGGCTTCTTTCACACGATTACCGGGCCGGATCACTACATCCCCTTCATCGCGATGTCCAAGGTCGGCCGCTGGTCGTTTCTGAAGACGATGGTTATCACGGTGGCCTGCGGCGTGGGGCACGTGCTGAGCTCGGTCCTGCTCGGCTTTGTGGGCATCGCCGCCAGTCTGGCCGTGACCAGCCTGGAGTGGTTCGAAGGCGCCCGCGGCGACCTGGCGGCCTGGCTCCTGCTCGCGTTCGGCCTGGTCTACATGGTGTGGGGCATTCGGCGGGCGATTCGCAACCGGCCGCACGCGCACGTGCACGTGCACGCCGACGGCGCAGTGCACACCCACACGCACACGCACCATGAGGAGCACGCGCACCCGCACGCCGGCAAGGATGAGGCGGTCGCGCACAGCATGACGCCGTGGATCCTGTTCACGGTCTTCGTGTTCGGCCCGTGCGAGCCGCTGATCCCGATCCTCATGTACCCGGCCCTGCAACTGAACCTGTGGAGCGTCGCGCTGGTGGCGGGCGTGTTTGCGCTGTTCACGATCGGGACGATGACGGCCGTGGTGGCCGCGGCACATTGGGGGCTGGTGCGGCTGTCCAGCACGCGGCTGGAGCGCTACTCGCACGCGATCGCCGGCGCAGCGCTCGCGCTGTGCGGCGGGGCGATGGTGGTGGGGCTGTAGCGGTCGGCGGAGCGCTCAGCTCCTGCCCGCGCGGCGCGCCGCCGCTGCCGCCAGAGCGCGGATGTGCCGGTCGTCCGTCCCGCAGCAACCGCCTAGCACGCGCGTGCCCAGCGCGCGGTGCACGGCGAGCATCTGCTCGGCGAAGGCCTCCGGCGGCTCGGTGTCGAGCTCGTCTCGTCCGTCCAGCTCCTCCGGACTGCGCGCGGATGTGTTGGCCTGCAAGCCGAGGACGCGCTCCGTCACGCGCGGCGCGGCCCGCGCGGCCTGACGCAGGGCCGCCTCAAACACCGCCGGATGCACGCAATTCACGGCGTACATCAGCGGCGGGGGCTTAGCTGCGGCGTCGATTTGGGCGACCGCTTTGTGGAGCGGCGTGCCGTCGAGCAGCGTGCCCGCGGCGCGGACGACGAAGCTGAGCACGTACGGTACGCCGCACGCCGCCATTGCCCGCGCGATACCCAGGGCCTCGCTCGCGGCGGGCAGCGTCGCGGCCATGAGGAAGTCGACGCCGGCGGCGGCGAGCGCCTGGGCCTGCGGGGCATGGAACTCCGCGGCGGCGTCGCTTTCGAGCGCTTCGGCGGGTTCATATGCGTCGCCGCGACAGCCCATGAGCCCGCCGATGTGGACGCTCTCCGCGTAATCGCCGCACTCCGCCCGAATCTCCGCGAGAAACCGGCAGCCGTCGGCGTTGACCGCCGTGGTGTCCGCGAGCCCTGCGGCGCGCACGCGTTCGGGGTTTGCCCGCCAGGACGGCGTGCAGACGATCATCGGTAAGTCGTGGGCGCGTCCGACGCTGAGGTACCGGCGGTAGAGCCCCGCGAGCTGCTCCCGCCCCAGCGGGTCGTAGATCAGGCCGGCATGGAGAATGTGGGGATCGAGCTGGGCAGCAGGATCACGCCGGAGGCGCTCGATGAGGGCACCCTCCGTCAGAATGATGCGGGACGTCTGTAGGCGACTGGCGTAGTCCATGTTCGCACCCGGCTCAAGCTCTCGTGGCGCGGGCATCTTGCGGGCGAAGCTGCCGGCTGTAAACCTGTGCGCCGGGTTCCGTGCCCGACGGTTCCCAAGCTTGTGCCGCGCGAGCCAGCGCGTGGTCCAATGCGCGCTCGCTTGTGCTTCGCGTTCTGGCGCCCGTAGCTGAATCGCGCACCGTGATTCAGTCTGCCGGCGGCGTCGGCTGAGAGGTCGAGCCCGGCACGACACGCGCCAGCCACGCGGCGAGCTTCTGCGTGTACTCCCAGTTGTGCTCGAAACCGCCGCTCTCGTGTCCGCCGGGGGTCTCGATGAACTCCTTCGGCTCGGCGGCGGCGGCGAACAGGCGGCGGGCGTCTTCGATGGGGATCAGCTCGTCCGCGGTGCCGTGCAGGAACAGCTTCGGGCAAGTGATGTGCGGGACCTTCTTCAGCGAGTCATACCGATGCCGGCAGAGCAGCCCGACGGGCAGGAAGGGGTACTCGCGCTGACCGACGTCCACCAGGCTGGTGAACGTGCACTCGGCGACGAGCGCCCCGGGACGATGCCTGCCGGCCAGATCGATGGCGACCGCGCCGCCCAGCGAGCGCCCGAACACGACAATTGTCTCCGGCGCGAGACCGCGCGCTTCAACCAGGTAGCGCCAGGCCGCTTCCGCGTCGCGGTACGTGCCGATCTCGCTCGGCGCGCCACCACTGCGGCCGTAGCCGCGGTAGTCGAAGGCGAAGACGGCGTAGCCGCGCTGGTGGAACGTCTTCAGCGTCGGCACGACGCCGGCGAGGTTCTCGGCGTTGCCGTGGCAGAACAGGATGGTCGCCTTGGGCGTCGTGTGGGGGAGGTACCACGCAATCAGTGCGACGCCGTCCTCGGTTGTGAGTGCCACCTCCTCGAAGGGCGACCCGAAGTCCGCGGGCGTGATGGCGTAGCCCTTCGGCGGAAAGTAGATCAGCCGGTCCTGGATGGCGAAGACGAAGGCGCAGATCGCTACGTAAGTGACGACGACCGTAGCGGCGGTTACGAGCAGGAGGCGGCGAAGCACGCGACGGGGCTTGGGCTTGGCGGTCGGCATCGGAATTGAATGCGTCTGTGTTGGCGGCGGTACGTGCGGCTCGGGTTGGGCGGTCGGATCGTGCATGCTGGCTGCCTCGGACCCGGGTGACGCCGGTGGTGCCCAGAACTGCCGGCGGCCACTGCGGGGACGACGTGCTGCATTATGGTGCCAGCGACTGCGCGATGCGACAGGCGCCGTAGGCTGTGAGACGTGTCCGCGATTCCCGGACTGCTAAGGGGGGAGTTGCAGCCGGACGCCGACCTTGTAGCCCCCAACCGTGCTGGTGCAGTGCATCACCACGCCCATCAGCACGGCGTTCTCGCCCTCGTCGGTATCCAGCGTGAGCAGCACGGGCAGACCGGTGGCGACGGGCGCTTGCCGCAACAGGAGGAGCATGAGTCCGTCCGGGGCGGCGTCCATGAGCCGCACGCGGATGCGGGCCGGCTTCCCGGCGCGGTGATACAAGAGGTGCCAGGTACCGAACGGGGTCCTGTATCGCCGCTGGCGCCGGCGTACGGGCGGTTCGACCTCTGCGCACCGGACTTGCCGGGCCAGAAGCCGTCGCCACGCGCCGCGTGTCAGAAGAGCGACACCGGTTGGAGTGGGAATCTGCATCGTGGGCCGTCCGTCCGCCCCCACCCAGACTCCTCGAGAGATGTCGGACACTTCGCACACAGACTCAAGCTGCCTCCCCCGGGGGCCGACCTAGTGGTTTGGCGGGCTGATCAGCCACGATGAAACGGTTCCGATAAGGCGGCCGCCACGCAGGTGAGAGTCGGCAATGGCCAACAGAGTGTGTGTTCATCAGTTGCCCGAAGTCGATGAGCGACTCCTTCCAGGGTTTTCGGTCGTGGCGCGCACGTTGATGCAGGATGAGCTTCTGACCGCCGTCGAGACCACGGGGGCCAACCTCATCCTGCTCGACCTCGACGCGCCCAGTTCGGTCGGGACGATCCTCAAAGTCCGCGAGGTCCAGCCGCGGGCGACGATCGTCGGCGTGACGGGCCGGGCCAAGCTGGAGCACGTGATCGGCGCACAGCGCGCGGGGTGTGCGCAAGTGACGACGCGCCCGCTCAACCCCGATGACCTGGTGACCGCCCTGCATGCAGCGCTGGGACACGACACGCCGGCCGCTGTCGCCGGCCCGGTTTTCGCCGTGTTGGGCTCCGTAGGCGGGGCGGGGGCCACGACGCTGGCGGCGCACCTTGCGCTGGAAATCGCGCAGCGGGGCGAATCGGCCACGGCGATCTTCGACTTGGATTTCGAGTGCGGGGGCGTCGCCGAGGCGTTGGGCGTGCAGCCGCGATATAGTATCAGCGACGTGGCCAGGGCCGGCATCGTGGACGGGGCGCTCCTGGAGAAGGCCAGTGCGCTGCTGCCTCCTGGCTTGCGGGTCTTTGCCCGCCCGGCCTCGATCGCCGAGGCGCACACGACCGACGAGACTGCCGTACAGGCGGTCCTCGAGGCGGCGCAGCGCTTCTATCAGTTCACGGTGTTGGACCTGCCGCACCACCTTTCGGCGACTGCCGGCGTGGCCATCGAGCGCTGCACGAAGCTTATCCTCGTGGTCCACCTGACCGTCCCCAGTCTGCGAAACGCCCGGCGCATCATCGAGGCCATCACCGGCGAGGGTGTTCCGCATAGCCGCATCGAGGTCGTCGTCAACCGCCACGGCAAGCACGGCACGCACTTCGGGCTGGAGATGGCCGAGCAGCACCTGCACCGCCCCCCGCTGATCACCATACCAAACGACTATAAGTCCGTGCATGCGGCGATCGGGAAGGGCCGTCCGCTCGCGGAGAACACCGCGGTCCGCGCGGCCATCCGCGAGCTTGCCAGGCAGCTTACCGAGCAGTCCGCGCCCAAGGCGTCCGGGGCCTGGCTTCCCAAGCCCAGCCCCGTGCACTAAATCACCGTGCGCAATCATGCGGCGCGGGAGGGCGAGGCTCCCGCCGAGCCGCGGCTCGCCAGGAGGCTCGCCCTCCCGACGCGCCGCCGAATCGCGCACGGTGATTTAGTGCTCTGAGTCACATATTCAACCAAGAAGTGGGGCGTACAAACCCCCGCCCGCCGGACACCCGCCGCGGCGGGCAGGTCGCTGGAGGCGACTCGCCGCGGAGAGCTCTGGTCCGGCGCTACATGACCGGCCGGAGGCCGGTCCCCGGCGCTACATGACCGGCCGGAGGCCCGTCCCCGGCGCTATATGACCGGCCGGGGGCCGGTCGCACACAGCCGGCGCTCCACGACCGGCGGTCGGTCCCAGATTACAGGTTCGCCAGCCGCGTCGGGCCGGCTTTGGCGACCTCGTCGGGGCAGCCGGTCGAGTACAGCTTGAAGTTCTCCACGAAGCGCGCCGCCAGCGCGTCGTACTTCTTCCAGTATTCGTCCTTGTTGCCCCAGGTGCTGCTCGGATCAAGCACGTCGGCCGGCACATCCGGACACGCGGTGGGCACCTCGAACCCGAACAGCTTGTCCTTGCGGTACTCGACCTTCTGGAGCTTGCCGTCGAGGGCCGCGTTCAGCAGGTTCCGCGTGTGGCGGATGCTGATCCGCTTGCCGACGCCGAACGGCCCGCCGGTCCAGCCCGTGTTCACCAGCCAGCAGGTGCAGCCGTGCTTGGCCATTTTCTGCCGCAGGAGGTCGGCGTACGTGAACGGGTGGTGCACCATGAAGGGCGCCCCGAAGCACGGGCTGAACGTGATCTGCGGCTCGATGCCCAGGCCGATCTCGGTGCCGGCGATCTTGGACGTATACGCGCTGATGAAGTGATACATGGCCTGCTGCGGGTTCAGGCGGGCGATCGGCGGCAGCACGCCGGAGGCATCGCACGTCAGGAAGATGACGTTCTTGGGGTGCGTGCGGCTCATCTTCTCGGGGACGACGTTGGGGATGGCCTCCAGCGGGTACGAGGCCCGGGTGTTCTCGGTGAGGCGGTCGTCGTTCAGGTCGATCTTCCGCGTGGTCGGGTCGAAGACCACGTTTTCGAGAATGGCGCCGAAACGGTGGATGGCGGACCAGATCTGCGGCTCGTGCTCGGCGGACAGGCGGATGACCTTGGCGTAGCACCCGCCCTCGAAGTTGAAGACGCCCTCGTCGCTCCAGCCGTGCTCGTCGTCGCCGATCAGCCGGCGCTTGGGGTCGGCCGAAAGCGTCGTCTTGCCCGTACCGGACAGCCCGAAGAAGAGGGCCACGTCGCCGGCGGCACCGACGTTGGCCGAGCAGTGCATGGCCAGCACGCCCTCGTTGGGCAGCAGGAAGTTCAGGATGGTGAACACGCTCTTCTTGATCTCGCCGGCGTAGGAGCTGTTGGCGATGATGGCCATGCGCTCGCCGTAATTCAGCAGAATGGCGGTCTCGCTGCGCGTGCCGTCGATGCGGGGATCGCACTTGAAACCGGTCAGCGCCAGGAGCGTGAACTCGGGCACGAACGTGCGGGCCTCCTCCTTGGTCTGCACGGGGATGAACATGTTGCGAACGAACAGGCTGTGCCAGGCCTTCTCCGTGATGACGCGGATCGGCATGCGGTAGTTCGGGTCAGCGCCGGCGTAGCAGTCCTGCACGAAGAGCTCTTCGCCGATGAGAAAGGACTGCATGCGGGCGACGAGCCCGTTGAACTTGTCGGGCGCGAAGGGGCGGTTGTACTCGCCCCACCAGATCTTGTCCGCGGTGGATTCCTCGCGGACGATGAACTTGTCCGCCGCGGCCCGGGCCGTGTGCTGGCCGGTGTTCACCAGCAGGGCGCCGCCGGTCACGATCTTGCCCTCGTTCCGGAAGACGGCTTCCTCGACGAGGGCCTCGAACGGGAGGTTCCAGAAGACGCGGTCGAGGTGCTGCAACCCGAGGTTGTGCAGCTTGTAGTCGCTGGCCAGGTCGCCGGCCTGCTTGGTGGCGGGGGTGTCGAATTCGAGGTACTTCATCGTTACGCTCCGAAAAGGCTCTCAGCCTGCGAACCCGATCCGCCCTTTCTTCGGCGGCGCGGGCGGGTTCATCAGATCGTCCAGAATCTCGTAAATGCGGCGGATATGCTGCTCGTGCTCCGACGTCTTGTGCGTAAACTCGCGTTCCAGGGCCTCGATGCGCCGGGCCAGGTCGCGGTGTTCGGCCAGAATCTGTCGCAGGCGCACGAAGGCGCGCACGACGAGGACGCTGACCTGCACGGCACGCTCGGAATTCAGGACCGTCGCGGCCATGATGGCGCCATGTTCTGTGAAGGCGTGCGGCAGGTACTTGCGGTGTCTCCCACGCCGCGACGGAGTGCGCGGCGCATCGGCCCTGGAGCTGTCACCGACGTCTAAGGTCACAATTTGTGATCTTAAAGATGCGGCTTCCGTTTGGGTCACTTGGAATACGAAATCGCCCGGAAAGCGGGCCGCGTTTCGTTTGACGGCCTGATTGAGCGCCCGGACCGGGACGCCGTAGAAGGCGGCGAGGTCGGTGTCCAGCATCACGCGCAGGCCGCGGATGAGGTAGATCGCCTGTTCGATTTGTTGTAGCGGGACTACGGCGCTCGCCGTCTTTGCGGCCCCATGCGGCCCCTTCTTTCTTGCCGCTTTTGCCATCCCTCAGACCGCTACTTGTTGCGTCCCGACCGCTACCAGTCTCGTACCAGCTTCCGGTTCCCGAGGTACAGCTCGTTCGGGGCCTCCGGGTCGAGCACCCACTTCATCCGCTCGATGCCCTCGGTAATGTCCTTTACTGTCCCGCAGTAGCTGATCCGCAGATACCCGTCCAAGCCGAACTCGATCCCCGGCATCACCAGCACGCGCACCTTGTCCAGCAAGCGCTGCGCCAGCTTCTGCGAGCTCTTGCCGTACGCGCTGAAGTCGGCGAAGCAGTAGAAAGTCCCATCCGGCTTGGACACCCTCACGCCGCGAAACGTGTTGAGGCGCTCGACCAGCACGTTGCGGTTGTTCTCGAGGGTCACCCGCAGGCTCTCGACGCTTGACTGCACGCCGTTCAGGGCCCCGACCGCCGCCTGCTGGCAGAGCGCCGACGGGCCGGAGGTCTGATGGCTCTGAATGTTCGTCATCACGCGGATGAGCTTCTTGTTTGCCACGGCCCAGCCGATGCGGAAGCCGGTCATGGCGTACTGCTTCGAGACGCCGTTGACGACGATGAGCTTGGAGGATTCGTCCAGATTCTTGGCGTACTTGTAGCAGTTGATCGGCTTGCGGCCGTCGAAGATCAGCCGGTGGTAGATGTCATCCATGATGAGGTACAGATCGCGCTTCTCGCACAGCTCGACGATCTCGGCGATGAACTGCTCGGGGTACATCGCGCCGGTCGGGTTGTTGGGGCTGTTGATGATGACTGCCCGCGTGTAGGGGCCTAGCTTGGCCTCGATGTCCTGGATGCGGGGGTAGAAGGTGCCGTCTTCGGCGTACACCGGGACGCCGACCCCGCCGCACAGCTTGGCCATCTCGGGGTAGCTCACCCAGTAGGGCGCCGGGTAGATGACCTCCTCCTGCGGATTGAGGATGGCCTGGAGGGCGACCATGATCGACTGCTTGGCTCCGCCGGAGCAAATGATGTTCTCCGGCTGCACCTTGCGGTCGTAGAACTCGTCCATGTAGCGGATCACGGCCTGCTTGAGGGCGGGGATGCCGTCCGCCGGCGTGTAGCGAATCTCACCAGAGTTCAGCAGGGCCGAGGCGGTGACCAGCGCGTCGATCGGCGGCTTGGTTTTCGGCTCGCCGCCGCCGAGATGGATGACGGGCTCGCCTTTGGCCCGCAGGATGGCCGCCGTCTCGTTCAGCTTCAGCGTGGCAGATTCAGCGATGGACCGACCGATTTGACTGATACTCATTGCATGTCGTCCCTGGCAACGGGCTAACCGCGATCCGTACCGCACTCGGTACGGGAAAACTTACTAATCTACCGGCGACTCGCTCCCCGGTCAATTATGGCGCGCGCCGCGCGCGCGGCGAACGCCCCCCCCCAGGGCCGACCGGAGGCCACCTTGCGGCTAGGGGGACATTCGGTATACTTAGAGAATTAAGGATTGGGCGGCCCGCGGGGCCGACGAAACTGGCTGCTAAGGAGTCGATCGTGTTTAGAAAGGTCCGGTGTGCATGATTCGGGTTAAGGCGCGTGGCAGCGAATCCGTGGAGCAGATGGTACGGCGTTTCAAGAAGCTGTGTGAGAAGGAGGGGCTCACACGGGACATCAAGCGAACCAGTTACTACGAGAAGCCGTCCGAGCGCCGCCGGCGCAAGACCCGGAAGTCGTTGAAGAGGATTCAGAAGGACCTGTTGCTGCTGTAGTTGGAGCAGCAGCCGGAGCGGGTCCAGGGCACACCGGCGGGGTGGGCGCGGTGCCGCACCGGGCGGTGCGGAACGGGGCGGGGGTGTCCACTGGCGGGGGCTCGCGTGTAGGGGGCAACTCGCCGTCGCCATCGGCGGCCCCACCGTTCCCTCCGCCCGCGAAGGTCCGGAGGCGCGGGCAGGCGCGCCGGGGCGTCCACCCGGCTTGGCGGGGCAACGCGGCCGGTTCTACGCCTGCGGCACGATTGGATGCTTGCCGGCCATTGTCTCCAGCCCCATTTGAAGTAGAGTATTCAGCTTCTTGACGCGGTGGCCGGGTGTGGCGCGCTAGCCGGGCCCGCGGCGTATCAACGGCAGTATCCCGCGCTGTACAAGGAGGATGTTCCGTGGTTCGACCGAGCCGACCCCATCGCACGGCGTACCTGCAAGTCCTGTGCTTCGCAGCTCTCGTCGGCATCTTGCCCGCCGCCCTGGCGCAGCCCGAGTCGGCTGCGACGCTGCCGTCGGCGGAAGCACACGCGGCGCGTTCGCTGGCGGACTTACCGGTCGTCTGGTGGATCGCGCCGATCGGAGCGCTGCTGGCGCTCGTCTTCGCGCGGCTCTTCTACAAGTCAATGTTGCGGTCGGACGAGGGGGACGAAGACATGCAGCGCGTGTCGGGGTACGTCCGCGAGGGCGCCCTGGCGTATCTGAAACAGCAGTACAAGGTCGTCGCCATCTTCTTCATCGTGGTGTCGGCAATCCTGTACTGGATGGGTTGGTCGCTCGAGGTCCAGCACAAGATCGTGTTCGCCGCGTTCCTGACGGGCGGTTTCTGGAGCGGCCTGTGCGGCTGGCTCGGCATGAACACGGCGACGCGGGCGTCGCACCGGACGGCGGCGGGGGCGCGCAAGTCGCTGAACGACGGGCTGGTCGTGGCGTTTCGCAGCGGCGCGGTGATGGGGCTGATCGTGGTCGGCTTCGGGTTGATCGACATCTGCGGCTGGTTCGTCCTGCTCTACTCCGGCATCCTGCCGTTCGACTGGACGCAGAACATGTCGCTCAACGACATCACGGTGGTGATGCTCACCTTCGGCATGGGGGCCAGCTCGCAGGCGCTGTTCGCCCGCGTGGGCGGCGGCATCTACACCAAGGCGGCCGACGTCGGGGCCGACCTGGTGGGCAAGGTCGAAGCGGGGATTCCTGAGGACGACCCGCGCAACCCCGCCACCATCGCGGACAACGTCGGGGACAACGTCGGCGACGTCGCCGGCATGGGCGCCGACCTGTTCGAGTCGTACTGCGGCTCGATCCTGGCCACGGCCGCCCTCGGCGTGGCGGCCGTCAGCGCCCTGTATGGCGGAGAGCACGGCGAGGCACTGACGCCGGCGCTGAAGATGGTCTCGGCCCCGATGGTGCTGGCCGGCGTCGGAATCATGCTTTCCATCGTCGGCATCTACCTGGTCCGGACGAAAGAAGACGCGACGATGGGACAGTTGCTCAACGCCTTGCGCATGGGCATCTACGGCAGCAGCGGCCTGATCGCGGTTGCGGCCTTCATCGTCTGCGCTCTGCTGTTGCGGGGTATCGACGGGGTGAACTTCATCGGCATCTGGGTGGCCATCCTGGCCGGGCTGATCGCCGGCAACGTGATCGGGTACGCCACCGAGTACTACACGAGCTACGAGTTCAGTCCGACCAAGCAAATCTCCGCGCAGGCGATCACCGGGCCGGCCACCGTGATCATCGCCGGCATTGCGACCGGGATGAAGAGCACCTGGGCCGCGATTACGACGTGCGTCATCGCGATTCTCGTCGCGTTTATCGCGGCCGGCGGCGGCCACGAGTTCCTGCTCGGGCTCTACGGGGTCGGCATTTCGGCGGTCGGGATGCTGGCGACGCTGGGCATCACGCTGGCCACCGACGCCTACGGCCCCATCGCCGACAACGCCGGCGGCAATGCCGAGATGACCGGCCAGGAACCCTATGTCCGCCACCGCACGGACGCGCTGGACTCCCTTGGAAACACGACCGCAGCCACGGGCAAGGGTTTTGCGATCGGGTCGGCGGCGTTGACGGCCCTGGCGCTGCTGGCGGCGTACGTCGAGGAAGTGCGGATCGGCCAGGTTCGCGAGGCGCGGGCCGAGATGATGCAAATCGAAAGCGCAAGCGCCGTTGGCGCGCCCGCGGCCGACGCGGCCGTCTACTACGGACACGGCAAGCTTGCACAGCGGTTGGGCACGGGCGTCACCGACGGCGACTTCGGCTGCCTGATGATCCTGGAGCCGCGGCCCGTGCCGAAGGAACTCACGGTCGCGACCAAGATCCGGAACATTGGCCCCGCTGACGAGGAGGGGGTGCGCGAGGCGCAGTTCGAAGGCCACACGCTCCGGCTGGTCAATGCCCGCCGGGCCTCGATGGCCCAGTACATGACGTTCTACAACGTCACGCTGATGAACCCGCAGACGCTCGGCGGGCTGTTCTGCGGGGTGCTGCTGGTGTTCGTCTTCTGCTCCATGACGATGCAGGCTGTCGGACGGGCCGCCTACCGGATGATGCTGGAATGCCGCATCCAGTTTGAGAAGATGCGGGCCTACCTGCGGGCCCAGGGGCACGACGAAACCTACGTGACGAACCCGGACCACTGGCCGCGGACGCCGGTGGAGCACGGCGGCGAGCGGGTGCCCGACTACGCGCGGGCCGTGGCGATTTCCACGCGCGGCGCACAGCGCGAGATGATCATCCCGTCGCTCATGGCCATCATCGTGCCGGTCGTGGTCGGCCTGATATTCGATGTACCGGGAGTGATGGGCCTGCTGGCCGGCGGCCTGACCTCCGGGTTTGCCGTCGCCATCTTCATGGCCAACGCCGGTGGGGCCTGGGACAACGCCAAGAAGCTCATCGAGACGTTCGGGAAGATCACCGCGAAGCAGGTCGTGGAGGACGCGGCCATTCGCGAGAAGCTCCCGGCCCGCGTGCGCGAGGCCATCGTCAGTCGGGCGGAGCTGGCCGTGAAATCCGGAAACCCCGAGCGCATCGTCTATGGCAAGGGCTCCGACGACCACAAAGCCGGCGTGGTCGGCGACACGGTCGGCGATCCGTTCAAGGACACGTCCGGCCCGAGTCTGAACATCCTCATCAAGCTGATGAGCATGGTGTCCGTCGTGTTCGCCGGACTGATCGTCAAGTACGCGCCGCTGATCAGCGCTTATCTGGGCCTCGGCGGATAGGCCGATTCGTGCATTGGCCCAAGCGGCCGGCGCACGTACAATGACTTGCATGGATGAGGTTGAGGTGCGCGCCCTGGCGCCGGTGCCGGAAGCCGCGGAGGACTCCGCGCGGCTGTTTGCCATCGCCGTCGCACGGCTTGCGGAGCAGAACAAGATCGAGAACGTGGTCGTGCTGGACCTGCGCGGGCTCAGCAACCTCGCGGACTACTTCGTTATCGGAACCGGGACGTCCAGCCGGCAGATGCACGCCGTCCTGGACTACGTCGCCGAATACGCCGCCACCTGCGACCGCGCGGCGTTCAACGTGGCGGATGCGTCGGACGCGTCGTGGCTGTTGGCCGACTACGTGGACGTGGTGCTCCACCTCTTTGACGAGGAGCACCGGGAGTATTACGACTTGGACGGGTTATGGGGGGATGCCCCGCGGGTCGCCGCGCTGACGGAAGTCGGAAGTGCTGACCAGGTGCCGCCGAACCCCTCCGCCGCCTCAGAAATAACGTGAGCCCGGCGACGGCGGTCGTCGGGCCCACGCGGCGTGCTGGAAACCGTATGTCCCCGTCGCGGAGGCACGTGTGGGTCTCGGCTTGGGGGGGCTCTGTTCGCTTCGGTCCTCCGTCTCCGAAACGTTCGGGGTCAGCGCGGCCCGTGCCGGCGGCGGCGGACCGGCGCTGCATTTCGTCTCAGGGGTTGTTGTTGTCGCCGTTCGGGTCCTGCTCGAGCATCTTGCGCAGGTAACCGTTCTCGCGGCGGGTAGCCTCAAGGTCGAAGAGCATGTACTTGATGCCAAGCCGCAGGAAGTCGATGCTCTCCTGGAGGCTGTCCACGCTCTTCTTGATCTGCACGTGACGGTCGCGGGTCTCGTCGGCCAGCTTGCGCAGCCGCTCCCGCTCTTCCTTGGGCAGAGTCTCGATCTCGGCCACGAGCTCAGCCA
The DNA here is from genome assembly GCA_022839625.1 of Phycisphaerales bacterium. Classification (GTDB taxonomy): domain Bacteria; phylum Planctomycetota; class Phycisphaerae; order UBA1845; family Fen-1342; genus JALHJL01. Next base: position 166,514 of record JALHJL010000004.1, read on the forward strand.
GTCGCTTCTGGAATTCGGCTTCGTTCATGCTTCTTCCTCCTCAGGAAAGCACCGGGCCAGGGGGCGAAGCCTGCCAGGCGGACGACACGAATCGTCCACTTCCCGAGTGCGTCGAATTATACTCCGCGCGTCACGCCGGATTCGACGCGGTGGCACCGGCGCGCGACACGGCCTCCCGCGCCGTGCGTTGATGCCCGCCCAGCGGACCGAATACGACGTATTATGAGAAGCGGCCGGCCGCACAGCACGACGAGGACCGCGGGCACCGCCGGTTTTGGCGGATGTTCCGAATACTCAGCGTCGGCGGGGCTCCAACCGGGCCTGGGCGGCCCGGAATCCATCCGAGCTCGTGCGCCGGCGCGGGGGCGGCCCCCCCAGCATTCGCGCTCCGGACCTCCGATTGACGTGAAGCCCAGGATTCGCCCTTGAGGCCCGGCGTCACTTGCGATAGACAAGGTACTCGGCCGTCCGCCGTGGCAGCGCTGTCGCCCGCCCGCAGCCGGCGCGGCGTCCGCCCTCGGCGGCTGAAGTGCCGGTGTAGAAACCGCTGTGCTGTCCATTCACCGTAGCCAGGGTTCGTGCCATGTATTCGCCATTGCTTCGCTGGATTCCGCCGGTTTTCGGACTTGTGCTGCTTGTCGCGGGCTGTACTCCGCCGCCCCCGGCCCCGGCGCTGGCGTACCAGCCGGCGCCGGCTGTGTCGCCGACGGGCGAAGGCGAGTCCATCATCACCCCGACGCGCGACCCGGCGGCGGACTCCACGGTCGGGATTTCCGAATCCGCGCATACGCTCACCGGCGTCAACCTCCGGCTGGCGGACCTGATCAGCATCGCACACCGCACGACGGAGCAACCACAGCGCTCGATCCCGTTGCTCTCAGCGCTGCGCGTGGTTACGGCGCAGCCGCTGCCGGCCGAGCGCTACGACGTGCGGATCTTCGTTCCAGACGGCCGTGCGCCGCAGCTCCGGGCGGCACTGGCCAAGGCCCTGGCAGACTCGTTCGGGCTGGCCGTGCGCCGCGAGATGCGGACAACGGCGGTGCTTTTGCTGGTAGCTCCGACCGGGAAGCTCGACGTCCACCCGGTCGTGGGTCCCCCCGCGCAGCCCGGCTACAACCGGTTGGCGCTATCGGGCGATGATCTCTCGCTGCTCGCCGAGCAGCTCGAAGAGTGCATGCAGCAGCCGGTGGTCAACGAGACCGGCCTGCGCAGCGGGTACGACCTGAAGCTGCGCCGGCCCGTCCGCGACGGCCAGCCACAACCGATTGACGTGGATGCCGTCCGCGCGGCGTTGCGCGAGCAACTCGGCCTCGACCTCACGCCCGCGTTGCGGTCGATCGAATTCCTGGTCGTCGAGAGTGCGGTGCAGACATCCCGCCCCTGAGTTCGGGGCCCGTCGCTGCCGCTCCGGGGACGGACTTGCCGCCACTACTGCCAAACTGGCATATGCGCCGGTGTGCTTCCGATCCGTTAATCCTGTCCTAGTAACAACTTGCGGTGTCTGCTGGCCTGGAACACCGCGTGCCCCGCAGCAGGCGGGCTGGCCGCGCGCCGCCCGGAAGGATGCTCACGATGCAGACGGACAAGTTCACGATCAAGGCCGCCGAGGCCGTACAGCGGGCCCAGCAGCTCGCCCGCGGCGCCGGCAATCCGGAGGTGACCCCGCTGCACCTCCTCGCCGCACTCGTTTCGCCGGAGGCCGACAGCAACGGCGGCGGAGTCGTCGTGCCGATTCTCCAGAAGGCCGGAGCCCACGTGGGGCAGATTCGTGCAATGGTCGAATCTGAGCTACAGCGGTTGCCGAAGCAGTCTGGCGGGTCGCTCGCTGGCCACCGCGCGCTCGTGGAGGTTCTGGACGCGGCCGAGAAGGAAGCCCGGCGGATGCAGGACCAGTACATCTCCGTCGAGCATCTGCTGCTGGCGCTGGCCGACGTGGAGAGCGAGGCCAAGGAAGTCCTGAAGCTCAACGCCGCGCGCAAAGACGACATTCTCGCCGCGCTCAAGGAGGTCCGTGGCAGCGCGAGCGTCACGACCGAGAACCCGGAGGAGACCTATCAACCGCTTCAGCGTTACGGCCGCGACTTGGTCGAAGCCGCCCGGCAGGGCAAGCTCGATCCCGTGATCGGCCGCGACGAGGAAATCCGCCGCGTTATGCAGGTCCTCGCCCGGCGGACGAAGAACAACCCTGTCCTGATTGGTGAGGCCGGCGTGGGGAAGACGGCGATCGTCGAAGGACTGGCCCAGCGGATTCTCGCCGGCGACGTGCCGCAAGCGCTGAAGGACAAGAAGGTCGTCGCGCTCGACATGGGGGCGCTGATCGCCGGTGCGAAGTACCGCGGTGAGTTCGAGGAACGGGTCAAGGCGGTCGTGCAGGCCGTCGTGCAGTCCGCCGGGCAGGTCATCCTGTTCATCGACGAGCTGCACACGATCGTCGGCGCCGGCCGGACCGAGGGTTCGCCGGACGCGGGCAACCTGCTCAAGCCGGCGCTGGCCCGCGGCGAGCTGCGCTGCATTGGGGCCACTACGCTCGACGAATACCGCAAGAACATCGAGAAGGACAAGGCGCTGGAGCGCCGCTTTCAGCCGGTCTACGTCGGCGAGCCGACCGTCGAGGACACGATCGCCATCCTGCGCGGGCTCAAACCGCGCTATGACGCCCACCACGGCGTACGCATCCAGGATGCGGCCCTCGTCGCGGCGGCGACGCTCTCGCACCGCTACATCAGCGACCGCCATCTGCCCGACAAGGCCATCGACCTGATCGACGAGGCCGCGTCGCGGCTGCGGATTGAGAACGACTCGCTCCCGAGCGAACTGGACGAGCTGCGCCGCCGGATCATGCAGCTCGAGATCGAGCGCGAGGCCCTCAAGAAGGAACGCGACGCCGCCAGCAAGAAGCAGCTCGAATTGAACGCGAAGGAGCTGGCCGAGCTGAAGGAGCGTGATCGCCTGCTGACCGCCCAGTGGGAGAACGAGAAGGCCGCGATCGAGGCACTCAAGACGCTCAAGGTCCAGCTTGACGCCAAGCAGACCGAGCTCGATGACGCCCAACGCCGCGGCGACCTGGAGAAGGCGGCCCGCATCCGCTACGGCGAGCTGCCGGAACTTGATCGCAAGTTGAAGGACCGCGAACAGAAGCTTGCCGAACTGCACAAGGGCGGTCAGGGGCTACTGCGCGAAGAAGTGACCGCGGAGGAGGTCGCGGAGGTCGTCAGCAAATGGACCGGCGTGCCCGTCTCGCGACTGATGCAGGGCGAGAAAGAGAAGCTCATGCAGATGGAGGAGCGCCTGCACGAGCGGCTGGTCGGGCAGGACGAAGCCGTGCGGGCCGTCGCCGACGCCGTTCGCCGCAGCCGTGCCGGGCTCGGCGACCCCCACCGTCCGATCGGCTCGTTCCTGTTCCTCGGTCCGACGGGCGTGGGCAAGACGGAGCTTTGCAAGGCGCTGGCGGAGTTTCTCTTCGACGACGAGGCCGCGTTCGTCCGCATCGACATGAGCGAGTTCATGGAGCAGCACAGTGTCGCCCGGCTGATCGGTGCTCCGCCGGGCTACGTCGGCTACGAGGAAGGCGGGCGGCTGACCGAGGCGGTGCACCGGCGGCCGTACAGCGTGATCCTGCTCGACGAGATTGAGAAGGCCCATCGCGACGTGTTCAACGTGCTGCTCCAGGTGTTGGACGACGGCCGGCTGACCGACGGCCACGGACGCACCGTGGATTTCCGCAATACGATCGTCGCGATGACGAGCAACATCGGCAGCGAGTACATCGCCGCCATGGCCGGTGCTGATTCGGACGTGGGCGTCGATCTGGAAATCGAACGGAAGGTCAAAGACGAGCTCAAGCGGCACTTCCGCCCGGAGTTTCTCAACCGGATCGACGAGACGATCATTTTCCAGCGGCTGTCCCGCAAGGACCTGCGCGGCATCGTGGACCGCCAGGTTTCACTGCTTCAGCGGCGTCTGGCCGGCGGTACGGGCCCCCAGGCGACGGGCATGAAGCTAGTGCTTACGGACGGGGCGAAGGAACTGCTCGCTACCGACGGCTACGACGCGGTCTACGGCGCCCGGCCGCTGAAGCGCCTCATCCAGCAGCAGATCGAAAACCCGCTCGCCAAACGAATTCTCCGCGGCGACTTCGCCCCGGGCGACACGATCGTCGTCGACACCGCCGGCGAGGTGTACACGTTCGAGAAGCAGGTGGCGGCCGCGACAGTCTAAGACCGTCTGGCAGATCCTCTGCCACCTTCCTCAACGGGAGGGGGATGTTGTCAGGTGCTCCAGGCGGAACTGGGGGGGCCGGAAATGGCCGACAGCCACCAGGAAGCGGGGGACGGCCGATCGGGAGGTCGGCTGCTACGCACACCCTCACGATATCACAACTCTGCGATAACCGCGTCCGCCGTCTGCGTCGTGCGCGCGGCGCCGTTCCTGGACACGTCTGGGTTCTCGCCTCACTTCGCGCCCTTCAATCGGACCTGGGCCAACTTCGTTTCCCAATAATTCGGCTGATCTTCCCGCACACACTTCTCATACCAGGGAGCGGCAGCGTCCGGACCGTGCTCCAAACGTGCGTGCTCGCCCACGTAGAAGTAGGCCTCGCACCGTTCTCCCGGCTGTGTCGCGCCGGCCAGCAGCTCGTCGGACGTGATCTTGCCGCCGACGTAGCGCAGCAGCAGCTCACCCCAGCGGGTAAGCCCGCCGCGCCGGAGGGCATCGGCCACGACCCGCGCCCCGGTGGGTTCGTCGCCGCGCTCCTTCTCGAGAATCCAGAGACAAGCGCTGGCGTACGGTTCCCCCGGCGAGAACTCCAGCGCGGCGTAGAAGTTCTTCAGTGCGTCACCGGGCCGGCCAAGCAGCCAGTGAAGAAAAGCGCAATACACCAGCTCGCTTGCGTCCGGGCGGACTTCCAAGGCCCGCTGGTAGCTGATCAGTGCCTCCGCGTATCGCCCGGCCTCGACGTGCCGCACCGCGCGCCAGGAGTGTGGGCTTCCCCAGTCCGGGTGGGCGGAGCCTGCTTTCTCGAGCAGGGCCGCGGCGTCTTCCGTCCTTCCGGCCCCATGCAGCACCAGATACAGCTCGCTGAAGGCGCGCTCGTAATCCGAGTACTTGCGGTAGCAAGACTCCGCGACCTCGATGGCACGCTCGGGACGTCCCACGTCCAACTCCAAGTGAGCGAGATTGTGGACACTCATGAAGTGGTCACCCAGCCGGATGTTCCTGTCCGCCAGGGCCGACTCCAGAGCGTCCCGGGCTTCGTCGTAGCGTTTCTGGGCATACAGGAAGTACCCGAAGTGGCTCAGGAGAAACCCGCTGCCGGGCTTCTGACGCAGCGCCTTGCGGAACCGGGACTCCGCCTCGTCGTAGCGGCCCAGGTCGGCCAGGGTTTGCGCTGAGTCGGCCAAGCTCCCGATGGCGTTGGGGGCGAGCGCCAGCGACCGATCGAAGGCCTCCAGGGCCTCTTCCAGCCGGCCCCAAGCCCGGTAGGCACGAGCGACGTAGTACGGCCCGTTGGGTTCCAGTGGAAGGACTCGCGCAAACATCTCGTACGCCTCGACGGCCGACGCGTAATCGCGCAGGCCTTCGTAACTTCGTCCGAGATTGCTCCAGCCCATCGGGAAACCCGGATTGCGCTCCATGATGGGCCGCAGCACGTCGGCCGCCTTCTGGTACTGGCCGCGCTCGTTCAGGGAGGCCGCGTAGTTGTTGTGCGCGAACAGCGCGTTCGGGTTGTTGGCGCAGATTTCCTCGTTCAGGCGGTCGGCCTCCTCGTATTCTTCCAGGTGGCCAAGCAGAATCGCCAAACAAACCTTGGACGACTCGCGTCCGGGGTCCAGCTCCAGGCAGCGCCGATACGCGTGAACGGCCGCCGGGACGTCACCGGCCTGCTGGCGCGCGTACGCCAGGCCGTGCCACAAGGCCGGCAGCTCGCGCAACGCATCTTCCTTGGACATGGCGACCAGCGACTTGACTGCGCTGCGCCAGTCGTCGGTCATCTCGGCCTCGATCAGCACGCGCCGGACGCGTACACGCGGATGATGCTCGTCAATCGCGCTCGCGCGTTGTACGAGCTGGGCGCAGATGGGGATCATCTCCAGGTCGCCGGCGATCGCTTCCGCGCCCAGAAGCGCTTCCACTGAGCCGCGCGCCGCCGCCCCGCGGGGCGTGTCCGGCATATCGATGCGCGCGCGCGGGTCTCGCAGCGCACGCTCGAGCGCCTCGAAGGGATCCGGGAAATCCCACGTCCCCCCGGCCAGCTCGTGGGCGGTGCGGAAATCGTCCCAAGCCGACACGGACAGCTCGCCGCGCCGCAGCGAAGGCTCGAAGTTGGACAGGCGGTGTCGCAGCCGGCCGCGCTCGACATACGCCGCCGCGTCGTTGGGGTCCTCCGCAACCCGTTGCTCCGCGGCGCGTAGGGCCGCGAGGAGCCCGTCCCGATCGGCGGGCAGCGTGGTCGGCGCGGTCGATGGTGCGGTTGCGGTAGCTCGCGGGGGGGCGGCTTTGCGCTCGCACCCCGCCGCAAGAACCAACCCGGACACGATGGCCGGCACCACGTAACCTACAAGCAACAGCCGCTGGCTCATGTCAGCTCCTCCGTGTTTGTTCGACGGACGCCGCCGCGCTGTGCCCTGTAGATCGTACTCCGTCCCGGGCCGACAACCGCCGTCACAGCTTGCCGATGATCGCGTCCGCCATCTGCGTCGTGTTCGCCGCACCTTTCTGGAATACGTCCGGGCCGCCGGGCAGCCGGAGCATGTCGTACGTCCGCACTTTGCCTTCGGCCACCACGGCCGCGATGGCCGCCTTGATCCGGTCGGACTTCTGCGTTTCACCGATGTGATCCAGCATCATGCACGCGCTCAGGATCATCGCGATCGGGTTCACGATCGAGGGCTGGAGCTTCTCGTACTTCGGGGCGCTGCCGTGCGTCGGCTCGAACACCGCCACTTCCTCGCCGATGTTCGCGGAACACGCGAAACCCAGCCCGCCGACCAGCCCGGCGAACGCGTCCGAGGCGATGTCGCCGAACATGTTGCTGCACACGATCACGCCGTACTCCTCGGGGTTCTTGGAGAGCCACATCATCTGGGCGTCGATGTTGGTCTCCCAGCAGGCGATGCCGGGGTAGTCCTTGGCGACGGCCTTGCCCTCGGCGGTGAACAGCCCGCTGGTCTCGCGGAGCACGTTGGGCTTCTCGCAGATCGTGACCGACTTGTAGCCGAACTTCCTGGCGTACTCGAAGGCGGCCTTGCAGATCCGCCGGCTGGCCTCGCGAGTGATGATCCGCAGCGAGACGGCCAATTCCTGCGGCGGGACGTTCTTGAAGGCGGCCCACTTCTTGTGCGTCTCGAAGGCCTTGCGGACGTTCTCCGGCGGGTTGGTCCACTCGACGCCGGCATACAGACCCTCGGTGTTCTGCCGGAAGACAGCGACGTTGATGTTCGGCTCCTCGGTGCCGCCCTCCGGCCGCTTGCGGACGTAGTTAAGCGGGTTGCCGGGGAACGAGATGCACGGGCGGATGCAGATGTCCAGGTTGAAGTGCTGGCGCATGGTGACGATCGGGCTGTAGTACGTGTAGCCCTTGCCCTTCAGCGCCGGCGACAGCTCGGCCTCGGCCTTGTCCTTGCTCTTGGACGTGATCGCACCGAAGAGCCCGATCTTGTGCTTCTCGAGCAGCTCGACGGTGCGCTGCGGCAGCGCATTGCCCTCGCTGATCCAGAAGTCCCAGCCGATGTCGCCGTGAACGTAGTCCGCCTCGAAGCCCGCCGCCTGGAGGACGCGCAGCGCCTCGGGCAACACTACCTTGCCGATTCCGTCGCCGGGCATCGTCACGATTGTTCGCTTCGCCACGTGCACCTCTCCTGTCGTCTTGGGGTCGCTGATTTCCCTGCCTGCGGTGGGCGCCACGCCACAGTGCCTGCCCCTCGCCGGCGAAGATCTGCCCGTAGTGTACCGGCCGGGCTCAAAGCCGGCCAACGGCCCGGGGGCGGCGTTGATTTCCGCGGCGGCGCGCCAAGAATCAGGCGTCAAACGCCGGGCAAGCCGGCTGCGACGAGGAGCAGGTGACCCGACAGGAACTTGCAGGGGCAGCCGCCGCGCTGGCAGCACGGCTGCCGGACGCTGGAGCCGCGACCGATCCACCCGGAGGCCGAGTGAGACGCGACATGACCAAGCCCCCAGCGGCGTCCCCGAACCGGCTGGCCCGCGCCACGTCGCCGTACCTGCAACAACATGCGCACAACCCGGTGGATTGGTACGAGTGGGGCCCCGAAGCCCTGGAGAAGGCCCGCCGCGAGGACCGGCCGATCTTCCTGAGCATCGGCTACGCCGCCTGCCACTGGTGCCACGTGATGGCGCACGAGAGCTTCGAGAACGCGGACGTGGCGGCGGCGATCAACGAACTCTTCGTGAACATCAAGGTGGACCGCGAGGAACGGCCCGACCTCGACGAGATTTACATGCAGGCCACGCTGGTCCTGAACCAGGGCCAGGGCGGCTGGCCGATGAGCGTGTGGCTCACGCCGGAGCTCAAGCCCTTCTTCGCCGGCACTTACTTCCCCCCTACCACCCGCGGCGGGCGGCAGGGGTTCCTGGAGCTTTGCCAGGCGATCGGAAAGGCGTGGCGGCAGCACCGCGCGGAGATCGCGGTTCAAGCGGACAAGCTGACGGAGGTCGTCTGCGGCAGTCTGTTGGCCGCGCCGCGGTCGGCGGAGGAGTTGTCGCTGGCCGTGGTCGATCAGACGGTTGAGATGCTGGCGGGCGCGTTGGACCCGGTCAGCGGGGGCCTGGTCAGCGGGAGCACCAACAAGTTTCCGCCCAGCATGGCGCTGGACCTGATGCTGCGTTCGGCCGCTCGGCAGCCGGAGGGCGGCGCGCGGCGGCAGCAGCTTGTGCAGCTCGTGCAGCTGACTCTGGATCACATGGCGATGGGCGGGATCTACGACCAGCTCGGGGGCGGCATTCACCGGTACAGCACGGACGTGGAGTGGCACGTGCCGCATTTCGAGAAGATGCTGTACGACCAGGCGCTGGTCAGCCGGGTCTACCTGGACGCGTACCAGTTCACGCGCCGGCCCCGGTACGCCCAGGTGGCGCGGGGGATCCTCGATTATGTCCTGGCCGACTTGCAGGCGCCCGGGGGCGGCTTCTACAGCTCGCGCGACGCGGACAGCGAGGGCGTCGAGGGCAAGTACTACGTCTGGACGCACCGGGAAGTCATGGAGATTCTCGGCGACGACGAGGGGAAGCTCTTCTGCGCGCATTTCGACGTCAGCGAGTCCGGGAACTGGAGAGACCCGCACGACCCCGACGCGCCGAAGAGCGTCCTGCGCGCGCTGCGCAGCTACGAGTGCTGCGCGAAGTTGTTCGCCATCAGCCCGGAGGAGTGCGAGCGGCGCCTCACGCGCGGGCGCGAGAAACTGCTGGCCGCGCGGGCGGGCCGCGTGCCGCCGGCCCTCGACGACAAGGTCCTGTGCGAATGGAACGGCCTGATGATCGCGAGTCTGGCGCGCGGCGGATGCGTGCTGGACGAGCGGCGTTACGTGGACGCCGCGGCCCGCGCTGCCGATTTCATCCTGAAGGAGCAGCTTCACGACGGACGCCTGCGGAGGTCGTTTTGTCGCGGCCAGACGTCAGGCACCGCGTTCCTCGCCGACTATGCCGCGCTGATTGAGGGACTGCTCGAGCTGTACGAAGCGACCTTCGAGCCGCGCTGGCTCGTCCGGGCCGCGGAACTCAACCGCGTGGTGCTCGCGGAGTTCTGGGACGAGGAAGGCGCCGGCTTCTTCTTCACGCCGCGCGCTCATGAACCGCTGCTCGTCCGCAGCAAGGACATGCGGGATGGGGCGGTGCCGGCGGGGAACTCAGTACAACTGATGAACTTGCTTCGGCTGTCCGCGATGCTCGGCGACAAGACGCTACGGGCGTTGGCGGACCGCATGATCCGCGCGTGGTCCGGCCAGGTACACGGCTCGCCGTGGACGTCCGAGCGTTTTCTGGCCGCGGTGGACTTCGCGTGCAGCGGCCCGGCGGAGATCGCGATCGTCGGCGACCCGGCGCGGCCCGAGACGCAGGCCCTGCTCAGGACGGTGCACGACACGTATCTGCCCAACCGTGTCCTGATGCTGCACAACCCGGCGGGGCCCGAAACGCGCGTCGCGTCACCGCTGCTGGCCGAACGCGTGCAGGTCAACGGCCGGCCGACGGCCTACGTCTGCCGCAACAACGCGTGCCGGCGGCCGGTCACGATGGCGGCGGAGTTGGAGGGGCAGCTTGCCGCCTGCCTGTAGCCGGCAGTTCCCACGACGCCCCGCTCAGCGCGCGGTCATTTCGACCACTTGGCCCCCTGCTGCACGGTCAGAACCGCGGGTTCGCTGACTACCGTACCGCACAGGCTGTGCACGACGACGCTGTATGCGCCGGCGTCTTCCGGACCCACCGCGCTGATCGTCAGGCTGGCCGTCGTTGTCCCCGACCAGTGCTCATCATCGGTCAATCGCTGACCGTCTTTGCGCCACGCGTACGTCAGCGCCAGCGGCGCGGCGGCGGTCACGCGGAAGGTGGCCGACTCGCCGGGCGCGACACTCTGATCAGCCGGCTGCTCGACGAGCCAAGGCGTGCCATCGCCGGTGAGCGTGAAAACGTACGCCGCACCGATTGCCGTCGCCCACAGAGAATGCAGCGGGGCGCCCACGAACGCCGTGCCGCCGTCCAAGGCGACATCACCTCCAAAACGGTCCCCGCCGATGCCGTCCCAGATGCCGAGCTGCCCCGTCTGCTTCCAGGCGCCGCCGACCGGCTCGAAGACGTAGACCGTCCCGGTGCCGGCCGGCACATCGCCCCCGTCCCGCCCGATGAGAATCGTGTTGCCATCGATTGCCACTGACACTCCGGCGACGTGGTTCCAGACGCCGAGCCGGGTCGCGGGGGTCCAGGTACCAGAGTGGTGCTGGAAGACGTAAGCCATGCTGCGGCCCATCTCACCCCACATGAGACGATGAGCACCGACGACCACCGTGTCCCCATCCAGCGCAACGTCACACCCGAAACGGTCGCCCGGAATCCCGTCGTCGGCAATCAGCTTGGCAGTCTGCCACCACGCATCCCCGACGCGCTCGTATACGTACGCCGCACCGCGATCGCCGTGGTAGGTCGCGCCCACCACGATCCTCTCACCATCGGTTGCGACCGAGGACCCGAAGGAGTCATAGTCGGCACCGTCCGGCAGGGCCAGCGCGGCCGTCTGAATCCAGGCACCGTCCACTCGTTCGAACACATAGGCCGCCCCGGCGTCCGGGGCCACACCGTCCGCGCCCGGCGCACCGATTACCGCCGTGTCACCGCGCAGCGCGACGGCCTGGCCGAAGCCGTCCCACGCCGCTGCGCCCGCGGCGACCAGTTTGTCCGTCTGCGTCCAGAGGCCCGCGCTCGGCTGGAAGACGTAGACCGCGCCGGCATAAAGGGCCGAAGTGCTGTCGCCCGCCGCGCCGACCAGCAACGTATCCCCATCGACCGCGACCGCCTGTCCGAACAAGTCGTCCGGACTGCCGGCCGGCGACGACAGCCGGGCCGTTTCCACCCACAACCCGTCAGCCTGCTCGCAGACGAGCACGGTGCCGGTGTAGCGTCCCAGGTTCTCCGCGTTCGACCCGACCGCCGCGACGCTCCCACGGACGGAAACGGTTGTGCCCATGAGGTCGTCTGGTTCGCCCGCGGCCCAGAGTTTTGCGACCGCTTGCGGCCCGCCGCACGGCCCCCAGAACATCGCCATGAACGGGTTGATGTCCGCGAAATCCACCTGCCCGTCGCCGTTGCAGTCGGCGTTGATCTGGTGGCAATCGGGATACGCGGCGTCGAAGCCGGCGGGGTTCGTAAGCGCCAGCACGAACGGGTTGATGTCGGCTCCGTCCACTTCTCCATCGCAGTTCATGTCGCCGGCGAGGTGGCCCGGCGCGATCCCGGCCGCGTCGACCAGCCAGCCCATCACCCCGCGCGTGAGCGCGATCGCGTACTCATAATCGATGTTGCCCGTGGTCTCGATGCGGTCGAGCGGCGTATGGTAGTAGGGGTTCAAGAAAATGTCGTACTCGCTCAGACAGGCGGCCTGGAAACCGTACCACTCGAACGGAGCGTGGTCGCTGTAGTCGCCCTGGCCGACGTCAACGGCGGTGATCCCGGCGTAATCCGCCAGTGCGCTGGCCAGCGCAGCCTTCACCCCGCCCGAGCTTGACCGGCCGGCAATCTCCGCCAGGCTGTGCGGCGTGGCCCGCCATGCGAGCATGTCCAGCGACAACATGCCGTGGATGTCCTCGTTCTGATGCACGCCGGCATGGTGCTGGCTTCCATAAAGGCCCCACTCCTCGCGGTCGAACGCGATGAACCGGATCGTGGCCTCCGAGGACCATTGCGAGACCAGCCGCGCGATCTCGAGCACGGCTGCCACGCCACTGGCGTCGTCGTCGGCCCCGGCGTTGCCCGCCGGGCTTCCGCCCTCCCAGGAAATCGAGTCGTAGTGACCTCCGATGATGTAGATTTCGTCCGGGCGTGTCGTGCCCGGCATCTCGCCGACGACGTTCCAGGAGGGATAACCGTAAATGGTGAACGGCTCGAGGTACGCGTTCAGGCCGTACGAGGCCAGCAGCATGAGGATGTTGTCGCGGGCCAGATCATGTTCCACGCCGAACAGCCGGTCGTCCGCGTCGTGCGTGTACAGCAGGTCGCTGTGTACGGCGATGTAGTGCTCCTTGCTGATCTGGGCCGCAGCATGTTGTCCCTCCAACGTGCCCCCGAGCACCGCGACGGCCAAGGCCGCCACGCTCGTCACCGCCACTGTCACCACGTACCGGCTCACGGTCGCGTTTCGCCCTCGAGCCGCGCTCATCATGCTTCCTCCTCGTTCAGATGGATCGAATGGTCGTTCACTGCCCGTGTCGTCCGCGACCCCGTTGCGGCGCGAACCTCCGCTGCGGGTGGCCAAGGCGGTACCTTGGCGGAGTATGGTGTGTGCACTTTCGCCCCGTTTCCCCGAGACTGCCCGGAAAGCGGAGCCTGCCTCTACCTCTCAGTATACCTCTTGAGGCAAGGGTATTCGGCGAAAGGCGTGCGACGTTTGTCGGAAGTTGTCGGCCGCATTCTGGCTCGCGCACAAGCTGCGAACCGCGCGAACCTGGCGGCTGGAGACTGGCAGCGCAGCGAAGCTCTTCTACAATGCCGCCATGAGTACGAGGTGCACAGATGGCTGAGCCGACGATCGACACGGCCGGGTTGCCGGCCAATGCGCAGGCGGCCTTCACTGAGTTGGCGCGCGCGCTGGCCGGACTGGCCGGGGAGGACCTCCTCGGCCTGAGCGCGTTCGGCGGCTGGCTGGCCGATGATCCGCTGTATGCCGGCACGCCGGCCCGGAGCGTCGTCGTCTTCCGCCGGTTCGATCTGGGCTTGTTGGACCGGCTGGCGCGCGAGGGCATTCGGTTCGGCAAGCTGGGACTGCGCGCCCCGCTGATCATGACGCCCGAGTACATCGCGGCGTCCAGCGATGCGTTCCCGCTCGAGCTGCTGGAGATTCAGCAGCTCCACGTCCTGGTTTGCGGCGCGGACCATTTCGCGGCGCTCCAGTTCGAGCGCGGCGACGTTCGCCTGCAATGCGAGCGCGAGCTCAAGAGCGCGCTGATCTCCCTGCGGCAGGGGCTCCTGGCAGCCGTCGGGGAGTACAAGCGCCTGGGCGAGCTGTTCCGCGACGAGAGCGAGCGCACCGCCCGTGTTCTGCGCGGTATCCTCCACCTTGCCGGCCGCGAAGCGCCACGCCTGTCCGCCGGGCTGATCGGAACAGCGGTAGAGGTCGCCGGCGCGAAGCTCGAGGGCCTCGCGCGGGTGGTCGGGGGGGCGCGTCAGGTGGACCTGGAGACGTTCCGGCAATTCTACGAAGACCTGGCTGCTTTGGCGTCCTACGTGGACGGCCTGGCCCGTTCCACGGAGCGATTATAGAAATCATGCCGACTTGGAATATGCGCCCGGCGAACGCCGGCCTACGATCGGCGAATACCATGCAGGTGAAAGGCGACCAGGCGACACTCGGCATTCGGGCGGCCTGGATGCTCCTCCTGTTGCTCAGCCCAGCGCCGGGCCTGTTCGCGCAGGAGCTGCCTGCCCGGCCGACTGAATACGTCGTCGATCTCGCCGGCGTCATCGACCGTGCCAACGTGCAGCGGCTCAACGAGTTCCTGAAGGAGCTGGAACAGAAGACCACCGCCCAGATGCTCGTGCTGACGGTCAAGACGACGGGCGGCGACGACATCGAGTCCTACGCCGTGCGCGTCTTCGAACGCTGGAAGCTGGGACAGAAGGGCAAGGACAACGGCGTACTGATCGTGGTCGCCGTCCAGGACCGGCGGGCGAAGATCGAGGTGGGCTACGGCTTGGAAGGAACTTTGCCGGACGCATTTTGCGGGCGCATCGGCCGCGAGGTTTTCGCGCCGCACTTTAAGAAGGGCGATTACGGGCGCGGCATTTACGAGGGCACGCTGGTGCTCGCAAACAAGGTCGCCCAGGAGGCCGGCGTCGCGATCAGCGGCATGCCAAGTCGCACGCTGCCCGCCGGCGCGGGACGCGGCCGTTCGACCCGCACCGGAACCCGCACCGACGGTGGCGCTTGTGCGAGCGCGGCCCTGGTACTGCTCGTACTGCTCGTCGTGCTTGCGACGCTGTTTGGGCGCGGCTATCACACTTACCGCCACCGGCGGTACACGCGCGGGCTGTGGCTCTGGCTGCTGCTGGGCGGAATGAGCAACCGCGACTACGGCAGTCGCAACTGGGGCGGAGGCTCAGGCGGCTGGGGCGGAGGCTGGGGCGGCGGATTCGGCGGTTTCGGCGGGGGCGGCTTGGGCGGATTCGGCGGTGGTGGGGGTGGTCGTTCCGGGGGTGGAGGTGCGTCCTTTGGCTGGTAACACGTGTCCCAAGTGCGGCGGCGTAGTCTCGCCCGCCGCCAGCTTCTGCAACACCTGCGGGCAGGCGATCACTATGAGCAGACGTTCGAGTTTCGGCAGCACGCTCCTGGGCCTGGTCTTCGTCGTCGTGATCGTCGGGCTGGTGCTCGGCAGTTGCGCGTACGGCGGCTACAACAAGGCGGTCCGGCTCGACGAGGGCGTCAAGAGCAGTTGGGCGCAGGTCGAGAACGTGCTGCAGCGGCGTTACGACCTGATCCCCAATCTGGTCGAGACCGTGAAGGGCTACGCAACGCACGAGAAGGACATCTTCACCGACATTGCCAATGCCCGCACCAAGTACTTCTCCGCGGGCAGCCAGGCCGAGAAGGTCGAAGCGGCCAACGGTCTGGAGCGTGCGCTGTCGCGGCTGCTCGTGCTGCGCGAGACCTACCCGGAGCTGAAGGCCCAGACCAGCTTTCTGGAGCTGCAGACCCAGCTTGAGGGCACGGAGAACCGCATCGCCGTCGAGCGTATGCGCTACAACGACGCCGTTCGCGAGGTCAACACCTACTGCCGCGGCCTGGTCAGCAGAATCTACTGCGGTTGGGCCGGCGTGAAGCCCGCGGAGTACTTCGAGGTGCCCGAGGCAGCCAAGCCGGTGCCGAAAGTGGACTTCTCGAAGCCGGAGTAACGCCGCGCCAAGTTGCGCGATCCTCAGAGTTGGTTGGCGACCTTTCGGAAATGGTGGCCCGTGATCGCGAGGTTCATCGCTTCGCCAAATGCCCGGCGATGGAACAGCAGCGTACGGACCAGGTACTGCCAGAAGGCGCGCCGCCCCCGGGTTCGCACGCCGAGCACCCACAACGAGCGCGCGAACGCCCACACCTCGGAAGGCGACACCCGGACGCGCGGTCCGTGCGGACGGTAGGAGCGCAGGAACGTGATCGCCCGCCGGTAGTAGTCCCGCGGCGCGTACAGCCGCTGCACCAGCCTGCGATACCCCGACACGAGCAGGTCGCGATCCATGCGGGGGACGAAGTTCAGCACGGCGTCGAGGTTGTTGCCGGTGCTCGCGCGGAGCAGCCGGCCCTCGGCCTTCAGCCGTTCGAACAGCCGCGTCCGCGGCAGGGCGTTGAGCAGCCCGACCATCGCGGTGACCACGCCGGCCTCCTGAATGAAGCGGTGCTGGCGCTCGAAGATGTTGCCGCGATCATGATCGAAGCCGACGATGAACCCGCCCATTACCTCTAGGCCGGCGCCTTGCATGGTCCGGATTGCGCCGAGCAGGTCGCGGTGCGTGTTTTGAACTTTGCCGCACTCTGCCAGACAGGTTTCGTCGGGCGTTTCCACGCCCACGAACACTTTCTTGAATCCGGCGCGGACCATCAGCTCGAGCAACTCGGGATCGTCGGCGAGATTGAGCGAGGCCTCGGTGAGCAGCGGCAGCGGGTGGGGGTGTCGCGCCTGCCAGGCCGCCAGCTCACGCAGCAGCGCCTTGGCTTTGACCTTGTGCCCGATGAAGTTGTCGTCGACGACAAAAACCGACGAACGCCAGCCCGCCGTCCAGAGCGCATCGAGTTCCCGGGTGAACTGCGCGGGCGTCTTCAGCCGCGGGGTGCGCCCATACATGGCCACAATGTCGCAGAATTCGCAGTCGAACGGGCAGCCCCGCGAAAACTGCACCGGCATCGTGGCATAGTCCGCCAGGCGAATGAGGTCCCAGCGCGGGACCGGCGTTGACTCCAGACTGGGCTTGGCGGCGTCCTGGTACACCCCCTGCACGCGGCCGGCCTGCATGTCGGCCACCAGCGCCGCGATCACGTTCTCGGCCTCGCCGAGCACCAGGTGCGGGATATCCGCGAACCGCTCCGGGGCGGTCGTGAAGAGCGGCCCGCCCGCGATGATCGGTTTGCCCAGCGCACGGCAGCGGTCCACGACCTCCCGAACCGACGGCTCCTGCACGATCATCGCGGAGATGAGCACGTAATCCGCCCACGCCAGGTCGCGCTCGCGCAGGCGGCTCACGTTCAGGTCGACCAGCCGCAGCGACCACTCGCGCGGCAACATCGCCCCGATGGTCAGCAGGCCCAGCGGCGGAAACGCCGCCTTCTTGAAGACAAAGGGCAGCACGTGCCGGAAGCTCCAGAACGTGTCCGGCACGGCGGGGGAGACCAGCAGCAGATTCACGGTGTTTCCTTCTCAGTCGGCCACGGTCCGTGCCGGGCGGGGGTCGCACTACTTCCGCCCCCCGCGGCATAGGGCACCACGCGTGCGACGCGCGGGGCTTCACTAATACGCCGCACGGTTGCCAATCGCACTCAGTGACTCGCAAGCGACTTCCAGGCTGGATGTGTCGGGCGTGCGTCACGCCTGCCTAGGCCATCGGTGCCTGGCTTTGCTCCAATGGCTCTCTCTCCACAGGATGCGTAATGCATGATACGCGGGCCGGGCGCCTGCGTCAACCGGCTGCGCGCCCGGCGGGTCCGTTGGCACGCCGGTTCGCCAGCCCGTATGATGCCGCCCGGAAGCAGTACGGGAGAAAGCTGAATGAGCCATTCGAAGTATGAGGCTGTGTATCGGCGGTCCCTGGAAGACGCGGAGGGCTTTTGGGGCGAGGCGGCCCAGGACCTTCACTGGACGCGCAAGTGGACCCGCGTCCTCGACGACTCGCGTAAGCCCCTCTACCGCTGGTTCGTCGGCGGCGAGCTGAACACGTGTTACAACGCCGTCGACCGCCACGTGGACGAGGGCCGCGGCGATCAGGTCGCGGTGATCTACGATAGTCCGGTCACCGACACGGTCCAAAAACTCACGTATCGCGAGTTCCGCGACCTGGTGGCCCGCTTCGCCGGCGCGCTCGTGAAGCAGGGCGTCCGCAAGGGCGACCGCGTCATCATCTACATGCCGATGGTGCCGGAGGCCCTCGTCGCCATGCTCGGCTGCGCGCGGATCGGCGCGATTCACTCGGTCGTCTTCGGCGGCTTCGCTCCCAAGGAGCTGGCCACGCGCATCAACGACGCTAAGCCGAAACTGATCGTCTCCGCGTCCTGCGGCATCGAGGTCAAACGGGTGATCCCCTATAAGCCGCTGCTGGACGAGGCTATCAACATGGCCGCCAGCAAGCCGGAAAAGTGCATCATCCTCCAGCGGCCGCAGGTCGAGGCCCCGCTCACGCCCGGCCGCGACCTCACGTGGCACGAAGCGCTGGAGACGGCTACGCCGGCCGACTGCGTGCCGCTGGCCGCCACCGACCCCCTCTACATCCTGTACACGTCCGGTACGACCGGCATCCCCAAGGGCGTCGTCCGCGACCACGGCGGCCACGCCGTCGCCATGAAGTGGACGATGAAGAACATCTACAACGTCCAGGCCGGCGACGTGTACTGGGCCGCCTCCGACATCGGCTGGGTCGTCGGGCATTCCTACATCGTCTACGCCCCGCTGCTGGCCGGCTGCACCACGATCGTCTTCGAGGGCAAGCCGGTCGGGACGCCGGACGCCGGCGCCTTCTGGCGGGTGATTTCCCAGCACGGCGTAAAGGTGCTCTTCACCGCGCCGACTGCGTTCCGCGCCATCAAGCGCGAGGACCCGGAGGGGGCGTTCATCAAGAAGTACGATCTGGGCGGCTTCAAGGCCCTCTTCCTGGCCGGCGAACGCTGCGACCCCGATACCCTCGTGTGGGCCCAGCAGCGGCTCGGCGTACCTGTCATCGACCACTGGTGGCAGACCGAAACGGCCTGGGGGATCGCCGCCAACTGCCTGGGGATCGAACACCTCCCGGTCAAGCCCGGTTCACCCACCAAGGCGTCGCCTGGCTACGACGTTCGAATCCTCGACGAGGCTGGGGACGAGGTGCCGCCCGGAAAGACCGGCAACATCTGCGTCAAGCTGCCCCTGCCGCCCGGCTGCCTCCCCACACTGTGGAACAACGACGAGGGCTACATCGAGTCGTACCTGTCCCGCTACCCCGGCTATTACCTCACCGGCGACGCCGGCTACCAGGACGAGGACGGCTACCTCTACATCATGAGCCGCATCGACGACATCATTAACGTCGCCGGGCACCGGCTCTCGACGGGGGGCATGGAAGAAGTGCTCGCCGCGCATCCGGCGGTCGCAGAGTGCTCGGTCATCGGCGTGGCCGACGAGTTGAAGGGCGAGGTGCCGGTCGGGCTGATCGTGCTCAAGGCCGGCGTGACGAAGCCGGAGGCGGAGATCGTCAAGGAAGTCGTGCAGATGGTCCGCGACAAGATCGGCGCGGTCGCGTCGTTCAAGCAGGCCGTCGTCGTCAAACGCCTGCCCAAGACGCGCAGCGGAAAAATCCTCCGCGGCACGATGAAGAGGATCGCCGACGGGTCCGAATACAAGGTCCCGGCCACCATCGACGACCCGGCCATCCTCGGCGAGATCGGCGAAGCCCTCAACCGCATCGGCTATGCGCGGAGTCGATGACAGGCTCCGGCGGCACCAGACTACTTGTGGATGTGGTCGGCGGCGCTACTTGGCGGCGTGCTGCCGGCGGGTTGCACACGGAGGCCAGTTCGCGATGCGACGATTCGTGGCTTTGCTGGCCCTCGGCTGCGCGGCGACGTCGTCCGCACAGCCTGTGCTCCCGGACGCGGTGCTGCGCCAGCTCAAGGACGCCACCGTGTTCGTACGCGTCACGCTCGCCACGCCCACCGGCGCCCTGGCGCGCACCAACGGCAGCGGATTCCTGATCCATCGCAGCGGCACGACCGGCCTGATCGTCACCTGTGCGCACGTCGTGATGCCCGGTGGTATGCCCTCGGGACCGGTCACCGTCGTCTTTGACAGCGGCACGCCCACCGAGACCGCCGTCGCCGCCGACCTCGTCGGCACCGACGACGCGAACGACCTGGCGATCCTCAAGGTCGAGCACCGGCGTCTGCCGCGGCCGCTCGATCTCGCCACGGCCAGCGACCTGCGCGAGACCATGCCGGTTTTCATCGCGGGCTACCCGTTCGGTAAGGCCCTCGCCCTCGATAGCGGGAACCCGTCGGTGACGATCTCCACGGGCACGATTTCGAGCTTTCGGCAGACCAAGGACGGCGAACTCATCCAGTTCACCGGGCAAGTCGACCCCGGTAACTCCGGCGGCCCGATCGTCGACGAGCGGGGCGCGCTGGTCGGCGTCGCCGTCTTCAAGGTGGCCGGTGCCCAGCTCGGCATGGCGGTCCCGCGCGAGACGGTGCAGGCTACCCTTGTGGGACAGGTGCAGAACGTCGTGTTCGACCGGCTCGCGGTGGAGGAGGGAGAGGTTCGGTACCGCGTCACCGTTCACGTCCTCGATCCGCTCGGGAAACTCAAGTCCGCGACCTTGCTCACCATCCCGACCGAGGCGGCGCCGACAGGCCGCGGCGAGGCCGGCCGGCCCGCCGACGGCCGGATCGCGCGCAAGATGACCGAGCACCCCCTGCAACTGGGCGTTGGCCGCGCGACCGGTGAAGTCACACTGCCGGTCGATGGCACGGAGCCCGTCAAGTATTACTACCAGGTGCGGTACACCACGGCCGGCGGCAAGCCGCGGTACACGCCCGCCAACGAGTACACGGTTCGAACAACGGATACTCCACCTCCCCGGGCGCGCCGCAGGGGACGCGAAACGCCGCCGGAGACCGCCGCCGCTTCGCAACCCGCGCCGCCGCCCGAGCCGCCGGGCGATGACTGGCTCGGCGACCCCGAGCAGCGGCGCCAACGCGCCGCCGTCGCGGCCGGCGAACCGCTGGAGATTGGTGTCAGTGTGCGCGGCGAAACGCGCACGGTGGTCGACGCCTCCGTGACCACGGTCCAGCTCGAGGGCGGAGGCGTGCTGCCGTGCGCGGTGTGGGCCGACGATGGCGCGGCCTGCCTCGTGCTGCATGACAACGGCACGCTGCGCCGCATCGCCGTTCCGGAGCTGGTCGAGGAGCGCCGCTTCCTCATCGGCCAGCCATGTACCGCGATGGATATGTCGGCCGAGGGACTGGTCGTTGGCGTCGCCGGACTCCAGGAACTGTGGGTCTTTGACCCGACCACGCTCCACGTGCGCAGCCGCGTGCCCCTCGCCGGCGTGCAGAAGGTGTGCAGCGCTCCGACGCTCTCCATCGCGCTGGCGGGCGCGGAAAGGGACGAGCTGGCGGTCGTCGATCTGCGGCGCCGCGAAGTCGTGCGCGTTCTCCAGGCGCGCCAGTTCTCGCAATATCGCGACGCCCCGCCGCGCGCCCATCCGAGCAGCCATTGGCCAAACGAATTCATGGTCCCTGCCGTGTCGCCGGACGGACGTTTCCTGTTCTTCATGAGCGGCGCGGCCCTGCATCGCTTCCGAATCGAGGACGATAACCTCGTGTACGACGAGCGCGGCCCGAAGCTGGCGAGTGTCAACCGGCTCGAGATCAGTCCTGATGCGCGCTACGTCGCGCTGCGGTCGAGCTACAACGAGCACCACGCCGGGCACCCGGAACTGGGCAACAATGGCGTGTACGTATACAAGACCACGGATCTCCAATTGCCCGTGACGTCGATGAGTACGCCCGGCACGTGGCTCGCGCTGGGTTTCGACAAAGCGGCCGCCGCCATCTACACGGCCGAGACCGACGGCCACCTGAGCACCTACAACCCGCGCGGCATTGTTGAGAAGCGCTACCCCATCGACACAGCGAACACGCCGCCCCGGCAGGTGTTGGTCCACCCGCAAGGGCGCCGGCTGTTGTTCCTGACCGCGAAGCCCGCGTACTGGATCGAGCTGCCGCAGTAGCGGGGCGGTCGCCGGCCGTGTCGAAGTCCGCCATCTGGCGGGTGCTTCTGGCGGCGGGGGCGCCCCGGTACAATTCGGCCAATGTTCGCGCGCCTGCACAGCATGGCCCTCGCGGGGATCGAAGCCCGGCCGTGTGAGGTCGAGGTCGACGTGAGCGGCCGCGGCTTCGGCGTGCCGACGCTCGTCGGCCTGCCGGACTCCGCCGTCAAGGAGAGCATCGACCGTATCCGCAGCGCCCTGTCGAACTCCGGCTACACGCTGCCGAAGACGAAGACCACGGTCAACCTCGCGCCGGCGGACATCAAGAAAGAGGGGCCGTCCTTCGACCTGCCCATCGCCGTCGGGCTACTGCTGGCCGACGACCAGTTGCGCAGCGACGCGGTCGAGGAGTACCTGATCGCCGGCGAATTGGCGCTGGATGGCCGGGTGCGGC
The DNA here is from genome assembly GCA_022839625.1 of Phycisphaerales bacterium. Lineage (GTDB taxonomy): Bacteria > Planctomycetota > Phycisphaerae > UBA1845 > Fen-1342 > JALHJL01. Next base: position 188,616 of record JALHJL010000004.1, read on the forward strand.
CGATCAAGGGCGCGCTGTCGCTCGGCTTGCTGTGTCGCCAAAACGGTTTCCGCGGCCTGGTGGTCCCGCGCGAGAACGCCGCGGAGGCCGCGGTCGTAGAGGGCGTCGAAGTCTATGCGGTCGATTCGCTGTCGCAGGCGGTCGCCTTCCTCGGCGGGCAGTTGCCCCTCGAGCCCACCGCGGTGGACCTCAAGGCACTGTTCGCGCGGCTGGCCCAATACGACGTCGACTTCGGCGACGTACGCGGGCAGGAGCACGTCAAGCGGGCGTTGCTCGTCGCCGCCGCCGGCCGGCACAATGTCCTGATGATCGGCCCGCCGGGTGCCGGCAAGACCATGCTGGCCAAGCGCCTGCCGACGATCCTGCCGCCGCTGTCGCTCCAGGAAGCCCTCGAAACCACGCGGGTCTACTCGGCCTCCGGCAAGCTCGCGGGCACGGCCAGCCTGATGGCGACCCGCCCGGTACGCCAGCCGCATCATTCGATCAGCATCCCCGCCCTCGTCGGCGGGGGCACGATCCCGCAGGCCGGCGAAGTCTCGCTGGCGCACCACGGCGTGCTGTTCCTCGACGAGTTTCCCGAGTTTCAGCGCAGCGTGCTCGAGTCGCTGCGGCAGGTCATCGAGGAGCACGTCATCACGGTGTCGCGCGCCCACAGCGCCGTCGATTTCCCGGCGGATTTCATGCTGGTGGCCGCCATGAACCCCTGCCCGTGCGGCTACTTCACCGACCCGCGCAAGCCGTGCAAGTGTTCCGCGCCGCAGATCGACCGCTACTTGGCACGGATCTCCGGGCCGCTCTTGGAGCGGATCGACATCCATATCGAGGTGCCCGCGGTGCCGATCTCGGCCCTGCGCGACGCGAAGGCCGGCACCGACAGCGCGACTCTGCGGACGCACGTCCAGCGCGCCCTGGCGATTCAGCGGCAGCGCTTCGGCCCCGACTCCACGACGACGAACGGCCGCATGACCTCGCGGCAACTGCGCAAGCACTGCCAGATCGACTCCGACGGCGAGCGCCTGCTCCGCCAGGCCGTGAGCGAGCTGGGCCTCAGCGCCCGCGCGCACGACAAGGTGCTCCGCGTCGCCCGCACCATCGCCGACCTCGCTGGTGAGGAGCGCGTCAGCGCGACGCATCTCTCCGAAGCCATCCAATACCGGCGGCTGGATCGGAGCCTCTGACCGCCCACCACGGGTGGAGCGTCGGTCCCTCGCGCGACCGGCCGCACCAGGAGAGCAGGCGCGGGCGCAGCGCTGGGAGAAACACGCGGACACGCCCGGAGCCGGCCGCCGCGGGCCGGACCTTGTCGCCGCTGCCCGGCCATGCTCTACTAGTGTGGTGCCTCGCAGAGACTCGGTTGGGAGTGGTACGGGCATCTTGCCCGCCGTGGGCCTAGGCGGAACGCCCGTACCATTTTCTTACGGGTCCGGTTTCGGGCGAGACACCGCACCAGCGGCCTGACCGCCCGGCCGGTGCGGTGCCCGTGTGCGCCGCCCGCCGGGCTCACGACGTGGAGGAATTTGTGCGCGCCTTGTCAGGGATCAAGCCGACCGGACCTTTGCACCTGGGCAACTACTTCGGCGCGATGAAGCAGCACCTCGAGTTGCAGGCCGCGCACGAGGGCTTCTATTTCATCGCGAACTATCACTCGCTCACCACGGTCAAGGACGCCGACTACCTGCGTCAACTGACGCGCGACGTGGCGATCGACTACCTGACCATGGGGCTCGACCCGCAGCGCGTCCACCTCTTCCGCCAGAGCGACGTGCCCGAAGTCACCGAGCTGACGTGGATTCTGGCCACCGTCACCGGCAAGGGGCTGCTGGACCGGGCGACCACGTACAAGGACTTCGTGGCCAAAGAGATTGTGCCCAACATGGGCGTCTATTGCTACCCGCTGCTGATGGCCGCCGACATCCTGATCTACCGCAGCGACGTCGTCCCCGTCGGCAAGGACCAGCTCCAGCACATCGAGTTCACCCAGGACATGGCGGGCTTTTTCAATCAGACCTTCCGCCCGGTTTTCAAGCGGCCGGAAGCGCGCCTGAACAACGCCCCGGTCGTCCCGGGCATCGACGGCCAGAAGATGAGCAAGAGCTACGGCAACACCATCGAGCTCATCGGCGACGCCAAGGCAGTCAAGAAGAAGATCATGTCCATCAAGACCGACAGCACGCCCGTGGAGGACCCCAAGAACCCGGAGACGTGCAGCGTCTTCGCCCTGCTGAAGCTGTTGGCCGAGCCGGAGGAGATCGCCGAGTGGGAACAGCGCTACCGCAAGGGCGGGACCGGCTACGGCACCGCCAAGCAGCGGCTGTTCGAGCTGTACGAGCAGCACTTCGGGTGCCGGCGCGCGACACGCGCCCAGTGGGCGGCCCGGCCCGACGACGTGGAGGACATCCTCCGCAGCGCCGGCCGGCGGGCGCGGGCCGTGGCGCAGGAACTCATGGCGGAAGTCCGCGACGCCTGCGGCATTGTGCGGGCGACGGAGTGATTGCATGGCCCGCAATCGATTCTGGACTTCAGATATTGGATCTTGGATTGGAACGCGCCGCGCCTGTGGCCTTGCCGATGCCAGCAGTTCGAATCCAAAATCCAAAATCCAAAATCCAGAATGGGGTGCGGGCAAAGTCCGCGCTGTGCCTTTGCGGTTTCCGCTATGACTGATTACCGCGTACAGCTCGACGTCTTCACCGGCCCGCTGGACCTGCTTCTGTACCTGATCCGGCGGGACGAGGTGGACATCCTGGACATCCCCATCGCCCGCATCACCGAGCAGTACGTGGAGCACGTTCACCTTCTCCAGCAACTGGACCCGGACGCCGTCAGCGATTTCCTCGTGATGGCGGCGACACTGGTCGAGCTGAAGTCCCGGTGCCTGCTGCCGACGCCGCCGCTGGAGAGCCTTGAGGACGGTGCCGATCCGCGTACGCCGCTGGTGCGCCAGCTCCTCGAATACAAGCGGTTCAAAGACGCCGCCCACGCCCTGGGCCGGGCCGCCGAAGAGCGGGCCGGGCGCTACGTCCGCCGGCCGGCGGACCTGCCGAAGGAGCTGGAAGGCGTCGAGCTCGAGGAGGTGCAGGTCTGGGACCTTCTGACCGCGTTCGGCAAGGTCATGGCCGCCATCGGGCGCGGGCCGGGACAACACGAGGTGCGCTACGACGACGTGCCCATCGAGCTGCACGCGGCGGAGATTCTCGCGATCCTGGGGCGCGAAGGGCCGACGACGTTCCAGGCGCTTTTCGACGGCCAGACCGACCGCCTCCAGGTCGTCGGGCGGTTCCTCGCGCTGCTGGAGCTGATCCGCTCGCATCGGGTGCGCGCCGAACAGGAGAAGACGTTTGGCACCATCTACGTCTTCCTGCTCGAAGAGGTCACGGAGACCGAAACGGCCAGCCACGAAGAATCCGAACGCGAAGCGTCCGCGAGCGCAACAGCCGCTGAGCCGAGCCACGAAGCCGCGGAGCCACGGGGCCGCGAAGACTCAGACCGCGAAGCGCCGGCGAGCGCCGATTGACCGTTGACCGACTTCTGTCCTCAGGGAGCCATCGCAATGCCCAAGCCCAGTGAACGACTCGGAGAGTTGAACCTGACCTTGCCGCCCGTCACCAAGCCAGTGGGGGCCTACGTGCCCGCCTTGCAGTATGGCGATCGGCTGCTCTTGAGCGGGCAAATTCCCCTTCGCGACGGCAAGATGGCTTACACCGGCAAGGTGGGCGGCCCGTCCGGCCGAACGCTGGAGGACGCCCAGGCCGCCGCACGCCTGTGCGCGCTGAACGCGATCGGCGTTGCCGCGGACGCCGCCGGCGGAATCGACCACCTGGCCCGCGTCCTGAAGGTCGTCGTCTACGTCGCCTCGAGTGACGGGTTCACCGATCAGCACAAGGTTGCCAACGGCGCCAGCGACCTGCTGGCGGAAGTGTTCGGCGAGCAAGGCAAGCACGTCCGCGCCGCAGTCGGCGTCGCCGAGCTGCCGCTCAACGCCACCGTCGAGGTCGATGTGACGTTTGCCGTGCGCGGCTAGCGCGGTTTCACACGTGCTCCGGCGGGTGCCACCGGCAGCTTGCTGCCAGAGTCGCCTGAAACACGGGCGGAAAAACCGCCCGTGGCACGGGACCGAACGTGAAACCGCTCTGCGGCCCGTCGTCCGCGCGCGGGGCCGGTGGCTCGCGACACGCGATCGGGCACCGCCAACCAGGCGGCCGACTCGCACGGTACGCCGGCACCGGCGCGTTTTGCGGCGCCGGGCGCGAGAGTTGGAGCACCATGCCTCCGGCACAAGCGGCATTGGGAATCGACATCGGCGGCACGCACGTGCGCACCGGACTGGTCTCCGCCGCCGGAGCCGTTGTCGCTCGCGCCGCGTCACCGTTGCCACGGGGAGGCGATCCGGTACAACTCAGCGCACTCCTCGCGCAGCACGTCCAACAAGTCCTCCCCGGCAAAGAGTGCACCGTTTCGGCCGTCGGCGTCGCGGTGCCCGGCATTTGGGACCGGCAAACGGGCCTCATGCAGCAGGCGCTCAACTTGCCGCACCTCGAAGGCGTCAACCTCCGGCAGCTCTTCGCGCGCGCGTTCGGCCGGCCCGTGCTGGTCGAAAGCGACGTGAACGCCGCCGGCTGGGCCCAGTGGCACGCCACGGAGCCGCGCCCCGAGCGCTTCGTCTATCTGTCGATCGGCACGGGCGTCGGCGGCAGTGTCATCCTGGGCGGACAGATCGTGCGACACTCGCGGGGGGGGGCAGGGCACTTCGGACACCTGATCGTCGACACGTCGCCGGATGCACCGCCCTGCCGCTGCGGAGCCCGCGGTTGCCTGGAAGCGCTGGTCAGCGGACCGGCGCTGCTGCCCGGCGACACTCAGGGACCAGACCGCGCCTGCCGGGCATTGGCAATCGCCCTCGTTCAATTGGCGGTGATCTACGCACCGGACGTAATCTCGCTCGGCGGCGGTGTGATCGACCATCGGCCGGAGCTGCCCGCCTCGGTCGCGGCCGTTTTCCAGCGCGCGCGCAGCAGCCTCGTACCGGCCGGCATCCAGGTCCAGCGTGCCTCGCTCTCGTCGGACGAAGCCGGCATCCGCGGCGCCGCGCTTCTGGCGCTCCATGCGTTGTCTGGCGACACCGCCGGGACGAAGGACGAGACGCAGGACGGAGAAATGGGCTGACGTAGCGACTCACGGCGCTGTGTCAAACGCGGGCCGGCGTCGTCTATCTGTGGGGGAGCCTGCGCACGGTAGCTGAGAGCGGCGGACCGCGAGGGAGCAGCGGGCCCCCGGGAACTTCCCGGTTGGCTCCGACCAAGGCGGCCGTCACCGTGCCACGGGCAACACCTGGGGCCACTGCGCGCCGCGGCACCGCTGGGACTCTCGTCGGGCGCGCAACTGTGCAAGCGCGATTGAGCCTGCTGGGACACCCGCACCGCCCTGGCAGGCTCTTTCGCCGTGCGCTGGGTCTTACGCGGTGACGGTGGCCGGCGTGGCAGCCTTGCGCCGCCGTCGACGTTTCTTGACGACCCCGACGCGCGGCGCGTTCGGCGTACGCGGCTCGAGTTCGTTGGCGGCCGTCAGCACGCCGCGCAGGTCGTCGCAGCAGGCGTCGGCGCCGATCTCGCGCCACAGGCCGTCGGCCCGGTTGAAGATGCCGCCGATGACCACGATGTTCATCGTCGGGCAGGTACCGACGTCGCGAATCCGCTCGATCATGGCCCGTGTGCTGGGGACCGCCTCCGGGTGTGCCCCGAAGATCAGAAACACTTCGGGCCGAATCTCGCCCACCAGCGCCAGGATTTCGTCGTCGGGGACGCCGCCGCCCACGAAGAAGACCTCCCAGCCGTCGGCCTGCAACAGGTCGCCGACCATCTGGGCGCCCAGTTCCTCATGCCCCGCTTCCGCGCACGCGATCAGCATGCGCTTGCCGTGCGGCGGCTTCTTCGGCAGGTGCGCCTGCAATTGGTCCGCCGCCGCCCGGTTTATGCGGCAGGCCATGTGCTCGGTGGCCGTGTTGATGCGGTCGTCGCGAAAGAGCCGCTCGACCTGGGCCATCGCTGGCCAGATCACTTCACAGATCAGCTTCTCCGAGGGGACCCCGCTCTGCAAAGCCGAGGCGATGAGCTCGAAACACTCAGCCCGGCGACCGCCCAGAAGAGGTTGCAGGTAGCGCGTCAGAAAGGGCTCCGGCATGGATGGAGTCTCCGAAAACTGCCCGCCGCTGGCCGCTTCCGCAGCCGGTCCAGTCATCGGACCCTGGCGGGCGTAACCCAGGCACCCGCAGCATCCATGCCGACGGTGACAAATTGTCGCTTTCAGGAACCGGTTGGGGGGTGAAACCTCCAGCAACCCGCCAACCCCTGCTCGTCCGTCGCTATCGGGGGGCAGCGCACCGCGACTTGAGAGGCCCCGCGGCGGAAATACCGCCCACCGCCCCGCTCGGGCGCACGAGTCGCTGCGTCCGAGAATCGCTCTGGGCGCCGCGTCGGCGATGCCAATGTTTCTCGGAACGTGGGTCCCCGACGAAGGTCTGGGCGGTGGACCTTGCCGTCCGGCCCTGCGCCCGAGCGGGGCCGGTCGAACCTGCGCTGCGCGCCCTGTCCCGCCGGCTTGACAGGGCAGGCGCAGCGCGTAACGTAGGGCCTGTTAGCGGCAGGCCCTAGGATATGAGGAGTGTCGCGGATGCGGCCAAAGTGGGTCCGGTGTCAGAAATGGTGCGTGGTCCTGGCCAACGGCGGGGTCACGCTGGGCATCCTGCAAGGCTTCGGCCTCATCGACTGGGCCAGCCTTTTCGCCGAATTCCTGGCCACGTGGCTGTCCGTCCTGGTAACGCTCTTGTTGGGCGGCGAGGTCCGGCTAAGCTGAACAACAGCGGCCATCTCGGCGGCGCAGAAGCAGCCCTCCCCGCGACTTGGGCGCCGGAGCGCCCGCGGACGCACGTGAACCGATCTGAGCCCAGCAATCACGGGAGCTGAACATGGATATTCCCGGCGCAGCCGGCACCGCGGACCGCGAGGCCCTCCAGAAGGCCCAGGAAGAGTCCGAGCGCCTCCTGGACGAGCTGAAGAAGGAGGTGCGTTGCGAGGCGCGCGAGATTGGCGTCCTCCGCAAGGAGCTCCTGATCACCGTGCCCGCCAAGGTCATCGCGGACCACATGGAGCACAACTACTCGGAGCTGGTGCATGACGCCTTCGTGCCGGGCTTCCGCAAAGGCCGGGCGCCGCGCCGCTTGATCGAGAAGCGCTATGGGGCGGAAGTCCGGCAGTCGCTCACCTCGTCGGTCGTCGCCCAGTCCTTCTTCGCCGCCGTCGAGAACGAGAAGCTCGACGTGCTCGGCGACCCGTTGTTCAGCATCAGCGCCGACACGGGCACCAAGCTGATGGACATCGACGAAGCTCTCCAGCACCTCAAGCTGCCGGAAACCGGCGATTTCGGCTACCGCTGCGAGATCGAGCTCAAGCCCCAGTTCGAGTTGCCCGAACTGAAGGGCATCCCGGTCAAGACCCCGGAGGTCCAGGTCACGGACGCCATGGTCGAAGAGCACATGCTCCAGCGCCGCAAGATCCGCGGCCGCCTGGAGCCCGTGAGCGAGGGGGCGGCCGCCAAGGACGACCTCGTGATCGCCGACGTCGTCCTGACCGTGGCGGGCCAGGAAATCAAGCGCGAGGACAACGTGACCGTCGGCGTACGTCCGGCCCGCATCGAGGGCATCGTCCTGCAATCGCTGGACGAGGTTCTGACCGGCGTTCGCACCGGTGAGATGCGCACCGCTTCGTGCACCATCCCCGATGACTTCGAGCGCCCGGACCTGCGCGGCCAGGCCGGCCAGTTCGAGTTCAAGGTCCATGAGATCAAGCGGCTGGTCCCCGAACCGCTGCCGGAGTTTCTCCAGGCGTGGGGCTTTGACAGCGAGGCGGACGCCCGCAGCCACGTCCGCGAGGAACTCGAGACCGAACGCAGCGAGATGATCGAGCGGGCCAAGAAGGCCCAGGTCGAACAGTACCTGCTGCAAAACACCACCCTCGACCTGCCGCTGGACTTCTCCGCCCGCCAGACCGAGCGCGCCGTGCTGCGGCACGTGATCGACCTCCAGCGGCGCGGCGTGCCGCTGCCCGACATCGAGGCCCGCATCGATGAGCTGCGCACGTCTGCCACGGAGCAGGTGGCCGTCGAGCTGAAGCTCGGCTTCATCTTCGAGAAGGTCGCCGAGCAACTTGAAGTGGACGTCATGGACGAGGAGGTGAACACGGAAATCGCCCGGATCGCGCGGCGGTACAATCGCCGGTTCGACCGGGTCCGCGACGAGCTGCAGGCCCGCGGCCTGCTTACCCAGTTGGTGGAGCAGATCCGCCAGAACAAGTGCGTCGAGCAGTTGTTGACACAGGCGACGTTCGAGGAGGCGCCGGCCGGGCCGGCCAAGGCCGAGCCGGGTCGCCCGGGCGTCAAGTCGGCCCTGGAGTCAGAGTGACGGCGCCCGGCCATTGTGAGGAGAACCCATGACGTACTGGCCGGACCACCCCCGGTTCAAGGCCCAAGGCGGTCAGATGCAGGCTTGGCGCCAGATGGGGCTGAACGAGCTCCTGCTGGAGAACCGGATCATCTTTCTCGACTTGCCGCTGGATCCGCGCATCACCATCAACAGCAGCACGGTCTGCTCGCACGTGATCAAGAGCATGCTGTACTTGCAGTCCATCAAGCGCGACCAGGACATTCACCTGTACATCAACTGCCCCGGCGGGGACATCGACGACACCCTGGCGATCTACGACACGATGCGCTTCCTGAACTGCGAGGTGGCCACGTACTGCGTCGGCGGGGCCGCCAGCGGCGCGGCGCTGATCCTGGCCGCGGGCACCAGGGGCAAGCGCTACGCCCTGCCGCACGCCAAGATCATGATCCACCAGCCCTGGGGGTACGTGGCCGGCCAGGCCACGGACATGCGCATCCAGGCCGACGAGATCCTGCGGGTCAAGCAAACGATGATCGCGATCCTCTCGCAGCACACCGGCAAGCCCGGAGAGCAGATCGCCAAGGACATCGAGCGCGACCGCTACATGAGCGCCGAGGAGGCCAAGGAATACGGGCTGATTGACGAAATCCTCGAAGAGGCCAAGGTCGACAAGAAGAAGAAGTGAGAGGCATCCGACGCATGACCAGATTGCAGACGCTCGTCCCCATCGTCGTCGAGAAGGAAGGCCGCGCCGAGCGCGCCTACGACATCTACTCGCGGCTCCTCAAGGACCGCATCATCTTCCTCGGCGACGAGGTCGAGGCCAACCTGTCCAACGTGGTCATCGCCCAGATGCTGTACCTGGCCAACGAGGACCGCAAGGCCGACATCCACCTGTACATCAACTCGCCCGGCGGCTCGGTCTACAGCGGCATGGGCATCTACGACACCATGCAGTTTGTGCCCTGCCCGGTGGCGACCTACGTGCTCGGCGCCGCCGCGAGCATGGCCGCCCTGCTCGCCGCCGCCGGCACCCCCGGCAGACGCTTCGTGCTCCCGCACTCGCGCTTGATGATTCATCAACCGCTGGGCGGTGCCAAGGGCCCCGCGACCGACATCCGCATCGAGCTGGATGAGATGCTCCGCACGCAGAAGCAGCTCTACGAGGTGCTCGCCAAGCACACCGGCAAGAGCATCGAGCAAATCACCGCCGACTGCGATCGGAACAACTGGATGGACGCCGAAGAAGCCGTGACGTACGGCCTGGCGGACAAACTGCTCGCCGCCATGCCCGAGCCCGCGGCGCCGGCCCTGCGTCCCGTCGACCCCCCGCAGTAGCGACGCTGAGCACCGGCCAGCCCCGGGCCAAGCGGGCACGCCCGCGGCGGAATGGAACATGGACCACGCAAGTCGCCGACAGGTAGGGCTTCGCTCTTCGGTCGCCACCCTTGCCGTGGGACTGCTGGTCGCCGGCTGCCAGTCCCCCGCCGAGATCAGCCTCCGCCGTGAGATCACCGGCCTGCGCGAGACGATCAAGCAGAAAGACCATCAGCTCGTCGCCCAGAAGGCGACGATCGACGAGCTGAACGCCCAGCTCGCGGTCGCCCGCTCCATCTCCGAGGAGGACCTCAAGCGGGTCTTCTACCCCGAGCGGCTCATCATCGACCGCCTGTCCGGTGGCGCGGACTACGACGGGAAACCCGGCGACGACGGCGTGACCGTGTATCTCAAGCCCGTGGACAAGGACGGGGACGTCATCAAAGTCGCCGGCGACATCCGCATACAGCTCTTCGACCTCGCCGCTCCCCCGGCCCGCAATCTCGTCGGCGAGTATTTCATCCCGGTGGACCAGGTCGGGCAGCTCTGGCACGGGAAGCTCCTGACCAACCACTACACGATCAAGTGCCCCTGGCCCAAACCACCCGACAACACCGAGCTCACCATCCGGGCCACCTTCGTGGACTACCTGACCAAGCGCGTCGTCTCCGCCCAGGCAACCTGCCAGGTGCGATTGCCGCCGGACTGATCGCACGCTCTTTTCCGGCGGCCCGCGGCAACCCGCTCCGCGGCGTTCCTGCGGCGCTTGTCAATCCGGCCGGGTCGGCTACAGTACTTGTTTTTGCAGGGTTTCCTGGCCCACGGAGCATGTATGAACCGTCCCATTCGCGCCCTGATCGCCAAGATCGGCCTCGACGGCCACGACCGGGGCGCCAAGCTCATCGTCCGCAACCTCCGCGACGCCGGCATGGAGGTGATCTACACCGGCCTGTGGCAGACGCCGGCCTCCACGGTACACGCCGCCCTCCAGGAGGACGTCGATGTGGTGGGCGTCAGCCTCTTGTCGGCGGCCCACCTCACGATCATGCCGGAGCTGCGCCGCCTCTGCACGGACGCGGGCATCCCCAACGTCCCGATCACGGTGGGCGGGATCATTCCCGAGGAAGACCACGCGCCCCTGCGCGAAGCCAGAATCGACGGGATCTTCAACCCCGGCACGCCCACGAAGTCCATCGTCGAGGCCTTCCAACAGCTCGCCGCCCGATACCGCGGCGAGTGGCCCCAGACGCGGCCGGACATTTCGACCCCGCACGGGTTGGCGCGGGCGATCACGCTGGTCACCGATGGGCAAGCCCAGCAACTCGAGCCAATCGCGGACCCCGCCCGGAAACCGGTCACGGTCGGCATCACGGGGTCTCCCGGCGTCGGCAAGAGCACTTTCATCGGCAAGCTGGCCCGTGGCCTCCGAGAACGCGGCCACCGTGTGGCCGTCATCGCCGTTGACCCGACCAGCCCGATCACCGGCGGGTCGGTCCTCGGCGACCGCCTCCGCATCATGACCAGCGAGCCCGACCACGGGCTGTTTGTCCGCAGCCTCGCCTCGAGCGGGCAAGCGGGCGGCTTGGCGCCGCATTGTGCGGCGATCGCGCGGCTGGTAGGTGCCGCCGGCTACGAGATCGTCCTGATCGAGACGGTCGGTGCGGGCCAGAACGACACCGACGTGCGGCACGTCGCCGCGGATGTGCTGCTGCTCCTCATGCCGGGCGCGGGCGATGCGATCCAGTTCGCCAAGGCCGGCGTGTTCGAGATCGCGACGGGTTTCGTGGTGAACAAGGCCGACCTGCCGAACGTGGACGTCACGCTCCGCCAGCTCAAGGAGGCCCTGGAGGACAAGCGCCCGATCTGGCAAGTGAGTTCGCTTCGGAACGAGGGCATCGCGCCGCTGTGCGACTGGTTGGAGCAGAAGTCGGCATAGGCCGGGCTGGGCGACCGCCGGGCCGCGCGCGTACGTCACGCCCCGCGAATGCGCCGGCCGATCACCGCCTTCGGACTCTGGCTCTGAGATTCTGACTTGGATCCGAAAGAAGGCTCCCTGACGTCTCCCCCGCCGGCGCCGGTTGCGGGCGACTGCGGCACGGCGGGGCCAGGGCCTGCAACGTCGTCTCATCGCCGGCTGCACGCCGCGACAGTGATGCTGTTGCTCACGCTCGCCGCCGTGCTGGCGGTTTCCTCGCTCGTCGGCGACAGCATCACCTTCGACGAGACCAGCCATCTCACGGCGGGGATGAGCTACCTCAAGACGGCCGACTACCGTTTTGCGCCCGACCATCCCCCGCTCGCGAAAATGTGGTGCGCCCTGCCGCTGCTGCTCGTGCGGCACAACTGGCCGCTCGCGGACAGCGAGGCCTGGGTTGACGCCAAGGTGTTCCCTTTCGGCCGACATTGGTTGTTCGATCTCAACGACGGGCAGCGGCTCCTGGTGGCCGGCCGCTGCATGATGGTCATTCTGTTGTTGGCGACGTGCCTGGCCACCTATGCCCTGGCGCGCCGCCTTTTCGGACCCCGCGCCGGCCTGCTCGCTCTGACCCTCGCAGTCCTCAGCCCCTCCATGCTCGCCCACGGCCGCCTTGTGACGACCGACATCCCCATCACCCTCTGCATGTCGCTCACCCTGCTGACCTTCGCCGGCGTGCTGGAACGACGCACCTGGCTGCGGTTGCTCGCGGCCGGACTCGCACTGGCGGCCGCCGCGGTGACAAAGATGTCCTGGCCCCTCGTGGTCCCAGCGCTGGCGGCGATGGCGCTGGCCGGTACGATCGCACCGCCGCGCAGCTCGAACGGCAAGGCAGGCGCGACCGAACCCCGGCGCCGTCGCGGCGATGCGACGCCGATCCTCGCCCTGCTCTTTCTGGCCGCGGCGACGTGGATGGGAATCTGGACCTGCTTCCGCTGGCGCATCCACATCTTCCCCAGCCCTGTGGCAGCTCTGAACACCCCGGAGTACCGGGCCTCGCTCGACCGGACGGGCGTGAAGCTCGGACGCGAGTGGCGGTTCGCCCTGTATGAGCTCGACGGTACGCCGCGGGCCGGGCTCGTTCCCGCCGTCCTCCGCTGGGCCGCCGACGTGCAGTTGCTGCCCGACGCCTACCTGCTGGGCCTGGCCCAGACGTACGGGTCGACGCGCGGGCGGCGCGGCTACCTGATGGGCGAGCATTCGGTGACCGGTTGGCGCAGCTACTTCCCGATCGCCTACGCCATCAAGACGCCGATCGCGACGATGGGCCTCGTGGCCGCAGGCCTGCTCGCACTCGTGCTCCGCAGGACACCGGTTCGCGACGGGAAGCTGGCACTGGGGCTGGCGGCGTTCGCGGCGATCTACGTCACGCACGTCATCTTCAGTTCCCTCAACATCGGCGAACGGCACCTGCTGCCGATCTACCCGGCGTTGTTCGTGTGCGGCGGGGCCGCGGCCGCCTGGCTCAGCCATCGGCTCGGTCGCTGGCTGATCGCCGCGGCGTTGATCTGGCTGGCGGGCGCGAACGCCTCGATTTATCCCCACTACTTGGCGTATTTCAACGAGCTGGTCGGCGGCCCGAGAAACGGGCACAAGTACCTCGTCGACAGCAACATCGACTGGGGGCAGGACTTGCTGCGGCTGGCGGACTATGCGCGCGAGCACCCGCACGAGCCAATCAAGCTGGCCTATTTCGGCAGCGCCCGGCCGACCTATTACGTCGACTGCAAGGTCCTTCCAGGCCAGTTCCCCGGCGAGCCGGAGGCCGAGCTGACCGGCGGCACTTACGTCGCCAGCATCACCACGCTGTCGGGCGTATACGACATAGGTATCCGCGACGAGTTCTGGACCGAGCAGGCCCGTGCGGCGTACGTCCAATTCGCGCAGCTCACGCAGACGACCGAGTCCGACGACGAATCACCGGAGTTCCGCGAACTCCGGCGCGAAGCGGCCGCCGAGTTCCCCCTGTGGCAGGCGCGGCTGCTGCTCAACCGGCTGAGCCGTCGGACGCCCGACGATCGGATCGGCTACTCCCTGTTCGTCTATCGCTTGACGGATGCGGAGGTGGAAGAGCTCATTCGCCCGTAGCCGCGCCCGCGAGCGGCGGGTCGATGCGCAGATCCTCCGCATCGACCACGTATGGGGAGACGAAGTACTTGTTCCAGCGGTACTGAAGAATCGCTGCGTGGTTGCCCGGATGACCGTACTCCGCCATCACGGGCGACCACGGAACCTGCTCGATCTTGGCGGTCTGCTCCTCATCGAGGGCCATCGCTTCCAGGGCAAATCCGCGCATGCCCGCAGTGGCCACGTAGCGGCGGTCCATCGTCCCGAACAGCCAGCAGAAGACGCCGGAGAGCGCCCAGTCGTGCGGGCTGTAGAAATTCACCAGCTTCCCGTCGATGGGGCGCAGGGCCGCCGTGAGATCATACGAAGGACTGACGGCGGGCTGCGCGAGGACCACGTTGTTGAGGCGCACGTCCGGCGGCAGGGCTTCGGCCACGAGCAACGCCATGAACCCGCCGGCCGAGTACCCCACCAGGTCGATCGGCCGGCCGGGATACCGCCGCGCGTACTCGGCGATCCGGTCGGCGACCTCGCGCGCCTCCGCGCAGTTGGCTTCATAACGCGTCAGGTGCGCGAAGAAATCCGGGGCCATGATCTCCCATTGGTAGAACTGGACCTGCTTCGTCAGGCCTGCATCGCGCAGGCCGCGGTACGCCGGCCCCAGCTCCCACGGCACCCCCACCAGCCCCGGGAACATCCAGACCAGCCCACGCTCCTGCTTCTGACCGGACGGCTTGAACACCGCCGGATCAAGCAGCGTCGCCTCCGGCGGCGGCAGACCACAGCCCGCCAGGCCCGCGAGCACCGCCACGCACACGACGTTCCGGGACGTGCGCAAGAGCTGCCGCAGCGCGTCCGTTACCAGCCGCTTCACACTCGCCATGCTTGCTGATTTCGGCCAGCCGGGCTGCGCCTTGAAAAGCGGAACGGCGACCCGGTGGCCGGCCGGCCGAGACGTGTTCGCGGACCCGCCCTGCTGCGAATGCCGCCTGGCGACTCACGCCCCCGTGTGTCCGAAACCTCCCTCGCCGCGTTGGCTCGGGGCCAGCTCCTGCACTTCGACTACCCGGACGTGCGCCACTGGTGCGATAACGAGCTGTGCGAAACGCGTGCCCCGCTCGATCGTATACGGCACACGCCCGCAATTCCCGAGCACGACCTGGAGCTCCCCGCGGTAGTCGGCGTCGATGGTTCCCGGAGCGTTCGGCAGCATCAGCCCATGCCGCAACGCCAGCCCGCTGCGCGCCCGCACCTGGCCCTCGTAGCCCGGTGGAATCTCCAGGAACAAGCCGGTCGGAATCAGCTTGACCTCCCCCGGCGCGATCGTGATCGGCTCCGAGTTCGCGGCATACAAATCCAGCCCCGCGGCCTGCGCGCTCATGTATTGCGGCAGCGGCAGGTCCTCAAGTCCCGCGCGGCGGCGGACTCTCAACTCGGGTGCCACATGCTCCTCCTTGCCCGTCGAATCGCCAGCATCCTGGGGCCAGTATATCCACCGCACGCTGCCTTGACAGGCGGACACCGCGCGGGCGAAATATCCGTCGTGCCCGGTGCGCCGGGCCGTCGGGCCCGGGCCGGCCCGCCGGCCGACGGCCGGTTGGAAGGGAGGCACGAGCCGTGGTGTCCTCGCCCGACGTTTCGCCGTTGCAGCTCCATTACAGCGGGAATAAGCTCTTGTTCGTGCTGTCGGCCGAGAGCGACGCGCTGGCCGAGCTTCCCGCGGACTACGAGCAGCTACTCAATACCCGGCTGGCAGAGATACTGGCGGATTCGCGCCCCTTGAGCGTGGAGGTCAGCCTCGCGGGCCGGGCAGGGATCACCAGTCGCCAGCTCGGCTCGCTGATCGCCCTCCAGAAGGTGCTGCGACCACGGTTCGGGCGCATTCCGCTCACCGGGGTCAGCGACGGTGTCCGCCACCTGCTCTCGCGGACGCACATCGACACCCTCTTCGACGTGGCCTGAGATCGTCGTCCACTTCGTAATAGGCGCCCGCCCATGTGCATGGAAAGATACATTCGCCTGATCGCCGGCCTCTTCGTTCTGCTCAGCCTGCTGTTGGCCCGGTTTCACAGCCCGTACTGGCTGCTCTTCACCGCCTTCGTCGGGCTCAACCTCTTCCAGTCGGCGATCACGCGCTGGTGTCTGATGGAGGACATCCTCGCGAAGCTTGGCGTCCCGCCGTGCCGCCACGGTACGCAGGGCCCGCAAGGTCCACCTGCGACCTGAATCGCCGTTCGCAGTTCGGCTGCCGGCGTCAGACCCTCACCCGAAGGCAAGCGCTCGCCGCTTCACGTGCCCGCTTGCGCTGCGCTCTCTGATTGCGCCGCAGGATCACGCCCGGCGGCATTGTCGCTCGAACGCTTCACCTCGCGGTAGAAGGTATCCCGCTCCACCGGCTCGCAGCCGGCTTCGCGCAGCAGGCGGCGAATCTGGGGCACAGTCAGTTCCTGGCGGTTGCTGCCGCGCCCCTCGCGCTTTGTGATGTCATACCACACGACGGTCCCGTCGAAGTCGTCCACGCCCCAGTTCAGCGCGACCTGTGCCAGCTTGGCGGACTGCATGATCCAGAACGCTTTGATGTGCGGGAAGTTGTCGAGCATCAGGCGCGACACCGCCAGCGTGCGCAGGTCATCGAGCCCGCTGGGACCCGGCAGGTGCGCCAGCGCACTGCCGTCGGGGATGAACGACAGCGGCACAAAGCACTGGAAAGCCGCCCGCCGGTCGCGGAGCGACGCATCCTGGTGCTCGCGCAACTTGAGCATGTGCTGCAGACGCTCCTCCACCGACTCGATGTGTCCGTACAGCATCGTCGCGTTGGAGGGAATCCCCAGCTCGTGGGCCGTGCCGTGCACGTCGAACCAGTGCTGCTCACCCACCTTCGCCCGGAACGCCTCCGCGTGCACGCGGTCATCGAAAATCTCCGCGCCGCCGCCCGGCAGACTGTCGAGCCCCGCCTCGCGCAACGCCGTCAACACCTCCGCGATGCTGAGGCGCGGCCGCGTGATGCGCGTGAAGTGCACGATCTCGATCGCCGTAAAAGCCTTGATATGCAGCCCCGGACAGCGCGCCTTGATGGCCCGGCACATGTCCGTGTAGTACGAGAACGGCAGCCGCGGGTGCAGGCCGCCGACAATGTGTACCTCCGTGGCCCCTTGTGCCGCTGCCTCCGCGGCCAACTCCACGATCTCGCCAATCGAGTGTTCGTACCCGCCGCCCTCGAACGTCCGGGCCGGGACCCCCGCCTCCGTCGCCGAACGCGCCTGGCCGGAGATTGGCAAAGCCTGCGGACCGCGGGCGCTGCCCGGCCCCGCCGTCGGAAACGGCCGATAGAAAGAGCAGAATTTGCAGCGCAGGACGCAGTAGTTCGTGTAGTTGATGTGCCGGTTGATGTTGTAGAACGCCTTGCGCCCGTGCCGGCGCTCGCGCGCCAGGTTGGCCAGCTCGCCCACCGTGAAGATGTCCCGCGTCCGATAGAGCGCCAGCCCGTCTGCCAGCGACAGGCGCCCGCCCGCCAGGACCCGCGCGCGGATCGGTGTCAGCGCCGGGTCCGCCGCGACCGCCATGTTTCCCTCGCGCTGAGTCTTCACGCCTCGCACCACGCTACGCCGGCCGCCCCTCGAAATCGCCGCACCGTGCGCTAGTATTCTATCAAGCACGCCCCGGCCGCAACCGATGGCGGCTGTGACGTGCCACGGCGAGCACCACGCATGAAGAATGTCTGGCCCATATTGTTCCTGGCGAGCCTGGCGACCTTTGCGTACCTGCAATTGACGGGGCGCATCGGCCGCACCTGAGGCGTGACGGCCCCCCGGCCCAGTTCGGGCCAGCCCGTCCCTAGCCTCTCCGTCGCGCCCGCGTTCCAGGCCGCGGCCATGTCCGGCGAGACGATCCGCTTCCCGGACGCCTTCCGGGGGCGCCTGGTGCTTCTCGATTTCTGGGCCACCTGGTGCGCGCCCTGCGTTCAGGAGAAGCCGCAACTCATCCAGGCCTACGAGAAGTTCCGCAGCCAGGGGCTGGAGGTCGTCAGCGTCTCGCTCGACGCGTTCGAGCGGATATCAGCCGCGCGCGTGGCGGAGTTCCTGAAGAACCAGAAGGCCACCTGGCCGCAAATCTACAATGATGGCCCCGTGTTGGCGGCCCGCTTCGGCGTGTCCGCCCTCCCGGCCGCCTTTCTTATCGACGGCGACACCGGAATCGTCCTTGCCTCCGGCGATGACCTCCGCGGCGATGCGCTCCCGAAGACGATCGAGCAGCACCTCAAGACGGTCCCGCGGTAGCGGCCTGAGCCTGAGTTATTCACAGAGGTGGGGGAGTGCAAAGCTCCACTTCGTACCTCTTACCCAGGAACTTGCGCGCCCCAGTTCCTTGCCGAATCTGTGCACCAGGGCACGGTGCCGTCCCCGGTCTTCCCTGCGCGGTTTGACGGCCAGGCGTACGAGGCCGACGATGCGGCTATGCCCGTCCGCAAAGTCGTCGGCTGCATGACCGGCACGAGCATCGACGCCCTCGACGTCGCGCTCCTGGCGATCGAGGGTCGCGGCCTCGACATGCGCGCCGCGCTGCTGCGTTGCCACACCCAGCCTCTCGGGCCGCTGGCCGAACCGCTGCGCCGCCTGGCGTCACAGGAGCCGTTCTCCGCAGGCACCATCTGCGGCCTGGCGCACCAGCTCGCCGATTTCCACGCCAGCGCCATCCGGCACGTACTCGCCGGCGAGCGCGCCGACCTGATCGCCGCTCATGGCCAGACGGTGTTTCACCGCCCGCCGCGGAGCTGGCAGTTGCTGAACCCGGCCCCCCTCGCCCACGTGTTGCACACGCCGGTCGTGTTCGATCTGCGGGCGGCCGATCTGGCGGCCGGCGGCCAGGGAGCCCCCATCACGCCGCTGGCAGACTACATCCTCTTCCGTGCGGAGGCCGCCGCGCGGGCGATCGTCAACTTCGGCGGGTACTGCAACTTCACGCTGCTGCCGCGCGCAATCACGTCGGCGGGGAATCACGAGCGTGCCATCGACGCGATTCGCGGCGGGGATATCTGCGCGTGCGACCAGCTTCTGGACGGTTTGGCGCGGACGCTGCTGCGCGAGCCGTTCGATGCGGACGGACGCCGCGCCGCGGCCGGCACTGCTCATGCTGAACCGCGCGACTCACTCGTAGACTTGCTCCGGTCGCAAGCCCGGACCGGCCGTTCGCTGGGCACGGGCGACGAGCTTGCAGGCTGGGCCGAGAGCTATCGCGACCGGTTCCCAGCGGAGGACCTTCTGCGATCGGCGTGCGAGGCCCTGGCAGAGGTGATTGTCGAAGCGATCGAGGGCGTTGCCGCCGCCGCTCCCGCTGGCGGTGTCGACGAGTACCTGCTCGCCGGCGGCGGAGTGAAGAACCAGGCGTTGTGCGCGGCGTTCACCGCGCGATGCCGTGGGCGTACCGCGCTCAGCGACGCGGCCGGCATCCCGGCCGCACATCGCGAGGCCGCCGGCATCGCCGTGCTTGGCGCACTCTGCCAGGATCGTGTCCCCATCACACTGCCGGCCATCACCGGCACGCCGGCGCCGGCCCCTCTTTCCGGGGTCTGGGTGTTTCCGGGCTGAGCGCGGCGCGACGTGTTCCTCAGTCCTTCTCCGTTGCGAGGCTGAAGCTCCGCGTCAGGATCGGCTGCGGGTCGCGCCCGCTGTAAATCTTGGCCACGAACTTCTCGGAGCCCGTCTTGAGGAGCGTCTCCATCGGCACCTGATAGGAGATGCCCTCCGGGCCGGCACTGCCCGACCAGACGAACTCCTGCTCGAAGAGGTTCTCGCGCCCCTCGTCCGTCGCGATTGCCACCCGGAACTGGTTCCGCTCACATGCCTCGGGCAGCCTGCGGACGACGAGCAGGAACTCCGGTAGCGAGCGCGGCAGCTTCTTCACCGTTTCATAGCGGCCGTCGTAGTAGTCCGTCGCGATGACGAGCGAATCGCCCCCGAGCTTCACCTTCAGCCGCGTCGGCGCGATCGCCTTGTAGAACTCGGTGGCCAGTTCCGCCACGGCGAGCTCCGCCATGTCCTCCGGCGTCCGGCTGGGCGGCTCGTTCCGCGACGTCCGCGGGCTGGGCGCGATGCGCGCCGTGTGGCTCAGCAGGATCTTGCCGGTCGCGGCATCGATGACGCGCGCGCTCGCCTCCACCTCGGCCCCATGCTTGAAGGTCCAGACTGTGTCTTCCCCGACGACGATCCGCCGGCCCGCGCGGTCGCGCAGGGGATACCCGCGGCGGTCGAGCGCGTACTGCGGGATCGTCTGCCGCTGTCGCTCGCTGATGAGCTTGTAGTCGGTGATCTTGGTGGCAACGAGCGCTTGTGCGATCTTGAGCTTCTCCTCCGGCAGCGCCGTTCCCTCATCGATCGCATCCGCCAGCCGCGATAGGTCCTGCTCGGCGAATACGTCCCGCAACTCGGCGCGGCTCAGGACGGTGAAGGCACCGTTCTGGGCGAGCTGCGTGGTGAGGCGGTCGGCGAGCACACCGGCCGCACGCACCGCCTTGGGGGTCGCGGCACGTCCGGGCAGGACTGCGATCCGGTCGTAGCGCTCGTGCTCCCACTGCGGATAGTGTGTCACGTAGGTTGCACGCCGCTCCCCGCCGCCGCAGCCCGCCAGCAGGGCGGAAATTACGCAGACGCCGAGCGCGATCGCGCGCCGGACCGAGCTACACCAGGATGCTTCCATGCGCTTTCCTCAGCCAACCACCATGACACAGCGATGCCGTGCGCCGCCCGACACGCCGCATTCCGGCGCCGGCGCGTGCGCCCCCGACAATCCGAGACGACTAGACGACCTGCTGACCCAGGAGCGTTTGAAGCAGGTTGCTCATCAGGGTGGTTAGCCCGGTCGTGATCACGCTCTGCCAGACTTGGGCAAGTTGCTGATCGCTCAAGAAGCAACCGTCCAGGAAGAACAGGGTGCCGCTGGCTAGCGCCAGGGCGTGATAGCGCGTGCGCCAATACCACTTCTTCATGTCGAATCGTCCTCCGAATAGCCACTGCCGCGGCAGTGTACCGTGCGTCAGGGCGTCTGGCGAATCGGCCGGGTCGCCGGCTGCGTGGCCGCCCCGGCCGGCGGCAAGGCCACGATCTCATCCACGCGCACCGCGTCCGCCCCCAACGCCGCCTCCCAGCGCCGTACCCCGCGCACCCCGACGTACTGCCCCACGAGCCGTTCGACCTCATCCCGCCCCTCCGCGCCCAGCTCCAGGTACGCTTCCATGCGGCCGGTCAGCGGGTCCACCAACCGGTACCAGCGCGTCGCGCCCGAGGGCTCCAGCGCGTAGCTGCGCTGCAACTGGCCCCGGGCGGCAAACGCCGGCTGGGTCGCCGCACGCCGGGCGCGCTCGATACGGTCCTGCTCCCGACTGCGCTGGGCTCGTTCGCGGGCCGCACGTTCGAGAATCTCGTCGGCGGCTCGGACAGCTTGTTGCTCCGCCGCGCGCTGCTCGAGCTGCGCGATCCACGCCGCCGCCAGACGGGCGATCGCCGGCTCCTCACGCTGGACCGCGATCGGCTCCAACTGGGCGACCGCCTCCGTCCACGACTGTTCGGCGAGCGGCTTGCGGGACTCCGCCGCCACGGCTGCCTCAACCGCGGCCAGTCGCCGGCCCCACGTGCCCGACAGATCGGGTTCATCCGCTGCGGCCGGCGGAGCGGTTTGGGTTGCGGGCGGCGAACTCGGAACGGCCGGCACCTGCAAACGCGCCGCGACGTCATCGGTGATCGCTTCCACGTGCTGAGCGGCGACGTAGACGCTGACGCCCGGCGGCGGCACGATCTTGAGCCAGGCTCCCTGTTCCCCGACGATCCGGAGCACTTCGCCCCGTTCCAGCAGCGCCTGCACCTCCGTCTCGGCCGGATTCACATCGCGCACCAGGCTGCCGACCCGAACGCGCAGCGTGCCGCTCCGGACCGACACGATGCCCTCGGACTCGCTTCGTCGGTCAACGTACTCAGCCGCCACGAACGAGAAGACGCCCTCCGGGGGCCGAATCCGATGCCACCCGTACGGATCGCGGCCGACCGCCCGCAGCAGAGTGCCGCGCGGCACACAGGCCACGGGCAGGCTATTGGCGTCCGGCCGAGAGCGGATGTTCACCTCGTCAGCCGCCACGCGCAGCCAGGTTTCCTCCTGGGCCGGCTGCGTAGCCGCGTCCTGGCCGCCCGCGCCTTCCCCGCCAAGCGCGCCAAGCGGCCCCGGCCCCAGGACACATACAAGAACCCCCGCCGCAGCGGCCAGCCGTCCAACTCGCTTGCATGACGGCATTCTGTGCATCGGACCTGCCGCCTCACCCGCTGCTCCAGAGCGCAGGCTAGCGGGCATCCCAAGGGCTGTCAAACAACGCCTGAACTCGGCTCGCTCCGGATTCGCGTCCCATACGTCCCCGCCCGACTCACGCCGCCTAGAACGCGTCCTCGCCCGTGATCTGGCGGCCGACGATGAGTTGGTGGATCGTTTCCGTGCCCTCGTAGGTGATCACGCTTTCGAGGTTGAGTGCATGGCGGATCGGACAGCACTCCACACTGATCCCGCCGGCGCCCAGCAGGTCGCGGGCGTCGCGGGCCACGTCCAGCGCCATCCGGACATTGTTCCACTTGGCGAGCGACACTTGCGTGTGGTGCAGGGTGCCCGCATCCTTGAGCCGGCCGAGCTGCCAGGCCAGCAACTGCGCGGTCGATATCCGCCGCAGCATCTCTGCCAGCCGCTGCTGGACGACCTGCTTCTTCACCAGCGTCTGGCCGAAGAGCACGCGCTGCTGCGCGAACGCCAGCGCTTCGCGGTAGCAGGCCTGTGCCGCGCCGATGGCGCCCCAGGCGATGCCGTAGCGGGCCTGCGTCAGGCAGCTCAGCGGCGCCCCCAGGCCCTCCGCCAGCGGCAGGCGGCTCTCCTCCGGCACGCGGCAGTCCTCGAAGAACAGCTCCGACGTGACCGAGGCGCGCAGCGAGAACTTGTGCTGGATATCGCGCGCCGTGTAGCCCGGCGTGCCCCGCTCAACCAGGAACCCGCGCACGCCGTCGTCGGTCCTGGCCCACACGACGGCCACGTCGGCGACGGTGCCGTTCGTAATCCACATCTTCGCGCCGTTGAGGATCCAGTCGCCGCCGGCTCGCCGGGCGTGGGTCTTCATCGTGCCGGGGTCCGAGCCGCCGTCGGGCTCGGTCAATCCGAAGCAGCCGATCGCGTCGGCCTTCGCGAGGGCGGGGAGCCAGCGCTGCTTCTGCTCGGCCGAGCCGTACGTGTGAACGGGGTGCATCACGAGGCCGCTTTGCACCGACGCGAAGCTGCGCAGCCCGCTGTCGCCGCGCTCCAGCTCCATCATGATCAGGCCGTAGGCAACGTTCGACAGGCCGGCACAGCCATAGTCGTGGAACGTGGGCCCGAACAGGCCCAGGGCGGCCATCTCCGGGACCAGCTCGCGCGGGAAGCGCTCGTGCTCGAAGCAGTCGGCGATGATCGGCAGCACGCGCTCGTCGACGAAGCGGGCCACGGCAGCCTGCACTTGGCGTTCGTCCTCTGTGAGCAGGCCGGCGAGTCCCATGAAGTCCGGTGCGTTCGTTTCGGGTGCCACCCGCGGAACCTCCGATGCGAATACGGCCAAGGCCGGTCGATCCGCCGACGCGGCTTCGACCTCGCTCGCCGTTGGACAGCGGTGGATACTAGTCGCCCCGCCGGAAGATCGCCACGATGTCCTCGATCGGCACGACGAACAGGCGGTTGTCGCCCTCGAAGTCCACGGGCACCGCGTTCTTCGGATTGAACAGGACCTTGTCGTACTGCGCGATCGGGTAGTCCTCGTCGCGGGCGATCTGGGCCGAGACCGCCACCACCCGTCCGGTAATCGTCGGAATCTCGATGTTGCCAGGAAGCTGAATGCCCCCTTTGGTCGTCTTCTTGTCCTCGTCCTTCCGGATCAACACGCGCTTGCCCAGCGGTTCGACCGTTTCGAGCTGTGGCTTGCTGGTGCCCGCGGGCGTCATCGGCGACCTCTCGTGGCTGGCGATTGACCGCCGTATACTACCCCGGCGACCGACGACGGGACAGCCACACGGCCCCCGCCGAGCCTGTTTCCATCGTCGCCCGCCCGCGGAGTCCGGCCGTGCACCCCGACAGCTTACGGCAGCTCCTGGCACAGGTCGCCGGCGGTGAGCTGAGCATCGACGCTGCCTTGCGCCGGCTGGAAACCTGGCCCTTCGAGGCGCTCGGCTTCGCTTGCCTGGATCACCAGCGCAGTCTGCGGTGCGGTTTCCCGGAGGTCATCTTCGGCCAGGGCAAGACGGCCGAGCAAGTCGAGGCCGTCTTCGCCAGGCTGGCCGCCACGCGCAGTAACGTGCTTGCCACGCGTGTCGCCCCAGAGGCGGCCGAACGGCTCGTCCGCCGTTTTTCCGATGCGCGGCACAACTCCGCCGCCCGTACCGTAACGCTCCGGCAGCAGCCGGCCCCGGCCCCGAGCGGCCTGATCGCCATCGTCTGTGCCGGCAGCAGCGATCTGCCCGTCGCCGAGGAAGCGCGCGTCACCGCCGAGATCATGGACCAACCGACGCAGACCATCTACGACGTCGGCGTCGCGGGCTTGCATCGCCTGCTGGCGCACGCCGATGACCTGCGCCGGGCAAACGTCGTCGTCGTCGTCGCGGGCATGGAGGGGGCCTTGCCGAGCGTCGTGGGGGGGCTGGTGCAGGCCCCGGTGATCGCCGTGCCCACGAGCATCGGGTACGGCGCCAGCTTCCACGGCCTGGCGGCCCTGTTGGCAATGTTGAACAGTTGCGCGGCCGGCGTCTCGGTGGTCAACATCGACAACGGCTTCGGTGCCGGGTATCAGGCCGCGCTAATCAACCGTACGTGTACCGCGGCCGTAGCCGCCGTGCGCCAAACTCCAGCCGGGCCCGAAGCGCCGGCGCGGGACCAACCCGAGCCCCAAGCGCCAGCGCGGGGCCTTACCGAGCACACCGATGTCCACCCCTGACCTGCCGCGTCCGACGAGCGACGTTCCGGTGCTTCCGCCGCGCCCGCCTGCCCTGCACAAGGCCCAGGCCGGCCGCGTAGCGATCCTCGCGGGCAGCCGCGGCATGAGCGGCGCCGCGCTCCTCAGCGCGCTCGGCGCTCTGCGGGGCGGTGCCGGGTTGGTGCGCGTCTATTGTCCCAGGTCGATCCAGCCGATCGTGGCGGGCGGCGAAGCGTGCCTGATGACAGTGCCCGTGGACGAGGACTCGGCCGGGCGCGTGGCCGGCCCGGTCGATGTCGCGGCGCTCGACCTGGGCTGGGCCGATGTGCTGGCTTTGGGGCCGGGACTGGGACAGAGTGCCACGCTGGCCGAGCTGATACGCACCCTCCTCAGCAACTTCGCCGGCCCCGTCGTGGTTGACGCGGACGGGCTCAACAACCTCGCGTCGCTGGGCGAGAGGGCCTGGGCATCGCGCTCCGGCCGCTCGACCATCATCACTCCGCATCCCGGCGAGATGGCCCGCCTGCGCCAGGGCGCCGGGCTGCCGGAGCTGCGCGACGACGACGACCAGACCCGCTTGCGCGTTACGTTCGAATATGCGTGTTATGCCGGCGTGACAGTGGTCTTGAAGGGCCAGCGCACCGTCGTGTGTACGGCCCGGCAGGCGTACGTCAACACGTCGGGCAACCCAGGTATGGCGACGGGGGGCATGGGCGACGTGCTCACCGGCCTCATCGCGGCACTGCTGGGGCAGGGGCTCAGCGCATACGATGCAGCTCGGCTCGCCGTGTACTGTCACGGCCGCGCGGCCGACTACTGCAAGCGCGACATCGGCCCGGTCGGCTACCTGGCGCGCGAAGTCGCGGACACGCTGCCGGCGGCCCTCGCGGATGCCAGCCGGCCGCGGATCGGATTCAAGTAACTCCGTCGCCCACGGCCGGGAGGGCGGGCCGGGAGTGGGTTCCAGCGTCCTGAGTCACAGTTTCGGCAGAGAAATAGAGCGCGCGAACCCCTGCCCGGGACGTGCAAAGTGGAACTTCGCACGCTCCGACCTCTCTGAACAGCTTCGGCCGCAGCACACTGGCAGCCGCGAAACGCAGTTCCGCGTGCGCCCCGGCCCGCTGACAGCAACACGGACGGCTGACCCGCCCTCGAAGAGGGCGGACCAGCCGTCCGCTACGGTCCTCGGCCGCCGAGCCGTCGGTCGCTACCAGGCGGGCGGGACGCTTACCCCACCCGGCATCACCGGCAAGAGGCCGGCGGCGCAGGCGTCACACCAAGCCCTGATCCATCATCGCGTTGGCGACCTTCAGGAAGCCCGCGATGTTGGCGCCGTTCACGTAGTTGCCCGGCGTCCCGTACTCCTCCGCCGTGCGGCGGCAATTCTCGTGGATGCTGATCATGATGTTGTGCAGGCGCTGATCGACTTCCTCCCGCGACCACTGGAGGCGCAACCCGTTCTGCGACATCTCCAGGCCGGACGTCGCCACGCCGCCGGCGTTGGCCGCCTTGGCCGGCCCGTACAGGATCTTGCTCTCGAGGAAGACCTTCACGCCGGCCGGGTTAGTCGGCATGTTGGCACCTTCGGAAACGCAGAAGCAGCCGTTCTTGACGAGGTTGTTGGCGTCGACCTCGTTGATCTCGTTCTGGGTGGCCGAGGGCAGAGCCACGTCGCACTTGACCTGCCACAGCGCGTTGTGGTCCATCTTCGGATCGACGCTCTCGTAATGCGCCTTCGGGTACTTGTCGACGTATTCCTTGATCCGGCCGCGCTTGTTGTTCTTGAGGTGCATCACGAACGCCAGCTTCTCGGCGTTGATCCCTTCTTCATCGACGATGAACCCGGTCGAATCGGAGAACGTGATGGGCTTGCCGCCGAGCTGAATCACTTTCTCTGCGGCGTACTGGGCGACGTTGCCCGAGCCCGACACCACGCAGCGCAGGCCCTTGAAGCTCTTGCCGCGGGTCTTGAGCATCTCTTCGGCAAAGTAGACCTGGCCGTAGCCGGTGGCCTCAGGCCGGATGAGGGAGCCGCCCCAGTTCAGGCCCTTGCCGGTGAGCACGCCTTCGAAGCGGCGGGTGAGCTTCTTGTACTGGCCGAACAGGAAACCGATCTCCCGGCCGCCGACGCCGATGTCGCCCGCGGGCACGTCGACGTACTCGCCGATGTGGCGGTAGAGCTCGCTCATGAAGCTCTGGCAGAAGCGCATCACCTCGCTGTCCGACTTGCCCTTGGGATCGAAGTCGGAGCCGCCCTTGCCGCCGCCCATGGGCAGGGTGGTGAGGGCGTTCTTGAAGATCTGCTCGAAGCCGAGGAACTTGATGATGCCCAGGTTCACCGAGGGGTGAAAGCGCAAGCCGCCCTTGTAGGGGCCGATGGCGCTGTTGAACTCGACGCGCATCCCGCGGTTGACGTGCACCTCGCCGCGGTCGTCTTGCCAGGGGACGCGGAACATGATGACCCGCTCCGGCTCGACGATCCGCTCCAGAATCTTGGCCTTACGGAACTCGGGGTGCCGGTCCAACACCGGCATGACCGACTCGACGACTTCTTCGACCGCCTGATGGAACTCCTTCTCGCCGGCGTTCCTGGCGACCACCTCTTGCATGAAGCTCTGCACCGCACTTGACATGGGCATCTCCGTGTACGTTAGCAACCCGCCGACGGCACACCTGTCCGAGGGTGGGCCGAACGGCTCCGACTCTGACTCGAGCGGTCTCCGCGCCGCTCCTTCCGGCGTGCCCTGGCAGGGGCAGGCCGGCTGAACATCCTGCGACCATCGCCGCAACTGGTGGGGAGTCTAACGCCCACGCTACCTTCCGCCGCTAAGCCTGCGCCTGGGCAGTACCCCCGAGCAGCAAACCCCTCATTTTGCCAAGTCGCAGCATTTTTTCAAGGGGCCGTCCGAACCGGGCCGGGCCCGGCCCGGACCGTCAACCGACGCCGAGGTACGCCCGGCGGACTTCGTCACTCTCGGCCAGCACCGCGGCGGGGGCGTGCTGCGCGATCCGACCGACCTCCAGCACGTAGCCGTAGTGCGCGGTCTGGAGCGCCATGCGTGCGTTCTGTTCCACCAGGAGGATGGTCGTGCCCGCGGCGTTGATCTCCCGGACGATCTGGAAAATGGTCTGCACGACCTGGGGCGCCAGACCGAGTGAGGGCTCGTCGAGAAGCAGCAGGCGCGGACGGGCCAGCAGGGCCCGTGCGATTGCCAGCATCTGCTGCTCGCCGCCGGAAAGCGTCGCCGCACTCTGGCGGAGGCGCTCGCGCAAGCGTGGGAACAGGGTGAGGGCCCACTCCCGATCGCGGGCGATCCCCGCGTGGTCCTTGCGGGCGTAGGCGCCGATCTCCAGGTTCTCCTCGACGGTGAAGTTCGCGAACAGCCCCCGGCCCTCGGGCGCATGCGCCACGCCCAGACGCACGATCTGATGCGGCCCCTTGCCGGTCAGGGACTGGCCGTCGAACGTCAGCGTACCGGCGGACGGCCGCAGCAGCCCGGAGATGGTCCGCAACGTCGTGGACTTGCCCGCTCCGTTCGCGCCGATGAGCGTCACGATCTGGCCCTTCTCCACGGCCAGATCGATGCCCTGGAGCGCGTGGATCGCGCCGTAGTGGACGTGCAGGCCGCGAATCTCGAGCAGTGCCATGCTCCCGTACACTACCCGGCGGACTGCGAAGCGGCAAAGTGACAAGCGGATAATGTGACTGAGTGACGAAGGGCCGTTGCCGTGCGACTTGTCACCTCGTCACGTGACTACCTTATCACTCCCGAGGTACGCCTCGATCACCTTCGGGTCCCGCTGCACCTCGGCCGGCGTGCCGACCGCGATCGTGACGCCGTAGTCGAGCACCGTGATCCGCTCGCAGATGTCCATCACGACGCCCATATCATGCTCGATCAGCAGGATCGTCACCGCGAACTGGCGGCGGACCTGCCGGATCAGCTCGCGCAGACTCATCTTCTCCTGCGGGTTCATGCCGGCTGCGGGCTCATCCAACAGGAGCACTTTCGGGTCCGTGGCGAGCGCCCGCGCCATCTCGAGCCGCCGCCGGTCGCCGAATGGCAGGTTGCGGGCCAGCTCGTTACGGCGCTCATGCAGGCCAAAGGTAGCCAACAGTGCCTCGGCGCGCTCCAGGATGTGGCGCTCGCTCCCGACCTGCCGGCTGCCGCGCAGCACGGTACCCAGCAGCCGGCAGGGTGCTTGGAGCTGGCAGCCGATGCGCACGTTGTCCAGCACCGTCAGGTCGCCGAAGAGCCGGCTGGCCTGGAAGGTGCGGGCCAGGCCGGCCGCGGCGATGCGGTGCGGCTTGAGACCGTCCAGGCGCCGGCCGGCCAGGCAAATCGAGCCGCTCATCGGGCGGTAGACGCCGGTCAACATGTTGAACACGGTCGTCTTGCCGGCCCCGTTGGGACCGATCAGGCCCTGCAAGTCGCCGGGCGCAAGCGCGAGGCTGAAGTCCTGCACGGCCTTCAGCCCGCCGAAGGCGATCGAGATGCCGTTGATATCCAGCAACGGCGGCATGCTCGCAATGATAGCGGGAGAGTTCCCCGGGGACGACCCGGCACGGGCGCGGTGGGTCGCAGGTACGACGTCACGGCTGATAAAGGGCCGCGCCGCCTGCGAGGTCGCATGAGCCGATCCCGGAACGTCCCTCCTCTCCGGGTGCGTGACACTTCCGGCGGGGCGCATGAGCCCCGGACGGAGCTGAGGAAACACGCAGTCGAATCCGTCGCCGACCCGATTGGCCCGAGTTCCACTCATTCACTGGCGGCCATCGGACGGGCGGGTACAATCCCAGGCTGGTCGGGCCACCAGCTTGGTCCTTGCGGTCGCGCTTGGGTTTCGGCGCCACGCAGGATCGTGAGAGGAAGTCGAGTGCGCATCGCGCTTGTGAACCCCATCACGCGCCGGTCGCAGGGTTATCACACGATCGGCACCTACATCCCCGCGCTGGGCCTCCAGGTTCTTGCCAGGCTGGCCCCCGCGCCCCATCAGGTCGACATCATCGACGAGATCTTCGGGGCGTCCGCCACGGACACGCTGCTGACCAGCGGCCGCTATGACCTGGTCGGCGTGACCTCGTACACCAGCGGTGCGACGCGCGCGTACGAGATCGCCGCCGCCTGCCGGGCGCGCGGCCTGCCCACCGTCATGGGCGGACCCCACGCCTCCGCCTGTCCTGACGAGGCCGGGCAGCACTTCGACGCCGTGGCGGTCGGCGAGTGTGACGAGGTTTGGCCGCAGATCATCGCGGACACCGCGGCCGGCCGGCTGCAACCCCGTTACGAGGGGCGTCTGTCCGACCTTGAGCACGCCGACCTCGGCCGCGGCCGGCAGGCGCTGCGGCCGGTCAACGGCGACTACGACGTGGCGGCCCTTCAGACTTCGCGGGGCTGCCCGGTCGGCTGCGAGTATTGCTCGGTGACCCGGTTCAACGGCCCGAACATCCGGCGGCGCTCGATCGCGTCGATCCTCGAGGAATGGAACGAAACGCCCAAGAGGTTCATCTTCGTTGTCGATGACAACTTCTTCGGTGTCGGCCCGCGGCACGCGGAGTGGGCCAAGGAGCTCCTGCGGGCCATCATCAAGCACGGACGCAAGCGGCTCTGGTTTAGCCAGACGACGATTAACATGGGCGAGGACCACGAAGGACTTCAGTTGGCCTACAAGGCCGGTTGTCGCGGAATGCTCGTCGGGTTCGAGTCGTTCAACGAGCAGGCGCTCAAGGGCTATCACAAGGGGATCAACCGCAAGAACCTGGCCCGCTATCCCGAGCTCGTGCGCGGATTCCAGCGCGCCGGGATCGCCGTCTTCGGCGGGTTCATCATCGGCAGCGACGAGGACACGCCCGACACGGTCGCCGAGACCGCGCTCCAGGCCGTGGGCATGGGCGTGGACATCATTCAAATCACGAACCTGACGGCGCTGCCCGGCACCCAGATGTTCGAGCGCCTGAAGTCGGAAGGACGCCTGCTGGCCGTCGAGTGGCCGCAGGATTGGGAACGGTACACGTTCACCGAGACGGTCTATCACCCCCGCCGCATGACGGCCCGCGAGCTGGATGAGGCGATCTACGAGCTGCGCTACGCGGCGGCTCGCGAACCGTGGGTCTGGAAACGGGCCCTGCGTTCCTGGCTGCGGACGCGCTCGCTGAGTACCGCCCTGTTCGTCTACGGGATGAACCGCGGCTGGAAGCGGATGGCGCGTATCCAGGCGCCCCACGACGCCGCCCGGTTCGGCTTCGCGCCGCCGTCTTCGCCGCGGATGGACAAGATTCGCTCCTCATTCCAGATGCACTGGCGTTCGAGCGTGTGCTTGACGCAGCCGGCACAGTCCGAGGCGCCCGCTACGGGTCTGCCGGACCCGGCGCTGCCGCTGCCGGTGATCGTGCCGCCACGCGCCGCGGCGTCCGATTGAGCGGTCATGCCCGCGGAACCGCGGCGGCCGGTTCGGAACCGCGCTCGTGCTCTCGTAGCACGCGCCGCGAAAGAAGCCGGAAGAGCACTCCGGCCAGCAGTACCCCCAGCAACCCGCCGGCGACGACGTCGCTCAGGTAGTGCGCACCGTTGACCAGCCGCGCCCCGGCGGTGAGTGTACCGACCGCGTAGAAGGCCAGTCTCCCGCGTGGATAGAGGCACGTCAGCACGTAGGCCAGAGCAAAGGCCGTCGCCGCTTCGCCGGACGGGAACGTCACGTTCTGTTTGCTCAGCAGCTCCGCGAAAGGCTGCGTGAAGGCCAAGTGAGATTGAGCCTGGTTCGGCCGCAGCCGGCCGATCGCGCCCTGGGCGACGTTCGCCGCCGCGGCCGTGAGGAGGACCGCCAGCAGGCCGGCGGTGGGTCGGCGCCAGGCCCTGGGCTGAAACACGATCAGCACCACGTAGAGCGCCAGTCCCGCCGTGCCCCAGCCCCAGCCATAGCGGCAGACCAGCCAGAACGGCTTGGTCAGGCTGTAGAAGTCGCGGTCGCCATAGCGGTCCTTGGTCTCCAGCGCCAGGCTCACGTGTTCGTAGAACCAGCGGTCGAGACCGAGGAATCCGGCGACGATCACGACGGCCGCCGCGCCGACCAGCGCCCAGCGCACGAGCGACGGGCCGCGGCGGCCTGCCGGCGCGCCCGGCCGTGACGGCGGCAACAAGGGCGCACTCGCGGGCATCTAGAACTTCTCCAACGGCCGCGACCGCCCATCCGGAAAGCCGGCGAACTCGTCGCACACGTAGATCGGCCAGACACGGACCAGGTGGCCGCGCACCCGGTGCTCCACGGTCTCCGCCAGCCGAACGCCGCGCAGCACCGCGTGTGCCGATTCGTCCTCGCCGGTCAGCTCGGGCTTCAACGTTCCGACGTAGAGGCAGGGGCGTCCGCGGAACAGGTCGGCGTCGCGCAGGGGGTTGGGCCAGATGTCGTACTGGCTCTGGCGGTCGCCGAGCGCGGCTTGCAGGCAGTACACGACGGGCTTGCCGGGGCAGTAGAAGGCAATCTCGCTCGCCGTCTGATAGTCGTCGGTGACGATGAACGCCTCCGGCGGCAGGACCGCTCGGTTGCGGCCGACGGCCTGCCCGAGTGCCGACCAGCCGCGCAACCGCGCGGTCGGATCGTACTTTGCGACGGGGGTCAGGTTCCACGGCGGCTCGCGCCGGGCCAACCAGGCAAAGACGGGCATCAGCCATTCGCTGAAATGCAGCACGACGACGCTGGTGCCGCCCAGAAGCGCGCCGGCCGCGACCAGTGCGTACGCCGCGCGCCGGCGGTGCGGCACGTGCAGCAGGCGCGCCAACCAGCAGACCAGCACAATGGTGCCCGACAGCAGGGCCAGCACGGGCCAGTTCGGTTGAATCTTCGTGAGTGGGCTGAACGCGGCGAACGCCAGCCAGGGTGTCACGGTCGCACACAGCAGCAGCCGCAGCGCGGGAGTGTGGTGCCGTTCGTGCGGCCGGGGCCGCGGACTGCGCCACAGCGCGACGACCGCGCACAGCATGGCGGCAAACCAGACCGGCCCGACCACCGCGAGCTGCCCGGCCAACAGCCCGGCCGGCCCCAGCACGTCGAACGTCCGGGTTCCCGCGACCCCCGCTTGTCCCGCCACGTGGCGGAAGCTCACCCAGTTGTGCTGGCTGTTCCAGACGAGGATCGGCACGAAACCCAGCAGGCCGAGCAGGGCCGCCAGGTACGGGCCGGGCCTCCGCAGCGCCGCGCGATACGAGGGCTCGACGAGCAGGGCCAGGACCACCGTCGGAAAGATCAGGACCATCGTGTATTTCGCCATGATCCCCAGCGCGATGAGTGCGCCGGCAACGCTCCACGGCCAGCAGTCCGACCCGCGCAGGCCGCGCTCCACGGCGACCAGGGTCCACACGTACAGGAAGGCCAGCGGCGCGTCGATGGTCATCAGCACCGCGCCGACCGCGAGAATCGGGATCGTGAACGTCAGCGCGACCGCCGCGAGCGCCAACCGCGGGGCGCGCAGCGTCTGAACCGTCAGAACGTACAGCCCGATCCCCGTACCGAGCGAAAGCAGGATGGCCGGGATGCGCACGGCCAGCGCTTCGTGGCCGACGATCCGGTCGGACCATTCGCCGAGCAGCGCGCGCGAGCCGGCGATGATGTATGCGACCAGCGGACCCTTGCTGTAGTAGCTCCAGTCGAGTCGTCGCGCCCATTCCCAGTAGTGGGCCTCGTCGCCGGACAGATCGAGCGGGCAATCGTTGAGGAGATACCAGAGGTGTGCCGCCGCCCCGGCGCACAACAACGCCGCCGCCAGCGCATACCCGCCCTGCCGCGGTCGTCGGGTTGTGTCATCGGCACGGGTGGCCCGGTCCATACTGCTACACCGCACCACGCCCCGCCTCGCGATTGGTGGTGGGCTGTGTCACCGGCGACGTCCGCGTGACGTGCACGGCCTGCGGGCGTGCGGACTGGTCGTACGGATAGAACAGCCCGCGGACGGCCACCGCATCCCCCACGCGCAGCTCGCTCACGTCGGCGGGCCTGCCGTCGATGGTGATCTCGCAGTCGGGGGGGATGTTGCGGGCCGTGACCGTCGTGCGCCGGCCGCTCTTGGGGTGGATGAACTCGATCTCACCGCTGCGCGTCGCGACGTCGAGTGCGGCGATGCGGGCCGACCGGACCGTGAACGGGCGCGGCCGCGTCATGCGCAGCACCTGCCAGAGGACCACGCCGGCGACCACCACGCCCAGCCCGACGAGCACCAGGGTCTTCTTTGCCGTCGTCGTCACGTCTCGCGCACAGCTCCGGGGCCGCGCGGCGTTTGTGTGGCTCTGGCCGCCGAACGGCGCGCCGGAGATGTTCGCCCGCGCCCGCGGGGCCGTCAAGCCGGCGCGTTCCCGCGGGGCGCGCTCTGAGGCCCGATCCGCGGTGCGGAAGTGCGCGCCGCGACTCAGGACCCCGGCCGGGTGGCAGGCGCGGCGGACCGGACTGGCGTGCTCGGCTGCGTGGCCGGCAGGCGTTTGACGTGAATGGGGATTGCCATCTCCGCGGCACCGGGGAGGCTCGTCTTGAAAGTGATCTTCTCGCCCGTCGGCGAAAGTTCGGTGCCCGCCGGCACCACCAACTCCAGGCTGTACAGCTTGCCGGGCTGGTGCTCGCGCAATTCGACCTGAAACGCGGCGTGGCTGGCGGACACGTCGGTGATCGTCAAAGGCGTCTGCGTGGCGTTGCGAATGTTGAACCGCTGGTTCACCTCGGCCGCGATGAGCTGAGGCAGAGTCAGCCGCGGGGGACTGACGTCGACATCCGGCTTCAGGAGCGCCACGACCGGGATTCGCAGGGTGGGCGTGTCCGCAGCGCTGGTCGAGATTTCAATCAACCCGCTGTTGTTGCCGGGCCGGAGCGGCCCTGCCGCCGAGACCGCGACCTCGTACTTCCGACCCGGCTCGACGATGCTCGTCTGCACCTGGAAAACCGGATTCGTGCTGTGCACGTCCGAGAGTTCCACCGGCTCCTCCAGGTTGCTCACGATCGTGATCGTCCGCGACGGCGTCGACTCGCGGGCGGCCTCGTTGGTGATCTGGCCGAAGCTGACGGTGCGGGGATCGTACGCCACCGGCTCCCAGATCTCCCCCTGGATGGTCAGGTGCAGCGGGGCGGGGCTGTCCGGGGCGTTCGTGAGCACGGCCACCGTCTTCTTCATGGATCCCCCGTGTCCCTTGGTGACCAGCTTCAACGGAATCTTGCCCGTCTGACCAGGCGGCACAATCCGGTCAAACTGACCGGCGACCGTGCAGCCTCAGCCCGGGCTGACCCGGAGAATCTCCAACGGCCCCGTGCCCGTGTTGGTGAAAACGAAATCATGGCTGATGTCGTCTCCGGCCTTGACGCGCCCGAAGTTCCACACCGGGTCCGCGAAGGTGATCGCCGGAACCTCGCCCGGCTCCAGCACGACCGTCGGCCTGGGCACATTGGCTCCGGGTTGTGCGGTCGCCGGCGGTGTCTGTGGTAGCGTCGCGGGCACCGAGGTCGCCGGTGGGCGCGGCGCGCTGTGCTCCTGAGCAACGGCGCAATTCGCCAGCAGGGCCAGGAGCACGGCGGCGGCCCCGCACACGCGCGGTCGCGGCCATGAGGCAGTGGAGACGGTGTATTGCGGCTCTTTCATGACGAGCACCTGGGGCACAAAGGCCCGCTGCTACCGCCGCCGGCGGCGCTTCCTGCGTTCCTCGCGGCGGGGCTGGTACTTGGTCGTGCCCTTCTTCAGCCGCGGAACGTTGCCGTCCATCAGACCCATTTGGGTGAGCTGCTGGGTCATCTTCAGCCGGCCGCCGATGCCCAGCCCCGCCATCTGCTTCATGATCCCGCGCATCTGCACGAATTGCTTGACCAGCCCGCTGACATCCTGCGGCTCGACGCCGGCCCCCCTCGCGATCCGCCGCCGCCGCGACGCCTCGATGATCTCGGGCTCGCGACGTTCGCGGGGCGTCATCGAGTGCACAATGCCGCGGATGCGGTTGAGGTCCTCGTCGGGCATGTCCATCTCGCCCATCGCGGACCCGACGCCGGGGATCATCTTCAGGATGGACTTCATCGGCCCCATCTTGCGCATGCTCTCGAGCTGGCTCAGGAAATCGTCCAGCCCGAGCGCCCCCTTGGCCATCTTGGCCTGCGTCTTGGCGACCTGCTCGGCGTCGAACGCCTCCTGGGCTTTCTCGACGAGCGAGACCACGTCGCCCATGCCGAGAATCCGGCTGGCGATGCGCTCCGGGTGGAACTCCTCCAGCGCGTCGAGCTTCTCGCCGATGCCGATGAACTTGATCGGCTTGCCGGTCACCGACTTGGTCGAGAGGGCCGCTCCGCCGCGCGTGTCCGAGTCGAACTTCGTCAGGATCGCCCCGTCGAGTTCGAGCCGCTCGTCGAATGCCTTGGCGGTGTTGACCGCGTCCTGGCCGGTCATGGCGTCGAGCACGAGGTAAATCTGGTGGGGCGAGGTGGCGGTCGCGATCTGCGAAATCTCGGTCATCATCTCTTCGTCGATCGCGAGCCGGCCGGCCGTGTCGAGGATGACGACGTCGCGGTCGCGCTGCCGGGCCTGCGTAATGGCATTGCGGCAGACCTTGACCGCGTTCTGGTGATCGCGCTCGGTGTGGACCGGCACGTCGATCTGCCGGCCGAGGACTTCGAGCTGGTCGATGGCCGCGGGCCGCTTGAGGTCCGCAGCCACAAGCATGGGCTTCTTGCCGCGTTGCAGGCAATAGCGGGCCAGCTTGGCGCAGGTCGTGGTCTTGCCGGAGCCCTGGAGGCCGGCCATGAGGATGACGGTCGGCGGCTGGGACACGAAGGGGATGCGCGTCTCGACCGGCCCCATCAGCCGGACCAGCTCGTCGTGCACCACCTTGACCATGACCTGCTCGGGTCGCAAGGTCTCGATGACCTGCTGGCCGAGGGCCATCTCCAGGCAGGCGTCGCAGAACTTGCGGGCCACCTCGACGTGGACGTCGGCCTCGAGCAGGGCCGTGCGAATCTCGCGCATCGCCTCGCGGACGTTGGCCTCGCTGATCCGCCCGCGGCCACGCAGGCTCTGAAAGACGCTGCCCAGCTTGTTGGTCAGTGCATCGAACATACTGTCAGTCTAGCGGTGCTGCGTGGAGGGATAAAGCGGGTGGTCTCACGCGGCCGGCGGGCCGACCAACGCGTGCAATCCCAGCAGGTCCTCGAACTCGAAATCCGGCTCGTGGTTGCCGATGTCGTGGATGCGATGGGCACGGTTGATCCAGGCGGTCCGCAGGCCGGCGCGGCGGGCGCCGCCCACGTCGCTGTGCAGCGAGTCGCCGACGTGGAGCACGTGCGTGCCCCGCCAGCCGGTGAGCTTCAGCGCGGCCTCGAAGATGCCCGGGTCCGGCTTGTAGGAACGGGCGTCCTCGGAAGTGACCAGGCCGGCGACGTGCAGACCATGATGGGCGAGGGCCGCCTCGATGTCCGCACGGTCGGCGTTGGAGACGATACAGACCGGCAGGCGGAAGCGCGCCAGGAACGCCTGGGCGTCCGGCTGCAGCGGCGGAGTCCTCCAATACGCGGTCAGCCGGGCGACGTACTGGTCTGGCTCAACCGCGATGCCGAGCTTCCCCAGCGTCTCCCGCAACGTGTCCGCCTCCAGCCGGAAGAGGGTCCGAAACCGGGTGCCGTTGGCGTGCTCGACGGCGGCGAAGAAGCGTTCGCCCCAGGCGATGGCCAGCTCGCGGGCGCCGAGCTGGACGCCGGTGTCATGGATGATCTGCTGGCAGGTGGCCTCGACGGCCGCCCGGTCGCCGGCGGTGAGCGTGCCGTACATATCGAGGAACACGCCGTCGAGCTCCAACATGCCGCCGATTCTACGTTCCCCGGACGCCCGCCGTCAGTGTTCTGAGTCCGAAGTTGCTCACACATGATTAGGGACAGCTACCCATTTCGCGGGCGGTCGCACCAGGAAATGGGTGGCTGTCCCTAATTCAGGGGGCGGCGTTTGCGGGGGCCGAGAGGATCGCGTCCCAGGTCTCCAGCTTGCTCCAGTTGCGCAGCCGCGTGCGGGCAAGCCCCCCCACCCCCGCGCGCAACCGCACTGCGCCACGAAGCTTAAGAGAACCCAACCGCCTCGTTCCAGACTCGCCCGGGTTGCACCCGCAAGACCGTAGCCGTACCATCCCCGACTCGTGCCGCCTCTGGGAGCGATGTTGCATGCCGAGCCGATACCTGGTCACTGCGGCCCTGCCGTACTCGAACAACCGCCTGCACGTGGGGCACATCGCCGGTGCCTACCTGCCCGCGGACACCTACGTGCGCTACCTGCGCGCCGCAGGGCACGACGTCCGCTTCATCTGCGGGAGCGATGACAACGGGGTGGCGATCGAAATCTCGGCGCTCCAGGAGAAGAGCACGCCGCAGGAAATCGCCGCCTTCTACCACGACCAGCAGGCCCGCGACTTTGCCGGGCTGGGCATCGACTTCGACGTGTACGGCGGCACGCACCACCCGCAGTACGTTGCGCTGCACGAGCAGTTTAGCCAGGAGCTCTTTCGGCGGATTCACGAGCGGGGGTACTTCACCAAGCGCCAGACGAAACAGCTCTACGACGCGCAGGCCGGGCGTTTCCTCCCGGACCGCTTCGTGCGGGGCACCTGCCACCACTGCGGCTTCGCGCGGGCCACCGGGGACCAGTGCGAGGCGTGCGGCCAGATGATCGAGCCGCTGCTGCTGAAGAGCCCGGTCAGCGTAATTACCGGCGGACCGACGGAGGTGCGCGAGACCACGCACTGGTACCTGCGGCTGGCGGATTTCGAGCGGCCGTTGCAGCAGTGGCTGGAGACGAAGCAGGGGCAATGGCGGCCGAACGTGCTGAACTTCGCGCTGGGGCAGATCAAGCGGGGTTTGCCGGAGCGCTCGATGACGCGCGATATCTCGTGGGGCGTTCCGGTTCCGCTGGATGACCCGGATGCGCGCGGCAAGGTGCTGTACGTCTGGTTTGACGCGCCCATCGGCTACCTGTCGTTTACCGCCGCTTGGTGCGCGCGTCATGAAGGCGACTGGCAGGCCTACCAGAAGTGGTGGTGCGACCCCGACTCGGCCATCGTGCATTTCATCGGCGAGGACAACACCGTCTTTCACGCGTTGACGTGGCCGGCGATGCTGATGGCGGACGGCCGGACGCAATTGCCGGCGGCGGTGGTGGCGAACAACTTCATGAACCACAAGGTGGCGGGAGAGCTCGAGAAGATCAGCAAGAGCACGACCGCCCCGGATGCTCCGGTGTGGATCGAGGAATACCTGCGGCGCCGACTCGACCCGAGCTCCCTGCGGTATTACCTGACGGCGCAGGCCCCCGAGGCGGCCCGTACCGCCTTCGACCCTGACGAGTTCGTGGCGCGGAACAACTCCGAGCTGGTGGCCGCCCTGGGCAACTTCGTGAATCGCGCCCTCACGTTTGCCGACCGCTACTTCGACCGCAAGGTCCCGGACGCAACGGCGCAAACCGACGCCGACCGAGCGCATTGGGGACGGGCCGCGGAGGCGCTCCAGAGAGTAGGCGCGTGCCTGAGCGAATACAGGTTCCGGGCGGGGCTCGAAGAGCTGATGGCCTACGCCCGTTTGTGCAACGAGTACTTCAGCATCCGAGCACCCTGGGCGTCCCGCAAGGACAACATGCCTGACTGTGCCGCGACGATTGCGACCTGCGTCCACGCCGTCCAGGCCCTGGCGGTCATGGCCTGGCCATTCATGCCGGCCGTCACCGGCAAGCTTAGGACGATGCTCAATCAACCCGCCGGCCCCGTCCGCTGGGAACCGCCCACGCCGCTGCCCGCCGGGCATTCGCTCGGTGAGCCCACGATCCTGTTCGCCAAGCTTGATCCTGGGGCGCTGGGGGTTGGGGCATGAACGTGCGGAGGACGATCGCGTCCGTGTCCGTGGTGGTGGGCATTCTGGCGACCGGCTGCCGGCCGCCGACGGCCTCGTCACCCGCGAGCCAGCCCGCAGACTCCGCCGTGCACGTTGTATTGCACTCGCCGGAAGAAGCGACGCGCAGCTTGTTCCAGTTGCTCCAGGCACAGCTCGCCGCGACGGCCCGCCATGATTGGCCGGCGGCGCAGCGCTTGCGGGACCAGGCGGTGCGCGAAATCGTGGCGCGGGAGGACGTCATGACGCGCTACCGCGCTGTCGCCGGCCGGACCCCGCGGGAAGAGCCGGAGGCGC
Source organism: Phycisphaerales bacterium (assembly GCA_022839625.1). GTDB lineage: Bacteria > Planctomycetota > Phycisphaerae > UBA1845 > Fen-1342 > JALHJL01. Next base: position 228,534 of record JALHJL010000004.1, read on the forward strand.
TGAGTCGGCTGGTCGAGAGCTGGGCCGCGATGATCTCGTACTATGCGGACAGCCTGGCGTTGGACCGCGTGCGCATCGCCGCGTCGAACGCCGAGCAGGACCGGGTGATTACGGAGGTCCCGGCGGACGGTCGCGCGGGGGGCACGGTCCTCCAGGTGGGCTGCGTCCGCGACGAGCACGGGCAGTGGCGCATCAGCGGGTTGGACTTCGCGCTGCCGTCGGCCGCGGGGCCTTCCACGTCGCCGTCGCATAGCTCCTCGAACGCCGGGCCGACGACCGTGGCGGTGCCCTCTGCCGAACCGCTGCCCACATCGCTCCCCGCTCCGAACTGAAAGAAGACCCGCGGCGGCGCGGCCGGCGGCCCCATTTGTCCGTCACCGGAGTCCCAGCGCGTGCGAGTGCCAGGCACCACCGACACGATTGTCGCGGTCTCCAGCGGCTGGCTGCCCAGCCCAGTTGGGATCATCCGCTTGAGCGGGCCGGACAGCTTCGATCTGATGCCGAGCCTTGGCCTGGCGCCACCGGATGCGCCCGGCGAGGCGCGACCGGCGTGGACAGCCGGCCGGCTTGCGCTGGGGTCGGACCAGTGGTTGCCGGTCATGGCGATGTGGTTCCGCGCACCGCGGAGCTACACCGGGCAACACGTGGTCGAGCTTCACACGGTCGGCTGCCTGCCGCTGCTGCGCGAAATCGCGGCCCGGCTCATCGAGCAGGGCGCCCGGCGCGCGTTGCCAGGTGAGTTCACAGCCCGGGCGTTTCTCAGCGGCAGGCTCGCGGCTTCGCAGGTGGAGGGCGTGCTGGCGCTGATGAGTTCCGAGCAGGAGGCGGCGGTTCGCCAGGCGGCCCGGCTGGCGCGGGGATCGGAACGCCGCATCGCCGAAGACGTGGTCAGGGGCATTGTTCGGCTGCTGGCCCTGATCGAGGCCGGGATCGATTTCGTTGACGAGGAGGACGTTCGCTTCATCAGCGCCCCGGAAGTCGTACGTGAGATCGATACCCTCGTGGCCGGCATAGATGCCGAGCAAGGCGGCAGCGCGGCGAGCAAACGGCCGGGCCGCCCGCACATCGCCCTGGCGGGCTTCCCCAACGCCGGCAAGAGCACGCTCTTCAATTGCCTGGTGGGGTACGAGCGGGCGCTGGTCTCGCCGGTATTGGGAACGACGCGCGACGTGCTATCCGCGGAACTGGAGTTCGGCGGGCTCGGCGCCGTCCTACAGGACTGTGCCGGAGTGGGCGACACGGCGGACGAGCTGGAGCTCGCGTGCCACCATGCTGGCGAGCGAGCGGCCCAGGAGGCTGACCTGGTGCTTTGGGTTCATGCGGCCGACACCGTGTGGGACGAGCGCGAGGTATCGGCCTGCGCGCGGATGCCGTTCGAACGCCGCCTGCTCGTGTGGAGCAAGACGGATTTGACGGGTGGACGGCCGCGCGCCGCGGCTCCGCTGGACTTCCTGGACGAGGTCGTCGTGAGCGCCGTCAGCGGCACAGGCGTCGCGGCCCTCGAGGAGCTGGTCGCCGGGCGTCTGGAGAAGATGGCGGCGCTGCGTGGCGAGGCGCTTTGTGCAGGTGAGCTGCACGCCGCGACGGCCGCGTTGAAGCGGGCGAGGATGATCGCCGCGGGTTCCGGCGACGTGCTGCCTTCCCCGGAGCTGATCTCGCTTGAGCTGCGGGCGGCACACGAGCTGCTCACCTCCGAGACGTCCCGTGGGCTCGACGAAGAGCTGCTGTCGCGGATCTTCTCGGAGTTCTGCGTCGGCAAGTGACATGCGCCGCCTGTGTAGACGGCCCCATCCGGGGACTTGGCTTCATCCAGAGGCGGGGGGAGAGAGAATCCATAACATATTGTTAACAAGCGACTTATGGAGCGCCCGGGCTCTGCCATCGGGAGATCGCGGCGACTGCTTCAGGATTCGATGCGGACCGGCCGATGATGAATATGGCGAGGCGCAGGCCGACCGTACCTGTCGTCGGCCCGGCGTATGCCGGAGGCGATTTCCGCCTCGCGTATAATTCATAGGAGGCACGAATACCGGACCTTGCAGGGCAAGGTCGCAGTACCTGGCTTCTTTCCCCTCCGGAGAGCACCGGGTCGCCTTCGGGCCCCTGGTGCCCTCTTTTTTTTGTCGCCCGCGGGGCCGCTCGGCCGCCGGGAGAAGAGGGCCGGCGAGTGATATAATGCATTGTGGAGTGTCGCGGATGGGTTGAGGGAGCAGCGGCAGGATGTCACGCCGGCGGGTACCTTGCGGGTCCCTGGGGGAGATGATAGAAGTGAACACAACACATTCTGGGCGCAGGCGCGGTCGTGTGCGCGCGGGCCGGGCGCGTCTGGCAGCCGGCGGGTTGGAGACGTGTCGGATACCCAAGGAGCCACAGCGATGAAACCGAGCGATGGCGCGACAAGAACGGACACGCAATTCTCCGTCTTCCTGGCCAATAAGCCCAACATCCTGGCGCGGGTGTGTCATCGGCTGGCCGATGACAAGGTCAACATCGTGGCGCTGAGCATGATGGACTCCAGCGAGCATGGCGTCCTGCGGCTGGTCGTGGAACACCCGGAGCGTGCCCGCCGCAGCCTGGAAGCCCTCAACGTTCCTTCCACCGAGAGCACCGTGCTGGTGACCAGCTTGCCGAATCGTCCCGGTGCGATGGCGGACGTTGTCGAGCGCCTGGCGAGCAGCCACATCGGTGTGAACTACGCGTATTGCACGTCGGGCGCGGCAGGCGGGCAGACCTTGGGCGTGTTTCGCGTCTCCGACTTCCGCAAAGCCATGCAGGTTCTCGACGAGCGCCGGCCGCGACGGAAGCAGGTCGGGACGGCCCGTGCTGTCGTGCGGCCGCGCCGGAATTAGCCGTTGAATCCCACGCAGGAGAGCGGCCGGGAAGCTGTATCTGAAGCGGGCGAAACGCACCGGCCCGCCGCCGGGGTGCATCCGCGCTGGTGGGCGGCGGCGGTGCTGGCGGCCTGCACCACGGTGTTGGGTCTGTCCGCATACTTGAAGCCCGATCCGCGCGGGTACGGGACCCACGCCCAACTGGGAACGGGCCAGTGCGGGATCCTCATCGTGACCGGGTATCCGTGTCCCACCTGCGGGATGACCACCGCGTTCGCGCACGCGGTGCGGGGGCAATGGTGGCGCAGCTTCCTCGCGCAGCCGGGGGGGTTCGTGATGGCGGTGGCGACGATGGTCCTCGCCGTGGTATCCGCGTGGACGCTGATCCGCGGGCGATGGCCGGCCGTGCGGCTGCCCTGGGTCACCCCCTTTCGGCTGCTCATGGGCTTCCTTGTGCTCCTGCTGGGGAGCTGGGCATTCAAGATCGTCCTGGGGCTGGCGCTCGGCACACTGCCCCGTTCGTAGCGGGCACGCTACTTCAACTGGCCAAGAAGACCTGTTATAGTAGTGCGTTTGGCCAGGCACCCGCTGCGGCGGGACTCCCTGGCGGTAGGTTGGGTACCCGGCGATACACGCCGCGAGAAGTGCCGGAATGGCAAACAAGGAACAACAGCCGGGCGAGGCTCCCGCGGCCCACGAATGTACCGAGGCCGATAAGGAGCGGGCGCGCCAGTGGTTTCGCAAGGCGGCCGATTGCCGCGAGCGGCGTGAGTACGACTACGCCATTGAATGCTACCTGAACGGGCTGGGCTACTGGCCGGAGGCGGTTGAGGAGGGGCACATGCCGTTGCGCTCGCTGGCGATTCAGCGGCAGCAGGCGGGCGGCAAGAAGCCGGGCCTCATGGACGGCGTGCGCGGGTCGCTGGGCGGTCGGGACCCCAAGCGGGGTCTGTTGAGCGCGGAGCGGCTGTTGAGCATGGATCCGCAGAACGGGGGCCACGCGGAAACATTGCTGAAGCACGCCATCAAAGGCGGCTTTCTGGAAACCGTGAAGTGGGTGGCACCCATCATCTTCGACTCCCTGCGCAAGGAGAAGAAGCCGAACAAGGGCCGGTTCAAGACGTTCCGGGACAGCATGGTGGAGGCGGCGGCGCTGGCGGACGCGCGGGGAGACGGGGCCTCGGAGACGTGGCTGCTGGAGCAAGCGGTCAACTCGCTGGAGTACGTGATCGTGCGCACGCCGACGGACGAAGACCTGCGGAACGAGCAGCGCGACCTGGCGGGCAGGCTGACGATCTCGCGCGGCAAGTACGAGCATGCCGAGGACTTCCGTGACTCGCTGCAAGATGCCGAGGCCCAGAAGCTGCTTCACGATTCCGACCGCATCCAGCAGACGGAGTCGTCGCTCGACGCGCTGATCGCGGCCGCGCGGAGCGCGTGGCTGGCCGCGCCCAATACGCCCGCGAAGCTGAACGCATACGTCGAGGTCTTGCTGCGGACGGAGCGGAAGCCGGACGAGGCCGAGGCCATCAAAGTCCTGATGGAGGCGTTCGCGAAGACGAACAACTACAGCTTCAAGTTGCGGGCCGACGACGTACGGCTGCGGCAGCTCGCGCGCGACGCCCGAACCGCGGCGAGCAGGGCGCGCGAGACCGGCTCGGAGGACGATCAGCAGCAGGCCCGCCTCGCGGCCCTGGAGTACCGCGAGACCGCGCTGGAGACCTACCGCGAGCGGGTCACGAAATACCCCACGGACCTGCGGATGAAGGCCAAGCTCGGCGCGCTCCTGTTCGAGGCGGGGGAGTACGACGAAGCCATCCCGGCGCTGCAAACGGCGCAGGCCGACCCGCGCAGCCGGGCGCGCTGCGAGCTGCTCCTGGGGCGGGCGTTCTTTGAGAAGAACGATGCCATCCAGGCCGCGGCGGTATTGCGCGAAGCGCTCGCGCACAGCGAGGGAACCGACGAGCACAGCAAAGAGCTTCTGTATTGGCTGGCGCGGGCCTGCGAGGCCGCCGGCAACATCGACGAGGCCAAGGACGCGTACGGCCGGCTGCTGCGTCAGGATTACAACTTCATGGCCGGTGATGCCCGCAAACGTCTGGAGAAGCTGAATTAACGGCTGGAACTGCCAAAGGGAGTAACTGTGGCTCACTCATTATCTTCCAAGAAACGCATCCGCCAGAACGCCCGCCGCCGGGCGGTGAACCGCGCCCGGCGCAGCGCGCTGCGCACCAAGCTTCGCAAATCGAACGAGGCCCTGGCCCGCGGAACCCCGGCGGACGCCGAGCGCGTCATCCGCGAGACGTGCCAGACGCTGGACCGCGAGGCGAGCCGGCGTACGCTGCACCGCAACGCCGCGGCCCGGCGCAAGAGCCGCCTGGCCAAGCGCCTCAACGCCATGAAGCAGAAGGCGGCCGGGTAGCCCGGGCGGGGCCGGCGGTACGCACCGGTGTTCAACGCCATTCACGTCTCGCATGAAGCCGTCTACAAGGTGGGCGGCATCGGCACGGTGCTGGAGGGCCTGATCAACAGCCGTCCCTATCGCGACGGCGTGGCCCGGACGGTGCTGGTCTGTCCGATGTTCTACCCGGAGAAGGCGGAGCGGTTCGGCCCTGGGGGGGTGATCGAGTACTCCTCGCTCGACCAGGTCTATGACGGACCCTACCGGGCTGCATTCCACGAGGTGGAACGCGACTTCGGGGTGCGGCTGGCGTACGGGCGGCGGCCGCTGGAGGACGAGCCGTCCGGGCGGCGCACGGTGTGCGAGGTGTTGCTGGTCGACTTGCGCGGCATCAACCTGCACCGCGTCAACGCCCTGAAGGGGCTGCTCTGGGAGCGCTACGGACTGCGCTCCGACGCCTACGAGCATATCTGGGAGTACGAGCAATACGTGCAGGTGGCGGCCCCGGCAGTTGCGGCGCTGGAAGCGCTGCGGCTGGCGACCCGCGACACGCCCGCCGTGGTTTTTGCCCATGAGTTCATGGGTGTGCCGACCGCCCTCGCGTTACAAGCCACACATCCCGAGCGCTATCGCACCCTGTTTTATGCACACGAGGTGGCCCCGATCCGCCGGCTGGTGGAGAAGCATCCCGGCCACGACGTGATGTTCTACAACGCGATGCGCCTGGCGGCCGAAGGGGGTCTCTACCTGGAACAGGTCTTCGGCCCGCAACACGAGTACTTCAAGCACGCGGTCGTGGAGGCGGCGCGGCACTGCGACGGCCTGCTGGCGGTGGGTCACCACGTCCTCGATGAGCTGCGCTTCCTCAGTCGCGACTTTGAGGCCGCGGACATCACGTTGGCCTACAACGGGATTCCGGCCCGGAGCATCACGCTCCCGGAACGCCGCGCGGCCCGCGCGCGCCTGGGCGACTATTGCGAACGTCTGCTCGGCTGGCGGCCGGATTACCTCTTCACCCACGTAACGCGGATGGCCCAGAGCAAAGCGATGTGGCGCGACCTCGACATCCTGGCGGCGCTGGACGAGCGGTTTCACGCCACCGGCCGGTCCGCCGTCGTACTGGTCCTCTCCACCGAGCTGCCGCGCCGTCCGCCGGAAGACATCCGGGCGATGGAGCAGGAATACGGCTGGCCCGTGGCGCACCGCGAGGGCGGGCGCGACCTGACCGGCGGCGAGGCCCACTACTATCAATGGGTACAGGCCTTCAACGCCCGTGCCCGCTGCATCAAGATCATCTACATCAACCAGTTCGGGTTTGACCGGGAGCGCTGCGGCCGCAGGGTGCCGGAAGACGTCGAGTTCCTGGACGTCCGCCGGGCCAGCGACCTCGAGTTCGGCCTCAGCCTCTACGAACCATTCGGGATCTCGCCGCTGGAGACGTTGACCTACGGCGGCCTGTGCCTGGTGAGCACCAGCTGCGGCTGCACCGGCTTTGTGCGACAGGCGATGGGGTCGAAACGGTCGCCGAACATCATCACGGCGAACTACATCGACCTCGTGCGGCGGCCGCGGTCCGTCAAGGATGCGCTGGCGATCGGGGCGGACGAGCGGCGGGAGGTCGAGGCCAAGGTGGCCGAACAACTGGCCGAGCAGATCATCAAGCGTTTACCGTCCAACGAAGGCGAGACGCAGCATCTGATCGAAGCGGGGGCCGATCTCGCACGACGTATGAGCTGGGACGCGGCGGCGGAGCGGTTTGTGTTTCCGGCCATACGGCGGGCCGGCGCGCGCCGGCGCGTCCTCCACGTGGCCTAGTGCGGCCAGGGAGGATGGACGGGCAGGGCACGGCCCGGCGGGCGGGGGTGCTCTGTCACGCGTACACGTCGATGTGCCCGGCGCGAAAGCCGCTGATGGCCGAGGCCACCTGTACGCTGCCTGTTGTGTCAAGCAGGTCGGCGAACTGCCGGGCGGACGCGCTGAGCTGCTGGAGCGCGGACGGAGGCTGGGCCAACATGGAGCCTGTCGTCTGTTGCTCCAGCTTCGCGTGAGCTGTGCTCTCGACTGTGCGTCGCTCCGGTTGCGGCCGATGGATCGGCATGGGGACGATCCCAGCCACCGCCGCCGCACCTGTCGAGATGTCCGGGCCAAACATGACAACTCTCCGACTGGCGAACGGACCTTCGGAAGTTGCGTGTCGGAAGGAAGCAGGTGCCCAAGCCGAGTATTCGATTCATGAAGGTCGGAAGTCAAGTGCGCCGGGCCTGGAAGCCGAGACGCAGCCCGGGCCGCGCTGCAACGGCTTGCGCCGCCGGGAATTATCGGGAGTGCGGCGGGCCGCGGCGATGGCCGGAAGGCAGTCCAGTCATGCCGCCGGCTTCCGACTGGCCTGAGGCGCCGCGGCTCCTCATGTCGCATGACGGTTGGCAGTCCGTTGAAAAAGGGTACAGGCACCGCGAGAGAACTATGCGGCACTACCGTGAAAGGCCGCCGCCGCGGAGCCAGCCCCCTTTCTCAACGGACACATAGCGGACCCCGCGGTGGGCCGCGAACCAGGAGACCTTCGATGAAAAGAGCGTACCACGTCTATTGCCTGACAGCGTCGATTCTGCTCGCCGGCACCCTGTGTGCCGTCGCCAACGCGGACCAGTCGGCGCCGCTGATTGCGCGACAAGTCCTCTTTGGCAACCCCGACAAGGCCTCGGTGACGCTGAGCCCCGACGGCGCCCAACTGGCCTTCCTCGCGCCGGTCGACGGCGTGCTGAACGTCTGGGTCGGCCCGGTGGGCGACGTCGCCGCCGCGAAACCGGTCACCCACGACAAGCATCGCGGCGTACGCATCTACTTCTGGGCGTACACCAGCCGGCACATCCTGTACGTGCAGGACAAGGACGGCGACGAGAACTGGCGCATCTACAGCCTCGATCTGCGCTCCAACACGACCAAGGACCTGACGCCGCTGAAGGGCGTGCAGGCCCGCATCCAGGAGGTCAGCCCGAAGTTCCCCAACGAGCTGCTCATCCGGCTCAACGACCGTAACCCGCAACTGCACGACATCCATCGCGTCAACATCGAGACCGGCGAGAAGAGCCTCGTCCTTGAGAATGAAGGCTTTCTGAACTTCCTGACGGACGATGAGTTCCAGGTGCGCTTCGCGATGCGCACTACGCCGGAGGGCGGCACGGAGGTGCTCCAACGGACTGCCGACGCAGCGTGGAAGCCGTTCGCACAGATTGGCCAGGAAGACAGCCTGACGACTGGGCCGGCGGGCTTCGACAAGACCGGGCAGACCCTCTACATGCTCGACAGCCGGGGCCGCGACACGGCCGCCTTCACCACGATCGATCTCAAGACGGGCCAGCAAGCGGTCGTGGCCCAGGACCCGCGGGCGGACATCAGCGACTTGATGCTGCACCCAACCGAGAAGAACGTCGAAGCGGCGGCGTTCACCGTCGAGCGCAAGAAATGGAAGATCCTGGACCCCGCCATCGAAGCGGACTTCGCGTACCTGCGCACGGTCGCGGACGGCGACTTCGAGGTCGGGAGCCGCACGCTTGATGACAAGCACTGGATCGTCGTCTATCTCGTGGACGACGGGCCGGTCAGGTACTACCACTACGACCGCGCGGCGAAGAAGGCCCACTTCCTGTTCACCAACCGCCAGGCCCTGGAGGGGCTGCCGCTGGCGAAGATGCACCCCGTGATCATCAAGTCTCGCGACGGCTTCGACCTGGTGAGTTACCTGACGCTCCCCGTCGGAAGCGATAAGGATGGCGACGGCCGGCCCGAGCAGCCCGTGCCGATCGTCCTGTTTGTCCACGGCGGCCCTTGGAGCCGGGACAACTGGGGCTACCACCCGTACCACCAGTGGCTTGCGAACCGCGGCTACGCCGTCCTCTCCGTCAATTTCCGTGGCTCGACCGGGCTGGGCAAGGCCTTCCTGAACGCCGGCAACCGCGAGTGGGGCGGCAAGATGCACGACGACCTGGTCGATACCGTCCGCTGGGCCGTTGACCAGAAGATCGCCGCTCCGCAGAAGGTCGCCATCATGGGCGGGAGCTACGGCGGCTACGCCACCCTCGTCGGGCTGACGTTTACGCCGGACCTGTTCGCATGTGGCGTCGATATCGTCGGGCCGTCGAACCTGGTGACGTTCATGAACGCGATTCCCGCGTACTGGCAGCCAGTGGTCGATCTGTTCGTGGCGCGGATCGGGGATCATCGCACGGAGGAGGGCCAGAAGTTCCTGCTGGAGCGCTCGCCGCTCACCCATGTGGCCAACATCAAGCGGCCGTTGCTGATCGGGCAGGGTGCCAACGATCCGCGCGTGAAGCAGGCCGAGTCCGACCAGATCGTCAAGGCGATGCAGGAGAAAGACATCCCGGTGACGTACGTGCTGTTCCCGGATGAGGGGCACGGCTTCGCCCGGCCCGAGAACAACCTGGCGTTCAATGCGGTCGCCGAGGCGTTCCTGGCCGCGCATCTCGGCGGCCGCAGCGAGCCGGTCGGCGACGATTTCAAGGGCTCCAGCGTCACGGTCCCGACCGGGGCCGCGCAGGTGACGGGGGTGCAGGAAGCGCTGCCGGCTCAGTAGAATAGGCAGCCCGGGTCGCAGCCCCGCCATCAGCGGGGGGGCGCTCCAAGGAAGTACCACGGCGGCCCGGGCCCGGATACGAGTGAGCTTGCCGCTCCGGCAAGCTCACTCCCCTATCCGACATCGCATCCGCAGTTCGACTCAGCCCGCTGATCGGTCGCTTCACACCCCGGCCGCCGTTGTGCCTGGGCTATTCATCGTAGCAGGGGTACTGAAGAGCGTACTGCGTTGGGTTGGTCAGCCTCAGGATGAATGGGTTGATGTCACCGAAATCGACCAACCCGTCGCAGTTAAGGTCGCCGGCCGTCAGCAGTCTCCAAGTGTCTGACACGACGCCGTAGTATCCCAGATGCCCGCCGAGCACCCAGATTGCGCTGTTGTAGACCAGGCAGGCGTGGAGCGCCCTCGAGCTCCATTGGGCATTGTCCAACTGGTACCAAACAGCTCCGTCCGCTGACCTCCACACGTCATTGAGCAGGACGGAGCCGTCGCCCCGGTAGCCCCCGAATAGCCAGAGATGGCCCCGGAACGCCAGCAGCCCGTGGTGGCCACGGGAAAGCCAACCGGGAGCGTCGGTGGCCAGCACCCATTGCACGCCGTCGGTGGACCAGTACACGTCGTCGGTATACGCGCCCTGCTCCGTGTAACCGCCTGTGAGCCACATTCGGTCCATAAACACGACGCCGCGTTTGCTAGCCGCCTTCATGAAGCCTTCGGGGGCGCTATCCACCCTCGCCTTAACCCAGGATTCACCGTCCACCGTGTACCAGGCATCGTTGACGTAGGATCCTCCTAGCGCTTCGGCGCCTCCAAGGACCCAAATGCGACCGTCGAACACCAACGGGCAGTGCCCGTATCTCGCCGACCAAGGTGCGCTAGGTTTCTGTTCCCAGTTCGCGCCGTCTCCCGAACACCAGACATCGTTGAAGCAGTTCGAGTTGCGCACGCCGCCCATGACCCACATCTTCCCCTGGAAGACCACTGCCCCCATGAGTTGGCGCGTTGCCCAAGGAGCGCTGGCCGTGGCCTGGACCCAGTCGTCACCGTCCGACGAGTACCACACATCGTTAAAATACACGTCGGATGGCTCATCATGGCCCCCCATCACCCAGATCATGCCCTGAAACACCACACTCGCGTGCCCGCACCGCGGCGCCCACGTCGCAGCCGGCGCGACTTCGTGCCAGAACTGAGCGTATGCCAGCGAAGCCTGGACCAACAGACACGCCGCGCCCGCCATCACCAGTCCTTTTCTAGGTACGCACATGAACCTTTCCTTCCTGTAATGCATCTGCTTCTCCTGCTACGCGACCGGACCGCCCGCGTCGCGTGGAGTGCCTCGGGCCCCGGGACCCGAAGACCATTGCTCCATAGCACTGCCGCCCCAGTCCGGCTCCGTCGTCTTCGGCGTCGCGCGTCCCGTACCCCGCATCCGCAGGTACGTGCGCAGAAGTGCGGCGGGAGGCGCAAAGAAAATGCACCGGCTCGGCAGATTCCCCTCGGGTGGGATGCAGCCGGGCAGCCCCGAGGTTTCGCCGCCCGTCCCCCGCCCGTACTCTGCTGCCCATCCCCCGGGGCCTTTCCACCCCAGCCCCGTGTTTCGCTGCATGTCCCGCGTGTTTCGCCGCCCGGCGTCCGTGTTTCGCCGCGTGTTCCCCGCGGGCAAGGGTCCTAACGCAAGGGCATGAGGGCAGTTGCGACCGGAAATCCCGCTTGGGGGCCGACGGCTCACCCAGTACAATGTGAGTTTGACGGGAGGCACATCGTGTCCGTGGGACCGTGCGGTCCAATGACGCAACTACTCGCCGCGGCTAACGCCGGCGACGCAGCCGCGCGGAATCGGCTCTGGCTGGCGGTTTATGACGAGCTGCGTCACCTGGCGCACCGTCAGATGGCCCGGGAGCCCAGACGGGGCGAGTTGCAGACCACCGTGCTCGTCCACGAGGCATACCTCCGGCTTCTCGGCGACGGGCACGTGGACTGGAACAGCGCTGGACATTTTTTCACCGCGGCCGCAGTAGCGATGCGCCGCATCCGCGTGGATTACGCACGTAGCAGAAAGAGCGCGAAGCGCGGCGCCGACCGGCGACCAGTCGTGCTCGGCGACGGCCTGGCCGGCGGCGAAGGCAACGCGGATGAGACCGACCTGCTCGCGCTGAACGAGGCCCTGACGCGTCTGGAGCACGACGCACCGCGCGCAGCGCAAGTGGTGATGCTGCGGTACTTTGCAGGCCTGGGCGTCGATGCGGCCGCGCGGGTTCTGAACGTATCGCCGCGCACGGTCGAGCTGGACTGGCAGTTCGCCCGAGCGTGGCTTAATCGCGAGCTGACTCGTGATTAGGCACCGTGACCGCCCCCGTCCTTTGCCCGGGAGGCGACGGTCCGTAGGACTCGAGCATGCCGGGCACGCGACTTGAGCGAGTGCAGGAGCTGTTCGCCGCGGCGGTCGAGCGGCCGTCCGCGGAGCGCGCCGCGTTTCTCGCCGCGGCGTGCGGCGACGACGCGGGGCTGCGTGCGGAAGTGGAGGACCTGCTTGCGCACGCGGCCTCAATCTCGGATAACTTCCTTACTCCGCCGCCGGCACCACCCGATCTGACCAGCGTGCTGGCGGCCGGGTCGCTAGGCGAGGGCGAGCCGGACGGCCCTGATCCGCTTGTCGGCCGGCACGTCGGGCGATACGAGGTCCGGCGTGTCATCGCCCGCGGCGGGATGGCTATCATCTACGAGGCGCTTCAAGAGCGGTCGCAGCGCCTCGTCGCACTGAAGGTCATGCGCTGGAACCCGGCCTGGCGTTCGGCGCTCCGCCGATTCGAATTTGAGGGGCAGGTCCTCGCGCGGCTAAGGCACCCGAACATCGCGCAGATTTACGAAGCGGGGACGCACTATCCTGACCCTGGCGCAGACCGCGAGGGAGCGGAACCGGCTGCCTACGTGCGCGGGGCTGATCCCCTCCCGTTCTTCGCGATGGAGTACATCCCGGCGGCGCAAACGGTCAGGCAGTACGCGGCCGGGCAGCAGCTTGATACGCGACAGCGGCTCGAGCTGTTTCTGCCCGTTTGCGACGCCGTGGAGCACGGGCACCAAAAGGGCGTAATTCACCGCGACCTGAAGCCCGCCAACATCCTGGTCGGCGCCGACGGCGTCCCCAAGGTGATCGACTTCGGCATTGCCCGGGCGACCGACTCGGACGTGGCGATCACGACCCAGCAGACCAAGACGGGGGACCTCATCGGCACCGTCCAGTACATGAGCCCGGAACAGTGCGACGCCGACCCGCTCGATATTGACACGCGCAGCGACGTATATTCGCTGGGCGTCGTCCTTTACGAGCTGTTGACCGAGACGCTGCCGTACGACGCCGCCAACACGACGATCTACCGCGCCATCAAGGTCATCAAGGAGAGCGAGCCTCGCCGGCCTTCGCAGGCCAATCGGGGGCTGGGCGGCAACGTGGAGGCGATCATCCTCAAGGCGCTTTCGAAGGAGCGCAGCCGACGCTATCGCTCGGCGGGCGACCTGGCGAACGACATTCGCCGGCACCTGCGCGGCGAGCCCACGGAGGCCCGGCCGCCGAACGCGTGGGAGCGCGGCATTCGCTGGATCGGACGTCACCCGCAGATCACCACGGTGCTGGCGTGCGTGTGCATCGCGGTGTTAACCATCGTGCCGGTGTCGGTCGCGCTCTGGTTGCAAAACATGCGCCCCTACCGGATAGCTCTCAGCACAGATCGTCACGAAGCGCGCCTGGTTGCATTCTCCGACCGCGTATTGCGGGTCTGGCAGACGGTGTCTCCCGCCGGGTTCACCTTTGGGGAGCTTGTTGAGGGTGTCGTGCACGGCCAAGAGAAGAAGCTCGCGCTGCTGGGATTTGCGCTGGGCGACGAACCCGGCCTCGCGGCCCGACTCTGCGCCTTCGATGCTTCGTCGAAGGACGGCGGTCCGCTGTGGACCAGCGACCTTACGGACGACGACCTCCCGGAGGAGCTTCAACAGAAGGCGCAGTGCTCTGCGGCGCAATTCGTGTTCGACAAGGCAATCCTCGCAAACGTATTTGATGATGTGCCCGGCGATGAGATCGTCGCATGCTTCAACCACGACGAACGCTCGCCGCGAGTCATTCAGATCTACGACCTCGCGGGAAACTTGCTCTATCAAGTGTGGCACGACGGTGGCGTTCAGTCGATGTACTGGATGGGAGGTACGCGCCTGCTGGTTCTCGCGGCGACCGATGCCCGTACGAACTGGGCCGGAGGTCAGCCGCTGAATGACAAGCCCGATTCGCGGGTCGTACTCGCGCTGCGTCCGCGGCGGGACTACCGCGGCCGCGAGTTTGTTAGTTACGCGCGTGGCGCTGGGCCCACCCACGCCGTTTGGTGTCTCCAGTTGCACCCGAACCAGATTGCGGGTCGGGTAGTGTGCAGCCTGAGCCCACCACACGCCGGTTACGATCGTGATTACTCGGTCCTGTACGACTTGACGTTCCGCGCTCTGCCCGAGTCCCGATTCTCCTGGACGATCAACGACAGCGGTCAGGCCACTCCCATCGGCGGGCCTAACGATGAGTACAAGAAGCTCTGCCTCCCCGGGCAGACGCAGCGGCCTCCGTGGCTCCCTCACCACGACTCGCTAGCACTGCGGCCTTGGGTCAGTCGCCCCGCCGATTCCGCAACAGTTCTGCCCGAAGCCCAATGAAAGCCGCGCCGCGCCCCGGTGCAGCCGCCTGAGTTTTCCCAGTCAGATCTCACCGCCGTTGCTGACTTCGATCTCCCCTACTGGCCTTCGCCGGAGAGTAACGCCGCCAGCTCCGCCAGGCGCCGGTCGACGCCGGCCAGGCCGGCGCCGGGCTTCGTGTCGGAAGCCGGCACCGCGGGCGCGGCGGTGGGCGGTGGCGCCGCCGACTCGGGCTCCGTCGGCGGCCGCAGCGCGGCGGCGGTGGCGGCGGACGTGCGGTCCTGCCGCCACCAGCGATCCACGATTTGCTCGACCTCGCTATCGGCGGTCCCCTGGTTCCACAGCTTGAAGAAGTCCACGTCGCCGCTGCGCGGCAGCCGCGGCGGCAGGTCGATCAGGGTGCGCATGGGCATCAGGACGGAATCGCCGATGATGAAGCCCTCGCCGGGCTTCATGCTGGGCAGCAGGCTGATGAGGCTGCGGAACTGGTCGCTGACGACGCGGGCGACGTAGTCCTGGTCATCGGGGTTGTTCATGCGCATCAGGACCATCGAGTTGCACTGGCTCAGGATGGTCTCGGAAATCTCGCTCGGCCGCTGCGTGACGATCATGGCGGACACGCCGTACTTGCGGCCTTCCTTGGCGACCTTCTCCACGGCCTCGCGGGCAAACATGGTGCTGCCGCGGTCCTTGCGCGGCAGGTAGTTGTGGGCTTCCTCAAAGACCAGCACGAACGGCAGGCGCACCTCGGGCGGCGCCCAGAAGTTGAAATCGAACAGCGTCCGCGTGATCGTCGCGACGGTGATGTCCACCACGTCGAACGGCAAGCCCGACAGGTCGATGATCGTCAGGTTTCGCCGCGTGCCCAGCCGCCCCAGAAACTGCCGGATGATCGCGCCGAGACTCTTGCTCGCCGCGCCCGGCGACGTTTCCGGGTTCAGGAACGGCACGATGTCCATGTTGCGCAGCGCCTGCTCGCGCGGCCGCAGCAGGAAGTCGTAGCGCCGGTCGTTCAGCCGCGTCTCGATCTGGTTCACCAGCCCGAGCAGCCGGCCGAAGAACGTCGCGTGCGGCACTTCGCCCTCGGCGTTGCCCTTGTTGAACTCCATCCGGCGGGTGAGCAGCAGCCGCTCCTGCTCCTCGACCGGAAGCTGCCGGTACGGCAGGCGCGAGAAGGCGTAGTTCTCGGTGTTCAGCACGAAGCGGGCGTCGTTCATGTTCAGCGCGTAGGTCTTCAGTTGTTCGAGCGGGTAGAACACCGGCGTGTCGATCGTGTACTCCGCCAGCAGCCCAAGTTCCTCGGCCGCGGCCCGCTTGAGCTGTTCGAAGGCATGCCGAAGGAAGACCTTCTGGGCGTTGATGTTCATCGGGTTGTTGGTGTCGAGGAAGATGCGCTCGAACTCGGCGTACTGAAGCATCCAGTAGGGCAGCACGAGGTTCCGGTCGGAAAGATAGGTGACGTTGGGCAGCGGCTTGCCCTGGTCGTCGCTGAACGCCGCCAGGTACTCGCCGTGCATGTCGAACAGCACGATCTGCGCGTGCGGCAGGCGCAGGGCCTCGTGGAGGATCTTCGCGGTGGTGACGCTCTTGCCGGAGCCGCTGTTGCCCATGACGGCGACGTGCTTGGCGAAGAACTCCTTGCCGAGCGCTTTGACCTCGAAGTCGGTGTCGACAGCGAAGCGGCCGAACGAGAAGGCTTTCCGCTCGGTCTGTCCGCCGGCCAGCTCGTCGAAACAGCCGAAGATCAGCTCGAAGTCCTCGTCGATCGCCAGCCGCACGAGGTCGCCGAGCGTGGGGTATTCGCTCACGCCGCGCGAGAACTTGTCGTTGCGGATCGTGCCGATGAGCTGGACGGTCATCGTGACGCAGCGGGGCGTGTCGGGGTTGGGCAGCGGTTCGAGCTCGCCGCGTGCCCCGACGCGGGTCACGTAGCCGATCAGCGTGTGGCGGCCCATCGGCAGGGTAACGTAGGTTCCGAGCCGGCCGACGCGGTAGATGGTGCCGTGATACTCGAGGTGGAGGTCCGTGACGGTAATCTGCACCTCGATCTCGTCGCCATGCACGCCGATAACATGTCCGATCTTGAGCGGGTCCATGCGAGTACCCTTCTCGGTTGGGGCGTCACGCGCACGCGCACGCGCACGCGCACACGCACACGCACACACCGTCAAACCTCCAGCGTAGCAGCCGACCTTCCGGTCGGCCGTCGGCCGAGCAGAAGCTCGGCCGCTACCTCAGGCTCGGCCGCTACCTCAGGCGCAGCCGCTACCTCAGGCGCAAAAGCGGCCTGCCTGGAGCGGCAGGACCACTACGGGCAGCGCCGCGCCCCGTCATCTTCATCGGGAGATAAGCCCGCCTCCGTCAGGACCGCCGGTGGGCAGACGAAGGGCGGGCACGTGGGCGTGACCGCGCACGGACGGAATTTATTTGACTTGTTTCTTTTTTTTGAGTTATATTTCCATTGCGTGTTTGCTGCGGTGAACGCGCGGGGTGGCCGGCGGGGAGTGGGTAATCTGGCGCCTCGCGCCGTGGATTTCAAGAAGCCGAGCAGGGTTGGTTGTGCGCACCGCGCCTTGACGTGCCGGGTCTCTCGTGGGCCATTTGGTGGCTGTTCATTGGTGGGAAGTGGAGGTGTGTGCCATGTCTTTCGAGAAGTGCCGCCGCGTGTCGAATGTGCGTTTCTGATCGCTCTTCTGCTGCCGTTGCATGTTCCACCCCCGGCAGCCGCCGAGTGCGACGAGGGCTGCGGAGGACTCGCCCTTGATGCGGACGCACTCGCGTACTTCCAGTTCCTTTGCCGCGACGTCTACGAGCCGGCGTTCTCCAGCCCGTTCCTCGGTTGTGACGAGCGGCCCTTGTTGCTGGACGGCATGCCGAACGGTGAGTACCGCGAGGTCATCGACGGCGTACGCCTGTTGTCGACCGGAAATGAAGGGTTTGTGCTCAGCGTGCTGGACTACAGCCCGGGAATCTGGGATCACGTGGAAGATGTCGTCGCGTCGGGCTACCTTGAGGCTTGGCTCACCGGCCCAGCGGGCAGCGTGCCCGTGAACGGAGTCGTCTTCCAAGGCCTCAGCGATGAGCATGAACTGGTCACGGTTTTCCTTCCGCTGGGCCTCATGAGCCAGACGGAGCTCGTGGTGATTGCGATTCTGCATGGGGAAGCGATGGCCGAGCGGGCTTCCGGCGAGTCGGACATTGCTCCGGTCTGCCGCGAAGACTGCCTGCGCATGGCGGCGAACCGCCTGCACAAAGCCGCGAACACCGCGAGGATCGCGCGCAGCGTCTGCCTGTCGGGAGCCCTCGGCGTCTGCGCTACTCCGACCGTAGGCTGCCTACTCAGAGTGGGTTGGAGCTGGTGGGGTCTGGGCTGCGTGGCGTTCTTCGCGGGCTGCTATTACAGTAGTCACCAAGTGTGCAGCAACAATTTCAATTACGACCTGCAAAACGCGTATCTCGATTACGAGAACGCTGTCATTGGCTGCAACACGCTGCCGCCATGTCCGGCTTG
>JALHJL010000136.1 GCA_022839625.1 Phycisphaerales bacterium
TCTGGGCCAGCGGACGCGAAGAGCGCTGCGACCGTACGCGGAGACTGTGCAGACGGACGCCACCCTTGACACGAAGATGCCTTTCATGGATAGCGCCGGGGCTCCGTACCCGGCGTGATCGGGGGGCGGAGACCCGCCGCCGGCCGGCGGAAACGGCCAGCCGACGTGCGTCTGGCCCTGCCCGTCCCGCCAGACCGGCTCGCCGAAGGCGGTATAGGATACGGGCTGAAAGCCCATGCTCCCCGTTTCGTCGGTGGTCATCAACGTCGAATCGATCAGGTCGCCGGGGAAGAACACCGCCGAGGGCGGCTGTCCTAGCGGCTGCTGGCCCTGGATACCCAGACCGCCGAACATTCGTTTCCCCTCATTCACCTGGGGCTCACCGGGGCTCCGCACTCCGGGCAGCGCGTCGCCCCAGTCCCGCGCAGGTCGTACGCGCACACGGAGCACGTCGGTTCGCCCCGGGCCGACAGGCATTCCGCTGCCGCCCGGCGGAAAGTGGGCAATTGGATGCGGAATAGTACGTAGGCCAGGCCGAGAAAGCTGAGCACGAACACTGCCGCATAGATGAGGCACCCGGACAACAGTCCCGACCACGGGGGCTCGCCGTACTTGATGAAGCACGTCCAGCCAACCGCCCACAGGACCAGCGCCGTCAATCCCAGCGCCTCCCGGCGGCGCCCTGGAGCGCGCGCCGCGGAACGCAGCACGACCTCTTGTTCGTCCTTTCGCAATCGTGCGAATTCCGGCATTGCCCGCCGAGCGAACGCACGGTAGAGCCAGATCGCAATTGAAGGGGCCGGCATCCATGTACCTCGCGGCCATTGCACGCAGCGCCGATGCTCACTTCGGCCGGTGTCCGGAGACCGCTGATCCATCTGCCCGGCCGACTTCAAGTGCGCGCTACGCTACACCACAGATCGGAGGCACGTCGACGCCGCCGCGACCGGGCGCGGCACGGCTACGTCCCCAACTCGTCGTCCCATCTTCCACGGCGGTCTGACAATCGCTCGATGTAGAGGCGATCATCGACCGCCCACAGCCGAAGTACCATCGTTCCTCGGACGTCGCGCGCGGCGCCAACGTCCCCCAACTCCCGGGTCCCGCCGTCGCCCACCGACGAGAACTCGACCGTGTGCGTTCGGGAGCGCGCCGGCTGCCCGACGAGCTTGCGGTGCCGGAGCAGCTTCTCGAACGCACTCAGGGCGTCCGCGACG
>JALHJL010000022.1 GCA_022839625.1 Phycisphaerales bacterium
CCTGCCGGAATCCCGCTGGTGCGAGAATCCCTTCTCGCACCTGGACCCGCCGGAATCCCGCTGGTGCGAGAATCCCTTCTCGCACCCGCTCCTGCCGGAGTCCTTTCCGGCACCATCAGCGGACGCCATCGTCTCGCCGCGCGTGTGTGATGGTTCACAACTCAAGGTAATCGACCTGCATGCAGACATCCTTGCGTCCGGCGTAACTTGCCGCCGAGCTATACCACCAGTCCTCCGCGCAGCGAACCAAGCCCTTCCGCACCGGGTTCGCGTGGAGGTAGCTCAGCTTCTGCTCGAACACGTCGCGAGTAGAGATCTCCTGGGGATGAAAACCATCCTGCCACAGGCCCAACTCGCCGCGCTCCCGCCGCGCCTGCTGCGAGGCCGTCGCGAGCCACCGCAGAACCGTGTCGCGGCCATCGTCCTTGAGCCGCTCATGGATCGTGCGCGAGGTGAACCGCTTGAAGTCTCGCATAACCGCGTGCAAGTCTTCGCGCATCGCTGCGATGAGATGCACGTGATTCGGCATGACGACAAAGCCAAACAGCTCCAGTCCCTTTCGCTCTCGCGAGAAGCGCAGGCTTTCGATGATCGGGTCGACGTACCGTGCCTCAACGAGCACTGGCAGCCAATCCAGGACGGTGATCGTGCAGAAGTACGGGAGGTACTCCGTGGCGCGATAGCGGGCCATGCGGTCGCTTCCTCCTTCATCGGCGCTCGCGGGAAGGGATTCCCGCCCCGGCGGGTGCGAGAAGGGATTCTCGCACCAGCAAACCCCGTGCCTCATGCGCCCGCCAGTCCCGCTCGCCGAAACGCTGCGCCCCCGTCGCGATCTCCGCTCGGACGGCGTCGTGCGCCTGTTCCAGATACGAGAGCCGCGTCGGGTCGCGGCCGAGCAGGTTTTCGTAGCACCACGCATCACATGCAATCGGGTCAACGGCGGCGACCACGGCCGGCCGCCCCAGCAACCCGCCGGGCTTCACGTCCGTCAGCCGTCCGCCCGTGGGGCCGTTGTACATCATGACGCGCGTCGCGTCAGCGATGACCAGCGTCGGGCTGAACACCAGGCCGAGCGCACCGATGACTTCGTGGATAGCCTGATGAAGCTGGTTTCGCCGGCCGCCCAGCAGGCCGTACCAGTTCTTCAGGATCATCGACGCGCTGCACAGGTTGTGGTCCTTGACCGGGGCGATGCCGATGAGCTTCGTGGCCCGCTCCAAGGGTTCGTTGAAAACGGGCCAGCCGTCCAACAACGTGCGCCGTGCCCCTGGCCCACGGCCCGCGGGCGACGCGGGTCCGACTTCGCCGATCGCGAGCGGACGAAACCGCTCCTCCCGCGGCACCAGGAGCCGCGCTCCCTCCGCCTGCACGACCGGGGCGATGCCTGACTTCGCGAAGCACGCCGTCGGCGACTCGATCGGATTGTCCGTGACGATGATCTCGCGCGCGCCCGCCGCCCGGCATAGCCGGATAACGCCGCGCAGCACCTCCGGGTGTGTCGTCGCACCCAGGTACGCCGGCCGGTCGAAGCCCACGTTGGGCTTGATGAGCACGACGTCGCCCGGCTGCACGAACCGCCGCATACCGCGCGCCGGGTCCAATCCACCCACGGCCGCGTCCACCAGTCTGCCGATGTCCCCCGCATCTCCCGTTGCGACGCTGATGCGCGGGCCGGACGCGGGAAAATCCACGCCCGCGAAGAAGTTCCTGACCCGCGCGGTTCCGGCGTGCCGCGACCGCCGGTCCGATGTCAGACCGACGTCGCCGCGCGGGTCCCACAGCGCATAGCCGCCGAGCGCTGCGGTGGCAGCCGCAGCTACGGCCCCGGCACCCCGGGTCAGGCACTCCCGTCGCGAAATGCGTTCTCGATCCATCGGCTACGGAATCCGCGCGGCCACTTGCTCGGCAATGCGAAGGGCGGCATCGGCGTCGCCTGCGTCCAGGCTGCCCGGCAACACCTGTACGTAAACCGGGCCCTTCCAGAAGAACACCGCGCCGCCGACCTGATACCCGGCCTGACCGACGTCGACCGGCGGCACTTCCAGCGGAGCTTCGAACAAGTACATTCCTTCGGCGTTGGCGGCTGTCCCCATATCGTAGAGGTACACGTCCACGCTGCGCCCGCCGTCGTGCTCATGGGTGTACGAGCAGAACGTCAACCCGAGCGCGCCGCGCTGAAGGAACGCGTCGGCGCGGCCGTCGATCTTCACGTACATGTCGTCCGCCGCAAACCACTCGACTCGGCCCGCCGCGCGCCAGCCCTTCACACCGGGGTCGGCCAACAGCGCTGGAGCGACTTCGGGGGCGTCATCGTGCACCGTCGGCAGGTCTGCCGCGCTCAGCTCGAAAGGGTAGTCACGGTTCGTGAGGACCTGGACGACGCAGGCAGCGACGATGCCGGCGGTCAGCAGCAACAGCGCTGCCCCCACAGCCTTCTCGGCGGTGCCGACGGCTGCCGGCGACCGCGCATACCGCCGCGCAAAAAGAGTCCGCATCGCACACCTCTGTCGGCGCCGCTCGTATTATACGGGCTGCGGTACCGTGTCACTGAGGAGTTGCGCATGACCGCGGGCGAGCCGGACGCGTTGCAGGCACGTGCCCTGCGGGGTGCGCGCCTCCGACTGAGCCTCCTCGTGATCGCGTGGGGTGTTCAAGCCATCGTGACCCAGGCCCTGCTCCTGCGCGAGGCGACCGTGCTCATGTACGGCAGTGAGCTCGCCTGGGGCGTGGTCTTCGGAGCGTGGCTCCTGGGCATCGCGGCGGGCGCGGCGCTGGGCGGCTGGCTCGGCGACACCGCGATCGGCCGCGGGCACGCCGTTGGCACACTGGTCGCGGACATGCTGGCCCTGAGTGTGCTGGCCTGCGTTGCCTTGTGGGTCTTCCGCGGCGCGCGGGACTGGCTCGGGGTCGGGCCCGGTGAGTTGGTGCCGTTGCCGCACTCCGCGCTGGCCGCGCTCGTCCTGGTCATGCCTGCGAGTGCGCTGGTCGGATTGGCGTTTCCCATCGCGTGTTGCATAGGGGAGCGGGTACGCCTGGGCGGCCGGGAGACCGGCGTCGGAGAGCAGCCACACGCCGCCGCCATCCGCCCGCACCTCTCGTTCGCGCACGTCTATGCCCTGGAGTCGCTGGGCAGCCTGATCGGCGGGGCCGCATTCACCTTCTGGGCCGTGACGCACCTGGCACCCATCCAGGCGGCGTTGCTTTGCGCGGGGCTGACGACGGCTGCCGGTGCGCTGCTCATGTTGCCGCGCCGGCTCACCAGCACACTGCTCGCCAGCGCCGCCGGGGTTGCCCTGCTGGGGACCTGGTTCGCCGGCGAGCGGCTGAACCGCCTGCTGATCGAGCGCCGCTGGCAGACGATCGCGCCGGGTTACACGCTCGTCGCCGAGGCGGAATCAAAGTACCAGAACCTGGCGATCGGCTCACGGGCCGGACAGTTTACGCTGTACTGCGACGGGCACGTCGCGGCCGACTTCCCGGACCCCTACACGTTCATCCCGCGCGCCCATTTCTGGCTGTGCCAGCACCCCGCGCCCCGTCGCGTGCTCGTGCTCGGCGGCGGCGCCGAAGGGCTGCTCGCCGAGATTCTGCGGCATCCGGTCGAACACATCGACTACGTGGAGCCCGATCCGCAACTGATCGACCTCATCCGGCCGTACCTGGCTGAGGCCGATCGCCGGGCGCTCGATGACCCACGGGTGACCGTGCATCACGTGGACGCGCGCTACTACCTCAAGACGCAACGCGACCGCTTCGATCTCGCGCTCGCCCGGCTCCCCGAGCCGACCTCGGCGCAGCGGGCGCGCCTGTACACGGCGGAGTTCTTCGGCGAGCTGCGCCGCGCGCTGACCCCGCAGGCCGTCCTGTGTCTGACCGCCACCGCGGCGCCGGCCGAGCTGTCGCCGCCGTCGCGCGCCTACCTGTCCACGCTGCGGGCTACCCTGCGCCGCCACTTCCCCCACGTGTTGGTCGGCTGGGGCGATCCGGCCCAGGTGCTGGCGGCGACGCAGGATGGGCTGATCTCGACCGACGCGGCCGAGCTGAGCGCGCGCTACGCCCGGCGAGCCGTGGATTCAGCGCTGTTCGATCCCGCCTGGTTCACCGGTGCGACCGATTGGCTGGAGCCGGACAAGTTGGCGCGCCGCGCCGCCGACCTTGACACCGCGGAGCCGGCGCGCGTCTGTCGCGACCTGCACCCGCTGATCTACATGCAGAGGTTGGTACTGTGGGAAGCCCAGAGCGGCGGTTGGACCTCGTCGCGGTTGCGCGAGACTGCACCGCCCGCGGCGCGCGACGCCGGCCTGGTCGCCCGCCTTCAGACCGTCCGGTTGCACCACCTGGTCCTCGGCTTGGCGCTGGCGGCCGGCGTTACGGTGGTCGCGAGCCGCCTTCGCCACGGCGCCCGCCGCGGCTGGGCGCGCGGCACGGTCACGCTGTCGGTCGGGACAACGGGCTTCGCCACAATGGCACTGAGCCTCGTGTGGTTATTCGCGTTTCAGAACCTGTATGGCTACGTCTATCAGCGCATCGGGTGGATCATTGCGCTCTTCATGGTGGGCCTCGTTGTGGGTTGTCTGTTGGCCGGAAGGAAACAGCGGCGCACGCCCAGCGCCTCGCTTCACCGCGCCCGCCGGAACCTTATCGCCGTCGATGTCCTGCTGGCGATCCTGGCCGCGGCGGTTCCCCTGGTCCTGATTGTGCTCGGTTCGCTGTCCGGCAGCAGCCTGAGCTTCGCGCTGGTCGAATGGTGCATTTCCCTCCTGGTCATCATCACCGGCGTGCTCGGCGGAGCGGCCTTTCCACTCGCGAGCGAGCTGCAACTGCACCTGAGAGGCACGACCGCCGCCGCCGCCGGCAACGTCGTCAGCGCGGATCACGCCGGCGCGTGCCTCGGCGCGGTGCTGTGCGGCATCCTGCTGGTACCGGTATTCGGGACCGTCGCCACCGCGGGCCTGCTGGCCGGCGTGAAACTCGCGTCGGCCGCTCTCCTGGCGCTCGTCCGGCCACGATCGGACGGCGAAGTGCGCTCGCAACTTCCGAGTGCCGGCGCGCCGTAACGGCCGCTCACTCGCGGCCGCTACGCGCGCTGCCCCAGCGCCCGCCGTGTGTCAGTCCGAGAACAGCGCGACGAACGGGTTGATGTCTCCGAAATCGAACACGCCATCCATGTTGATGTCGCGGTTCGCCAGCGGGCAGTCGGCGTACTGCACCGCGTACGCGGCCGGATTGCTGAGCGCCAGTACGAACGGGTTGATGTCTCCGAAGTCCGTGACGCCGTCGCAGTTGAGATCGCCGAGGTGCGGCGGCACGCAGACCAGGGCGGCGACCGTGAACGCATCCAGGCCGGCTTCGGTGATCGAGTTGCTGGGGTTATCCGTCGCGTTGAAGCGCACCTTCACCTGCGCAGTGGGTGTGACGTAGTCACTGACGCAGAACGTCTGGTAGACCCAGCCGTCGGTGTGCGGCACATCTTCCACCGTCACCCAACTCGCACCGTTGTTGTTCGAAACCTGCACCGTGAGCCGGTCGACGTCGCGGTTGTCGTTGTAGAACCAGCGCGCGTAGCCCACCTGGTACACCTGGCCGTCGGAGAGGTCGAGCGTCGGCGAAATCAGCCGCGTCGGGCCGCCGTCCAGGTCGCAGTCGCCGGCGCAGTTGCCCGTCAAGTAGCACTGCCCGGAGCCGTCATAGTCGGTCAGCGGATCGCCGCGGTCACCGTCGCCCGCCGGCACCCCGCGTTCCCAGGCCCCAAACCACACGTTGACATTCTGTACGGTCCAGCCGTGATGTGCCTCGAAGTTGTCCTCGAAAACGGCGTCCTTGTAGGCCACGCTCAGCGTCCGGTAGTAACTCGCCGGCGCGTCGCCCGGGTCGTACAGGCGGCCCACCGTAGCTTCTTCGACGCTGACGTACCAGCGATACTGGTCCAGACAGCCCGCCCCCGGAAGCGTCGCATCGTAGACGCCCGGCGACACGTCCGTCATAGGTACGGTGACCCACGTTCCGCCGTTCAGCGAATAATGCAACTGCCCGGAACCCGGCTGGGGAACGCCGTTGTATTTCCCCGTCACGTCCACGCGGACCGTCTTCGGCTGGTTGATGGACATCTCCATCGGCTGGCCGTTCGGGTAGGAGAACATGAGCGTCGGCGGCCTCCCCGGGTAGTCCACGTACAACGCGCCGAAACCGACCAGGCAGCACCCGTAGGTGATCCGCATGTAACCGCCTTCGCCCCAGCTCCCGCCCCAGGAGTTCCGCAGGAACCACACGCCCTCCGGCCCCTGGTTGTCGTCCCAGCCCACCAGTGCGACGGCATGGTTGATGGAGCCCCCCTCGCAGTCATTGAAGATGCCGCCGTTGTAGGCCGAGAACGAGCCAGTCGCATTCACGCAAACCGTGATCGGGCCGTGGTCGAGAATGGCTTGCTTGAGCTGCGCGACCGTGGGGACATCCCATTGCGGGCCAATGTACGCCCAACTCGTCAGGCAGTACGGATGCGTAAACGGGCAGTTGCAGGGCGCATCCCACGCCTGGTACTGGAAGTCCGCCTCCATCACCGCCCCATATCCGTTGCAGTAGTCCTTGTGCGTCCCGCTGCACCGGAGGTAGTTCGCGGCGTTGCCCGGCCACTCGCCGGAACACCCGCCCAGCCCGCAGCAACTTACCAGCCACTGCTCCGACAAATCCACCAGATCCGCGTCCTTGATCGCAATATTCGATTCGACCGCACCCAGCAGCCCAAACGCCCAGCAGCTCCCACAGCCGCCCTGGTTGCGGATCGGCGTACACACGCCCTGCGTCCGCCAGTCGAACGTCGCCGGCAGGTCGCGGGTCGGCGTGCACGGATCGAACCGACCGTGCAGGCGCCAATCCGGCGGCACCACCACGCC
Organism: Phycisphaerales bacterium; assembly: GCA_022839625.1. Classification (GTDB taxonomy): domain Bacteria; phylum Planctomycetota; class Phycisphaerae; order UBA1845; family Fen-1342; genus JALHJL01. Next base: position 6,891 of record JALHJL010000022.1, read on the forward strand.
GCACAACTGCTCCAGGCTGTACTGCGTCGCCGCGTTCTCGCCTACGGTGAAGGTCCATCCCTCGCGCTCGCCGCGCTCGCGCAGAGCGGCGATGTCGTCGGCCGTGAGCTGGGCGAGCGCCGCCGGCGCCACCAACGCCATCGCGAGAACCAATCCGATCGTCCGAGTGGTCCGGACGTGAGGTGCAACCCCGCTCCGCGCTTGGTACAGCATCGACTCTACTCCTTTCAAACCGGCGGCAACTGCGTCGCCGCACTATTGTGGTAACTAGCCGACAAAGGGGGCGATGTCGCCCGCATCAAAGCCGTTGATGTCAAGCCGATCGCCGCCGCGGGAATACGTGTCCGCACCGCGGGCCGCACACGGCGTCCTTCCGTGCGTGCGCGACTGTCCATACCGGCCACTGTTGACGGAGACACTGCGGTCATTGGTCTGCGGCAAGGAACGCTCCCGGGCTGCTCCTCGAGCGACGGAGGGCGGGGCGGCGACCAGATCGTTGCGCGGTTCTCCACGTACCGCGCGAGAGCGAACCTCTCCGGAGGCTCCTTTCCTGGATCGATTCGCGCGACACAGTCGGAACCCCGCAGTGAACCCTCATAGGTGTCACCGCGCTGGGCCGCCGCTGCCGGCGCCTCGCTCTCACTATCTTCGTCAAGGCCAGCCGGTAGTGCAAGAGTTAATTCGACCTCTACCTCCAGAAGTGTGAGACCCTTATCGGACGCGCGGCGACTCCACGGCCGCATGTCTGGAGCGGGTTCGATGCACACAGACAAAGAGGGCATCCTGCCGGTCGGACGCCCTCTTCAGAGAGTATCGCGTGCCGTCGCCAAGGACGACAGACTGCTTATCTGGGGCCCGCTCCTCCCGCCGGCGCTGACGCCGGACTGACCGACCTTTCGCCGGCATCGGGCGTCCGGGACCGCAACATGTCCCGAGTACCCATCTGGCGTGCGGGGTCGCCCGTCCGTGCGGGCTCGCCCACCCTGGCGGGCGGCGGGGTTGGTCCCACCTGCCCCGGTGTGCCCGTTTGCGCAGCCATCACAAACACCGGGATCTGGAGCACGGGAACCCCCGGGTCGTCGGTCTTCACCGTCACCTGGGTGCCGCGGGTCTTCGCGGTGCTATAGCCGGCCGGAACGCTCAGCACGATCACGGGTTGACCGCCCTGCTCTTCGACCCCGACCGCCAGGTTCTCGTCATTAACGCTGACTTCGGTGATCTGGCCCGGATGGTCGTCGTCCCACGCCAGCCGTGCGACGAGGCGCGTGTCTTTCTGCGTGTCCGGCCGGATCGTGAAGCGCTGCGGGTTGGCCTGCGCGCGGGCCGCAATGTTTCCAAACACCGTGATGCTCTCGACGGGCGCCTGCTCCACGCCCGTCTCCAGTTGTATGTTCGCGCGGAGCATGCCGGTCGGCCAGGGCGGCTGGCCCACGATCTGCAACTCGTACCTCTCGCCCGCCTCGATCTCCCGCAATTCGGCCGTAATCGCCGGATTGCCGGTCTGCACCACCTTCGGATTGAGCCGCCCCCCGCTGCCACGAGAGATCTTAACGGTCTGCTCGACCCGCACATCGCTGCGCTTGACCTGGCCGAGGTTGACCGTTTCCGGCTCGCACTTCAGGGCGCTCAGAATCTCGGCCTCGCACTCGACGCTCGCGTTCTGGTTGCCGCGATCGTTCGTCACGATGGAAATCGTGCGGGTGAGCTTGCCGCGCCGGTTCCCGGTGGCCATGTTGATCACTACCGGCTCGTTTTGACCAGGAGGAATCAGACGGTCAGACTGACCGTCGATCTTGACCCCTCAGCCCGGCTTGATGCGCACCGCCAGCGGGGCCTCACCTTCGTTTCCGATGGTGAACTTGAACTCGGCTCTCTGGCCCTGCCACACCCCTTCCGCAACCACTTTCTTCGGGTTGCACACAAACTTCGGCTGCGGCTGATCCGGCGGCAGCGGCGTCAGGTCGATGGGCGCACCGCCCGTCGCGCCGCAGCCCGGCTTGTCGTCCCGCGGCGGAGTGGCCGCCGGCTTCTCGCCAGTGACACGCGCGTCGGTCTTCGGGATCGGCGCGGCCGGCTGCCGCTGCTGCTGTCCCGCTTCCGCCGCCTCGCGGATCATGCGCGCCAGCTTCTCGCGATCCTCGTCCGACATCGGCTGACCTTCTTGAACCGGCCAGGGCTGCGCCGGTGCGGCATCCGCGGGCTTAGCTGCAACGGGCTGAGCTGGCGCAGTTGGTTCGCGGACTTCCGTCCGCGGCTGCCCGGCCGGCGCGGGCTGATCTGCGGCTTGCGGCCGGCTGGGCTCGACCGCCTCGCTCCGTTGTGTCTCGGCGCAGCCCGCCAGGAGCGCCAGCGTGAGAGCGAGGGCGCACCCCCACCACCAGTACCCGGCATGTCTGCGTACGAAAGTGAATTGCGCTGCCATACGTGTTCCTCTGGGACTCACAAGTAATCGGTAAGAGGCAACCTCCGCTCCGGGTGCCCGCGTATCGCCGCCCACGCATCCACCCGCAAGGCCGGGCCGCTGAATCCACTATTATACCAACATCGGCACTTCCGGTGCCAAGGGCGGGACCCGCTTATTTGCCCGACGGCCGCACAGGCACGGGCTGCCCGTCGTGCGCTCCGGGCGCCGAACACTCCTGCAGAATCCAGCAATCCAGCACCGCCGGCCGACTGCACTGCACCGTCAGCCAGTTGCTGCCCCGCTCCAAGCGGGCCTCTCCGACCACATAGAGTCCGCCCGCCTCGCGGTCGTAAGTTATTGTTCCGACAGTGTTTCCGGACGACCCCCTCACCGTGACGGTCTCGAACGGGCGCCGCGGGTGCGTGCGCAGCTTCAGCAGCACCGTCCGCGCCTCCGAGCTCGGAATGTTTACCTCGACCGGCTCGCCCGTCGTGATGTTCGCTGCCTCCTCGTTGGACAGCTCGACCCCGCCGGCGTACTTCTGCTTCATAATCGTCCCCCAGCCCGGCCCGCGAATGTTGTCCTCAACCTCCACAGCGTTCGGGATTCGCAGGCCCGGCGGCGTCAAGTCGGCCGGCGCCAGCGGCTTGAAGAACCGCTCCGCGCCCGGCGCGGCGTACCAGTATGCGACGCTGCTGTAGTACGTATCTCTCGCCCCGAGCGCTTGCTGGTTCCCAAACGCGAGCCGGAGCGACTTACGGAAGCTGATGCAGTCGCCGATCAAGACGCGGTACGCCGACGTCTTCCCGTACGCCCCCGTTCGGGTCACTCCTTGCAGCGGCCCCGACGCCAGCTCCAAGCCGCCGAACTGACCGAAATACGACGCCGTGTCGGCCCCGACGTACGACGGCGCCCTCGCGCCGTCGAGCCAGACCTTGTCGGCGCCGGTGCCCCACCACGCGGCGCGCGGGCAATCGACGCTCAGCACGCAGCCGACCAGCCGGCCGCCTCCCCCGGCCTCCAGAACGACGTACTCGTCGGCCCGACAAGGGTTCTCATGGCGATACCGGGCGTGAAACCGTAGCGCGTCCGGCGCCGGCGGCTGTCCGTCGACGCGCAACAGCAGGAGCAGCCCGATCTTCTTCTTCGTCAGATTGAAGTTCTCGATTTCGACCTGCACGCTGTCGCGGTACGCCATCGGGAACAGGCAATACATGAAACGGTCTTCGCCGCTGCGCCGCCCCGGCAGCGGAATCGGCGGCGCGGCGTCGGTACCAAGAAGCAAACTGTGAACGCCGAGCAGGTCGAACCCGGCGCCGAAGAACTCGCACAGGGGCGCTTCCACGCTCGGTCGCGTGTCGCCGTCGACAAAGACGCGCAGCACACAGCGCCGCAAGGCGTAGAGTTCCTCGGGCGGATTGCGGTCCGTCAACGCGACGTACATCGCCCGCACGGTGCCCGCCCCCTCCACCGTCTGCCGGAGTACGTCGCCGGGCCCGAGCTCCTCGGCAACCGCGACCGGGAGCAAGCGCCGCTCGCCGCTAAGCTGCTGGTCGTTGTAGCCCTCGTTCAGGGTACGGCGAACATCCGCGAGCGCCGCTTGCGCAGCGTCATCAAGCTCGAGCGCGAACCGCTGCACCTCGGTCCCCGGCGGGAATGCCACCGTACTGACCTGATAGGCCGCCGAGCTGTCCCGCCGGAGAACACGGCAACTCTCGCGAAAGCCGATGGGGAGGTAGCACGTCGTTCCGCCGCACACGAGCGGCTCCTCAAAAGGAGGCAGGTCGCCGGACAACAGCGACGCGAGCGCCGCCTCGACGACCACCTGTCCGTCCAGGACCAGCCGGAACTCGCCGTCGGCCCGCGCGAACCACATTCGCGTGATCGCGCCAGCGCCATCCGCCCGGGCGAGGACCTGCCACCCGTCTTCGCTCAACGCCGCTCCGTCAGCGCCCATGGAAGAGTGCAGCGACGTGTGCTCGCCGCCCGGAGGACGGGTAAGCCGCTCCACGTCGATCACGCGTAGCAGCAGGTCCGCCTGGGTGATCCGTTCCTGCGCGCCGGCCAGGCCGACGAGCCCGAGCAGCGTTGCGGTCACACAAATCAGGTGTGGCACGGCCGGTTACACGTTGAACTTGATCGTGATGAAATCCCCGTCCTGCACGATGTAGCTCTTGGGTTCGAGGCGCACCTTGCCGGCGGCCTTGGCGTCGCGCAGCGAGCCCGCGGCCCGCAGGTCGTCGTAGGCCACCGTCTCCGCCTTGATGAAGCCGCGCGCCAGGTCGGTGTGGATCTTGGCCGCTGCATCGATGGCGGGCGTCCCCTTCGGCAACGGCCAGGCCCGCGTCTCCTCCGGATTGGCCGTCAACATCGTGATCAGGCCGAGTGCCTGGAAGCACGCTTGCACAAGCCGGTCGCGCGCGAGCGCCCGGATCCCGTACTCCGCCATGAACGCCGGCCGGTCCGCGGCGTCCATGCGGATCAGTTCCGTCTCGAGCGTGGCACACACGGCGACCGTGTCGAAGGCGAGCGGGTCGCGGAGCGGCGGCGGACGGCCGATTTGTTCCTCGCCAATGTTCACGAGCACGATCACCGGCTTCTGCGTCAGGAAGCCGAAGCTCCGCAGCATTTTCTCCTCATCACCGGGCCGCACGACGGTGCTCAGCGGCTTCTCACTCTCCAGCGCGTGCTGGCAGCGAAGCAGGAGCTCAAGTTCGTGCTTCAGCAGATCGCGGTCCTTGGTCGCCTTGACAATGCCTTTCTCAAGCTTGTCTACACGTCCCGCGCAGATGGCCAGGTCGGCAATGAGCATCTCGTCGCGGAGCTGGTCGAGGTCGCGCTGCGGATTCACGCTTCCCTGATGGGGCGGAACCGATCCCGATTCAAATGCCCGCACCACGACGAGCAGCGCCTCCACTTGTCGCAGCGTCGCCAAGTGGCGCTCGAGGCCGGCCTTCTCCGCCTCGCCCTCCCGGCTGCCGGGCAGGTCGATGAAATCCATCGTCGCCTCGGTGCGCTTCCGTGGCTTGAAGAGCTTTTCGAGCAGGTCAAGGCGCGGCTCCGGTATGTGTACCGCCGCCAGGTTTTCCTCCGCGGGTCTCAGGTGATCGGCCGGCACGCCCGATATGGCGGTAAAGACGGCGGTCTTGCCCGAGAACGGAAACCCGACAATCCCGACGCGCATGGCCGTCTCCCGGGTTCGGGCGACGCTGGTGGGGCCGCGCCCAGCAACACGGTGGAGCTTGTGGCCGCCAGTGTCCGATATATCATACGGAACCGCGTGAAAAGCGGGTAGGCCATCGTGGCCGACTTCAAGCGACCGGCGTTGGATTTCGCGAGGACGAAGGCCGTATGCGATACACTCTGACCACCGGGCTCTTGTCGGGGACCTTGCTGTTTCTGATCGGTTGCCCGGCGGAGAGCTTCGACAGCCTCGCCCCCGCCACCCTGGCGGAGATCGACCGGATTCGCAATGACACCACCATGCCGGTCCCCGAGATGCGCAGCCGGCTGGCCGAACTGGGCCTCGACCCCATCACGATCAACGCGGTGCTGTGGGACAAGCCGCTCGGCAACCAGTTCGGCGGCACGCTCCGCACCGCCTACGAGAAACTGACCATCCCGGACTTCACCGCGCTGACGCCGGATGAAATCCAGATGTTTGCCGCCAAGGCCACCGAGGTCGATGACACGCTCAGCCTTCAGTTCAACGACCAACAGGCACAGGCGCTGTCCAACATGTTCCGCAACAACAGCCTGACCTCACCGGCGGACCTGACCAGCTATCTGGATACCCCCGGCAACAGCGTCCCCACTGCCGTGGGCGTGGGGGACGAAGATGTCCGGAGCCTGTTCGTGGACTTCGACCTCAGCCTGCTACTGCCCGAACTGCCATGAGGAGTTGACCATATGACTGCTGCAAAGGCGATTGTGCTCGTTGTCGTTGGATCGACGTGCCTGGTGTTGTGCGGCTGCGGCCTCTTGTCCGGCGGGCGTACCTGCGACCAGGGGTGCAGCAATCCGTTGCAGGCCACGGCCAAGATTCTGTCCAATCGGCTGGACCGGCTGAATCCGGACGACGTTCAGGTGCTCGCTGACCTCGTGATCCAGGCCGCCGGGGCCCAGATTCCCGCGGTGACCAATGAGCAGGCCGCCGCCGTCATCAGCTTCCTGCGGGCCAACAACATCACCACCATCGAGCAGCTCCAGGAGCTGATCGATGAGGCGGAGCAGAATCCCAGCGTGCTCGTGATTCCCGACGACGTCCTGGCTGTCCTTCAGGCAATCGCAGCCAACCAGGACCTGTACGTCCAGGCAGCGCAACAACAGGAAATCTGAAATCGCCTGGACCCGATCTCCCAACCCCTCTCCCTTTCCGGGAGAGGGGTTTTCGCTCGGGCTCTACCAATCCCGCCAATTCGGCACGTAGTGCGGGTCGTTCTCCTCACCCACCGAACCGATATTGAAGCGCACAGACACGAGCCCGCCCCCCTGCGGTCCGAGCGCCTCGACGTGGCCGTCCGCCAGGACGACCCCGCTCCGACCGGAGTGCCGGAAACACGTCGTCGGCGATAAATTGCGCTTCCACTCGCCATTCCGATACAGGTACGGCGGATCGAGCAGCGCGTCGTTCTGCGGGCGACCCTGCCCAAGGTCGATCGCCGTGTCCGCAAATACAAACAGCCGCTGCGGCTGCGCGAGCGCGTCCACGTTCTGCCACGGTTGGCGGCCGATGTAATACGCCCAGCCGGGTGTGTGCGGCGGACACAGGAAGTAGCCGTTGTAGCCGTAGGTGCTGGTCACGGCCTTCGCGGCACCCTGGGGAATGTAGCTCCCCCAGGGCTGGTCGGGGCATTCGTAGACTCCCGCGGTGCGCAGCTCGCTGCGCAGGTAAGGCCAGACGAAACCGCGCGTGTGATTGACCCCGTCGCGGCCGTTCGTACCCCACCAGTACACCGGCGGACCGTCGCCGACGATCTCCGGCAGCGTGTACGCCAGCGGCATCGCCCGTCCGCGGTACTCGCCGGCGTACATGTGAAACGCCTGCCCGAGCTGCCGGAGATTGCTCCCGCACTTCACCCGCCGAGATTCCGCTCGTGCCCCCGCCAGCCCCGGCAGGAGAATGCCGAGCAGGATGGCGACTACGCCCACGCAGACCAGAACTTCAATCAGCGAGAAGCTTCGTACGCGCCGCATCGTCCTACCCCTGCAATAAGGCCACGTACGGATTGATGTCACCGAGGTCGACCGCTCCGTCGCCGTTGATGTCCGCGTTGTAGAGTGAACACGAGGGGAAAGCCTGCACGTACGCCGCCGGGTTGCTGAGGGCCAGCACGAAGGGGTTGATATCTCCGAAGCCGACCACGCCGTCGCAGTCCATGTCGCCGACGATTGGTGTGACGGGCACACTCGTCCAGTCGTCGCCGGGCAACGCCACCCAGCCGTCGGTGTCACCGTTGTAGAGGATGCGCATACCCGCGCCGTACTCGGAATCGACCCAGGTCTCGCCCCAGTCCGAGCTGAGCGCGTACTTCCACCACGACGCCGGCCAACTTCCTTCGGAGTGGTACACCACGCCATTCTTGACGTACCAGATGTCGGTCAGGAAGCCGCTGGTTTGGGCGTAGCTGAAGCCCTTGCCCGCGGCTTGCACGGCGTTCAGAAGATCGAAGCCGGTAATCTGGCTCTGGCTGAAGTGGTAGCCGAACGCGAAGCTGTCGGACTGCCCGTTCCCGCGCCAGAAGTCCACCACCAGCAGCACTTGATTCGCCCCAACACCCGTCCACCATTCCACCCGTACGTCCTCGACCTGATACGCCCAGCCCGCGCTGCCGGCCATCAGGGCGACCCAGCTTGCGAGGGTCGCAGCACTCTTCTTGTACACAGCTACCTCCGGAGTCAGATTGCCTGCGCGGGCGGCGGCGCACCGGCAGCCGCGCGACGCATTCGTGCTCGGAGGAAATCATCGCGTGACATGCTCGATCGCCCTTCCCGCGAAGGCGAGCCGACGATCGGTCACACTGGCAGGTCTTCTGACTCCCGGGCGCGTCGCGGCGTCTCTCGCCCGCGACACCTACTGGCTGCGCCTTCTCAGGTCGCCACGGCGACCCAATGACGTGTGCAGCGTTCGTTCCCGGTCACAGCGGCGGGGCCGTTCCGGCTTTTACCGGATTCCCTATTCTTCCAGCCGCCCCAAGCGGCCGGACACCAGCGACCGGACCGCCTTATACCGGCGCAAGCGCGGGCCGTCAAGTGCCGCGCGAACCTCAAAGACCTATCCGACGCTCAGTCACCCGAGTTGCGGAATCGCTGCTCACTCGCCGGCTCCCCGACCCTGCCCAACCGGCTACAACGCAACCGGCTCCCGACGGCTCAAAGGACGAGAACGCCTTCGATATCGTGCCGGCCGTCGCCGTCGGCATCATGGTCTGCAAGCCGGACCGCAACGGCTAAGTCACGGCGCGCGATTCGGCTACGGGCGTCAGAACGCGAAGCGCAAGCGAGCGTGTATTGGCCTGACCTGCCCCCGGTCTATGTACCAGTTGCTAAGAGAGCTGGCTCGCGCGGCGCGTGCTGATAGCGCTCCCCAATCGTGCACGGCCATAAAGGGTCCAGGAGACGCGCCGTGAATGCCGAGCCGCGTGATGCACCGAGCAGAGCTCGGCGTGGGGCAGCCGTCCCTCGCCGCCCGCCGCGCGCACGCAGACGTGCGGAATCGATCTCGCTCGGCGTTCTTGGCCCCGGAATGGCCGACAGAACGGCAGGCGGGTTTGAAATTTCAAAACTGAATCTCACAGCTCAAGTGGCACACCCGAGACGCAAGAGCTGAGATCTTGAGATCTGACATCTTGAGGTCTGCGATCTTGAGGTCTGAAATCTTGAGGTCTGCGATCTTGAGGTCTGCGATCTTGAGGTCTGAAATCTTGAGGTCTGCGATCTTGAGGTCTGAAATCTTGAGATCTGCGATCTTGAGGTCTGAAATCTTGAGATCTGCGATCTTGAGGTCTGAAATCTTGAGATCTGAAATCTCAGGTTTGAAATCTCCTCCAGCGGCACCCAATGAGGTATGATCACGAGGCGCACAATGACGTACGACCGCGAGGTGCGCAATGACATACTACTGGGAGCGATTGATGTGTGGCATCCCAATGGAATTCTGACGCGGAAGTGCTGCTACACGGCGGCTCTGGCCATGTCACACCTTTTCCGCTCCCGGTAGTATGATCACGAGGCGCACAATGACGCACGACCGCGACGTGCACAATGAAGCACGACCGCGAGGTGCGCAATGAAGCACGACCGCGAGGTGCGCAATGAAGTACGACCGCTTCGAGCAGCTCCCCGTCTGGCAGGCCGCGATCACGCTGGCGGAAAAGGTGTACGCATTGACCGACGCGCGGCCGTTCGACCGCCTGCGCGAGCTGCGCGACCAGCTTCGCCGCGCCGCCCTGTCCGTCTCGAACAACATCGCCGAGGGCTTCGAGCGGGGCACGACGGCTGAGCTGCTCAGCTTTCTCTACATTGCGCGCGGCTCCGCCGGCGAAGTCCGCTCCATGCTCCTGTTCTGCGACCGCCTGCCCGCCCTTCCGTCTCAGATCTCAAATTTCAAATCTGAGATTGCGGCTCTGCGGTCTCTCGCCGAATCGTGCTCGCGGCAGCTTCGCGCTTGGGCCGACCAGCTTCAGAACACCGACATCCAGGGCCAGCGCCGCCTGACCGACAGGTCGCGCCAAGCCTGGCAGGCGGACCGTCGGGCGGAGGCCTTCCTGCAGAAACTCCAGGCCGTCCGCGACGCCGCCGCCGCCCCGCCCGTACCGACCGGCGCCTCGCCCGTACCGGCCGGCGCCGCGCCGGCCGAAGAAACACCAGCGACATAACAGTGCCACGAAGAAACACCAGCGACATAACAGTGCCACTCCTTACTGGCCGCCGCCGCCCCGCCCGTACCGACCGGCGCCTCGCCCGTACCGGCCGGCGCCTCACGGGCCGAAGAAACACCAGCGACATAACAGTGCCACTCCTTACTGGCCGCCGCCGCCCCGCCCGTACCGACCGCCGCCTCGCCCGTACCGACCGGCGCCTCGCGGGCCGAAGAAACACCAGCGACATAACAGTGCCACCCCGTACTGGCCGGCCGTCGCCCCGCTCGTAGCCGCCGGCGCCTCGCCCGTAGCGGCCGGCGCCTCGCCGGACGTCCACATGTAGCGCCGGACCTCCGTGTCCGGCGTCCGACCTTGCCCGGAGCGCAAGCGACGGGCCAGTCTGCACGCGGGAAGCGAAACCCGCCCAAGCAGGTGCGAGAACGGGCTCTCGCACCAGCAACTCCCCACCCCTACCGGCCGCCGCCCCGCACGTGACCACAACGATAACGGCCGGTGAGTCGCCATCGGCGCTGGGCGTCACCACCCGGCGTTTGTTGCGGCCGGCAGCCAGACGTCCAGCATGAGCCAGTGCCAGGCGTTCCAGGCGAACGACGCGACCGCCAGCCCGAGCAACACCCTCACCACGCGGTGCGGCCAGATCAGCCAGCGGTACGCCTCGGTCCAGCGCGCGTAAACGGCCCACCAGAACGCCCGGCTCGCCCGCCAGAGCTTCCGAAAGAACGCCACGATCCGTGCCGGTCGCCGCTCTGCGTCCTTGTCGCTTCGTTGCTGCGGGGTGAGAACTGGGCGTCCCGGACACGCGTCTCGTCCAGGACCAGCCCGCGCACGTAACGCAGATCGCACTCGCTCAGGTTGGCCTCATTCAGCGCCGCGTGATTCAGGTTGGCGCCTGCAAACGACCCGCCCTTGCCGAACGTCGCCCCGTTTAGACTCGCGGAGCCGCCGAAGTTCGCATCAAGGATGAACGCGGAGTCGCCGAACTCCGCGTAACCAAGACTCGCGAAGTCGCCGAACTTCGCAGACCAGAAACTCGCGGAGTTGCCGAACTTCGCAGACCAGAAACTCGCGAAGTCGCCGAACTTCGCAGACAAGAAACTCGCGGAGTCGCCGAACCTCGCACCAGCGAAACTGGCAGAGTCGAACTGAACGCGGACGGACACGAAACGAGGGCGGATTCGTATATCGCCGGCATCGCACCGATACACACGGCAACCGCGCAGCAGGATGTAAAGGTCGGGCCGCTGCTCGAACTCCGCACCAGCGTCCGCCGCCGACAACCGCTGTTCAACCCACCAGAGCAGGTTCCCCAGGTTGACCGGCGCGCCGGGACGGCCGTCCGTCTCTCCGTCGACCGTCTCATCCCACAGCGCGACCCCTTCGAGCACGTACCCGCCCGCCTGCACGTGCCGGTCGACGGCGTCCTCAAGGTCTTCGTTCGGGCCATGCACCGCACCGAACGACGTACACCACTTGTCGACGATCTCTCGCAGGATTTGCTCGCGCGACTGACCGGCCCGCACCAGCGCGGGGAGGTGGTCGTAATCCAACCCGCAAATGTACTTGTGATCGAGAAAGCTCATGGCGGGTAGTATAGCGGTGCCGCGCAAGACGCGCTGCACCGTCGACCGCCCCTGGCGAACGTGACGCCTCCGGGCGTATTCGGCGTTCTACGTCGGCCCCTTCTGAAGGCTGTCAGCGTTCAGCCCCCAGCCTCCAGCCAAGCGCCGGCCGGCGACGCGCCGGCCGCTACCGGGCCCCCAGCACGAACGTGCCCAGCGTGCGGATCAGGATGGCGACGTCCATCTCCAGCGAGCGGTGCTTCAGGTAGTAGAGGTCAAAGCACAGCTTGCGGTGGGCGTCCGCCACGCTTCCGCCGTAGCCGTGATGGATCTGGGCCCAGCCGGTCAACCCGGGCTTGGTGAGGTGCCGCAGCCGGTAGTGCGGCAGCACCTGCTCGAGGTTGTGCACGAACTCCGGGCGTTCCGGGCGTGGTCCGACCAGGGCCATGTCGCCGCGCAGCACGTTGAGCAGTTGCGGCAGTTCGTCGAGCCGCGACCGGCGCAACCAGCGGCCGACCCGCGTCACCCGCGAGTCGTTGGGCTGCGCCCAGCGGGCACCGTCCTTCTCGGCGTCGCACCGCATGGTGCGGAACTTGTACATGCGGAAGCAGCGCCCCCCCTGCCCCACACGAATCTGACGGAAGAACGCCGGCCCGCGGCTGTCCAGGCGGATCGCCAGGGCAATCAGCGGCCACAGCGGTGCACTCAGCACCAGCCCCAGGGCGGCGACCGCCACGCTCATCAGCCGGCTCACCGCTTCGTAATTGCCGCGGTTCTGGACGTCCGCCCGCAGGAACCACTCGGCCGTGATGCTCTCGACGGGCACCTCGCCCAGCCACTTCTCGACGAACGTGTTCTGGTCCGTCACCCGACAGCGCCGCTCCAGGCAGCTTGCGACCGCGCGCCCAACACGGCCGTCAAAGACCAGCTCCGATCCGACCACCACCTCGTCCACGCTGTACGCGGACAACACGTCGGCAATATGCTCGAGCGTGCCCACGCACGGACACGCGGCGCTGAACTCCGAGTGTTCGTCGGCCTCAAAACGCGGCAGCGCGCCGCGGTCCACTGCGGCCGCAACCAGCCGCTGCGCTCCCTGGCGTACCTCGATGTGCCCGACGATCTCGTACACTCGCCGGTGAACAGCACCCAGGATCGTAGCCAGCTTGCGGATCGAAGGGCCGTCGCCGATGCACAGCAGGCGCACGCGAGTCGTCGTGATCACCTCGTGGGCGAGCAGGCGGGCCGGGATGGCCACCAGGGCATACCCCAGGACCACGGCCAGCCCGACCCAGCGGCTGGCGGCGGCATAGAAGAACAGCGACAGGCAGGCAAACCCCAGCACGGTGCCAAGCACCAGCGTCAGCGTCGCGCGCACGAGGATTCGGCTGCGGGCCAGCACCGTCCGCCGCTCATACAGTCCGAAAACCAGGCCCGCCATCGTGATGCTGGTGCAGAGCGTCCCGCTGATCAGCCAGGGGTTCGCGATCCACTGATACCCCGTGGTCCCGAGGACCAGCAACATGCACGCGGCGGAGGCTGTGGCACCGATTATCAGCCAGTCCAGAAAAACCCACGCCGACGGCGACATCGAGTGCATGAACCGCTGCCCGAAGGTCCGCGGCTGCGGCGGCACCGGGGGTGCGGCCCGTCTCGTCGCGAGCGGTACGCCGTCCGTGCGGATTGAGAGAAAGGTCGGCATGGGTCGTTGTTTGCAACCCTCTACGGGTCGCGGTGGATATCGGTCGGGGAGGGGGGGTGCATAAGCACCGCACAACGGCTGCCGTACGCGGCTCAAGAACTGCACAATCCCGACCGCAACCGACCCGATAATGAGACTTGGAGCCCGCCGCGGCGGGCAGGCCGGGAGTGCAAGCGTGAACCGTCCAATCATCAGAGGGCTGTCGCTGGCAGCGGCCGCGCTGTTGGCCGCCTGCCGCGAGGAACGACCGATCACTTACGGCCCGCCGGCGAACATACACCAGCTTGCCGCCGGACTGTCGAACCCGGACGACGGCTTCGTGCTGTTGGCCGCCGCCCCAACGGAGGGCCGCTTCGGCTGCGCCTTGGCGGTCGCCAAGATGACGCCCGAGCCCGGCTCGTCGGACGTGCCCGCCGCAGGGGAACTACTGCTCGCCACGCTACGCAGCAACGAGGAAGCCTATTGGGCTGAGTCGCTGCGCGGCGTGGGCGCGATCCAGCGATTCGTCTTCCTCCGGCCACGGAGCACGCGACCGGACGGGCACGATACGGCGACGCTCTGCGACGCGTCTGCGCGCCTGGGCGCGACGTTGCTCCTGGTCTATACGCCGCGGCAGCTCGGACCCAACTCGGCCCACGTGCTTGGCGTGCTGTACAACACAGAGACCCACGAGCCGCTGGCGACCGTGCGAGCGTCCTCCCGGCTGTTGGACGATGAGGGCGAAGAGGTATCGCCAGGCAGGAAGCGCGGGGACCGCCGGGAAGAAGATGCGTTCTACCAGGTCCAGCGGGAGTTCGAGGATCACACGCTGGCGTGTCTGCGCGAGCTGATACACCTGGACGCGCCCCAGGCTCCCGAGCAGCACAAGTGGGGCCAGCCATTTATCGAGCGCTGGTGGATCGAGAACCGAAACACTCGCTGACTGCCGCGCCGCAGGACCGGTAACACCGCCGCCACAGGCTGTGGGGGTTCATCACATGCCCGCGACCGTCGCGCTGCGCGCGGACCACATCGTACGGACGTTGCCCACCTGTGGTCCCCTTTCCTAACGTCCAGTACACGGTCACGTGCGTCCCGCAACCGCCGCACACTCGTGACCACCGCCGCCGCCAACGAGGTCCGACGTGCAGCACCAACAGTCCTTGGAGCAAGCCGGCGACCGCCGCGACGACCGGCCAATCGTGGTCCGCGGAGTCGCCAAGCCACCGGTCCTCAGCCGCCGCACACTGTGCGGGCTATGTGCCTTATGTTTGGTGGCGGTCGTGTATGGGACATTGGGGCCGCTGGGGCTGCGCGGCGGGCAATGGATCGCCGGCACGGCGACCTGGCGTTGGGTGCCAGCCTGGCAGTCCAGCGATTGGAATGACCTGATTACCAACTTCGCGGTGTACGTTCCGGTCGGCATCGCGTTCCGGCTCCTGGTGCGGCGGCGCGGGCAGGCGGGCTGGGTGGATCTGGCGCTCGGCCTGGTCCTGTCCGCCGCGCTGAGCTACCTGACGGAGGTTCTACAGCAGCTCATGCCGGCGCGTTCCTCCAGCTTGACCGACGTGCTGGTCAATTCCGCAGGGGCGCTTGTGGGCTGCGTCTGTGCGGTGTGGGTGCAGGACGCCTTCCGCCACCTGCATGCGCTGTTCTTCGTCCTGGTGCGGGCCTCCTGGTCCCTTTGGATACCTTTTGTGGCCCTGGCGGGGCTGCTGCTCGTGTGGCAGTGGACCGCGTTGTTTCCGCGGCAGACGCCCACGGGATCGGCTGCCCAGTGGGTCCCGTTTCACGCCCACTTCAGCGGACCCTTCCCGGCCGCCGTGGCTGCGGTTATCGGCCGTTTGGCGGGCTACGGCATAGTCACGCTGATCCTCTTGTTTGTGACGCGCGGCAGGGGCGGCGCGGCCGCCCTTCTGCTTCTGCTGGGGGGTTTGGCGGCAGCGCCGGCGGGCCGTGGAGTCCTCGTCGGCGGCCCGGCGGACGCCACGTCCGTGCTGCTCGCGGTGTGTGCATGGCTTGCGGCCATGCGCCTGTGGCGGTCGCTCTTCCCACCGCTGCGCGGCGACGTGCGCGTGTCGCCCTGACCGCGCAATGAAAGGCGTCACGGCTCCCCGCGCAGCCGTCACTCATTGGCCCATGCCGGTGCCCCGTGCACACGTCGCCAGTGCCCGCCTTTGACTACCGATAAGAGAGACCGGAAGCGTGGGGATGCGCCGGACATCGCCGCCGCTGCGGGCCGGTGTGCGGTGCACGACGCGGCCGGTGAATCGGCGAATCGCTCTCATGAGAATCGGACTCGACGCGCGTAGCATGACTTCGTCCCGGCCGCGCGGCACGGGACGCAACCTGTTCGACGCCTACCGGTCCATCCCGGCCCTGCGCCCCGAATGGGAGTTCGTGCTCTATCATCAGCGCCCGCTCGTCGACCGCGTCCGGCACAGCGACCACGCCCCTTGGCACTACCCCAATGTGACGCTGCGGCAGATCGAAATCCCGGGGGACCGGCTGAATGCATGGTTCCAGGTACGACTGCCGCTGGCCGCGCGACGGGACCGCATCGACCTGCTGCATTTTCCGGCCAACGCCGTGCCGGCCTGGTGCCCGGTGCCGAGCGTGGTGACCATCCACGACCTCATTCCGCTGCAACTGCCCGGGGAGTTGCCGCCCCACCAGACGCGCGCGTTCCGGCGGGGCATCCTGCGCGGCGTGCGGCAGGCCGTGCACATCATCGCCGTCTCGGCCGCCACGCGCGACGAGCTGCACCGGGACTTCGGCGTGCCGCCGGAGCGGGTGACGGTGATTCCCTGGGCCCCGGATGCGCGCCTGCTCGCCGAGCTGCGCCGCGAGTTGACGGCGGAGCAGCGCGCCGGCGTCTGCGCGAAATACGACCTCGACGCCCGCTGGCTCCTCAGCTTCTCCGGCAGCACGGCGCGCAAGAATGCCCACGGGGTGCTCGCGGGGTTCGCCGCGCTGCGACCGGAGGAACGACGTGGCGTGACCCTGGTGCTCGTGGGTAGTGAGCCCGCCGCGTGCCGCGAGGCGCTGGCAGCGGAAGCCGCCCGGCTGAACATCGCGGCGAGCACCCGGATCTACGGGTTCCTTCCGCACGAGGACCTGCCGGCCTTGCTGCGCGGCGCCACCGGCCTGCTCATGCCGAGCCGCTACGAGGGCTTCGGCTTGCCGATCCTGGACGCCTTCGCCTGCGGCGTACCCGTGCTGACCTCCCTGGTCAGCAGCATGCCGGAGGTTGCGGGCAACGCCGCGGTGTACTGCGTTCCCGAAGACCCGCACAGCATTGCCGCCGGGATTCGGCAGCTCCTGGAGCCGGCGGTGGCGGCGGAGTTGGTGCGGCGCGGCCGCGCGCGGCTGGCGCGGTTCAGTTGGCGACGTACGGCCGAGGCGATGTGCGGGGTGTACGAGCTGTGCCTGGCAAAGTCAGGACGGGCGCCCGCTGCGGCGGAGCGCCTGGAGGGCTGTGTGCGATGAACCTGCCGATGTGGGGCGATCAGGCCGGGCAGTTCCTCAAGCTGGACTGCCGCAACTACCGCGGGGACCGCCCGTGCGCCGTGGGCGTGCCGGGCGTGTGTCCGACGGATTGTGCGCGGTACAGTCCGATGGAGTACCGGATTCTCGTCATCAAGCTGGGGGCGCTGGGCGACGTGATCCGCACAACGGCCCTGTTGCCCGGACTCAAGGATGCGTGGCCGCAGAGCCACATCACCTGGGTCACACGTCCCAACGGCGCGCGCATGTTGGCCAACCACCCGCTGATCGACCGGCTGCTGCCGCTCGATGCCGAGTCGCTCGTCCACCTGGAACACGAGCGTTTCGATCTCTGCCTGAGCCTGGACAAGGAGCCCGGGCCCACCGCCCTGGCAATGCGTGTGGACGCGCGCGAGAAGCGCGGGATCGGGCTGAGCGCCCACGGGACGGTGTACCCGCTCAACGCCGAGTGCGTGCCCTATTTTCAGCTTGGGCTCGACGACGACCTGAAGTTCCAGCGCAATCGGAAGAGCTACCCGCAGCTCCTCTACGAGGCGATCGGCCTTGAGTATCGCGGACAGCCGTACCGCTTGTACCCGTCCCGCGCCCAGCAGGCCCGCGCGGAGCGACTCTGGCATGAGCTCGGGGTCGCGCCCGGCGAGGTGGTGGTCGGCTTGAACACCGGTGCCGGCCGCGTCTTCGCCAACAAGAACTGGCCCCCGGAGAAGTTCCTCACGCTCGCTCAACATGTGATCGCCCGGCACGGCTGGCGCGTGGCGCTCCTGGGTGGCCGCGACGAGCGCGACACGAACGCCGCCATCGCCCAGGCCTGCCCCGGCGCGCTGGACACGGGCGGCCACCACGCCGAGCTCGAGTTCGCCGCCCTCGTGCGCCGTTGCGACGTGCTGGTGACGGGCGACACGATGGCCATGCACGTGGCCGTGGCGGGGGACGTGCCCGCCATCGTGCTCTTCGGACCCACCTCGGCCCACGAGATCGATCTGTACGGCCGCGGTGAGAAGATCGTGACCGGTCTTTCGTGCTCGCCGTGCTACTTCCGGCGCTGCGACATGGCGCCGAACTGCATGGACGACATCGGCGTCGAGCGCGTACTGGCTGCGGTGGAGCGCTGGGTCGCGAACGGGGCGCGGTTTGCCGGACAAACGGTACGCGAGCGCGGCACGGTCGAGGTGGGGGCATGACCAGGCCGACCGCGGCACCCCTGCGCGTCCTGGTCGTCGCACGGCGCGAACCCTGGCCGCTGACCAGCGGCGGGACGGTGCGCCTGTTCAACTTCCTGAAATCGTTGGCGCGGGACGCGGCGGTCACGCTGGCTTTGCCGGCCGAGCCGCAGCACGCGCGGCACCTGCCGCACCTGCATCGCGTGGTGAACGCCGGCGCGCCGGCGTACCCGACGGAAGCTCGGCCCGATGGTCGCGTGCCCTGGATCATCCGCCGTGTGCGCGCGCACTTCGGCTACTCACCGGCCCTGAACACTTGGCTCGCCGCGCACGCGTGCCGTGCGAACTACGATGTTGCCTTGTTGTACGGTGCCGTGAATGGCCAGTACATCGACGCCGTGCGCGTTCCGGCCGTCTGGGACGCCGTGGACGAACTTGTGCTCTACACCGTGCGCGACGCGCGGCGGCGCGGGGTTCGGCCCGTGCTGCGCACGGCCCGCGCGGCGTTGCTCTACGCCCTGTTCGAGCGGCACGTGGCGCTCCGGGCACACGCGGCCGTCTTCGCTTCCAGCATCGATGCCTCGTACGCGCGGCGCTGGGCGGGCGACGCACGGGTCGAGGCCGTCAGCAACGGCGTGGACTTTGAGTATTTCAGCGGTCCCACCCAGGCCGCGGAACCGGGTAGCGTCGCATTCGTCGGCTCATTGAGCTTCCCGCCAAACGTGGAGGGAATCGTACACTTTGCGACGCGCATCTGGCCGCGCCTGCGCGACTGCGGGGCGGGCCGCCGGTTGCTCATCGTGGGCCGGGCGCCGACGGAGGCCGTGCAAAGCCTGGCGCGGCTGCCCGGTGTCACCCTGCATGCCGACGTGCCGGACGTGCGTCCCTACCTCTCCCGGGCCGCGGTGGTTGTGGTGCCAACGCGCTTGGGCGGCGGCGTGAAAAACAAGGTGCTGGAAGCATGCGCGATGCGCCGCCCCGTGGTCGCCAGTCCCCGCGCGCTGGCGGGACTCAGCGCTCGTCCGGGCGTGGACGTTCTCTGCGCTGCCAGTGATGCGGCCTGGGTGCAACGGACGCGCCGCCTGTTGGAGCAACCGGAATTCGCCGCGCGCGTCGCCGAGCGCGGCCAGCACTGGGTGCGCAATGCCCACGATTGGCCGCGGCTGGCGGCGCACCTGCGCGCCCTTCTCACCGGGGCGGCAGGCGGCCAACACGCTGCGCTGCGGGGGCCGCAAGGCCCGCACCCTGGCACCGTCGTTGGCTCAGCCACTACCTCGGCGTCCCACCGCGCTCGCCACGCTGCCCGGTTGGAAGGAACTCCATGCACGTTGCGCCCGAATATCCACCGGACGTGCGTACCGTCCCCGGCCTGAGCGGTCCGGCCGCCTGCATCGCGGGGCGCTGGCCCCAGCGGCTGAGTCGTGTGGCGGCCGTTGCGGTCTGGCTGGTAGTCGCGGACGTAGTGATTGCCGCCGGAGGTTACCTGGCCGCAAAGAGCGGCTCGTCCGCAGGGGCGACGGCGGCCTACGCGGCCGGTCACGTTCTGGGCGCCGTGCTGTTGTTGGCCGCGTGGCGTGGCAGACGCCTGGTGCGCCGAGCCCGTGCGCTGTTCACGACGGTCACTTCGCACCTGACGCGGGTCCGTGCCGTACTCCTGTTCGTGGCCGCCGTAACGCTCCTCCGCCTGGCGTGGGTCCTTCTGGTGCCAACGCAGCCGACCAGCGACCACGCCGTCTATCACGGCCTGGCGGTACGGCTGGCCGAGACGGGCGTCTATGACACCGAGAAACACCGCGCCTATTGGCCGCCGGGTTATCCCGCGTTTTTGGCCGCGCTGTACGCCGTGTTTGGACCCGCGGTGCTGATCGGCAAGTTGGGGAACGTGGTTCTGGCCGGCACGGCGGACCTGTTGAGCTGGCGGCTGGTGCGCACCCACGTCGGACCCGGCGCCGCCACCGCCGCGCTTCTGCTGACTGCCGCCTGGCCCGGCCGCAACCTCCACGTGGACGTGCTCTCCTACGACGAGCTGGTCCTCGTGTTGCTCCTGGCGTCGCTGGTGCTGCTGCCGGGGCCGGCGGACGTGAGGGGCGGCCGGGGCAGTACTCGGCCGCTACGCTGGCTTGCGGCGGGGCTGGTCCTTGGGCTGGCGTGCCTCGTGCGGCCGACGCTCGGCGTAACACCGGTTGCCGTCGGTGCCTGGCTGCTCCTGCGTGGCACCTCCTGGCGACGAGCGGCGCTGTGTACGGCGCTGTACGGCGCGGCGATGCTGGTCCCCATCGTGCCTTGGACCGCCCGCAACTACGCGGTGCTGGGCCGGCTCGTCCCTCTGACCACGAACGCCGGCGGCAACTTCTACAACTCGTGGGCTCCCGGCGGCACGGGCGAGTTTCACAAGCCGGCGTGGGAGCACCTGCACGCGGTGACCGGCGGCGACGAGCTGCTGCTTTCGCCCGTCGGATTCAGGCTGGGGCTGGCGGCGATCCGTGAGGACCCGCTGCGCGCCGCCTGGCGGGTCGCACAGAAGCAGGTCCACTACCTGGGCTCGGACAACTGGATGTTGCCCGTCGAGTGCTACACGGCGGCGCTGCGCGGTGACGCCCGCGGCGGCGCCGTCCTCAAGACGGCCCTGCACACGCTGACGAACGGATGGTACCTCTTGCTTCTTCTGTGGCCCGTCGTGGGACTGCGCGGGCTGGCTCGCCGCTTCGAACAGCGCCCGCTCGCCGGCCTCTGCCTGGGCCTGTTCCTGCTGGGCCTGATAATCCATACGGTGTTCGAGGCACAGCCGCGCTACCACCTGATCTACCTGCCGTTCTGGGGCATCATGCTGGCCGTGCTCGGTACTGCCGACACAGCCCAGCGACGCCGCGTCCCGGCGGTGCAGCATCGGGCCGGCCGCACTCACCACGTCATTTCTCGGTCGCCGCCGGTTGCCTGCCGATAACACCGATGGGGAGCACCGGCGTCTCGCAGAGAACGAGCGCAGCCCCCGGGTGCAGGACACCGAATGCCACTCACGGTCATCGCCTTCTGGATCGCTTATGTCGGCGGGACGTGCGCGGCGCTCTTCCATCCAATCGCCGGGATCACCCTCTACATCCTCGTGTACCATCTGAATCCCGAGACGCAGTGGTGGGGCGACTCCGTGCGGGCACTGGGCCTGCGCACGTCGTTCACGGTCGCGGTGGCAACCGCCATCGGCATGCTGGTTCGGCAGCGGCCGCTCGAGCGCGGCGCGCGACAGCTCCAGGCCCCCTACGTGCTTGCGATCGTGTTCGGGTTGCTGGCGCTCGGCAGCCTGGCATGGGGCGTGGACCTGACCAGCCGCGGCGAATACCTGGCCGAGAAGTTCATCAAGACGCTCATCATCATCTTCATTCTGATCCGCTGCGTCCGGACGCCGCTCCACTACCACGCGGTGATCCTCGCGTGGCTGGTGGGCATTGCCTACCTCGGCTACGAGGCCACGGGCGGTGCGGGTTTGGTCGAGCGGGGCCGGTTGACGGCGGGGCTGGGGGGGCCAGACTTCAACGACTCCAGCGGTCTGGCGGTGCACATGGTCGCTTCCCTGCCGCTCATCGGGGCCATGTTCTTCATGGCGCGGAAGTGGTGGGCCCGGTTCCTCATCCTGATCACCGGCGCGCTGGCAGTGAACACCATCGTGGCCACGCGCACGCGCAACGTCGTGGTGGGCCTGGCCGTCATGGTTGTTTCGGGCGTCCTCTCGCTGCCGCGCGGCTACCGCTTGAAGGGGATGGCCGCGGTGATCGCCGGCGCCTTGCTCTCCACGCGGCTGATCGACCCGGGCTGGTGGCAGCGCATGGAGACCATCCTGGCCTACGAGCAGGACGCCTCCTCGATGGCGCGCTTCACGTTCTGGAAGGCCGCCTTCCAGATGGCGGCGGACCATCCGTTCGGCATCGGGCTGGGGAACTTCCACCACGTGGTCATGCAGTACGTACCTAGCCTGACCGACCTGCGCAGCGCGCACAACACGTACATCGCCTGTCTGGCGGAGCTCGGCTGGCTTGGGCTGGCAGTGTTCCTGCTGATTCTCGCCATCTCGCTCTGGCGCCTCGGACGACTTCGCCGGGCGGCAAACCAGGGACCGGCCTTCACGGAAATCGAGTTCTACCGCTGGCAAACGCGCTTTCATCTCGGCTGGCACGCGGTCGCCCTGCGCACGTCGCTCCTCGGCTACCTGGCCTGCGCGGTGTTCACCACGCGCCTGTTTACCGAGGACCTCTGGCTGATGCTGGGCTTCGCCATGTGCCTCGCGAATGTAGGCAAATACATCGCGGACGAGGAGCCGGCCCCTGAGGCCTTGTATCCGTCACCCGGAGCGGCGATGTCCGCCTGCTCTCCGTACGCGTCCGCCACCTAGGCCGACGGAGCAACCCGTGGACCTTGTACGAGCCGCAACGACGACCCCGGAGGAAAACGCGCCGGCCTCTCGTCCGGCCCGCGGGCGACCGGGCGCCCGTGCGGACTCGCTTGGCGCCCAGGAGCAAGGAATCGCGAATCCCAACACCAGCGCAGCTCGGCCCGCGTTTCCCGTGCGGTGGGTGCTGATCGGCATTCTGGTCGGTGCCATCGTGCTCCGCGCGGTCCTCGTGCTCTCCGGGGGACAGTTGGTATTTCCAGATGAGCTGCGATACGTGCAGACACGCGGCGCGCTGGCCACCCTGTTGGACGGCGAACCGCGCCCCCTGGTGTGGCTCTTGACCACCAAGGGAGACCACCTGTTCTTCAGGATCCTCGCGTTGTTGCCCGCCGCGCTGGAACTGGCCACGCGCCCGGCACTCCAACTGCCCGCCCTGCTCTTTTCGCTGTGCTCCGTCGCGAACATCTGGCTCGTGTGGCGCGTGGCGCTGCGCAGCGGGGCCGGCGAGCGCGAAGCCCTGCTGGCGGCCGGCTTCATGGCGCTGGCGAACAGCATGTTCTACTACGCCCGCCACTTGTTGCCCTACGACGCGGCCCTGGCGCTCGGACTGTGGGCACTGCTGCTGGCGTTGTCCGAAGGCCCGCGGCGGCGCAGCGTGTTCCTGTGCGGCTTTCTCGCCGGACTGGCATTCCTGACCTACACGGGCTATTGGCTGCTCGCCGGCCTGGCCTGCCTGGTCCGCGTCCTGGCGCATCCGCAGGACCCTGCCAGACGCTGCACGACGGCGCTCTTGTGCGGGCTTGGGCTGGCGGTGCCGCCCCTGAGCGTCGTACTGGCGAGCGCGCTCGTCGGCGCGAACGTGTTCGCCGCGTTGGCCCGGTTCTCAGGCACAATCACGCAGGGCGACTTTCGCGAGGGCTGGAGCCTGCCCCTGGAATACCTCTGGCACGCCGAACACGTCCTCTTCGTCGCCTGGCTCGCGGCGTTGCTCTACAGCGCGCTGGTTTTTCGACGGCTGAGCAACCGTCCGTGGATTCGGGTCTGGCTGCTCAGCCTGGTGTGGCTTTACGGCGGACTCGTGCTCTTTTCGGTCGGCCTCCACAAGTTCGTCGTGTACGGGCGCATCGTCCGCTCGATGGTTCCATTCTTCTGCCTAATCGCGGCCTTTGCGATGCACGACCTGCTTGCGCGACGACGGGTGCGCCCGCAGCTCGCCGCCGCGGTGCTCGTTGGGTTGGCCCTGCAGGCGGGTTGGAACTTCCGCGCGCCGCTGACGCAGGTCTTCCCGCGCGAGTTCATCTTCCGCGCCCAGGCTCTGGTCTCCGATCTGCACGTGGACGCGGACGCACTGGCCTTCGGCGCGGAACAGGTGGACGCGGTGGGCAACTATCGGCTGATTTACGCCAAGCACATCTGGCCCGAGCCGATCCCGCTGAACCTGCCCCCGAATGATCCGTTGCTGGCGGAGCCGCATCCGCTCCAATTCATGCCTTACCAGTACGAAGGGTACGGTCCGCAGCAGCGGGCCCGCCTGCGCGAGGCCGACCTCCGCATGCGCCTGGTTCGGCTGAGGCCCGACGCCACCGCGGCGCCGACTGCTGAAGATCGCCCGCCCAGGGCGGCCAAACGCGGGTACGGCGAACAGGAACCACACTTCGCGCAATCGCTGCGGGTGCCCTGAGTCCTGCGCCGTTGAGGTCCGAGCGCGGTCCAACACGCTGGACCTGCCAGCGCAGCGCGGTCGATAAATGGGCAGGAAGAGTCAACGAGTATTGGAGCGCGCGCATGGGCTCTGCTGTTGCCGTCCGCCCTGAGAGCGGCCCGCGACCGGTCACGACCGCTAGCGCCGGGGGACTGCCCCTCCCGCCCCGGCCGAAGGCAGTCCGGATTGGAGTTATCGGGCTGGGCTACTGGGGACCGAACCTGGTGCGGAACTTCCGCGAGGTCATCGGCGACGACCTGTGCGTGTGCTGTGACCAGCAGGAATCGCGCGTGGAGGCCGTTCGGCGACGCTATCCCAGCCTGCGGGCGACAAGCGACGCGGCCGCCGTCCTGGCCGACGACGGCATCGACGGCGTCGCGATCGCGACCCCGGTGGCCACGCACTACCCGCTGGCCAAGGCGGCCCTGGAGGCCGGCAAGTCGGTGCTGATCGAAAAGCCGATGACCGCGGACGTAGCGCAGGCCGAGGAGCTGGTGGACCTGGCGCAGAAGCGGGGATTGGCGCTGATGGTCGACCACGTGTTCGTCTACAGCCCGCCGGTGCGCAAAATCAAGGCGCTGTTGGACACGGGCGAGCTGGGCCGGCTGCTGTACGTCGACAGCGTGCGGATCAACCTCGGGCTGTTTCAGCGGGACGTGAACGTCGTCTGGGACCTGGCCCCGCACGACCTGTCGATCGTCGATCACCTGCTCGGGCGCACGCCCAAGAGCGTCGCCGCCTTCGGCAGCGTACACACCGGCAGTGGACACGAGGACGTCGCGTACCTGAACCTCGACTTCGGCGACGGGCTGATCGCCAACTTTCACGTCAACTGGCTGTCGCCGGTCAAGATTCGCTACACGATGCTGGGCGGGAGCCGGAAGAGCCTGGTCTACAACGACCTGGACCCGGTGGAGACCATCAAGGTCTACGACAGCGGAATCAACGTGCGCGAGGACGACCTCGAAGGTCGCCGCAACATCCTGATCGATTACCGCATGGGGGACGTGTGGTCGCCGCGGCTGGAGCCCGGCGAGCCGCTGCGCACGGTCGTAAGCCACTTCGTCGATTGTGTCCGCGGCGGCACGACGCCGGTTACCGACGGACAGGCCGGGCTGCGCGTGGTGCGCGTGCTCGATGCGGCACAGCGGAGCATCAAGGCGCAGGGGGGACGCATCACGCTATGACGCCTTCCGTAGAAGCCGGGCCCCGTACCGGCCGGGACAATCTGGCCCGCATTGCGCCCGACGTTCGTCTGGGCCGCGACGTTCAACTGCACGGCTTCGTGAACCTGTACGGCTGCACAATCGGCGACGAGACCAAGATCGGCACGTTCGTCGAGATTCAGAAGAACGCCGTCGTCGGGCGGCGGTGCAAGATCTCCAGCCACACGTTCGTCTGCGAAGGCGTCACGATCGAGGACGAGTGCTTCATCGGCCACGGCGTGATGTTCACGAACGACAAGTATCCCCGGGCGACGCGGACCGACGGGCAGTTGCAGACGGGCGCAGACTGGCGGGTCGTGCCCACGCGCGTCTGCCGCGGCGCCTCGATCGGATCGGGCGCGGTCATCCTGTGCGGCGTGACGATCGGCGCGGGCGCGCTGGTCGGTGCCGGGGCGGTCGTGACCCGCGACGTTCCGCCCGGCACGACGGTCGCGGGCGTCCCCGCGCGCGTGCGGGCCCTCGCGGCGAAGTAGCGCCGGACCTGAGCTCGCCGCCGCGAGTCGCCTGTAGCGACCTGCCCGCCGTGGCGGGTGTCCGGCATAGCGGCAAGGCCGAGCAGGCCGTGGCCGGGAGCGGCCAACATGAAGGTCCTATTCATCGGCAGCACGAAACGCGGCTACCTGGCGCTTCAGGCCCTGGCGGAAGCGGGCGCGGACTTCGCAGGCATCATCAGCCTGCGCCAGGACGAGCACGAGTCGGAGCGTTTCGAGGGCCCCATCGCCGAGATCGCTGCCCAGCTCCGCGTGCCGATCCACGAGACGCGCTGGATGAGGGAGCGCGACTACGGCGACATCATCCGCGGCCAGTGGAAGCCGGACATCGCGTTCGTCATCGGCTGCCGGCTGCGGCTGCCGCGCGAAATCTACGCGGCCCCCCCCGCCGGCACGTTGGCCGTCCACGATTCGTGCCTGCCGGAGTACCGCGGCTTCGCACCGCTCAACTGGGCCATCCTGAACGGCGCCGACCACACCGGCGTCACGCTCTTCTACGTCGATGAGGCAACCGACGCCGGCGACATCGTCGCCCAGCGGTGCGTGCCGATCGGGCCGGATGACACGGCGGGCAAGGTGTATGAGCTTGTTTGCGCGGCGACGGCCGACCTGCTGCGCGAGACGTACCCGCTTCTGGTCACGGGCCAGGCCCCGCGGCGGGCCCAAGAGGATGCACAGGCCAGCCACACTTGTCCGCGTATCCCCGCGGACGGCCTGATCGACTGGAGCGCCCCCACGCGGCACGTTTACAACCACGTGCGCGGGCTGACGCGACCGTATCCGGGGGCGTTCACCTGCTTCGATGGCAAGCGTCTGACGATCTGGCGCGCGGTCCCCGCTGCGGAGGCGCCGCGCTACGTGGGCCGCGTCCCCGGCCGGGTGGTCGCCGTAGACCGCGGCCAAGGCACCGTGGACGTTCTGACCGGCGACGGCGTTCTCAGGCTTCACGAAGTTCAAGTCGAGGGGCGCGCTCCGCAGCCGGCCGCGGCGGTGATTCGTTCCGTTCGCTCGACGCTCGGCGCACGAGTCACCGACCTGATGGAGCGCATCGAGCTGCTGGAGCAACGCGTTGCGGAGCTTGCCGCCGTCGGACACCCGCCACGGCGGGCAGGTCGCTACAGGCGACTCGCGGCGGCGAGCTCAGGTCCGACACTACAGGCCGCTGCAACCGTCAGGCATGCAGGTCCGACGCTACAGGCCGTCGGGCAGACCGGCCTGGCACCAGAGCCGCCATGCCGGCCAGACGCGGATGCTCCCCTTCGTGGCTCCGTGCCCTCGTGGCTTCGTGGCTGCTCGACGGGAGGGCGGCCATGATTCCCCTCACGCGGCCCGTCGTCGGGAAGGAGGAGGCGGCTGCGGTTGCCGACGTACTGGCCAGCGGCTGGCTCACCCAGGGGCCGCGCGTCGAGGAGTTCGAGCGGCGGATTGCCGAGTACTGCCAGGCGCGGCACGCCGTCGCGTGCAGTAGCTGCACGACGGCCCTGCACATGGCCCTGTTGACGTTGGGCGTCGGACCGGGGGATGAAGTGATTGTCCCCGCGTTGACGTTCATCGCGACGGCCAACGCCGTGGTGCACGCCGGCGCGACGCCCGTGCTCGCCGACGTCGATCCCCGCACGTACAACCTCGATCCGGCGGCCGCGGAAGCGGCGATCACCCCGCGGACCCGGGCGATCATCGCGGTTCATCAGATCGGGCTGCCGGCGGACCTGGACGCGTTTGCGGACATCAGCCGGCGACACGCCGTTCCGATCGTGGAGGATGCCGCGTGCGCCCTCGGGTCGCGCTACCGCGGCCGGCCCGTCGGAGGTCACGCGCCGCTGGTATGCTTGTCGTTTCATCCGCGCAAAGTCATTACCACCGGCGAAGGGGGCATGGTGTTGACCGGCGACGACGAGTTCGCGCGCCGGCTTCGCCTTTTGCGCCAGCACGGCATGAGCGTGCCGGACACGCAACGCCACGCCACCCGCCGCCTGATTGTCGAACGCTACCTGTGCATAGGCTACAACTACCGGATGTCCGACCTGCACGCGGCCGTCGGCATCGCTCAGCTCGCCCGGCTGGACCAGATCGTCGCGCGGCGGCGGGCACTGGCTGCCGCCTATGACGCGGCCTTTGCGGACGAACCGTGTCTTCAGACACCGTATGTGCCCGACTTCGCGCGGCCGAACTACCAGAGCTATGCCCTGCAACTGACCGCGCAGGCCTCGTTCGGTCGCGATGCGTTGCTGGCGAAGCTGCGGGCGCGCGGCATCGCGGCCAAGCCGGGCATCATGACGATCCACCGGGAGCCGGCCTTCGGCGGGCGCTGCGCCGGTGCCCTGCGTCACAGCGAGCACGCCAGCGACTCCAGCCTGCTTCTCCCGCTGTTTCCTGACATGGCACCGGCGCAACAGCAGGAAGTGGTGGCCACCGTTCGCGACGCCGTGCGGGTGTTGCGGGACGGTACGCGCGGCCGGAAGGACAGCCGCCCAGGAAGACAGCGGCCGCTGCCCGCGACGGTCTCGTCACCGCCCGCGAAGGAGCCCATTGCATGAGCCGCGCAGGGAAGTGCACACTCGTGACCGGCGGGGCGGGGTTCATCGGGTCGGAGCTGGTGCGCCAACTCGTTGCCCTGGACGCGCGTGTCCTGGTCGTGGACAACCTCTGCAACGGTCGGCGCGAGAACCTGGCCGGGCTGCCCGCGGACCAGGTGGACCTGCACGTCGCCGACGTCCGCGACCGCGACGCCATCCGCGACCTGCTCGCGGGCGTCGATACGGTGTTCCACCTGGCGTGTCTGGGGGTGCGGCATTCCATTCATTCGCCCTTCGAAAACCACGAGGTGAACGCGCGCGGCACGCTGGAGCTCCTCACGGCCGCCCGTCGCGCCGACGTGCGGCGCTTCGTCTACGTCTCGACCTCCGAGGTCTATGGCTCGGCCCAGCGGGTCCCGATGAGCGAGGCTCATCCGACGTTTCCGCGAACCGTGTACGGCGCGTCGAAGCTGGCGGGCGAATGCTACGCGCGCGCCTTCCACCGGACCTACAGCTTCCCGACCGTCGTCGTCCGGCCGTTCAACACCTACGGCCCGCGCTGCCACCACGAGGGCGACTGCGGCGAGGTCATTCCGAAATTCCTCCTGCGCTGCCTCGCCGGCCGGCCGCTGATCGTCTTCGGCGACGGCGAGCAGACGCGCGACTTCACGTTTGTCTCGGACACCGCCCGCGGCATCCTGGCGGCGGGACTGACGGAGGCCGCCGTCGGGCGAACCATCAACCTGGGCTGCGGGCGCGAAACCAGCATGAACGACCTGGCGCGGACGGTCGGCGAAGTCGTGGGCCGGCCGCCGGATGTTGTGCACGAAACGGGGCGCCCCGGCGACGTACGCCGCCTCTGTGCCGACGTCGAGAAGGCCCGCGCGCTGCTGAACTTTCGCCCGGAGGTGGACCTGCGCGTCGGCCTGGCCCGCCTCGCCGAATGGTACGCGAGCCTTCCGGTCCCTCCAGAACGCTTGCTGGAACAGGAAATCGTCCGCAACTGGGAACCGCCCGGAGGCGAATGCAGGGGCCCCGGGCCGTCCCGCCCGGAGGCGGGCGCATGGACTACCCCCCCTGCCACCAGGACCGGCCCCGGCAGTCACGTGGTTCCCGTGCTGGAGAGTCGATGAGAGTCTCGCTGGTCATTCCGGCGTACAACGAGGAGGCCGTCTTGCCGCGGCTGCGCGCACGGCTTACCGCCGTCGCCGCCACGCTGCCCGAGTTCGACTTCGAGATCATCCTGGTCGATGACCACTCGGCCGACTCGACCCCGCAGCTCCTCGAAGAATGGGCCGCGGCCGACTCGCGGGTGCGCGGTCTCCGGCTGGCACGCAACAGCGGCTCGCACGCCGCGGTTGCCGCCGGACTGAGCCGGTGCAGCGGAGATTGCGCCGTCGTGCTGGCAGCCGATCTTCAGGACCCGCCCGAGCTGCTGGTCGAGCTGCTGGCCAAGTGGCGCGAAGGCTTCGACGTGGTGTGGGCGGTCCGCGCCGGCCGTCGCGGCGTAAGCTGGCTCGCACGCGCGTGCTCGCACGTGTATTGGACGATGATGCGGCGCATCGTGCTCGCCGAGACCCCGCCGCAGGGCGCCGACGTCGTGCTGCTCGATCGGAAGGTGATCGAGGCGGTGACAGCGATCGGGGAGAAGAACACTTCGCTGCTCGGGCTGCTGGTGTGGCTCGGGTTCCGCCAGGCGCACGTGCCCTACGTCAAGGCCGAGCGCGCCGCGGGCCAGAGCCGTTGGACGCTAGCCAAGCGCTGCCGGCTGGCGATCGACTCGGTTGTCTCCTTCTCAGCACTGCCGATCCGGATGACGTGGCTGTGCGGACTCGTCTTGTTGTGCGCAGCGCTCGTCTGGGCAGCCGTGTGGACCGCCGGCCTGGCACCGGCTGCGGGCGCGGACGCCGCGATCATCGGGCTGTTGCTTCTGGGGTTTGGAGTGTTGCTCACTTTCCTGGGGGCGCTCGGGGAATACGTATGGCGCGCGTACGACGAAGTGCGCCGCCGGCCGGCGTATCTGATCGAGCGGGTCATCGCGGCACCGGAGTCGCGCTTCGTGCCGGCCGCGGCGCCGCGGGAGGTTGTTGCCGATGCAAACCGTTCCGTTTCTGGATTTGAAGGCGCAGTACCGGCAGCTCGAAGCCGAGATTCTGCCGGCGCTGCAACAGGTGTGCGAGAACTGCACGTTCACGCTGGGACCGACGGTTAGGGCCTTCGAGGAGAGCTTCGCCGAGTACTGCGGCCTGCGGCACTGCGTGGCGCTCAACAGCGGCACCAGCGCGCTGCACCTCGCCCTGCGCTGCCTGGACATCGGCCCGGGCGACGAAGTCATCACCGTGCCCATGACTTTCGTAGCGACCGCGTGGGCGATCAGTTACGTCGGCGCACGCCCGGTCTTCGTCGACATCGACCCGGCCACGCGCACGATGAATCCGGCCGAGCTCGAGGCCGCCATCACCGAGCGCACCCGGGCCATTCTCCCGGTACACCTCTACGGCCAGCCGGCGGACATGGACCGCATTCTGCGCATCGCCGCCAAACACCGCCTGCCGGTCATCGAGGACGCCGCCCAGGCACACGGAGCACGCTATCGCGGACGCCGCGTCGGCGGCCTGGGCCGCATCGGCTGCTTCAGCTTCTATCCCGGCAAGAACCTGGGCGCATACGGCGAAGGCGGCGCGCTCGTCACGGACGACCCCGAGCTGGCAGACAAAGCCCGGGCGCTGCGCGACCACGGCCAACGCCAGAAGCACCGGCATGAGATGATTGGGTTCAACTACCGCATGGCCGGATTTCAGGGCGCTGTCCTGCGCATCAAGCTCCGGTACCTGGACGACTGGAACGCGGCGCGGCGCGCGCACGCGCAGCGCTACCTGGACGGTCTGAAGGGGT
The DNA here is from genome assembly GCA_022839625.1 of Phycisphaerales bacterium. GTDB lineage: Bacteria > Planctomycetota > Phycisphaerae > UBA1845 > Fen-1342 > JALHJL01. Next base: position 38,299 of record JALHJL010000022.1, read on the forward strand.
TGTCGCGGCTCGGACTGCCTCTCGTTGACCAGAAACTCGAGAGCGTGTTCCACCTGTTTGTGATCGAGGTCGAGGACCGCGACCGCATCGCCGCCCGCCTCAAGACCGAAGGCATCGAGAGCGGTCTGCACTACCCGGTGCCCGTTCACCTTCAGCCGGCGTACGGCGAGCTCGGACTCGGACCGGGAAGCTTCCCGGTGAGCGAGCGCCTGGCGCAGCGGTGCCTCAGCCTGCCGATGTTCCCCGAGCTCACGGATGAGCAAATCGACCACGTGTGCGCGCGCCTGCGCGCCGCACTGGCGCCGCCGGTCTCCCGGCCGCTCCCGAGTGCGACGCAGGTCCGCCGTTGAGAGGTGTCGCCACGAAGCCGGAAAGCCTCATTTGCGTGACCGTGGACGTCGAGTGGGCACACGAGGAGGTGCTGGCCGACCTGGTGCACCTGCTTGATGCGCACAACGTGCGGGCCACGTTCTTCTGCACTCACCCGGGCATTGCGGTGCCGGGTCACGAACGTGCGCTGCATCCCAATTTTCGCCGCGGCGGCGACATCATCCACGACCTGCGCGCCAAGCTCGGTGCCGACTTCGCCGACCTCGCGGACACTGACCTGTACGCTCACGTGCTTGAGGTGACGCGGACCTTCTGCCCCGAAGCCAAGGGGGTGCGCGCCCACAGCTTGCGCTACGACACCGAGCTGCTGTCGCTCTACCACCGCCAGAAACTGGAGTACGACAGCAGCTACGCCATGCTCCTCGTGGAGAACCTGCGGCCGTTCTGGAAAGAGCATGACATGGTGGAGCTGCCCATCTACTACATGGACCACCTGGACCTCGTGACACCCCGGACCGGTCACGAGCTGGTGCATCTGCGCCTGGATGAGCCGGGGCTGAAGGTCCTCGACTTCCACCCCAACATCGTCTTCACAAACGCGCCGACATCCGGGTTCTACGAAAGCACGAAGCCGTTTTATCGGAACGTGGACCGCCTGCGCAGCGCACGCCACGCCGGCCGGGGCGTCAGAACGCTCTTCCTCGAATTCCTCGAACACCTCGCCTCCCGGCAACTCGCAACGGCGACGCTCGGCGAGGTCAACAACGAGTGGAGAAGCACGCGGTGACGGTGCACGCGGCGTTGACAACCACCGACTCCCGCGGGAGCGACGACGCCGACCAGCCGGCAGCCGGCGCACGGTGTGACATCGCCGTGGAGCCGTATCGCGCCGAGGACGCCGGGGGGTGGGAGGCGTTCGTCCGTGCGTCGAATAACGGCACGCTGTTCCACGATCTCCGCTTCCTCGGCTATCACGCGCCTGGCCGCTTCGACGTCCATCACCTGATCTTCCGCCGTGCAGGCGGACTGGCGGCGGTGCTGCCCGCGGCGATCGTGCGCGAGACAGACGGTCGCCTGTTTCTCAAGTCGCCCTACGGCGCTTCCATCGGCGGTCCCGCACTGCCCGCCGGCCAGCATCTTGAGACGACGCTGGACATCGTGGCGGCACTTCAGGACTACGTATCGGCGAAGGGACTGGCCGGCATCGAGATGCGGCTCGGCCCGGGCATCTATGCCTGCTGCCCCAGCGACAACCTTGCCTTCGCGCTTACCGCCCGGGGATTCGCCTTCGCTCGGCGCTGGCTGTGTCACGTGATTGCGCTGCCGCCGGAGCCCGCACAGGCATTGACTGTCATTCCGACCGCATCGCGCCGGCGTTACGCGCGCTATGCCGTGCGACAGGGCGTGACTGCGAGGACCTGCGACGCGAGCGAGCTCGACACCTTCTACCGAATCCTGGCCGCGAACCGCGCCAAGCACGGCGTCCAGCCGACCCACACGCTGGCCGAGCTGCAGGCCCTCCTCGCACTCGTTCCCGAGCGCATCAAGCTGTTCCTGTTTACCTTGGAGGCAGTCGCGATCGCCGGGGCCCTGGTGTTCGAACTGAACCCGCGCGTCGCCTACATGTTTTACCTGTGCCACGACGACCGGTTCGAGCGCCACCGCGCCACCTCGTTAGCCATCGCTCACCTGATGGAGCACTACGCGACGCGCGGGTTTCGATACCTGGACCTTGGCCCAAGCACTTTCGACGACTTCCGGCTGAACCCCGGTCTGGCGGAATTCAAGGAGGAGTTTGGGGCGGTCGGTTTCTGTCGCGACGAGTACCGGTGGGAGACGACTGAGCGTGGCCACTGATTTCCACATCGCAACCGCCCCGCCGCACGCAGCCCCGCCTGCCTGGGCGACCGAGGTCCTGGCATGTCCCGCGTGCCACTCGCCTCTGTCCCGGCACGAGTGGTCGCTGCGATGCGCGCGCTGCGGAACGGCCGGGCGCTGGGAAGCCGGCATTGCCCGCTTCGGCGTCCAGGACCAAGACCCATCCATCGCATGGTACGAGGCCGCCGGCGGCACGTGCTTTCAGGACCGCGCGCAAATACCGTACACGATGAGTTCCCTTGACACGCCCGTCTACCATTCCTATCTCCAGCGCAACCAACCGGGCTCTCCGCGCGATATTGTTGTCGATCTGGGCGCAGGCGACGGACGAAATACACTGCCCTGGCTTGCCTGGGGGTACGAGCGCGTCGTGGCCGTCGACGCCGTCGTTGCTTCGCTGGCCCGCCTGCGCACGCACCTCCTTCACGAACATCCCGACTGGCTCGAACGCGTGCTGCTGGTCCACGCCGACGTGCGGCGTCTGCCGCTGGCCCCGGCTTCCGTGGCGCTGGCGGTGGCGATCGAGACCTTGTACTACCTGAATGAAGACTACGCGCTGGGGCTGGGCGAGTGTCGGCGGATCCTTCGCGAGGACGGGCGGCTCCTGACCGCCGAGCGCTGCTGGGAGGGGGCGCTGCTCATTCACCTGCTGTATGGCGGCGTGCCGGCGTTGTGTCAGCTTGCAGACAGCCGGGATGTCTGGGACGGGCCGGCGGACCGCCGCGTACGCAGCCGCTGCTTCACGGAGGAAGAGGTCCGGGGGGAGCTATCGCGGGCCAGCTTCGAGGTCCTGGAAACCAAGGGAGTCTCCGTCCTTTCCGTGGTTCTGGGCTACCTGCGCGGCGCCGGCTGCCTTAACGCCGACGACGAGAAACGCCAACCGCAGGTCCGTCAGTGTCTGCAAATGCTGGCAGATCGTGGTGCGCTGCGCAAGGCCCACGTCATCCTGGCGCGGCCGGCGCGCGGAGGCGCGTGATGAGTACGGCTCCGAATGGCATCGCCGGGTCCGCCCTGCGCCGTTCGCCGCTCGGTGTCCTGCTGCTGGTTGTTGTTCTTGGGGGGAGCTTCGTGCGTTATGGCATCGTGAATCCGGGGCAGAACTACCAGCTTGATTTCCGCGCCTTCTACGCCACGGGCCGCGCCTTGCACATGGGTATCAATCCCTACGACCTGGAGGCCAAGCAGCGCCTCATTGCGCCGCACCTGCCCGGCAACCAGAGCTTGATGGGTTACGCCAACCCGCCGCCCACGTTGCCGCTGCTGTACCTGGTCGCGCTTCCGTCGCTGCCGGTCGCCCAGGTGGCATGGGCGTGGTTCCAGCTCCTGTTACTGCTGGCGGGTCTGCTGCTGCTCCTGCGGGCCGTGGGCGCCCAATTCGGGTCGCTGGCGTCATTGGCGATCGCCATCCCGTACTGGCTGAGCTACCCGGTCTTCTGCCTCTTTCGCTGGGGGCAGTTCGACGGCCTGCGCGTCGCGCTCGTCGCCCTGGCGGTTTTTCTCGCAACTCGCAGGCAACTCGTGGCGGCGGGTGGGTCGCTCGGTCTGGCGGCCGTCGCCAAGGTGTACCCCGCGGCCTACTTATGGGCACTGCTGCTCCGCAGGGAATGGAAGGCCCTCCTGGCGGGATGCGCGACCATCGCCGTACTCATGGCGGTCGGCCTGGCGGCCCTGGGGCGCGAAGGACGCGCGAAGTACCTGTTCGTGAACCAGGACGAGTTCAGCAAGGTGGACTGGGTAATCTCCCCCCAGAACATGAGCGTGGTCGGCTTCATGCACCGCGCGCTGGTAGACAACGAGCGCGGCACAGAGCCGTCCCGCGCCTGGATCGACCTCGGCGCCCGGGCGGCACTGGTCGCCAGCGTGACCGGCAACCTGCTCCTGGTGGCGATAACGTCGTTGTGGATCCTGCGCCGGCGCCGCGAAGTGAGCGTGGCCGAGGCCGTCGCGGCGCTGGTTCCGGTCGTCCTGCTGGCCGAGCTCAACGCCTGGCCGCATCACTGCGTTTCCATGCTCGTGCCGCTGACCTTCGTGGTCGTGGCAGTCGCTCGGCAGTCGGACCCCGGCTGGCTGGACCTAAGCTGGGTCGGCCTGATCGTGTTTCTGTACGCGTTCTGTCCGGTGCATCAGTTCGACGTCGGGTTGCCGAGCTGGATGGGACACCTGGCCGGGCCGACGACGACCTATGCCATGCTCCTAACCTGGCTCTTCCTGTTGCTTCGCTACCCGAAGCTGAAACGCCGTGCCTACGCGGCGAACACGGTATGAATGTCGCGCTGCTCATTGAGAGTCTCGAAGGCGGCGGCGCGGAGCGCGTGGTCCAGCGCCTCGCGCTCGGGCTGGCGCGCCGCGCGGTGCGGCCCTTCGTGTACTGCCTGCGCAGCGCCGGCGCGGCCGGCTGCGACTTGCAGGCGGCCGGTATCCTCGTACGCGAGGCGTGCAGCATCGGGCGTGACGTGCTGCTGACCTGGCGCCTGGGGACCTGGCTGCGCCGCGACCGAATCGACGTTGCGCACGCCCACAGTTGCGCCGCGCTGGTTCGTGTCTTTCCTGCCGCGCAGCTTCTACGCATCCCGCTCCTGCACGTCTGGCACGGCTGGCCGAGCGAGACGCCGACCCGCTATCACCGGCTCGCGACGCGGCTGGACCCTTTCGTCGCGCGCATCGGAATCAACTCCGCGTCGCTGCGCTTGAAGCTGCCGGCGGGGCGGCCCGCCCGCTCGGCGGCGCACTTGCCGAACGGCATCGACCTGTTGCCGACGGCACCTCTGGAGGCTCGCCGCCGGCTCGAAGCGCTATGCGGTCGCGCGTTCGATGGACCGGTCGTGCTGAACGTGGCCAACATCCGCGTTGAGAAGGACACGTGCGGACTGCTCGCGGGGTTCGCCCGGCTGCGCCAGGCGCGGCCGGACGCGCACCTGGTGTGCGTGGGTGCGGTGCGCAGCGGCGAATATTGGCGCGAAGTGCAGCGGACGCTGACACGCTTGGGGCTCAACGGCCACGCCCACTTCCCGGGCGAGTGCCGCGAGGCGTGGCAGCTCATGGCGGGAGCCGACGTGTTCTGCCTCGGCAGCCGCGCGGAGTCCATGCCCAACGTCATCCTCGAGGCGATGAGTCAGCGTGTGCCGATCGTGTCGGCCGCGGTCGGCGACGTGGGTCGAACGGGTGCTGTCGGCTCCGACGGCCCTTGGATTCTGCGTGACAACGAGACCGGGCTGCTGGTGCCGCCTGGCGATTCTGCGGCGCTCGCGCTCGCCCTCGCCCGCGTTCTCCGTGACGCGGCAGCGGCCCGCGCGCGGGCGGACCGCGCGTTCGAGGACTATCGCCGGCGCTTCACGACCGACCAGATGGTCTCCCGGTACCTGCGCGTCTACCAGGAGCTTCATGCTGGGGGCCGTGGCGGGCGCACGCGAGCGACGACACGTCGTCGCCGCACCGTCCTGATGCTCGGCCCGGGGCCGCCGCAGACAGGGGGCATGGTGACCTCCATCAACGTGCTCATGCGGAGCCCGCTGCGCGAGCGATATGCACTTCAGCGCTGCGCCACACCCGCACCCCGGGGCACGCTCGGCAGTCATGGCGGTCGGCCGGTTGGCCTCGCACGAGCCGGCCTGCGCCACGCCGCCGCGTTATTGGAGCTGGCAGCAACGTTGATCCGTTCGCGGGTCGATCTGCTGCACGTGCACACGTGCAGCTACGTCACGTTCTACCGCAGCCTGCTGGACGTGGCGGTCGGCCGCTTGCTGGGCCGGGCTGTCGTACTGCACATCCGCGGCGGGCGATTCGAGCGGTTCTGCGAGACCGCGGGCCGCGCGCGACGCTGGGTGATCCGGCGCGGTCTGCGGGCGGCGAGCGCGGTGCTCGTCGTCTCTCCCAAGTGGCACGACATTCTCCGGCGCCATGCCGGACGCACCCCCGTCTACGTCGTACCGAACGCCGTCGAGCCACTGACGCTTGATGCCACCGCAAGCTCGAACGGGCGTCCCTGCCGCTTCCTGTACCTGGCCAACCTGACAACCGCCAAGGGCCTGGGTGACCTGATCGACGCGGCGGCCCGTCTCAGGTCCGATCCGGCGGCGCCGCCGTTTGAGTTGCTGATCGCCGGGCCGACGCTCGATGAGCCACAGGCCGTGTGGGAGGCACGCACGAGGAACGCCGGCCTTGCGGCCGTCACGCGGTTCCTCGGCCCGGTGCGCGGGGCGGCCAAATACGCCTTGTTGCAGTCGGCGGACTGCTTCGTACACCCGAGCCACAGCGAGGCGTTCCCGAACGCCGTGCTCGAGGCCGCTGCGGCCGGGCTGCCCGTAGTTGCGACCGCGGTGGGTAGCCTGCCCGAGGCGATGGCGGCGGACGGCGAAGAAGCGCCGCTATGCCCGCTCGTGCCGCCGCGGGATGCCCCGGCACTCGCGCAGGCGATGAAGCGGATGGCGTCGGACGCAGCGCTACGCCGACAAGTGGGTGCGCGGTTGCGCCGGCACGTGACGACGCACTTCCATCCCGCGCTCGTGGCTGCTCGCGTCGCGCGGGTCTACGAATGCGTCCTGGACGGCAGGCGCCGGCCGCCGCGCGCCGCGTCCACCGCCGAACCGGAGGTCTGCCACCTGTGACTTTGCCTGCCTGGCTCGTCCGCTGCGTCACCTACCCCGTCCATGAGCGGCTGCGGGGCCGGCGGACGCTGGCCGAGCTTGCCGCCCTGCAACGGCTGGCGACGCAATCGCCCGCTGCGGTGCGCCGCGATGCCGACGCGCGCCTGGGGGACCTGCTCCGCTTCGCCGCCGCCACCTTGCCGTACTATGCCGACCTGTTCGGCCGGTACGGACTGGACCCCGCGGCACCCGATCCGCAGGCCGAGCTACGCAGGCTGCCCATGCTGAGCAAGGCCACCGTACGCGCCAACGCCGATCGCATGACGTGGCGCGACGTCCCCGGCAGCCTGCGGCCCCATTCCAGCGGCGGCACGACCGGGGACACGTTGCACTTCTTCATCGACCGCCGGCGCCAGGCGCAGGACCTTGCTGCCCGCCTGTTCATGCAGGGGCTCTTCGGCGTGCGGCCGGGCGACCGGCGGCTGCACTTGTGGGGCAGCCCGATTGAGGCGCGCGGTTCATGGATCGCGCGCTGGCGCGATCGGCTGCTCAACGAGCGTCTCCTCAGTGCCTTCGAGCTTTCGCCCGTACACCTCGACCGTCACCTCGCGCGCATCCTGACCTTCCGGCCGCGCCTCATTTACGGCTATCCGAGCGCGCTGGCCTTGCTGGCGGGTCACGCCCCCCGCTTCCGGCGCACCGGGCTTGGTCCGCGCAACTTCCCGTGGCTGCGGCTGATCATCTTGACGGGCGAGGAAGTTACCGACGCACAGGTCGCGCAGATCCGGCGTACGTTCGGCTGTGCCGTGGCGAGCGAGTACGGCAGCCGCGAAGTCGGTCTGATCGCCCACGATTGTCCACGGGGACAGATGCACGTCCTGTGGCCGCACGTGCTCGTGGAGATCGCCGCGGGAGAGAAGCTGGACGCGCCGGGACGTTGTGGCGACGTGCTGTGCACCACGCTGAATGCGCGGGCGCAGCCCTTCCTCCGCTATCGCGTCGGCGACGTAGGCCGTTGGCGGTCGGAACCCTGTCCCTGCGGGCTGCCGCTGCCCACCCTGCGGCTGGAGGGCGGCAAGGTCACGGGACTGATTGCACTGCCCGGCGGGCGGCTGTGCCATGGCGCGGTAACGTCGCACGTGCTGCGCGACTTGCCGGGCATCCGGGAATTCAAGACCTGGCAGCGGACGCTCACGGAGTTCGAGGTACTGCTGGCGGTCGACGACGACTTTCGTCCCGAGGCCGCCGAACGTATCCGCGAGCGCTACCGCATGCTCTTTGGCCCGCGCGTGCAGGTCGCGTGTCGCCTGGTGGAGTCCATCCCGCCCGACCCCTCCGGCAAGCGCCGTTACGTCGTGTCCGACGTTGCGCCGCGTTGCACGAGCTACGAGGTGACTTGCTCGACGACCGGCTGGTAGCGCTCGCCGCTCTTGCCCGAGTACCTCCGAGTGTCGAACGGCGGCGGAGAATCGCCGGCCGGACGCCCGGCGGCTGGTGCCGCCACGGGCAAGGTCTGCACGAGGTCGGACAGGTGTTCCACGCGGGCCTGCCAGCTCTCGCCCCGCACAAGGTCCTGGCGGGCCTGCTGGGGCTCGGTGGCAGCCAGCTCGAGGGCGCGGCGGCACGCCGCGAGAAACTCGTCCAGAGTCGTAGCGGTCTGCACGGCCCGCGCGTAGGACTTCACCGCCTCCAACGGAGCTGAAACGACCGGCAAGCCGGCGGCCAGGTACTCCCGCAGCTTGATCGGATTGACCGCCCGCGTCAGCCGGTTCATGCGGAACGGAATCAGACCTACGTCGAATCCGCGGCAGTAGGCCGGCAGTTGCTCATAGGGGCGGCCCCCCAGCACGTACACGTTGCGCGAGCCCGCGAGCGCGCTGGTCTCGCAGCGCACGTCCCCCAGCAGGACGAACGACCAGTCCGGCCGCGCGCCCGCCGCCTGGGCGAGCAGCGGCAAGTCCACGTAGTCCGCGGTGACGCCCATGTATCCGAAGATCGGCCGCGGAATCGATTGCAGGTCGCGCGGGACGGCGGCCGGCGGCAACTGGGTCGCCCGCGCGAAGTGCTCGAAGTCCACTCCGTGCGGCACGAGGTGCACACAGCGGTGGTGGCCGCGGTGGCGGTCGTACAAGTGCGTCGAGGTCGCGATGATGATGTCGCTGGCCGTCGCCGTCCGGTGCTCGAGCCGCTCGATGACCTCGGCGTTGTAACCGGAAAACGCCGCGAACTCATCGACGCAGTAGTACACGACCCGCTCGGCCGGAAGTCGGCCGATCAACTCCGGCAGGTCGGGGGCGAAGAGCCACAATTGCAGCGGCGCTTCCGGCAGGCGGGCCAGTACTCGCCGAACTCGCCGGCACACCGTCCGGCTGTTGATCCGGCGCGCCAGCCCCGACTCGGGCACGGGCAGCAGCAACGGCGAAAGCACGTCGATCTCCGGGGCGGCGGCCCGGGTTTCGGCCCAGGCCTGTCGCAGCCGCCGGAACACCAGGCCGACGTCGTCGCGCGTGAGCCGCGGGCGGCGCGAGGCGTGGTAGTTGACCCATAGGACGCGGTTGTGACGCGCCAGCGTGCGCATGACGTGGTGCTTGCTCGTCGGGTGATCGCGCCAGTTGCTGGCCAGGCAGACGATGTTTCGTCCACTAATCACGCCTACTCCCTACTGACAAGGCTCTGCCCTGATTCGCCAGCTCCGCCCAGGCCGCGCCGAGCGGCTGGTGCCGGGTCCAGGACGCCTCGTGTGACAGGACCTGCGACGGTGCAACCCTGACGCCGCCCAGCCAGGACTCGATCCGCTGCCACTGCGCGTCGGCGTCGTACCTCGCTTCCGCGATCGCGCGGGCCCGCGCCGCCAACGCGCGCGCCGGCGCGTCATCGCGCAGCAAGCGCACCACGGCGGCTGCGAACTCCTCCGCCGCTCCAGCGACGAGGAACGGCGGCGGATCGTCGTAATCGAGCCCCGCGGCCGCCTGGGGCGTCACCACAGCGGGCCGCGCCGCCGCGAGCGCCTCGATGAGCTTGGTTTGCACTCCGACTTGCTCGCGGACCGGGCACACGAAGACGCGCATGCGTGCCAGATACGGGCGCACGTCATCGACCCGGCCGGTTACGGCCACGCCGGGCCGGCGCCCCCAGCGTCGCACGCCACGGGCCGGCTGGCGGCCAACGATCAGCCACCGGGCTTCTGGAATCGCTTCGCGGACGCGCGGCCATATGCTCCGGCCAAACCACTCCACCGCGCGCACGTTCGGTGGATAGGACATCGAGCCCACGAAACCGACTACCGGCCGGTGCGGCAGCGCAGGCGCGCCGCCGTCGGTCCGGGCCACGTCGTAGCGTGCCACGTCGACCCCGGTGCGCACGACGGCCGTGCGGTCGCGTAGCGACGCGGGCAACTTCTCGCGCTCGCGCTCGTTCACCAGCAGCGTCGTGTCGTGCGCCTGCACCCACGCCGGCTCCGCCTGCGCGAGCCGCCGGCCTTCGAGCGCGTAGAGCCAGCGCAGCGGCACCGCACTACACGCGGCCTGTGCGCGCCAGCGGGCACTCTCCACGTCGTTCATGTCCAGCACGCGGCGCTGCGCCCGGACCAAAGCGGCATAGGGGGCCATCGCCGGCGAGAAGGTCAGCACGGCCTCGAAGCCGACCGCCTCGTCCCACCGGCGTGCGATCGCGGCCAGACGCTCATCCCCGAAGTAGCCTTCCATGAGGCTTCGTCCGGCGACCCAGCTCAGGCCGCCGCGTGCCAGCGAGGCCAGGTGCGGCCGCACTACGACGGCCACGTCGCGACAGCGCTCGCGGACGTGGGCCAGCTGCGCCGCGGGCGGGCAAGCGCGATCGACGCACGCGAGCCACAGGTCGTGCCGTTGGGCCAGGTACTCGACCTCCCCCCACGAGCGCAGGCAATCGCCCCGGATCGGCGGGTACGGAAACCGGGGCGCCAGCATGAGAATCTTCATTCTGCGCTCGCTATCCGGGTATCGAGCGGGCCACCCACGCGCCCAGCGGCCGGGTCAGGACCAACGGGAGCCGGCGCCACACGCGGCGCGCGAGGGCGAACCGTGGGTTGGTCGGCCGCAAGTTCGGCGCGTGTTGCCCCGGCGGAACATAGCGCTGGTAGCCCAGCGGCTGCGGCTCGAACCCCTGGTTCTTCTTGAAACCCACGGCGCCCGCGTTGTCCGCGCGGCTGCGGCCGTAGTCGAAGTAGCGCAGACCGCCGCGGACCGCGCGTTCCATCACGGACAGATACAGCAGGTTGGCGGCGCCGTCGCACCGCACCCGTTCGTCGGCGCCCAGGATGTACGGCATGATGGTGTCGCGGAAGACGAAGCTGATCGTCCCGGCCACTGGCCGCCGCCCCGCCCACGCCACGGACACCCACGCCCGGTCACCCAGGCGCGCGAGTAACTCGGCGAAGAACCGGTATGGGTAGTTGAGGGACGCGAGCCGCCGCATGCTGCGGCAGTACAGCTCCCAGACGAGCTTCGCCTGTCCCGCGTCGTGCCGAATATCGACGCCGTCGCGGTCGCGTGCGTGGCGCGCCGCCGCCCGGGCCCGCTTGGGGAGGAAGGCCGGCACCGCGTCCGGCTCCTTTGGCAGGGACCGCACGAAACTCAGATAGCCGGACGTTGTTTCGAAGGTCGCAATCCGGGCGGTCGCGGAACGCAGTTCCAGCACTCTCGCACTGCGCTCCTCGGCCAGCGACGCAGCCCCTGCCGCGAGTGCATCCGCGACTTCGTCGTCGTCCGCGAGCAAGCCGCCGTACGTTCCGTACGGGACGCTGATGTGCAGGCGCCCGCCGATGCGGCTGTTGACCTCCAGCAACGGCAGCACCCCCGCCGTGCGGCCGCCGCGCGTGGCAATCAGGTGCAGCGGCCGATGGCCGAACACGCGCGTGACTGCGTCGCACCAGTCGGGATGGTGGAACAGGCTGGCGCCGGGGGCGCGCTCCACGTACTCCGCCCACTGCGGCACGGCGCTCGATACGCCGGCGACGTGGATCGCTGCCGGCGAACCGCGGCGCGCCGGAGCAGCGGAGGCGCGGCGCGCGGCGCTATCGGCCGTAGTCAGCAGGGTCGTCATAGTCGTAGCCGCCCAGTTCGCGCCGCGCGAAGCGCGACAGAATCACTCCCAGCACCTTGACGTGGTTGGCCTGCAACGTGTGGACGGCCTGCCGTACGCGCGGCTCCGGCGTCCCATGCATTCGAATCACCAGGATCGCCCCGTCGCATTGCGGCGCCAGCAGAGACACGTCGGACACGGTCAGGATCGGCGGCGCGTCCAGGAACGTGTAGTCGAAGCCGCTGCGAAACTCGGCCAGCATCGCCGCCGTGCTCCCGCTCCCCAGCAACTCGCCGCAGGCGTTGCCGGGCACCTTGCCCGCGGGCAAGACCTTCAGGTTCGGCAGGGGGCTGGCCTGTATGGCCGCGGCGGCGGGCACCTCCCGCCGCAGCACGTCCGCCAGCCCCGGGCCGGCCGAAATGCCCAACATGCGGGCCAGCGACGCACGGCGCAGGTCGGCGTCCACCAAAAGGATGCGGTGTTCGCCGTCCTCCGCCATGACCAGCGCCAGATTCGCCGCCGAGACGCTCTTGCCCTCTCCGGGCGACGCGCTGGTGATGACGATCGTTTGGGCCGCGCGCGTGGGATTCATGGACAACAGGCGGGCGCGCAACGCCCGGTATTGCTCGGTCACCGCGTTGAGCCGGTCGTGGTACGCGACGAGCGCACGGTCCACCAGTTCCGCGCGCCACGCGACCGTCGTGTCGTCCATCGCGGTCCGCGCGCAGCCGACCGGCTCGTCGTCCGGCACGAAGGCCGACGCCGGGCCGCTGTGCAACTGGGGTGCGTCCGCGGCCGTCCCCGCCCCGGCTGCGTTCGCCGCCGGCGCGCGGCCCGGGCCGCCGGTGCCGATCTTCTGCATGACCTTGGTCATCGAGCCCACGCTGTACGCCTCATGTCGGCCGGCCGCTGGGCGGCAGGAGCGCCGCCACGCCAACGGCACTGAATGCCCGCTCCATCTGCTGCATCGCGCGCTGGTGCAGGTCCGGTCGCGCCAGGTTTGCGTACGCCAGACCGGCGGTCGCGGCCAGCACGCTCAGCAGCACGACCAGGACCGGCGTCCACACCAGGCGCGCCCGCGCAACGCGCCAACGTTCGCGCGGCGTCGGGATGACCCCGATGCACGCCAGCACGGGAACCCCCAGCGTGCGCGTCACCTGGCCCAGGTAGCGGAACGAGCGGTCAAACAGCTCCGCCAATCCAATCGCCAGGGCCCCCGCGGCGAGTCCGAGCCCGCAGCACACCAGGAACACGGACGTGACCCGCGGCCGCGCGGGCAAGGACGCATCTTTCGGTTCCTCGATCAGGCTGAATTGCGTGCCGCGCTCCCCGCTTTCCGCCGTGAGCACGCGCTCCAGGCTCGCCAGGTGCGACTGCCAGAGTCCGATCTCGCGGGTCCGGTCGGCACGCTTCTCCCGCACGCGCCGCAATTCGTCCCCGCTGCTGACGAGCTCATCGTAGAGGCCGCTCAGTTGTGCGCCCCGCGTTTCCGCCGCTTCACTCTGTGCGGCCGCCGCCTCAAGTTGGCGGCGCAGCGCGTCCAGCTCCATCTCGATGCGCATCTTCTGGGCCTGCCACTCCCGGTCGGCCGCACTGGCCGCCCCGGCCCACCGCGCGGGCTGTGACGTCGGAGCGTCGGTGGCGGCCTCTTCGGCCAACGTGCGGCGGAGATCCTCCAGACTTTCCAGCTTGCTGAGCAGCCGCTTGACGTCGGGATGTTCCATGGTCATGCGGCGATTCGCGACCAGCTCAACCAGTTGCGCCTTGACGTTCGCAATGCCGCTTTCAAGGGCTGCGTCCGCCGGATGCGTCGGCGTTCCCGGCGCGGCATCTTCGCCGCCGGAGCGGTGCGCGTAGAAGGCCGGCGCGGAAATCAGGAACTCCTCCCGGGCCGCGATCTGGGCCTCGAGCTCGGTCTTGCGCTGTTGGGCGGACGCCCGCTCGGACCGGACCGCCTCCAGGCGGTTGCCGACCGCGACAATGTCGGTCGGGTCCAGGCCGGGAAACGCGGTGAAGTCGCGCCGCCAGTTCTGCTCGAGCGCGCCGGCCTCGCGTTGCAGCCGGGCCAGCTCGGACACGAAGAAGTCTCGCGTGCTGTTGAGGATCTGCCGGATGCGCTCGCGCGTGTCGGCGATGTAGTTTTCGCGCAGCGCCACCACGAACCGGCGCGCCACGCCCGGGTCGTTCGCGGTGCAGTGCAACTGAATCGTGTCCAGGCTCACGGAACTCTGGAGCAGGTTGACCGAGGCGCGCAGCCCATAGCGCGACAGCGCCTCGTCCAGGGCCGCACTCTCGCGTTCGTTCAGCGCGCCCTCGCCCGTCAGCGCGTTCGCCGGAAGCAGGTCGAGCCGGGCGGCGGCCTTGGCCAGCGCGCGCGACCCGACCATGTCCAGCGCCAGCGTGGTCTTCAGATGACTGAATCCGTACGGGGAGTTGCTCTGGATCAGGTTCTGGAGCACGACGTCGTCGCGGCGTTCAAAGAGCGTCGCGGCGGTGTACTCGCGCGGCAGGTATTGGCTGCCCCAGAACGCCGTCGCCCCCACCAGGCTCAGCGCAATGAGGGCCAGCCGCCAACGGTAGTGCGCGATCCGCAGGCACGCGCTCAGCGTGTTGCGAAGGTCTTCGAACGCATGTGCCGGGGGGTTGCCCATTGTCCTCGCCCAAAGCGCAAAGCGGAGCTTTGCACGCTCCTCAGTACCCGGACGGCATCCGCCGCCGCGGCCGGTTCTCCCGCTCCGCGCGGTCTGAGAACTCGTCCTCGTACGCACGGGTCGCCACAATCGGCGCGGCGGGCATGGTGTACGCGTTCATCACCGGTCCAACCGGGTAGAGCAGCTCGCGGATGCGGTGCCCGACCCACGCCAGCGGAGTCGGAGGCACCTGGATCACATCGCCTTCCTGGAGCAGGAAATCCTCCGTCAAGTCCCCGTGCTTCAACATGCGGTCCAGGTCGATCTGGATCGTCCGGCGTTCGCCGGCATCGGCCGACGGACGAATGACCGAGATGTGCGAGCGCCACGCGAGGAACGTCGGCTGCGCCTCCGCGAGGGCCTTGAGCAGCGTGTCGCGTCCGGTGAACGGCCGCGGCCCGGCGCTGGTGACCTCGCCAAAGACGTAGTAGAACTGGCTGCGGTAGCTGGAGACCTGGACGACGACGTCGGGCTCGACGTAATACCGCGCGAGAAGTCTCTTCAGCTTGGCCGCCGCCTCCTCCGTGGTGAGTCCCGCCAGGTCCACCTCGCCCAGCAGACGCAGGGCGATCTTGCCGTCCGAGCGAATCGTCTGCGTCGCCCCGTCCACTTCGGGCACGTCGGGCGAGTGAATCGTGATCGCGTCGGGCGGGCGCACCGTGTAGTGCCCCGCCGACACCTCGACCTCATGCGCGCGGAGAAACTCGACCAGTTGCTCGTGCCGGTTCGCACAGCCGGTCAGACACACCGTCGTCAACAGTGCCAGACCACCCGCCCGCACTCGTGTCCCGGCGGCCGCGCGTAAGGCTGCCCAACAGAAGGCTACCATCAAGAGTTTCCTTGGCTTCCTGTAGCCACAGCTCTTGCGATGTCCCGGCCCTCCGTGGCCGCCGTCCGTGCGTCCTGCCTGAATGCAGTTATCGACCATTCCCGGCTGCTCATAAAACTCGGTGGTATCGGAACGTACGGCGCGGTTATCGGAGGTGGAACCCCTTCGGACGGACACCGTATTTCAGGACCCACCGCGCGTCACCGATAACAGGGGCGGACTCCGAGAACAACATGCTTCCGACTATGGAAACGCACCGCTATTTCGGACTGAGTGCCGCGCCGTTTGAAGGACCGCCCGACCCGCGCTTCTTCCACCGGGCGACCGGCCACGCCGAGACCCTCGCGACGCTGGAATACGCCGTCCACGCCGGAAAAGCCTGCACGCTCGTGCTGGGCGAATCCGGGTCCGGTAAAACGCTGCTTGCCCGCTTGCTCGCCGGCAGCGTCGCAGCGCGCAGCGACGTGTTGTGGGTACACGGGCTCGATCAGCCCGGAGAGGTACTCGTCGCGTCGATCTGCCGTGGGGACGGGCTCGGACCCTTGGGCATGCTGGGGGCAAGAAACGCGTCGGAAATCCCGCTCGCGCAGTGCCTGCCCGCCGCGGCCGGCTTGCGTGCTTCCCGCCCGGCTCGACGCCGGTCCGTGGTTATCGTCGACGACGCCGACGGGCTGCGCCCGGCCCGGTGGGAGGAACTGCTGGCCCTGGTCGCACGACAGTCTCGTGTGCCCCTGCCGGTCACCACCGTGCTGTTTGGTCTGCCGTCGTTGCTGGAAACGCTGGCGGCGCCGCAGTTCGTGCGCCTGCACCGGCGGCTGTTCCGCATCTGCCACCTGGACCCGCTGACAGACCAGGACAGTGTAGCCTACGTTCGCCACCGTCTTGCCATTGCCGGCGGCAAGTCCGAGATCTTCACAACCGCGGCGCTCGCCCTGGTCTGTCGGATCGCAGCGGGGAACCCTGCGTTGCTCAACCAGCTTTGCGACAACGCCATGGTGGAGGCCTTCGGAGACGACCAGCGCTGTGTCGACGAGCCGCACGTCATCGCGGCCTGGCACAGCATGCAGGGCGAGCCCGAACCGAGCCAGCCAGTCCGCATGCCCACGCAAACCGCCGTCGGAATGGCACCCGGCATGGCCCCTCCGCACGCCGGCAGCTGCGCGGCGCGGCGCGCTCGCCAGCAACGGGGTCGTAGCGGCGACCACTCACTCCTCAGCGAGCCGTCACTGCTGGCCAGGTTCGAGACCATCGCGGCCGACATCCGGTCCGCAGCAAACGACCCGCTGAATGAGCGCCTGCAAACCCTGGAGTCACGGCTCTCGGAAGCCTTTGACCGCGTTCAGGAAGCGCGACAGCGGCCCCAGGCCGAAGACACGCCGGCGGCCAGCGCGCCCGAGTCCACGCCGTCGTAACGGAGTCACGGAATGGGCCGCCCGCTGACGAGCCTCACCCCCGCCGATGGGCGGGCGAGACGCCCACCCCAGCCGGCGAGTTGTATCGTGATCCAGCCCGCGGCTGACGCCCCCTGGCTCGAGGTGAAAGAGCTGTGGCGTTACCGCGAGCTGCTGGGGTTCCTGGCCTGGCGCGACCTGCGGGTGCGATACCGGCAAACGCTTCTGGGGGCAGCTTGGGCCTTGCTCGAGCCGTTCGTCAATGTGGTTCTCTTCACGCTGATCTTCCACCGCCTGGCCGGCCTGGAGTCCGGGGCGGTTCCCTACCCCGTCTACTGCTGCGCCGCGCTCGTGCTGTGGACGTTCTTCGGCCGCTCCCTGCGCTCGGCGACGGTCAGCCTGGTGGCGAACGCCGGCCTCGTGACGAAAGCGTACTTCCCGCGCCTGATTCTGCCGCTCGCGAGCCAGTTGGCCGCGGCCGTTGACTTCCTTTGTGCGCTGGCCATGTACTTCCTGCTGCTGGCTTACTACGGCGTTGCGCTGACCCCGGCGGTACTCACCGTACCGCTGTGGGTGATGCTGGCGACCCTCAACGCGCTGGGCGTCGGGCTGGCGTTGGCTGCGGTCAACGTGCGGTTTCGCGACGTGTCGCAGACCGTGCCGTTCCTGGTGCAGGTCTGGATGCTGGCTACGCCGGTCGCCTACCCGCTGGACGCCGTCCCGGACCGCTGGCTGGGCTTCTACCTGCTCAATCCGATGGTGGGAGTCGTCGAGGCGATGCGCTGGGCGCTGCTGCCGGCCCACCCTTTCAATGCCAGCCTGCTGATCCCGAGCATCGTCATCGGGACGGCGCTGCTCGCGCTGGGCCTGGTGTGGTTCCGCGCCACCCAGCGGCGATTCGCGGACATCGTGTAGCGGCGGGCCCGGTTGTTGCCCGTCGGCCCCCTCCGTAGAATCGCGTCCGCCATGCAAGCTCCCTGTCCGCCGCGGCGGATCGCGGCCACTCAATGCCGCCCATCGCTGCCCGCGCCGCACGTGGCACCGCGCTGGGCGCGCTGGCTCAGTGCGCTGTTGCTGCTCGGCGTTCTCCTGGGGCTGGTCCGCATCGCGGCAGGGCACATTCACCTCCGCAGTCCCGACTTCGAGTACTTCTACAAGAGCGGCGCCTGGCTCCTGCACCATGGCGCGCTCGATCCCGGCTACGACCTGATTCACGGCCGCGCCGTGCCGCGCGGGACACTGGACTGGTACTGGCCCGTCGTGCCCCGGCTCATGTCCATCCTCGCCCTGCTGCCGTACAACGCGGCGGGGTACGTCTGGCTTGCAGTGAACATCGCCGCACTGGTATTGACCGTGCGGATGCTGGGGCGCCGCCTCAGCGGCCTGCCCCCGCAGGATTGGCCGGTCACGCAGCTCATACCGGTTCTGCTCCTGATGCCGTACTGGCTGTGGGAGTTTCGGCTGAACCAGATCAACATCCTGACGCTGTCGATGCTGGTGGGCAGCTACGTTTGCTGGGAACGCGGCCGCCGGCTTCGGGCCGGGCTGTGGCTCGGCGTCGCGGTGTTGTTGAAGCTCACCCCGGCCCTGTTCCTGCTGTGGTTCGCGCTGAAGCGGCAGTACCGCACGGTCGCAAGCGCGTTGCTGGTGATCGTCCTGGCCGGTCCGGTCGCGGACGTCATCGCCTTCGGCCCCGCGGACAGCGTCGCGGTATACCGCGCCTGGCTGCACCGGGCCGTTACGGTCGGCTCCCACCGCGGGCTCGTCCTGAACCAGCTTGAGACCGATTGGCGGAACCAGGGCGTCGGGGTCGTGCTCAGCCGCTGGCTGCACCCCACCAACTACAACACCCACTTCGACAACGACCCGCGAATCCAGGCGGACTACGCGCACCTGCTGCCCGCGACCATGAACGTGGCCGACCTTCCGCTGCGGACCGTCGCCAACGTGGCCACCGTCGTGCTCGCCGCCCCCCTCCTGGCCCTGTGCTGGCTCGCGCGTCGTCCGGCGTCGCGCCTCACGCGGTGGCAGTTGCGCTTCGAGTGGGCGCTGTTCGTGCTGGCGATGCTCTGGTGTATGCCGGTCGTACGCCGCTACCACCTCATCGCCGCGCTGCCGGTTCTCACGTTGCTGGCCTCCGGCGTGCACTACAGCGGTCATTCCAGCGGCTGGTCGCGGTTGGCGCTCGCCAGCATCGGGGCGGCACTGCTGGCACAACTGACGTTGCTGTCTACCAGAGCCGAGGCCGCCGGCGTCTTGTTGTTGTCGCTCGTAGTGCTGGCGACGCCGCTCGCGGTGATGCTGGTTCGCCTGGGTCGCAGGCCCGACTTGCTGTCCGAGCCGCACTTCACGCCGGAACACCCCGCGGGCACCGGGCCGGGTCTGCGAGCGCCGGCCTCTGCCGCGGCTCCGGCCTGACAGAGGAGAGCTGCGAGCATCCATGTCCCAACACGTTTGGCACGAGCGAGTCGTGAATTGGGGGTTGGTAGCTCTGCTCGTGGGCGTCGGCGTGCTGTCCTTCGACCGGGCGTCGCGCGGGCGCTTCGACTTCCACCACTTCTACGCGGACGCACGGTACGTGTGGGAACACGGGGCGCTGAACCCGGATGTGCCCAGGTACACGCGGGCCGAAGAAGACCGGCAGCTACTTTTCTATCTGCCCGTCGTCCCCCTGGGGCTCGCCCCGCTCACCGCCTTTGGACAAACACCGGCGGCGCTGCTGTGGTCGGCGGCGCAGGTGGCGGCCCTGGGATACAGCCTGCGAGTGCTGCGGCGGTGGACCGCGCCCGCCGGCGAACCGGCCCCCTGGAGCTTCGCTCTGGCCGTCGCACTCGCGCTTCCCGCGCTCATCAACACCGCCCAGTTCAACCAGCTCAGCTACTTCGTGCTCGCGCTGGTGCTGGCCGGCACCTGCGCGCTCGACAAGGACCGGCCGTGGGCGGCGGGCGCTGCATTCGCCGCGGCCGCGGTGCTCAAGTTGCTGCCGGTCGTCGTGCTCCCTTGGCTGATGCTGAAGCGGCGTTGGTCGGCGGTGGCCGCCTTTGTCGCCACCGGCGTCCTCGTCGCGCTGCTCCCGCCGCTGGTCGCCTTCGGGCCGCAGCGCGCCCTGGAGTATCACCGGCAATGGTGGCAGATCAACGTGCGGGGGGATTCGGCCGGCGGGCTGCTGAACATGGAGTTGCCCGAGCATTTCATCGACCACCGCAACCAGTCCATCTCGCAGGTGCTCGCCCGCTGGACGTGGCCACAGCATCGTTTCGCCGCCGCGTGGCAGCCGGTGCAGCTCAGCCCGCGGAACAGCGAACGGCTGGCCTGGGGGATTGCAGTGCTGCTGGCGGGAGGGCTCCTCTGGGCGACCCGCCGGCCTTGGCAGCAGCTTTCCGATGCACGCCGGCACGCGGAGCTGGCGGCCTACGCGCTGGGGATGCTGGTATTCTCGCCGCTGTTGCGGCAGTACTACCTCGTCTGGGCGCTCCCGGCGTTGGTTCTGCTTGCGAAGACGGCCCGGACCACGGCACCCGCGCCCGCCGGCGCCGCGCCTCGGTTGGCACGGGCCGGGTTAGGCGTGTGGGTCGTCGGCATGTTGGCGTGGGCGTGGCCGCCGCCACGACTTCTCGGCGCGCACTTGCTGATGCTCGTCGCAATGGGTTTCTTCCTACTGTGGGCCACAAGAGTCCCCGCAGGGGGTCGCGGCGCCACGACCGAAACGCGCTCCTGAGCACGGTGCGCGACCCCTTGGGCAATGGGCCGATTGCCGCTACACTGTCCTGGCAGCCGTTGAGAGGCTCGCAGCCGCGCCGCCCCCCCAGCGAGGGACGCCGCGCACCGGGACGCGATGCTTGTCCGATACACCCGTACAACGTTTCTACCGCGTTCAGGCGTGCCTCTACGACTGCACGCGCTGGATGATCCTGCATGGGCGACGACGGGCGGCCGCGCATCTCAAACTGCGGCCCGACAGCTCCGTGTTGGAGATCGGGTGCGGGACGGGGCTTAACTTCCGGTACCTCCTGGAATACCTCGACCCGGCCGCCGGCCGGTTGACCGGCGTCGATTTCTCCGCACCGATGCTACGGCGGGCCGCGCGGCGCGTCGCACGTCACCGGTGGCCGAACGTGGAGCTCATCGAGGCCGACGCTGCCCGCCTCGCGCTCGACCGCCAGTTTGACGCCATCTTCTTCGGCTACAGCCTGACCATGATCCCGGATTGGACGGGCGCGCTGGCGCGGGCGGATGAACACCTGGGGCCGCGCGGCACGCTCGTGGTCCTGGACTTCGGCCGTTTCCGCCGCTGGGGGCCCCTCGGGCCGCTCATGCGCGGCTGGCTTCGCCTCAACCACGTGGATACGTCCCGGCCGTACGCGGACGGGGTGCGCAAGCAGTTCGAGCGGGTCGAGGTACACGACTGGCTCGGCGGGTACAACTTCATCGCCGTGGGCCGCAAAGGGTACTGAGCATGCACAATGTCCTGCACATGTCGGTCCGCGAGCAGCGCGGCCTGTTGGAGCGCATCGTCTTCCACGGCATCGTGTTCAACATGTCGTGGGAAGACCCGGAGATGGACCGCCAAGCCCTGCGGCTGACGCCCGACGACACGGTCGTGTCGATCAGCTCGGCCGGCTGCAATCCGCTCAACTTCCTGTGCCAGAGCCCCAGGCGGCTGATCTGCGTGGACGGGAACCCCGCTCAAAACGCGATTCTGGAACTCAAGCTCGCCGGCCTCAAGTCGCTGGATCACCCGACGTTCTTCGACATCTTCGCAGCGCGCCACCCAAGCGTCGCCACCCGCGTCTACCGCCCCCACTTGCGTCCGCACCTCTCGCCCTGGTCGCAGGAGTTCTGGGACAAGAACCTGTGGATGGTCGCGCGCGGACTCTACAACTTCGGCCGGATGGGGCTGTTCTGCCGGATTCTGCGGCGTTTCTTCGGGCTGCTGGGCATCCAGCGCGGGCACATCGAAGGCTTCTTCGAGCTGCGCACGCTGGAGGAGCAGGAAGCGTGGTATCGCAAGCACGCCGCCCCGAAGCTCTGGGGACCCTGGTCGCGCCGGTTCGTCATGTTTCGGCCGCTGCTCTACCTGCCCGGCGTGCACCCCGAGCAATACCGCCTGGTCAACGGCCGGCACGACATGTACGAGTTCGTGAAGGAGCGCGTCGAGTACGCCCTGACCAAGGTGCCCATCTACGACAACTACTTCCTCAGCCAGGCGGTCACCGGCCGCTTCCGCGGCGAGCGCGTGCCGCCCTATCTGCTCGAAGAGAACTTCGCGACCTTGCGCGACAACGTGGACCGCGTGCTCGTGGTCAACGGCTGGCTGGGGCCGTTTCTCGATACACAACCGGCGGGCTCGATCACCAAGTTCAACCTGCTCGACATCTTCGACTGGATGTCCATGGAGATGTTCGAAGCAACCTTGAAGAGCGTCCTGCGCGCGGCCGCGCCGGGCGCAACGCTCATCTATCGCAGCGGCAGCTACCACCTCGACCCGCCGCCGTCGATTCTGGCGCACGTCGAACGTCAGGATGACCTGGCCCGGCGCCTCTTCGCCCGCGACCGGTCGGCGACGTACGGCAGCTTCTACGTTCTGACCGTCAAGAACGGCCAGGCCGCCGGCGTGTAGCGTAGCGATTACGGCCCGCGCTCGCCGTCGTCGGCAGCGCGGGCCGGTAGCGTGTTCGACTTACCCCGTTCCGTTCTCCGCCGATCATCCGTTCCCGAGAATCAGGGCGACAAAGGGGGCGATGTCACTGAAGCTGCCCTGGCCGTACGTCCCGTCGCCGTTGATGTCGCCGATCGTGGGCGGGCAGTCGGGATACGTCGCCTGCCAACCCGCGAAGTTCGACAAGTACTGCACGAACGGATTGACGTCACCGTTGTTCAAAACGCCGTCGCAGTTCAGGTCGCCCGGCGGATAGGTCACCGTGATCGTGACGTTGTTGGGGTTGTAGGCCACATTGTACGTGCCCGGCCCCGTTACCCTGGTGAACTGGCCGCTCAACGAGGCCGCCGTCAGTATCACGAAAGACTGACCATCGACCGGCCGGAAGCCGCTCGGTCCAACTGGTGCCACGGTCCGACGCTGAGCCCAGGCCCAGCAGGCAACGACACCCAACCAGTCGCTGTGCCCGTTGCCCGTACAGTAGTTCCTGGCCTCGCAGATATACCTTTCTGACAGAAAGACAGACCCCACCACGGGAATTGGCGGTTCGCCACCCCGCCCGCCGGGTCGCCACAGACGACTCGCCGCGGCGAGTCGCCCCCTACCAGTAGCGCTCTCGCTTACCCCAGCCTCTCGACCCGGTCGAATACCACCCCAGCCGCCCCGAGCGCCTCCAGGCTCGCGGCTTGGTCGGACGCCGCAATTCGGACGGCTGACCCGCAATCGCTGCTAAGATGCCGCGGCGTGGGGATCATCTTCACGGCCAGGCCCGCCCGCCGCAGCACGCGCTCGGCGTACACGGCGTGACTCGTGCTGTGAAACAGGATGACCGCGAACTCAGCCATCCGTACGTCTTCCCGCAAGCTGGCGAACGGCCTCCACAGCCCGATCGATCTCGTCGGTCGTCGTGAACGGTCCCGGCGACAAGCGCAACGTCCCCTGAGGAGCCGTGCCCAGCGTTTGATGGGCCCGCGGTGCACAGTGCAGCCCCGGCCGGCATAGCACGCCGAACTGCTCGTCCAAGGCCAGTGCGACTTGCGAGACCGAGTGGCCGTCCAGCGTGAATGAGACGACCGCCGTCTGAAGCTGCGCCTTACCCGTGCCAACCACACGCACGCCTGGGATTCCCATGAGGCCGTCGATGAGCCGTTGCGTCAGCGCCTGCTCCTCGGCCCGGATCGCCTCGACCCCGCGAGCGGACACGTATCGCACGGCGGCCAGCAGGCCGGCCAGCCCAACGATGTTCGGCGTGCCCGCCTCGTACTTGTCGGGCAGGAAATCGGGCTGGTGCTCGTCCTCGGACCGGCTGCCTGTGCCGCCGTGGACCAGCGCCGGCAACCGCTCCGCGTGGAAGCCGCGGCCCAGCACCAACCCGCCTGTGCCCGTCGGTCCCAGGAGTCCCTTGTGGCCGCTGAACACGAGCAGATCCACGTGGTCTGCCTCCACGTCGATCGGCCAGCAGCCGCCGGTTTGGGCGGCGTCGACCGCGAAGGCAACCCCGTGCCGCCGGGCCACCTCGCCAATCGCCCGGATCGGCAGCACGGTCCCACACACGTTGGACGCGTGATTCACCACGAGGAGCTGCGTGCGGGGACCGACGTTGTCCTCGACCGCGGCCACCTCCACCGTGCCGTCCCGCGCACTGGGCACCATGTCCACGACAACGCCGCACTGTTCCAGCGCCCGCAGCGGCCGGAGGACGGCGTTGTGCTCGATTCCGGTGGTCAGGACATGTGCCCCAGGCGAGAGCAGGCCGCGCGCGACGATGTTCAGCGCGGTCGTCGCGTTCAGGGTGAAAACCACGCGCATGGGATCAGGGGCCCCGAACAGCGCGGCGACGGCCTCCCGGGCGTCCAGCCGGACCCGTTCCGCCTCCAGCGCGAGGCGATGTCCGCTTCGTCCGGGGCTGGCTCCGACTTCGCGGAGGAAGTGGAGCATGGCCTCGGGAACGCAATCGGGTTTCGGCCACGAAGTCGCGGCGTTGTCGAGGTAGATCATGATGGGCTGCGGCCTGATTCTCTGCGGCCGGCGCGGAGGACACCGCTACTTGCGCAGCGTGAGCTCGAACTCGGCGCCCTTCGGGGTGCAGGCCGCCGTCCAGCCGAGCTTCTCTGCGGCGCGTGTGCAGTTCTGCACCTGGGTCATGCTGTCGAGTAGAACGACGACTTCCCTTCCGCCGGCCTCCTGGATCGCCTTGCGGGTCAACATCACGGGTTGCGGGCAGGAGAGCCCGCGTGCATCCACCTTCGCTTCCATTGCGTCACCTCGACAACCCCAGTTTCTCGCGGCCAAGTATGCCGATCAGCAGCACGATCACGAGGCCGATCACCACGATGTGCGGCGCGAAGGGCCCGTTCCCGACCATCAGAAAGTTGTGAGACGCCGCCGCCCCGGTCAGCATGCCCAGGACGAAGATCGCCGCGTCCCCGTCGCCCTCGCCCGCGAGGAAGACCTGGCGGCCCGGACACCCGCCGGCGAGCGTGAACGAGAGCCCGGCCAACACCATCCCGGCCAGGTTGAGCCAGTATACGGTGTGCGCGGCCGGCTGCATGATGGGCTTGCCCTCGGGGTTTACCCCCAGCGTAAAGCCCGGGTGGAACTGCTTCAATGCCAGGTTGACGGCCAACGCCGCGACGGCGAATGCGACCACGCCGCTGAGCAGGTGAGCGTCGCGCATCAGGATCAGGTCGCGAATGCCGCCCACCGTGCAGAAACGCGTGCGCTGCGCGAGGAAGCCGACTACCAGCCCGATGAGAATCGAGGCGAGCAGCGGTGCGTGGGCGGCGCCGGGCGGCGCCGGCGCGGGGGGCGCCGGCTTCGACGTGAGAAACAACGCCGCATTGTCGCCGAGCCGCGGGTAGAAGACCGCGAGGGCGAGCAGCGCCGCCATCACAAAGGGCATCGCCAGGCCGGCCACGGTGCGCGTGGGATACGAGCGCCCCAGACTGAACCCCTTCTTGAGAAACGCCACGCCAATGCCGATGCCGACGACCAGGCCGATGATCCCAAGGACCGCGTTCCAGTCCCCGCCTGCCAGCCGCAACATCGCCCGCCACGGACAGCCCAGAAAGACGAGCGCCCCGATCATGGCGAACATGCCGAGCAGAAAGCGGACGATCGGCGACGATCCCGTCCGCGGCCGGAACTCGCCGAAAATCAGCGCCGCCACGAAGGCCCCAAGGCAGAACGCCGGGATTTCCGGGCGCAAGTATTGCACCGCGCCCGCGCGATGCAGGCCAAGCGCTCCGGCGATGTCGCGGGTGAAGCAGGCCACGCAGATGCCCATGTTGGGCGGGTTGCCGAGCTTCTGGAGCGAAGCAGCCAGACCGCCGAGGACCAGGCCGACCACGACGATGCCCGCGGTGGATGCGAAAAAGTCTCTGGCTCTAGTCATGGGCTGTGGTCTCCTTTCCTGCCGGGGGAGACGAGCCGCGCGTGCCGCGGCACGAGCAGTCTGCGATAGCCCCCGGAAGATCGTTCGAACCGGACCGAGCTGATTCCAGGAGGAGGGAAGATCAGCGGGCGCAGAACTGCTGTCCGCCAGCGCGCACGTCCACGGCGCGGGGGTTGCAATAGCCGTGGACACCCTGGACCAGGGCACACGTGCCGCTGTGTCATGTGCGTTGCTGCACGATCATGAACTGCCTCTCTGCGCGAACCTGCGCCCGGGCGGCCTCGCGCTCGCCACGGCTCGGGGTGCAAGCCGAACCGCAGCGGCCATCGGACGCCCCTCTAACATACCGATCATTGGGTGAGCGTCCAAGCGGTCAGCGCAACGCCAAGAAAAAACGCCTCGCTCGGGTGCAGCTTCGCCACGGCGAATCTCGCCCGAGGCGGGCCTGCACGGCGTATCCCTTATCCGCCCGCGCCCAGATTCGCCGTGGCGAACTGGGTTGTCGTGCGGCAGTGATCAGCCGTCGCCGGCTCGCCTCCGGGAAAGCCCGGTGTTGCCCACTGTCTATCGGGTACTTACGACGCGGCGCTGACCGGGTGAGTGCTACTCTTAGCGGAGCGGAGCGGCGCGTTCGGCGCGGCTGGCGCAGGCCGGGTGGGCCCCCGTCAGCGGCGCCGCTGGCGCAGCTCGGCCCCCAACCACCCGCGCGTAAGGCGTTTCTTCAACTCGATCATCAGGTAGATGGCCACGCCGACCGCGACAATCGCCAGCCACGCGGGCGCGTCGAGCGGGGCGCTGTGGAACAGTGTCTGCATCGGCGTCCAATAGGTGAACAGCAGTTGCAGCAGCACCATGACGACCACGCCGACCAGCATCTTCGGGTTCGAAAAGGGGCCGATGGCAAACATCGAGCGCGTCAGCGAGCGGCAGTTGAACAGGTAGAACATCTCACCGAAGACGAAGACATTGACAGCCATCGTGCGGGCGGTTTCCTGGGACGCGCCCTGGCGAAGCTGCCACTGGAACAGCAGCAGGGCGGCCACGAACAGCAGCACGCCGACGGTCGCGATGCGCAGCAGGAGCACGGGGGTCAGCAGCGGCACGCGCGGATCGCGCGGCGGTCGTTCCATCAGGCCGGGCTCGCGCGGCTCGAAGGCCAGCATCAGTCCCAGCAGCAGGGCGGTCGTCATGTTGATCCACAGGATCTGCACCGGCAGGATCGGCAGGTCCATCATCAGCAGCACCGCCGCCAGGATGACCAGCCCCTCGCCCGCGTTGGTCGGCAGCGTCCACACGATGAACTTCGTGAGGTTGTCGAAAACGCAGCGGCCCTCCTCGACCGCCGCCTCGATGGAGGCGAAGTTGTCGTCCGTGAGCACCATGTCGGCCGCGTCCTTGGCCACCTCGGTGCCGGCGATGCCCATCGCCACACCGATGTCCGCCTTGCGCAGGGCCGGGGCGTCGTTCACACCGTCGCCCGTCATGGCCACGATGTGTCCATGCGATTGCACCGCCTCGACCAGCCGCAGCTTCTGTTCGGGGGTGACTCGCGCGAAGACGTGCAACCGTTCGACGCGGTCGGCCAGCTCCTCACCCGACAGGGCTTGCAGTTCGCGCCCGGTCAGCACCGGCGGCGGCCTGCCCGGCTTGTCTGACAGTCCCAGTTCGGCGGCGATGGCTGCCGCCGTGGCCGGGTGATCGCCGGTGATCATCTTCACCTCGATGCCGGCGCCGTGGCACGCGGCGACCGCGCTGACGGCCTCCGGGCGCGGCGGGTCGACCATGCCCTGGAGGCCGAGGAATACCAGCCCCTCGGCCACGTCGTCGTGCGACAGGCCGGACTGGTCGGCGCGGGCCGCCCGGCGCGCGAACGCCAGCACGCGCAACCCCTTGGCGGCGAGTCCCTCGGCGGTGCGCTGGACCGCCGCGGTGTCCAGGTCCGTGGTACCGCCCGTGTCGGTCATGGCCGCCGCGCAGCGCGAGGTGACGGCCTCGACCGCACCCTTCAGGTAGATGCAGCGCTCGTTGCCGTCGGCTGCGCGGTGCAGCGTGGCCATGTACTGGTGCTCCGATTCAAACGGCAGCATGTCGACGCGCGGCCATGCGGCCGCGAGCGGCGCGCGAGTCAGACCGGCCTTGGCAGCGGCAACCAGCAGCGCACCCTCGGTTGGGTCGCCCTCGACGCGCCAACCGGACTCGTCCCGGCGCAGCGTCGCATCATTGCACAGCAGCCCGGCCAGCAGGCACTCGCGCAGCGCCGGCCGGTCCCGCACGTCCAGCGGCTTGTCCTGGTCATCGCGGACCTCGCCCTCCGGCGCATAGCCCACGCCCGTCAGGCGGGCGCGCCGGCCCGCGGTGGCGATCTCGGTGACGGTCATCTGGTTCTGCGTGAGCGTGCCGGTCTTGTCTGAGCAGATGACCGTCGTGCTGCCCAGCGTCTCGACGGCCGGCAGACGGCGGATGATGGCGTGGCGCGCGGCCATGCGTGAGACGCAGATTGCCAGCGTGATCGTGACGGCCGCCGGCAGGCCCTCGGGGATGGCCCCGACCGCCAGCGCCACGGCGGCCATGAACATGTCTTCCCACGCCCGGCCGGTGAAGACGCCGAAGAGGAACGTGAACGCGGCCAGCCCGATGATGACGAAGACCAGCATCTTGCTGAAATGGGCGATCTTGCGCGTCAGCGGCGTAGTGGGCAGGACCGTTGTGGCGATGAGCTGGGAGATGCGGCCGATCTCGGTGCGGTCGCCGGTGCTCACGACGATGCCGGTGCCGGTGCCATAGGTAACCAGCGTCGACGAGAAGGCCATGTTGGTGCGGTCGGAAACGAGCGTCTCTTCAGCCAGCTCCGCCTCGCTGTGTTTTGGGACGGGCACCGACTCGCCGGTCAGGGCCGACTCGTCGACTTGCAGGTCGCGCGTGCGGCACAGGCGCAGTTCGGCCGGCACCTGGTCGCCGGATTGCAGCAGGACGATGTCGCCGGGAACGAGCTGGCTGGCCGGCAGGCGTACGCGGGCACCGTCCTGTAGTACGGTGGCCTCGCTTTGCAGCGTGCGGGCCAGCGCGTCGATGGCCGAGATGGCCTTGGACTCCTGCACGAAGCCGATCACCGCGTTGGCGAGGACGACCGCGAAGATCACGAGCGCGTCGACCGGGCCCTTGACGTAGGCGCTGACGACGGTCGCCGCGAGCAGAATGTAGACCAGGGGCTGATGGAATTGCAGCAGGAAGCGCACCAGCGCGCTGTGCCCCTTGCGCACGGTCAGCGTGTTCGGGCCGAACCGAGCGCGGCGGCGGTCGCGTTCCTCGGCCGACAGGCCGCGGTCGATGCTCACCCCCAGTTGCTGGGCGATTACGTCGGGAGCTGCGTGGTGCCAGGGGTAAGCCGGGTCGTACTGCATGACTCACTCCTCTGGGGTCCGGTGAGCGCTTGGCGCGGGGGACGAACCCCGACACGCGGCTGCACGGCGCGCCACCCCGCGGCGCGCGGGTTGAAACAGCCGTAGACGCCCTGGACCAGGGCGCACGCGCCGCTGTGCCATGTGCGTCGCCGCACGATCATGAACTGCCTCTCTGAACGAACCTGCGCACGGGCGGCCTCGCACCCGCCGCGGCTCGGGGTGCAAACCGAACCGCGGCGGCCGTCGGACAGCCGCCTAACATACCCACAGACGGGTCAGCGTCCAACAGGCGAGGCGGGTACGTATCTTGGGACGTGGCAGACGGTGGACCGGGGAGGCGCAGTGCGCGAGGGACCGCTCCGGTCCCGCGCTCTCTTACAGCCGACATCAGAGGCGCCCGCGCCCAGTTCCGATAGCGCGGTCGCGGTCGACGTCCTGGACCAAAGCGAGATCGATGTCCTGCTGGCGGCCCTGGCCAGCGAGGCTGGGGCGACCGCGGCCACGCTGCGCCCGCCGGTCGGGGCGATAGGGCTTCGCGGAAGTGCGACCCGCGCGCCCGGCCGGACCAAGGGCAGCGGCGTCCGCCGCCAGCGCGCCGAACTCCTTTGCATTCTCTGGCCTGCCTGGTCTTGGCGCAAAGCGCCACCGCCCCGGGGTCTGGGGCAAGGCCCCAGCGGGCCGCAGGCCCGACCGGCCAGCGCCACGGCGCGAGCCCGCGCGGCTCGAAACGGCACTAAATCACCGTGCGCAATCATGCGGCGCGGGAGGGCGAGGCTCCCGCCGAGCCGCGGCTAGTAAGTCACCGTGTGCAATCATGCGGCGTGGGAGGGCGCCGACGCGCCGCCGAATCGCGCACGGTGATTTAGGTACTGACCGCACAGCACGCGGCCTCGATGCGGGCACTGGCAGCTTCCAGGACATGCCGTGCAACGTCTGCGGCGCCGTTTCTCGGCACTAGTTCCACGGCCTTTGCACGTGCGGTCTGGGCCACGTCTTCCCGCAGGAACTCCAGGATTGCCGGTTCGAGGTCAGCGCGGTCCAGAACCACCCGTGCCGCGGAGACGTCCTCCGCCGACTTCGCACGGCCCACCTGGTCGTCGGTAACGGTCTGCTGATTCGGAATGAAGATGGAAGGTACGCCGAAGTGCATGAGCTCGTGGAACGTATTGTAACCCGTTGCTGCAATCGCCAGGTCGAAGGCGTTGAAGTACAACGAGTTCGGATAGTGACTCAACGTGTGCACTCCGGGCGGCGGCTCAACGACACGCTTTGATATCGGGGACTCCGCGAGAACAACTTCGACATCCGGCTGTTTGCGCAGCAGGTTGAGAACCTGCTTGACCCAATCGCGCGTGTCATTGATGTTGCCCGCGCCCAACTGCACGTAGACGAGCTTTTGACTCGGGGCGACGTTCCAACGCTGACGCGCCACCGCACGAGGGAGCAATTCCGCACGGTCCAGAAACACGATCGGATCGGACTCGAAGTGATGCAGCCCGGTCAGTTCCGCCGGCGTCGAAACGCCTCGTTCGCCTGGGAAGATCAGCTCGTCAAACCGGCCGAACTCCGCCCCCAGCTTGAGCAGGCGATCGTGCTTGTGCCGCAACCGCAGAATCATCCCGGTGTAGGAGAATCCTGCCTTGGCGATGACATCAAGCAAGCCTCTGAACGGGGACACCCCGTCGTAGACCAGGGCCGACGGTCGGTGCGTGTCGATGACAATGCCCAGCATCTGTTTCAGGAGCTCGTTCCACGCCGCCCAGTTGAATCGGGGGCTCAGCTCGCTTTGCGGCGGTATGTGATAGGCTACCATCCCCTCGCGCGCGATGACCGGCAGCGCCAAGCTCGAAGAAAGGAAGTAGATGGGCAGGGCCGGGTCAATGCGGCGCATACGCCGCGCTACGGCCAGCGAGCGCGTCAGATGCCCCAGACCAGCCCCGTTCGAGCACAAGAAGAGGATGCCACCGGACGACTGTGCCGTTCCCTTGCCCGTCGCGCTTACCGAGTTGACGATCGCAGCGGTAAGATCGGGGCGGGCTCCGGCGAGCCGCACCTGCGTGGCTTGGGCGCGGACGAGCAGCGTCTCCATGGTCTCCGACTGCGCCCGGAACCGCTCAAGCGCCAGCTCGAGCTGGGCAATCCGTTCCGCCAGCCCGGCTTTCTCCGCAAGCGCGGCAGTGAGCCGGTCCTCCAGTTGCTCAACCTGCTTGGCCAGCCTTTGCCGCTCGGAGTGCACATGACGTTGAAGCTGGACCAGGGCATCGGCGGCCTCCTGGTGAGCTCTCGCCGATCGCTCCGGCGACAGTGGTCGCGGGGTCTCGTTGGCCTTAGGCTTGTGTGCCAAGATGCACAGATATCCCCCAATCACTTCGCAACTGTCTACAGAAAAAGACTTCTCGAGCAGATCGTTCAAGTTCCGGAAGTGGAAGGTGCTGACGTAGTCCTTGTTGGGATGGCAGCCCAATGGCACGCTGACCAGCAGCCGGCCCTCGTCCACGAGCAATGACCGTGCGATCTCAAGCAAACGGTCAGGGCGGACTACCCGAGCGGGCCAATCAGACAGAATGACCGTGTCGAACGATGCGGGCTCGAGCTTAACGGTGGCGACCGCACCGCGCACGAACGACACGCGTTGCTGCACCCACTCCATCTCCGTCTCGCGCGCGGCTTGGGCGGCTGCGATCGCCGTTGGATCGACCTCCAATCCAACGACCTGGAGTCCCTCCCGCGCCAGATCGAGCGCGCGGGATCCGTGGCCGCACGCGGCGTCCAGAATGCGCTGGCCAGACACTCCGCAGGCCATCCAATTGCTGCGGGCGCGCTGAGCGTCTGCGGCATCCCGCTCGTCTGCGCAGGTGTGCTTGGCAGAAGCCTGCTCCACCGCCAGCGCGTGCTCCCGTGTATCCATCGGCTTCCGACAGGAGTGTTCGCTTCGCTCGGTCTGCCGGAGCTGGGCGTGAAGCTGTTGAATCTCCGTCGTCAGCGCGTCACGCTTGGCGCGCGCCGCGCCCACGATGAGTTGAGCGCTGCGTTGCAGCTCGTCCTCGCGGGCGGCCCAACCATCGACGACCTCCGCCGTCGGAATTGGGGCGTCATAGCCGTACGAGCGCGCCAGCTCCTGGACTTCCCCGGGGAGTTGGTCCCACCGTACGCCCTCGACCAGCGTCGTCTTCTCCTTGCGCTTGGTGTTTATGTTTCGCGGCAAGAGCTGCAAATGAGCGGCCAGCAGCTCGTCGGGGACTTGTTCCGGCGACACATTGAGGTGCTCGAGGATCTGTCGCGCCCGGTTTGTACCCAGACTCTCGATGTCGTACCGCAGGATTCTCCGCTTGCTGCCGGCGTCTTGAATCATCTTGTTCCAGTGGTAATAGAACCACATGGACCGTTCTCGGCCGGTACGGTACTCGAACAGGATCGGGCAGTGATGGTATGCAAACTGCGTGAACTGCAGGCCGAGGCCGCTGCGGGCCGGCCGCCCGCTCTCGTCGACTTCCAGGAACCGGATCTCAAGCAGGGAGCGGATGACGTTCAGGGGGTGGCGCGTTTGGTGGAGAATCCGCACGTGCTGTGGAAACCGCTCCAGGAATGGCACGGCGAGCCAGGAAGCATCGCCGAGCACCTCCGGGGTATCGAGGAACTGGTTCCAGCGCTGCGCGAACTTGAAGAAGGACTCGTGGCCACACCGGATGTCCAGATTGGTCAGCAGCCGAGAGATATACGCCGTGGCCGATCGCGGCGCCGCGGCAATCAGAAACTTCGTGGCCGGTTTCATCGCTCATCTCCCTGCGAACGACCGTCGCGGCCGGCGTTCTCACCACGCACCAAAAGTGCGAAAGCGTTTATATCGTCGCAGGCGAACCGTCGCAACGATGCCGGTCCCCGCTCACCCGTCCGATCTGTACGTCGTGACCTGCCCGCGGTTTTTGTACCCGTCGCTGCAAGTGTCGGACCACGTTTTCGAACCTTCACCGAGCGATGAGCTCCGGCCCGTTTTCGCTGCGAACGAAGCGCGGGCCCCGGCGTTCCGCGAACAGCCGGCTCAGCGTGCGGATCGCCTCCTTCGCCGAGATGCTCCGGGCCACGTCCATCCCAGGCCACAGACCGGCTCGCCGTGGGGACAGCCCAGGGCTGTTCGCAGCCTCTTGAAGAACAGCCACCTGCGACGATGCTCGCTCGCGATCTGGCCAAGAGCAGGTCGATCTTCTGCCGGTTCGATACGGCCATTGGTTGGGGCATGTAGGGCGAAGTGCCGATGCGTCGCGCGTGATGGAGGACAGGCCGAAGGGGCAGGCCGCGGGCGCGGTCAGGCGATCGGGTCGCGTTTCCCGCGCCTGCCAGCTATGTATAATCCGCGCTCGTTTCAGCCCAGATGCCGTCCCAGAGACCCCGCATGCACACGCTGCCCGCCTGTGAAGACGCTCATTGCGGCGCCCTGTCGGATGCGCCGCCGTGCGGGACGAGCGGGCCGACGCACCTATCCGCGCGCGCCGGAACGGCGAATCCCCGCTGCGGGGCACTGCTGCGCGGGTTGGGGCGGCGGCTGCTGATTGCCGGCGCCGCGGTCGTGCTGGCCCACCTGGTCGGCATCCGCGGCGACGCCGCGCTGAGCGGCGGCCGCGCGCCTCGCGTTGACTGTGTTTGGCATCCCACGTATAGTCCCGCCCGGGTGCCGGTGGCACCGACGCAGGCGGCTTGAGGCAGGCTGCGCAAGCCGCAGGTTGCACGGCCGGCCGCGGGCTCTGTGGCACTCTCGCTCGTTCAGGAAGTCGACGCGTGAAACGGTCTGAAGCTGTCCTTCTGGTTCTGGCCGTGTTTGCCGGCCTGGCGGTCCGCCTGTACTTCTTCACGGGGATGATCGCCAGCGACGATCTAACTCATGCGCTGCACGCCGCGCACGCTTGTGGCGCCAGGAGCGAAGCGGAATTCGGCGTCGTTATGGCCCAGAGCGTGAACGGCCGTCGCATCGGGTTCAACCTTCCACTCGCGCTCAGCATCACCGCATTTGGCGTCCGCGAGTGGGCCCTGTCACTCGTCCCGCTGCTGTTCAGTCTGGGCGGCGTGCTTGTGGCGTATGGTCTGCTCGC
The DNA here is from genome assembly GCA_022839625.1 of Phycisphaerales bacterium. Lineage (GTDB taxonomy): Bacteria > Planctomycetota > Phycisphaerae > UBA1845 > Fen-1342 > JALHJL01. Next base: position 72,596 of record JALHJL010000022.1, read on the forward strand.
AACGTTGGCGAACCGCCAGGCGGGGTTACTGGCCGCGTGGCTCTGGGCCTGTCTCCCGATTGACGTCTATCAGGCGACGATCTGGCTCCAGGACAACGTCTTCGCGACGGTCCTGGCGCTCTTCTGGTGGGGAATGGCGGCGTCTGAGCGTGCGGCGCGGCGGAAGTGGGTCTACGCGCTGCTGGCCGGAATGGCGTTGGGGTACCTCGAGTACGTCAAGGAAATCGCGTACCTGTGCCTGGCTCCGCTGGCGATCTGGGCCGTCTATTCGAGTTGGAAGCACAAGTGCATTGACTGGCGAATCCTGTTTGTCGTCGTCGGTTTCGTGGTAGTGCAGGTTCTGGCAGGTTGGTACTTCTGGTGGGAAGGAAGCGGCGCTCTGGCTTTCTGGCGTCTGACGCTGGCGCGCTACCTCTACATCTACGAACATCTCGACTTGCCACGGCCTTTCCCGACAAACCTGGGCATGGCCTGGGGCTATCTGACCGGCTCCTGGGTGTTCGGGTACGCAATCGTGGTGTTTCCGCTCCTGGCGCTGCTGGCGCTGCTCGACAGGCGTACGCCGCTGCGTTTCTTGTTCCTGCTGCTAACCGGGCTACAAGTGGTAATTGTTCTCGAAGCGCTGAAGCTGGGAAGCTGGACCCAGCGCTATATGCTGCAAGTGTCGGTTCCGTTCGTCGTGTTCTCCGTGCTGGGGGTGCGCGCCCTGCTGCGCCGACTGCCCGAGCGCTGGGACCGCCGGCTGATGCCGGTCGCCGCTCTCGCGCTCGTTCTGGCTACGGGTCTGTCCTTGCGCAAGGAATGGCAGCAGCACGGTCGTGACCGGGCCGACGTGGTACGCCGGGCCTTTGCCTATGTCGATGCCTGCGCCGCGGACGACGAGAAGATCTACGTAGATGTCCCGCGTCGCGACGTAGTGATCCCGTACTACACGAAACCGGCCTTCGAAGTGCTTGCGGGGTGTCAGCCGTTCAAAGGGGGCTTGACGGGCATCGCGCACGCGTATGACGCGCAAGACGGCTGGGTGGTCATTACCCACTTGGAGCAGGGCCACATGCCCCTGCGCAAGGATCCGACCTATAGAGGGATCGCAGCCAACTGGCTTGAAGCGTTCAGCACCGAAGACCGGAACGGGCGTTGCTTCGCCCGGGTCTTCCGGATTTTGCCCGCGGAGCCGCCGCCGTGGCTGCGCGTGATCGCCAAGCCCGCCTACCCGGCCGATGTCCCCTACGTACCTGACCGTCTGTTCGAGCCGGTCCACTTCGACCGCGAGCCCGGTGGGTACCTCAGCAACAAATGGCACAAGGGCATCGGCGGAGCCGAGGTCACACGGGAAGGCGACGGGCTGCGCTGCGAGCTCCTGCCTGGGCCGGTCGGAGAGGATCCGCATTACGGCGGTGTGCACTTCGAGGTGAACGGAATGCGGGCCGTGCGGCTCGATCTTGAGTTGCTCGAGAGCGAGCATGTGGAGGTCTTGTACGTATACATCTACGGCAGCGAGCGCGGGCAACTCCTCCGTTACCAATGGTCGTTGCGTTCGACTCAGCGGCGGCGCGGCGTTTCCGGCTCGTTTACGCTGGTGCCGTCAAGGCCGTCGGGGTATTTTCGCGCCAGCGGCGAGATTCCACCCGAGCAGATTCGCGATGTCCACGTGTTCGTACGTTTGCAGAAAGGAAAGAGCGCGGGTCTGGTCCTGCGCCGGGCGGAGATCGTGCCCGACGCCGCGGCCAGCCAACCCATCGGCGGAAGCGCGCAGCATCCCTGACGAATTGGTTGCCCGACCCCGCAACGTGCCGCGGCGGCGAAGTCGCGCCGCTTGCCGCCCAGCCAGTGTGCGTGACACTGCGCTGCGCGCGGGCGCGGCGGCGGCTGCGGGGGTGGTTTGCGGCAGCCAGGTCGATCTGATGTGCGTGTTGGGATGTTCGGTCAGCGCCGTTGCGCGCAATACTCGCACGACGGAGGTGGTGTTGCAGCTCAAGCGGGGCGCACGGGCGGAAGTGACCTTGAGCGACGCGCGCGTCGCCGAACCAGACAGCATACCTCGCTGCAGGAGCGGGGCGCGCCGCGCCACACGGTGATGTCATGGCTGAGACGCACACCGGGATTCGAAGACTGCTCCGAAGCGCCGGGATCTACGACCTGTTTCAACGGGCCATCGGCGCACACCGCTGCCGACAGCGGCTGGCTTGCGAGTTCATCCGGGCCCGTGCCGGGGACCGCGTGCTCGACATCGGCTGCGGCACGGGCGCCATCCTCGACTACCTGGGGCCGGCCGATTACTACGGATTCGACCTGAGCGGCGACTACATCGCCGCCGCTCGCCGGCGCTTCGGCCATCGAGGTACGTTCTGGGCGGAGCGCGTGACGTCAGCCAGCCTGGAACGCGTGCCACCCTGCGACATCGTGCGGGCCATCGCCATCCTGCACCACCTCGACGACGATGAGGCGCTGCAGCTCTTCGGCCTCGCCCACCAGTCACTGCGGCCCGGCGGCCGGCTGGTGACGTAAGACAACTCCTACACCGCCGATCAGTCCCGGCTGTCGCGCTGGGTCGTGTCGCGCGACCGCGGGCAGAACATCCGCCGGGAGCCGGAGTATCGGCCGCTGGCCGAGCACGTCTTCTCACGCGTGCGGACCGTTGTGTCGCACAAGGTGCTGCGCATCCCCTACACGTCCATCTTCATGGAGTGCGAGAAGTGGCCCCCTGCCGGCCGGTCTTGGCGGCCACGACGAAGAGTGAGCCGCCCCGGGGGAAGCGCACGCCGGCCTGAATCAAGGCTCGCTCCCCGGCCAGCGCGGCCCCAAGCAGCGTGTTCGCCAGCGCCCCCATCCGCAACTCGTCGACGGCGTCGTACCCCGCGGTCAGGCGCCGATTCCGCAGGCGCGACAGCAGCATCAGCGGGAGCAACACCGCGTTGAACGAACCGACGCGCAGCGGCGTGAATCCTGCTCCGCGCACCTTGGACAGGAGCTCCCGGCGCGCGTAGCGGCGTTTGTGCCGCGCGTACTCATCGAACGCGCTCCAGAGGACACGGTGCTGCGGCACGGTCAGCAGGATGCCGCCGCCGTCGCGAACTGCCCGATGCATCTGCCGCAGCACGGCCTCGTCATCCTCGATGTGCTCCAGGACATCGAAGGCCCCGACGACGTCGAACTCATCGACATACGGGATATTCCGGGCGTCCATCTGGAACAAGGCCGCGCCAGGCAACCGCGCCTGGGCGAACGCCAGGCCCTCCGTGCAAATCTCGCTGCCCGAGAACCGCAGGACGGGAAACTCCCGGCGGAGATTGCTGAGCACAAAGCCGGTGCCGCAGCCGATCTCCAGGAATGACTCCGCCCGCGGAAAGTAGCGGCGCAACGCCCACGCCAGCAGCCGATTGCGCGCCCGAAACCAGAAATTGCGGGCTTCGACCTCGGCCAGCCCGGCGAAGGCCGTCGGGTTGAAGCCGTCATTCTGCCCCGCCAGCGCTGGCGCAAACGCGAGGAAACCGTCCCGCTGCACTGGGGCGTACCCACAACTGGGGCAGGTCCAGTCCGGGCTGGAAAACGTCTCGCCGCATTGGATGCACAGTTTCAGGCAGCCTCTCCAACGGCGCACTGCAGTGCTGGAGCGCGAATTGTAGCCACAGCCCGGACGGCAGCTACCTCACCGCGCACCACCGTCCTGACCGGCGGGCTGGAGCGCCCGGCTTGACAGCCGCGCGACCGCGTCGGTGTAATCTGGGTGGCGCCGGGTGTACGCGGTGCCAAGCGAGAATGCAATGACCCCCGCTGATTGGAATGCACGGTTGGAGCGCATCGCGCGCGCGGAAACTGCCGTGCGCCAGACACTATCCGTCGTCATCCCGGCGTACAACAGCGAAGCCTCGCTTGAACCGCTGGTCGAGCGCCTGCTGCCGGTGCTCCGTGAACAGGCCGACGAGTTCGAGATCATCTTCGTGAACGACGGGAGCCGCGACGGCACCTGGGCGCGGATCGAGGCCTTGGCCGCCGCACATCCGGAGATCGTCGGCATTAATCTGATGCGCAACTACGGCCAGCACGGCGCCCTGCTGTGCGGTATCCGCCACGCCCGCTACGAAGTCATCGTCACGATGGACGATGATTTGCAGCACCCGCCGGAAGAGATCCCGAAGCTGCTGGCGCGTCTGTCCGAGGGCTACGACGTCGTCTACGGCACGCCGCTGGTGGGACCGCACGGGTTGCTGCGCGGCCTGGCCTCGAAGATCACCAAGCTCGCGCTGCAGGGCGCGATGGGGGCTGAGACGGCGCGCAACGTCAGCGCGTTCCGCGTCTTTCGGCTGCCGCTGCGGGCCGCGTTCGCCAGCTACCAGAGTTCGTTCGTATCGATCGACGTCCTGCTGACCTGGGCCACGACGCGTTTGTCCGCCGTCCGCGTCCGGCATGACCCGCGCACCCTGGGTGCGTCCAATTACACGCTGCGCAGCCTGGTGCGTCACGCCCTTAACATGATGACCGGCTTCAGCACGCTGCCGCTGCAGGTCGCGAGCATTCTGGGGTTCACGCTGACGTTGTTCGGGCTGGTAGTGTTGGTCTATGTCGTCGGTCGGTACCTCATACAGGGCGGCACCGTGCCCGGGTTCCCGTTCCTCGCGTCCATCGTCGCCGTCTTCTCGGGCGCGCAGCTCTTCTGCCTCGGCATCATCGGCGAGTACCTGGCCCGCATGCACTTCCGCATGATGGACCGGCCGCCCTACGTCGTGCGCGGCCGGTCCGGCAGTGCGACCCGCCGGCCGCGGGAGTCCCACCCGCATGTCACAGAAGCTCAGTCTCGCTGAGATCCGCAACTACTGGCACGAACAGGCCGTCCAGCACGGCCAGTCACCGGCCGCATCGTGGTCCGACGTCCACGCCATCGAGTTGGAAATCCGCGAGTTGGCCGGCCGCCTGGCCGACGGCGACCGCGTCCTCGACGTGGGATGCGCCAACGGCTATTCCACGGTCCAGCTCGCGGCCCAGCGGCGGATCGATATCCGCGGCCTGGACTACATTCCAGAAATGATTGCGCAAGCCAAGCGGCGCCTCGCCGACCTGCCGGGGAATCTCCTCGGACGCGTGACCTTCGACGTGGGCGACATCACCGCGCTGAACGAGCCGGCGGCGGCCTACGACAAGGTCGTCGTCATCCGTGTCCTGATCAACCTGCGCAACTGGGACCTGCAGCTCAAGGGCCTGCGCGAGTGCGCGCGGGTGCTGAAGCAGGGCGGCCTGCTGCTGCTCTCCGAGGCTACGCTGCAGGGCTGGCGCAAGCTGAACGCCTTCCGCGCCGAATGGGGCCTCGACGCCATCCCGATGCCCGGATTTAACGAGTATCTCGACGAAGAGCGCGTCACGCACGCCGTGCCGGAGCTCGAGTCGCTGGAAATCTGCAATTTCGCGAGCACGTACTTCGTCGGGACCCGCGTGCTCAAGCCGCTGTTGAACCAGGCGCTGGGCCAACGGGGCGACGCGGCCAACCCGCTGATGGAGTGGAATCGCTTCTGGGCGCTGCTGCCGCCCGCCGGCGATTACGGCACCCAGAAGCTGTTCGTGTTCCGCAAACGCTGAGGCCAGGCAGTACTCATGTCGGCTGAACTAACGGCAATCCCCTTCAACCGGCCGGTGCCCACGGGCCGCGAGCTGGAGTACATCCAGCAGTGCCTGCACGGCGCGCACCTCTCGGGCGACGGGCCCTTCACGCGGAAGTGCCAGGAACTGCTCGAACAGACCGTCGGGGCGCGCAAGGTACTCCTGACGACCTCGTGTACGCACGCGCTCGAAATGGCCGCACTACTGCTCGACCTGGGCCCCGAGGACGAATTCATCGTCCCGTCGTTCACCTTTGTTTCCACGGCCAACGCGTTCGCCCTGCGCGGCGCCCGGCCGGTGTTCGTCGACATCCGTCCCGACACGCTGAATCTGGATGAGCGGCTCCTGGAAGCCGCGCTCACGCCGCGCACCAGGGCCATCGTCCCCGTGCACTACGCGGGGGTCGCCTGCGCCATGGACCGGATCATGGAGATCAGCCGGTCACGGCGTATTCCGGTCGTGGAAGACAACGCCCACGCGCTCTTCGGCAAGTTTCGCGGCCGATACCTCGGGACGTTCGGCGCGGTCGCGACGCAGAGCTTCCATGAAACGAAGAACATCTCCTGCGGGGAGGGCGGGGCGCTGCTGATCAACGATCCGAGCCTGGTCGAGCGCGCCGAGATCATCCGCGAGAAGGGCACCAATCGCAGCCGCTTCTTCCGCGGCCAGGTCGATAAGTACACCTGGGTCGATCTCGGCTCCAGCTACCTCCCGTCCGACCTGCTGGCCGCGTTTCTCTTCGCGCAACTGGAGCAACGGGAGGAAATTCAAACGCGCCGCCGTCGGATTTGGGACCGCTACCAGGCCGAACTGTGCGACTGGGCCGCCGCCCGCGGCGTGCGTCTGCCGACCGTCCCGGACGGTTGCGAACAAGCATACCACATGTTCTACCTGCTGCTGCCCGATCTCGAACGGCGGCAGGCTCTGATCCAGGGCCTCCGCCAGCGCGGCATCCACGCGGTCTTCCACTACCAGCCGCTGCACCTGTCCGAGATGGGACAGCGCTATGGCGGACGGGTCGGCGATTGTCCGGTCACCGAACGCGTGGCCGACCAGCTTGTCCGCCTGCCTTTCTTCAACGACATGACCGCCGAGCAGCAGGCCCGCGTGATTGCGGCCGTGCGTGCGAGCTGAGCAAGCGCAGGCTACGCGGGGGGTTGGGTGCGCTCCGCCGATCCGATCAGTCGGCGCAGGTAGGTGGCGTAACTGCCCGGCAGGGCTTCGACCGACGCCATCAACTGCTCGGCGTCGATGAACCCCATCCGAAACGCGATCTCCTCCGGACAGGCGATCATCAGCCCCTGCCGCTGCTCGACCGCTTGCACGAAGTTGGAGGCTTGCAGCAGTGATTCGTGCGTCCCGGCGTCCAGCCACGCCGTGCCGCGCCCGAGCACTTCAACGCGCAGCTCGTCATGCTCCAGGTACACGCGGTTCAGATCGGTGATCTCCAACTCCCCGCGTGTCGAGGGCTTCAGCGCGTCGGCGATCTGGCAGACCTTGTGATCGTAGAAGTACATTCCGGGAATGGCGTAATTGCTGCGCGGATTGGCCGGCTTCTCCTCCAGGCTTACCACCCGTCGCGCCGCGTCGAACTCGACCACGCCATAACGCTCCGGATCGTGGACTTCGTACGCAAAGATCACCGCCCCCTCTTCGAGCGCGGCAGCGCGGCGCACCTTTTCCTGGAGGCTGGTCCCGTAGAACACGTTGTCACCCAGCACCAGCGCCACCGGCTGCCGGTTCACGAAATCGCGCCCGACGCGGAAGGCGTCCGCCAGCCCGCGGGGTTGGGCCTGCTCCGCGTACGCCAAGCGCAGGCCCCACTGGCGGCCGTCACCCAGGGCACGCTGATAAGCTGGCAAGTCCTCCGGCGTGCTGATCACCAGAATCTCGCGGATGCCGGCCAGCATCAGCACCGACAGCGGGTAGAAGATCATCGGCTTGTTGTAGACCGGGAGAAGCTGCTTGCTGACGCCCCGCGTCAACGGGTACAGGCGCGTTCCGCGGCCGCCGGCCAGAATGATGCCCTTCATGATCTCTCACCCTCGCTGGGCGTAATTCTCCGTGATCCACAACTGGTAATCGCCCTGCTCGTCGACGGCTTTCAGCCAGTCCAAGTGTCCGATGTACCAGTCGATTGTCTCGCGCAGGCCGGCCGCCAGCGTTTGTCGGGGCTGCCAGCCGAGCGTGCTTCGGATCTTGCGCGTATCCATCGCGTACCGCAGGTCGTGTCCGGGACGGTCTGCCACGAACTCGATCAAACGTTCGTGGGGACAATGCGGCGACTCGGGAAACCGTTCGTCGAGGAGCGCGCAGATCTGCTTGACGATGCTCAGGTTGGTCGGCTGGTTGCCGCCGCCGATGTTGTACGTCTCGCCGACCACGCCGCTTTTCAGGATCAGCCGAATCGCCTCGCAATGCTCGGTCACGTGAAGCCAATCGCGAATCTGCCGCCCGTCGCCGTAAACGGGCAACCGCTTTCCGCGCAGCCCGTTAAGGATCATCAGCGGGATCAGCTTCTCGGGAAACTGGTTCGGACCGTAGTTGTTCGAGCTGTTGCTGATCGTGACGGGCAGCCCGTACGTGTGTGCATAGGAGCGAACCAGGTGATCGCTCGCCGCCTTGGACGCCGAGTAAGGCGACCGGGGGGAATACGGCGTTTGCTCGGTAAACGGCGGATCGTCCGGCCCGAGCGAGCCGTAGACCTCATCGGTGGAGACGTGGTGAAAGCGGACGCCCGGGCGCGCGGCTCTTCCGTCCATCCACGCCGCGCGCGCCGCGTCGAGCAGTTGGAACGTCCCGATGATGTTCGTCTCGATGAATGCTGCCGGTCCGGCGATGGAGCGGTCCACGTGCGACTCGGCCGCAAAATGGACGATCGTGTCGAGCTTGTGCTTCTCGATCAGCATGTCGACGAGTGGCCGATCGCGGATATCCCCCTGGACGAACGTGTGTCGCGCCGGATCGGGCAGGTTGCGCAGGTTCTCGAGGCTGCCGGCGTACGTCAGCGCGTCCAGGTTGACGATGTGCACGCCGGGCTCATGCTCCAGCAGATACCGGACGAAGTTGGACCCGATGAAACCCGCTCCGCCGGTGATCAGAACGTTCTTCATGCAAACCTGGCCCGCGAAATCAGGAAACCACGCCGCGCGCAGCGCCGGAGGCATCGCCCGGAGACTATAGCGAACCACCTCCCGCAGTCAACGTTTCGCGGTGCCCGCACCCTTCTCCAACGGACTGCCAAGCCGGGGCATACGGCGGGACTCGGGCGGGGTCGCCTCGAATCCGCCGAAGACGCGCGGCGTGCGAACCCCGAGTTCGGACGCGCAGACACGTAGGGCAGGTGGAATCCGCCGCTGCGGATGTAACCTGCCAGAAATGTGCCTCGGACGGGCGAAATCCGCCGTGGCGGATACAACCTGCCACGGACAGGCGGGGTGCCCCGCCGCCCCGGTCTTCAATTGTCCGCCCGCGGCCGGCCCAGGCGTCGCACGACGATGGTCCGTGCGAAGATGTCCCCGACTCGCTGCCGGTTCCGCGACAGGACCACGACGAAACCCAGGACCCAGAACGGCGGCATCAGTTCCAGGCACCGCAGCACGTTGCGCACCACGAGTTGCCACGGCCGCGCCCGGGTGCCCGCCTCGGAGACCACGCGCACGCCCAGCACGACTTTGCCAACCGTCCGGCCGGTCAACCACTCCATCACCGCGCCGTAGACCGTGTAGCTGCCACAACTCGCCGCCCACCAGAGTAGCGCCGCGAGCGTCGGCAGCCTGCCGGCCGCCCCGCCGCTTCCGGTCGCCCAGCCAAGCAGCTCGCGGAGTGCACCCAGAGCATCCACACCCAGCACAGCCGCGAAGAGGAGCGCGAACGGCGTCACGTCGATGAGGAAGCTGACCAGGCGTTGTATGGCCAGGGCGAGCGCGCAGTCCTCCGGCAGATTGAGGACGGCGACCATCGCTCCGCGTCGAAAGACGAACAGCGCGACCAGCAGGGCCACGAGCACGACCAGCGTTACCCCCTGGAGCCAGCGCAATTCCTTTTCGGGGCTGTGCCGCCCGCTCAGCACGTCGCCCACCGACAGCGTGCCTTCCGTCGGAACGGCGTCGATCCGCCCGAATTGCAGGTGCGGCGCGCCGGACCGGTCCACCATCAACATGACGGCATGTTGGTTGAATCCGAAGACCGCGTCGTACCGCTCGGGCTCGACCCCCGCAGGGAGCTCCGACAAGTGGAGCGGCGCGGCCCGCCATTCTCCGGGCAGCGAACCTAGCCCGCCCAGGAGCCGCAGCACCGTCAGCTTCGGCCCCTCTTCCCCAACCGGGTCGGTGACGACGATCGTCGGCACGCGGTTGACGGCTGCGATCCAGAAGTCGCCGGAGGCACGCGCCACGGCAGCGGCGGGCGCCGGATGCCAGCGCCCGGTCTCCACGTCCAGTTGTGCACACTCGATCCGGCCGTCTTGCTCGTCCCGCCACACCAGGCACGGGATGCCGTTCAGAACGGCCAGGCGCGGCGTACCCGGCCCTGCGCTGCCGGGCGCACGCGGACACGGCGCCAGCGCCATCCAACCCGACGCACCGTAGCGCGCAAGCGTCAACACGGCCTCGCCGGCGTCGAACGGCGCGGTCGTCGCGGTTCGACCCTGCCCCACCATGCGCTGCATCTCGCCCGTCGAAGGCGAACGCAGCAGCGCGTATACGCCGGTGTCATCGCCGACCAGATCCAGCGGCAGGCTGCGGCGTGGCAGGTCGCGCTCGCGCGTCCACCGCTCCTGTCCCAGCGAGTAGAAGGCCCCGTCTTCGACGAAGCTGTAGAGCACGCCGGCCGAACCGGCCACTTTCACGACCAGGGCCTTCAGCGGCTCCAGGGCCTGGAACGGTTCGTTGATGCCGCGGCGGTAGATGACCGAACTCTCGCCGGCGCTCGCCGCGATCCACACCGTCTGTTCCTCGGCCGCGACGCGTACGGTCCACACCGTCCGGTCGCCCGGCCCTGCCGCCGGTTGGCCGGCCGCGGCGATCGCCATCCCCAGCGCGGCGGCGGAAGCGACGGCGCGTCCGAGCGCAGCAACGAAACAGGAACGCGCGCCATGACCAGCGGGTCTTGCGGCTGTATCGGGCAACTGCTTACCCCGGCGCGCCGGGACTGCACCTGTCTGCAATGAGCACCTGAACCCCGTCACGGTATAGCCGAACCTTGAGGCGCGGCGTCGATGTCCTCCCACTCGCCCTGCCAACCCGCCGGAGAATCAAACACGTCCTCGGGGAGGTCGGGGCGCGACTTGGCTCCGAGGAGGTCCAGCCGCATCTCAGCGTCGTGCCGCGGCCAGTGGACGACGTAACGTCGCGCCGTCAGCGGCCCCTCGCGGCCGATCCCCGCGTAGCCCGAGAGCTGCGCGTGCATGACCACCTCGCCGTCGGACATCCGGTCAATGATCTCCACCGGTTGGTAGGGCGGCTGCGGTTGGAGCCGAACCTCCCGCCAGCCGAGCGGCTGGCCGCCCGGACTCAAGCGGACGAAGATGAGGCGGTGGTCCTCCCCATCGACCCGCAGCAGCGGCAGTTGGCCGCCTTCGAGACTTTCCGGCAGCGGACGCAACATCAGCGCATCAAACAACTCGTTGGGCAGGATCGGCAGCGCCCGCTCCCCGCGCGCACCGATCTTCTGCCACGACCCCCGCCAGAGCTTGCGGAAGTCCGGCACATCGATCCATAGCCAGTACTCATCGTCGTTGGAGCCGAACTGCGCGACGGTCCCCGCCAACGACGAACGGACATCGAGCAACAGCGACTGCGGCGGGCGATAGAGCAACCGGGCCTCGTTCAGATCGAAGGAACGCATCCGTCCCTGATCGTCCCGGAACCTGAACGTGACCCAGCCCGTACAGTGTACGGGCTCGCGGATGCACCCGAGGTTCGCGTTGACGCGCTCGAGTGCCTCGCGCCGGTCCACCGGCGCTGCCCCCCGCGGCGACGGACAGCCTGCCACACAGACCAGCGCGGCGGTCAGCACGAAAACGGCCCTACCCATCGCAGTCCTCCTGCCCAGGAAGGTCGCTCCCCGCCGGCGAACCGCTCGTCTGCCCGGCGAGAACCTGCTCGAGCTGCGCGCTGAGCGCTTCAAGCTGCGCTTCATCCAAGTCCGGGCGGACGACGCGGTGCGAGACCCCGGACTGCGCGGCCACGAACTCCCAGGCCTCCCGCCCGTTGACCGCCAGGGTCCGCTCAAGCCGCAAGACCTTCTTGCGCCAGAGCAGCAGGGCCAGGACGAAGCGAAGCTGAACCTGTTGCGGCTCCTCCGCATCCTCCAGGCGCTCGAAGATGCCGTGGATCGCCTCCCGGTCAAACGGCCGCGCCTTCGCTGCGGTAGGTGCCGGCCGGCGCGTCTTCCACGAGGCCACCGGCTGCGGCTCCGGCGCGGGCCGACATTCCTCGCAGTATTCCCGGCGTTCGTAGCCGGCGGTCCCTTCGTACAACAAGACCGCCACCGGCGCACCGACCGCGAAGCGCCGTTGACACCCGGCGCAGGCGTCGCCTCGGCGCGGCATGTTCCACTCGCTAGCCACAACAACGTCTCCCAGGAACGCGAGCCTCGGCGATTATAGAGCAACGGCGGGCGCTGCCCAGCCTCTCAGTCCGCCGCAGACAGACAGTGTAATCCCATGAAAGGCTGTCCCCTGCCGGGCGGTTATGCTGCCCGGTGTGGAATTTCGAAACAGGAGACAGCTATGGGAATGAACGAGAGCGTAG
>JALHJL010000137.1 GCA_022839625.1 Phycisphaerales bacterium
TTTATAATTTTAAATAAGTATCCCCTTGCAAATGATCCTACAAATAAGAATCCAATAATATCTAAACAAATAAATAACAGAAAATTTATCTTAACCAAATATAAAACAGTATATTGTGAGAAACTAATCAATACAATGATTCCCAAAAACAAAAATCTCATCCAATTAGAAAAGGGATAACTCAAAGAATCAATTATTATCCCCCTAATACTCATAAAATCATCGATCCTATTCCTAATTTTTAAGGTTTACATTGAAATTGACTTTTAATCTCAATTTTTTGATGTCATTATCTCTAGAATTACTTTTAAGGTGAGTTATTTTCAATAATGGATACTGAGCCCCAGATCACAGAATGGATGTTATGTTTTTATTTTTGATTCTAGCTACTTCTATTGCCAGATAACTGCCGATACTGCAGAAATAATGTATATGGCTATTGCAACACCATGATGACGGTTTATACTTGATGTTTATATTTCCATAAAAATTTCAGCTTCTTATAAATTAAGCTCTTTATGTTTACGAATATAAAATACACCAAAACGGATCAAGAGAAATATAAAAAGTCCAACTAGAATATAAAATATATAAATACTTCTTAAATATTCATTATTTCTAAATAAAAAGGTATAAAGTAACATTAATCCCCATAACTCAATTAAGCCAAAAATAGCCATATAATAAGTTTTATTAAAATAACCTTTGTTCTTAAATAAACCCCATACAATCCAGAAAATCCCCATCAACACAAGAAATATGTGAGGTAACAATTTACCATATAACAAAAATAATGGTAATCCTATAATTATAAGAATACAACCAATTATAATTATTTTTGACCCTGTCTTCATTAAAACCACCCCTAGCCAAACAGTGTTTAAATTTACTCAAATATAACTTTATCTGAAGAGTTTTATGCTGTTACTCCCATACTACCTAAAATTATTCCTGCTATAATAATACCTACTATATCCCGGCTGCCACGGCAACTTCTTCCGGAGATGGTACATTATATTCTTTAAAGATGTCATCAATATCATTTAATTCTAATGGGGCCTTTGAAGGATCATTGAATGGTGGACTGGACATATTCCATGGGTATGGAACTGGAAGAGCATCAGGTGCCGGAATTGGGAACGTCAGTGGAGGTTTCTTTTCTATGTTAAGGTAATAGTGTGCGATT
>JALHJL010000023.1 GCA_022839625.1 Phycisphaerales bacterium
CGCCGGACCTCCGAGTCCGGCGAGGATCCCATTTGGCTCGAGAAACGTCGGACACGGAGGTCCGACGCTACAGGGTGGCACCGGCGTCTCGCCGGTGTTCCGCCCATGGAGACTTCTGCGGCGGACTGATAAGTGCGGCCGGCGCACGGCGTAGTTCCAGCGCGCGACTATTGTGGCCCGCGGCGGCGTGGTAGCATGTGATCCCAGGCAGAAGGCTGGCGGGAGACGGTGCTCCCAGCGTGCTGCGAAGAGCGGACCAATCATGAGTACGGGCTGCGCGAAGCGAGTCGGGCTGGTAGTGGTCATGTTGGCGCTGGGGACGGTCGTCGTGACCGCGGCCGCTGCTCCGCCCCCGCCCTCAATGCCGGCGACTCGTCCGGCCTTGGACGCTCCTGCCGCTCTGCGCGCCTGGGAGTTCTGGCCCGACCTGGGCTGGTCCACGCTCTGCTGGCTGGCGGCGGCGGTCACACTCGCGCTGACGCTGCATCTTCGGCCGGTGTGGTCGTTGCGGAATCTGGATGGGGTGGTCCTGGCGGGGACCTGCCTGCTGCTGGCGCTGCGCGACACAACGGGCCCGGTGGCCGGGTGGACTTGCTCCGGGCAATGGTGGGCGTACCTGGGCCTGACCGCGGTCGCGTTGTATTGGCTGGTGCGCGGCGTGGTCCTGCTACTGACGACGAAGCCGGTCGCACGCGCCGAATTCGCGTCGAGCGGCGCGCGGCTCGTGTTGCTCGTGGTCGCGCTGGTGCTCTGCATCCACCGGATCGCAACGGCGCCGCTTTCCGCCGGCGCGCGCGACGGGATCGTGGGCGGATTGTGTACCGCGGCGAGTGGAAAGCTGCCGTACGGCGACGCGGCGGAGTTCGAGAGCCGGTCGCCCTTGGTGTACCTGGTATATGCCGGTGCGGTTCAGGTTCTTCCTCCGACGCTGGCTCTCGAACGGGAGGGCTACGGTCAGCGAATGACCTGGGAGAACCGCGACTGGTGGCTGGCGGCGCCCTGGGAGGAATCGGCGGACCTCGCGGCGGCGCGGCTGGCCAACGCCGTGCTGTTCGTGCTCTTGCTGGCCGGGTTGGGCGTAATCAGCTCGCGCTGGCGGGCGTCCGGCAGTAGTTGGACGATGTTGGCGCTGTTCTGCATCTTTCCCGGCACGCTCGAGTGCCTGGCACGCCCGGAAGTGATGTTGCCGGCGGTGCTGCTGACGTGGTCGTTCGCGTTCGCGCTGCTGGCCGGTGTCGGCGGACTGCTCGCCACGCTGTGTCTGATCGTGGCGGGCATCGCCTGGCCGTGGGCCTGGCTTGGGCTGCCGGTCCTGCTGGCGCACTTCTGGCGGCGCGGGTGGCACGGCGTGGGCAGCACGTTGGGGCTGGCGGCCGGCGTGGCGCTGTGTGCGTGCGGGCTGTATTGGCTCGTGCGGCCGGCGCTGCCACGCGCCGATGGGGCGCTCGCGCTCGCCGGGCTTCCGCCGCCGTACGCGGCGCGCCTGGTAGACCAGGATACGCTGGTGGTCGACCGGCGGGATGTGCCGGCGACGGACTCGGGATCCAAACCCTGGTCGAGGTGGGGATGGCGGATGCTCGTCGAGAGTGAGTCAGCCGCGTTGAAGGACGCGGAGCAGGCACCCGCGCCCGTCAGGATCAATTGGCCGTACAGCGTGAACGGAAGCACCGTCCTGTATCGGCAGTTGGACGTCAGCGAGAGCGCGTGGCCGGTGGTACAAACGACATACCGGGCGGCCTTCGGGCAGATGTCCAAAGCGACGCACCTGCTGGCCGCGACGCGCACGGTCCTGGAGGCCGCGTGGATGCCCGCGCTCGCCCGCGAGCCGGCGATCCCGGGTGCGTTGCGGTATTGGGCCGGCGCTCCGCACGCGACCGGCGAGTGGGTGTTCGTCCGCCGAGGTGCGAAGGCCATGGCGGGTCTGCTGGCCGTATGGGTCGCGCTGGCCGTCTTCCTCGGCCGGCGGGTGCGACCTCGACACTTGCTGGGCGGACTGCTGACGATTGCCGCCGGCGCGCTCCTGGCGAGCGAGGGTGGCGCCGTGACGAACCTGGTCTGGGTGCTCCCGCTCGTCGTGGCGTTGTGGGCAGTGCAAGAGCGGCCCGCGCCCCCCGTCCCGGCGCCCGTCGCGCCCCTCCCCGACCCGCCCTCACCGGTCGAGCCGCCGCCACGGATCACAGTCGATGCCGGCCCCACGATCACGCCCCTGTGAGCAGGGCGGCCGATCCCCCGGCATTTGACCGTTGCCGGCCGGCGCGGTATCGAAGCCTCATGCCAGTGCGCGAGACGATCGGGATCATCGATTTCGGCAGCCAGTACTCGCAACTCATCGCTCGGCGCGTACGCGAAAGCCACGTCTACAGCGAGCTGCTGTCGCCGCAGGTCACGCCCCAGCAACTGCGTGAGCTGGGGGTCCGCGGCCTGATCCTCTCCGGCGGGCCGGCCAGCGTCTACGCCGCGGGAGCGCCGACGTGCGCGCGCGGCGTGCTGGAGATGGGCCTCCCGGTACTGGGCATTTGTTACGGGATGCAGATCGCGTGCCAGCTACTCGGGGGACAGGTGCAGGCGGGGCAGACGCGCGAGTATGGGCGCGTGCGGCTGCGCGTGACGCAGCCGGCCGACGTGCTGGCCCACCTGGCGCCCGAGGTCAACGTGTGGATGAGCCACGGCGACGTGGTCACGCAGGTGGCCGACTGCTTCGAGAGCCTGGCGACGACCTCCGGCTGCCCGGTCGCGGCGGTCCGGCACAAGAGCCTGCCGGTGTTCGGTGTGCAGTTTCACCCGGAAGTGAGCCATACGCCGGACGGCGAGCAGATCATCCGCAATTTCGTCTACGACATCTGCGGCTGCCAGGGGGACTGGCGGGTGCAGAGCGTGATCGAGTCGGCCGTCGCCACGATCAGTGAGCAGGTCGGTCCGGAGGAGCGCGTGATCTGCGGGCTCTCGGGCGGCGTGGACAGCAGCGTCACGGCGGCACTGGTGCATCGCGCGATCGGCGACCGGCTGGTGAACATCTTCGTGGACAACGGGCTGTGCCGGCGGCGCGAGGCGGAGCTGGTCGCGATCACGTTCCGCGATCATTTCGGAATGGACCTGCGTGTCGTGGATGCCCGCGACCGGTTTCTGACGAAGCTGGCCGGCGTTCTGGATCCCCAGCAGAAACGCCAGATCATCGGTCACGAGTTCATCGAAGTATTCAAGCAAGAGGCGAAGTCCATCGCGGGCGCGCGGTTCCTGGCCCAGGGCACGATATACCCCGACGTCATCGAATCCGGCCATGGGCCGACCGGCCACGCCGCCGTGATCAAGTTTCACCACAACGTCGGCGGGCTGCCGGCGGTGCTCGGATTCGAGCTGGTCGAGCCGTTGCGCAACCTGTTCAAGGACGAAGTGCGGCTGGTTGGGGAGGCCCTCGGCCTGCCCGAGACGCTGGTCTGGCGGCACCCGTTCCCCGGGCCGGGACTTGCGGTCCGCATCGCCGGCGAGGTGACCGCCGACCGCCTGGAGCTGCTGCGCTCGGCGGACGAGATTCTGCTGGAGGAGCTGCACGCGGCCGGCTGGTATCGGAAGGTAGCACAGGGCTTCGCCGTGCTGGTGCCGGTGTCGAGCGTTGGCGTGATGGGCGACGGCCGGTCGTACGAAGGGCAGCACCTGATCGTGATCCGGCTCGTCGAGTCCAAGGACTTCATGACCGCCGACTGGGTCCACATCGACTACGGCGTGCTGGCCACGATCAGCAATCGCATCATCAACGAGGTCCACGGCGTGAACCGCGTGGCGTACGACGTCTCCAGCAAGCCGCCGAGCACGATCGAGTGGCAGTGACGTCGTCGGCCGCCCTGGAGTGCCTCGCAGTTCCCCGCGCGCCGCAGACGGCGCAGAATTGTCAGCCCTCGCGCCGGATGGGCACGACGACATCGAAGCGGGCCCCGCCGCCGGGGATGTTCGACGCCGTGATGGTCCCGTGCATCTCCCCGACCAGGCCGTGGACCACGGCCAGGCCCATGCCCGCATTTCGTCCGGTGCCGGCCCCAAGGGCACCCTTGGTGGTGAAGAAGGGCTCGAAGACGCGCTCCATGTGCTTCGGGTCGATGCCGGGGCCCGTGTCCGAGATCGACAGGCAGATGCTGTTCTCGTCGCGGCGCGCCAGGGTCACGGTGAGCGTGCCGCCGCCGGGCATGGCCTCGACCGCGTTCTCGACGATGTTGTTCAGGACGATCAGGGCCTGGTCGCGGCGCACGGCGACGGTCGGCAGGACCTGCCACTCCGCGACCAGCTTGATGTGCTGCCGCGCCAGCCGCTCCTCCTGCTGGTCGCAGTAGTACAGGACCATCTCCGCCAGGTCGGCGAGGTCTCCCTCGCGATGGTCCGCCCGCGCGAACGCCATCAACTGCTGGGTGATTTGTGCCGCGCGGGCGACCGCCTCCGCGGTGCGCTGCAACGCCCGCCGCATCGCGGACGTGGTGTTCATGTTGATGGCGTACTCCACGCTGGTCGCGATGCAGCACAACAGGTTGTTGTAGTGGTGCGCGACGCCGCGCGACAGGGCCCCCAGCGCCGCCAGCCGCTCCCGCTCCTTGAGCGACCGCCGCAGCCGCATCCGCTCGGTGATGTCCCGGAACCAGAGGGAAACGCCGCACGCGCTGCCGTCGTGCTCGAGGACCGGGGTGAACCAGACCGCGTATTCGAGCGGGTCCGCCTCCGTTCCACCCAGCCGCGTGCGGTACTCGCAGGCCTCCAGCGTGTTCTGAACGGACTCCAGCGCCCGCTCGATCGCCTCGCGGTCCTGCGCCGGAAACAGGGCGCTGACGTGCCCGCCCAGCGGCCGTCCTCCCGAACGGAACAACGCCAGCGCCGCCGGATTGCCCGCCACGATCTCGCCGTCCGGCCGGCAGGCGATGATCGCCAGGCCGGCGTTGAGGAACAGGCTCTCCAGGTAGGCTGGATCGAGCCGGCCGGTCGTCGCAGCCGTGTCAGGGACGGAGGGCGACATGATTCACGTCCGCACGCAGGAATACATAGGAGTCATGCTTGTCCGGGTCCTGCGCATTGGAAAGGAACGCCCCGCCAACGATGCCGTACGTGTCCGCCGCGCTGTTCGGTGCGACGAGCAGGAACTCCCCCGGCTCCAAGTCCACGGCGAAGGCCGCGGCGGCGAACGTGCGGCCGTGGTAATCCGGGACCTGGGCCAGCCCCGATCCCGTCCGCACCCAGCGCCAGCCGTCGAGGCGCTGCCGCACCTCCGGGACCACCAGCAGCCGCAGCCGTTCCGGATGCAGGCGGTTCAGCTCGTGGCTGATGCGCAGCACGTTGCGGCTGTGCGGCCAAGTCTCTCCGGTCAGGATGCCGTCGTCCGCCACGTAGAACAGGGTCTGCTCGCGCGGCCGCTGGTCCAACTCCAGCGCCAGCGGAAAACCGGGCGGCAGCCGCACGGGGTCCAGCGCCAGCGAGCGCACGCCTTCCGTCACGTCCAGCGTCGCCTGGATCGCATCCCACCACTGCACTTTGCCGACCCCGACCCGTACGCCGTTCTTGCGCAGGCGCAGCGCCGTCTCGCTGTCGAACACGTCTTCGCGCAAGTGGTTCCAGATCGGTCCGACCTGCGCGCGCCGTTCACCCGGCACCTGGACGTGCAGGACCGTCAGCACGACATCCAGCGCGACACGCCGGTCCGCGCTGCTGCGCTCCGGCTCCGCCGCCCGCACCAGGACAGGTACCTCGGCGGCCGGCGCGGCGGCTGCATCTGCGGCGCGGCGCGGGGCGGCGGACGGCCAGGTCTGGTTCCACCACGCGGGCAGGTTGCCGTTGCACCCCGCGAGCAGCGCAAGCAGCGTTGCAGGTACGGCCGCGCCCACGCGCCGCCTCATCCGTGTGTCCGGTCGCTGCCGCCAACGTGCCGTCATTCCGGATGCCGAGCTCCGCGGGCCGAGGTTCGCACGCTTCGGTGCGGCCACGACGGCACTTTCCGCGCGCGTCAGGCCGCACACAACGCCAAACTAAGTCTAGCACGCGTTGGCGTCCGTTACCACTACCATTGGGCCTCATCGAACGCACCCAGCGCGGGACCCTTCGGCTTGCGGCCCATCTCCTTCACGAGGGCGGCGGCCAGCGACATGTCGCCGGGGGTCGTGATCTTGAGGTTGCGATGATCGGTCACCACGACGGTCACGCCGTGCCCCAGACGCTCGACCACTTGCGCGTCGTCGCTGGGCTGGAAGTCGGCCGGCATCGCCTCGTACGCGCGGCGCAGCAGGTCCGGGCGGAACACCTGGGGCGTCTGCGCTTCGTACAGCCCTTCCCGCGGCACCGTCGCATCAACCACCCCGGAGCCGGCCACGCGCTTGATCGTGCCGACCAGCGGCGCCGCCAGAATCGCGGCTCCGCTCTTGACGGCCTCCGCAAATACCTGGTCAATCCAGGATTCGAGCACGCAGGGGCGCACGGCATCGTGGACGCAAACGAGCTCCGCGGCCGGATCGACGTGCGGCAGCGCGGCACGCACCGACTCGTGGCGTTCGGCACCGCCCTTCACCAGCTTGATCCCCATGATCATGATGTTGGCGGCGTACTTCTCCTTGACGACGTCGAAATCCTCCGGGGCGACCGTCAGAATCGTCTGACACACGTCGGCGCGGTTCAGGAACAGCTCGATCGAGCGGATGAAGATCGGTCGGTTGTCGAGCAGGGCGAACGGCTTCTTCACCTGTCCGCCGAAACGCTGCCCGGCTCCGGCCGCCGGAATGATGACTGCCACTTTCGCCATGGTTCGCTCCTCTGGCTGGACACCAGCCGTCTTGGTCGGCGCGCGACCAGCGCGCCTTGCCCGCCGGCGGCCGGTACGATCGGGCCGGGCCAAGCCCCGGTCAAGCCGGACCGCACCGGCGCGACGTATACCTCAACCGCGCGGCGGCTTATACTACCGCGCGGGCGTTGGTCTTCACGCGCGAGGAAGCGGCATGCGTCGCCGACCGAACTGTAACCAGCAATCCGGCCTGACCGGGCGGGTGCTCGCCGGGATCCGGTGGGCGCTCCTGCTGTCCATTCTGCCCGGCTGCGAGAACTTCGGCCCAGTGAGCCCGCCGCCCGAGCCCGCGCCTCCGCCGCGCTCGCCGGCGGCCGACGACCTGTTGCTGGCGGGGACGGTCGGCGCCGCGGCCGTGGTTGCGGGCGTGGATGTGCAGCCGTTGCGGGGTTTTGGGCTGGTGGTCGGGTTGAACGGCCGCGGCGGTAGCGATTGCCCGTCCGTCATCCGCGAGTACCTGGTCGAGCTCATGACAAAAGACCTCAGCCCCCAAGGGATCCGAGGGCGAAAGGCGCAGCCTTCCCCCGGCGAACTCATCGACTCGCTGGACACGGCGGTCGTGGAGGTGGTCGGCTTGGTAGCGCCCGGCGCGCGGAAGGGCGCACGCTTCGACGTGGAGGTCCGCGCGCTACCGGGCACGTCCACCCAGTCGCTCGAGGGCGGGCTGTTGTTGCCGACCCCCATGCGCTACTTCAACGTCGCCGCCAGCGGTAAAGGTCTGGTCGAGGGCTCGGTCCTGGCCGAGGCGAGCGGCCCGGTCTTCGTCGCCCCGCGGGTTGACGTGCTGAACCGGACCCCCGACGACGAATCCGGCCCGGCCATGACGGCGGCCGATTCAGGGGTCGTCCCTTACCCCGTTGCCCGCGACCGGAATGACTCCCTGCGACAGGGCCTGGTCCTGGGCGGCGGCCGCGCGCTGGACGAGCGCCCGATCAAGCTCATGCTCCTGCGGCCAAACTACCAGCTTGCGCAGCGCATCGAGCGGCGCATCAACGAGAGCTTTGGTCACAGGCCCCGAACCGCCGAGGCCACTAGCGCCGGCTACATCGAGCTGCACACGCCGCCGTTGTTCACGCGCCAGCCGGAGCGCTTCCGCCAGGTCGTGGGGCAGCTCTACCTGGACAATCGGCCCGCGATCGTGGAGGCCAAGCTGGGCGAGCTCCTACGCCACGCCGTGGCCAGCGGCACCGACCTCGAGCGCATCGCGGCCACTTGGGAGGGAATTGGCCGCGGCGTGATCCCGAGCTTGCAGCCGTTCTACGCACATCCGGACCCGGCCCTCAGCTTCTACGCCGCCCGCAGCGGACTGCGACTCGGTGACCTCACCGCCGTGCCGGTGCTGGGAGGCGTAGCGGCCGCGGGATCCCGCGAGCTGCGCATCCTGGCCATCGAGGCGCTGGGGAGTTGCGACTCGCGGCAGGCGGCGCTGCACCTCGCGCCCGTGCTGGGCGACCCCGACCCGGGCGTCCGCATCGCCGCGTACGAAGCCATCCTGCCGCACAACCACCCCGGAATCCGCTCCGTGACCTTCCGCCACATCCTCGACCAAGGACAGATCAACTTCATCCTGGACGTGGTGGACTCCGGAGGGCCGCCCCTGATCTATGCACGGCGCACGCGCCTGCCACGGCTGGTGGTGTTCAATCCGCAGATGCCGATCACGCCGCCGGTCTTCTACGCGCATCCGGACGAGTCGCTCACGATCTACACGGTGGACGGCGCGGACGATGTTCGCGTGTTCGCCAAGCAGCGGGCACGAATGTCGGAAGAGATGGTGCTCCCGCCGCGCGTCGTGGACCTCATCACGACCCTGGCGGAACTGCCGGAGCGCGATGACGCCGGGCGCCTGCCCGGCCTGGGATTCCCCTACTCGCGAGTCGTGGAGGTATTGGCCGCACTCAGCCAGGACCAGTGCCTCCCGGCGGAGGTCGTGCTCGAGGACGTGGGTCCGTTGCGGCCGCTCGTCCCTGAGCTCGCGCCGGAGCGCCCGATCGCCGAACCCACGGAGGGCGGAGCGTGACACGCCGCGCGAAAGAGCGCGTGGGCCACCGCACGCCCGAAGCGGGCGCCGGCCGCGTTCGTTTGCAGAAGTTCTTATCGGACGCGGGCGTCGCCTCGCGCCGGCACGCCGAGGAACTGATCTTGAACGGTCGGGTGCTCGTCAACGACGAGGTGGTGGACACGCTGCCGGCGTTCGTCACTCCCGAGCAGGACCGCGTAATCGTTGACGGCGCGCGGGTCCGGGCACAGCGGCTGGACTACTTCATCGTGCACAAGCCGAAGGGCGTCGTCTGTACGAACCGCGATCCGGCGGGGCGCGTCCGCGCGGTCGATCTGCTGCCGCCGTTGTCCGCGCGGTTGTTTCCGGTCGGCCGGCTGGACGAGGAAAGCACGGGGTTGCTGCTGCTAACCAACGACGGCGAGCTGGCCCAACGGCTCACTCATCCGCGCTACGGAGTCCCGAAGACTTACTACGCCGAGGTTCGCGGCCGCGTGTCCGACGACCTGCCGGCCCGGATGAAAGCGGGGGTCTACTTCGCGGAGGGCCGGGCGTCCGCCAGCGAGGTCGAGATCGCCCACCGCGGCCATGACCGCTCCGCGCTGCGCATCACGTTGCGCGAGGGCCGCAATCGCCAGGTGCGCCGCATGCTTGTCCGGCTGGGGCACCCCGTGAAGAAGCTCAAGCGCGTCCAGATCGGGCCGCTCTCCCTGCGCGGTCTGCCGGTCGGCGCGGCGCGGCGGCTGACACCAAAGGAGCTGGCAGCCCTGCGGGCCGCCGCCGAACAGGCCGCGACTGCAACGAGTACCACGCAGCGGCGCCGCCGAGCTGCCAAGGCCGCGCGGCTCAAAGGACTACGCTCAGCGCCCGCAGCCCGCGAGCGCGGCGAGCAGCGTCCGGCACGCCGCTTGATCACGTAGAGGCCCTAGCGCCTGGGCGCCGGCTCAAGGCCCGGTAGCAGACGGCGAATGACTACCCCTTTGTTATACGAGCGCATCAGCAACGAGCTTCTGCCGCGTGTCCGGCAGCCGGCGCAGTACATCGGCGGGGAGGTCAATCAGCTCGTCCAGCCCGGCGCTTGGGAAGCCGCCGAAGTGCGGATCGCGATTGCATTCCCCGACGTGTACGCGATCGGCATGTCGCACCTGGGCTGCCACATTCTCTACTGGATCGCGAACCATATGCCCGGCGTGTGCGCCGAGCGGACCTATTGCCCCTGGTGGGACGCCGAAGAAGTGATGCGGCAACGCGGCATCCCGCTGTTCACCTGGGACACGCGGCAGCCGGTGCGGTCGGCCGACCTGCTCGCCATTTCGCTGCAATATGAGCTGGGGTTCCCGGGTGTCTTGAACCTGCTCGACCTAGCCGGGATTCCCCTGCGGGCGGGGGAGCGCGGCGACGAGCATCCGCTTGTGCTGGCCGGCGGGCCGCAGGCCGACAACCCGGAGCCGCTCGCGGAGTTCCTCGACCTGGTCGTCATCGGCGACGGCGAGCAGGCCATCGTGCAGATTCTGGAGGCGGTGCGCGAATACAAGCGCAGCGGAGTGCGCCGGCGGGAGATGGTCCCGCTGCTGGCCCAGCGTTTCCCGTGGGTCTACGCGCCCAACCTCTACGAAGCGCGCTACCACGCCGACTGCACGCTGGCCGAACTGCGGCCTACGGTCGCGGGCCTTCCGCCGCAGATCGAGCGCTGCCACACGCCGGACTTCCAGGACGCCCCCGTGCCGCTCCGCCCGCTGGTCCCCTGGATTCAGCCGGTGCACGACCGCATCGCGATCGAGATCATGCGCGGTTGCCCGAACCTGTGCCGGTTTTGTCACGCGGGGTACACGCGGCGGCCGCTGCGGCTGCGGACGGTCGATCGCATCGCGGAGCTGGCCGAGTCCGCCTATTGGGCGACCGGGCTGGATGAGATCGGCTTGCTGTCGCTCTCCACCTCGGACTACCCGGACCTGGACGCGCTGGCCCGCGCGCTCACGGAGCGTTTCGCGCCGCGGATGGTGAACATCAGCTTCCCCTCGTTGCGCGTGGACCGGATGCTGCCGTGCATCCCCGAGCTGGGGCGCGCGGTGCGCAAGGCCGGCCTGACGATCGCGGTCGAAGCCGCCCACGACGATCTCCGCCGCGCGATGCGCAAGAAGGTCGCGGACGTCGATCTGCTGGAGGGCGTGCGGGCGGCGTTCGAGGCTGGCTGGAACCGCGTGAAGCTGTACTTCATGGCGGGTTTCCCCGGCGAGCGCCCGGAGGACATCGACGGGATCGTCGACCTCAGCCGCGCCGTCAGCGAGCAGCGCCGCAAGGTGGGCAAAGCTCCCGCTGCGGTGACGACTTCGGTCGCGTGGCTCGTGCCCAAGCCCTTTACGCCGCTCCAGTGGATGGCCCAGCCGCGCGCCGAGTATTTCCGCGAGGTGCAACAGCGCCTGCTGCGCCGGGCGCGGGAGCGGAGGTCGCCCGTGCGCCTGGCGTTTCAGTCGCCGGAGAAGTCGATCCTGGAGGCGGTGCTGGCGCGGGGCGACCGGCGGCTCGGGGCTGTGCTCCACGACGTCTGGCGGCGCGGCGCGCGGCTGGAAGCCTGGGCCGAGCGCTTCCGCTACGAACGATGGCTCGAAGCGTTCTCCGTCACCGGCGTAGACCCCGATTTCTACGCGCATCGCGAACGGCCGTTTGACGAGCGCTTGCCGTGGGACCACGTTGGCGCACCGCTTACCCGCCAGCACCTGGAGAAGAGCTACGCGGACGTGCGGGCGCAGTTGGCGTCCCGGGCCGCGAGTTCTACGGGGTAGGCTGAGAAGCGGGCGACGCTGCCGCGGCCAGTGTGCGAAGACCATCGTCGATGAGCGCCCGCTCCGGCGGACGCAGCCGCATGACTTCTTCCGGCGGGCGGCTGTCGTCGATTTGCAGAGCGGCTGCGAAATGTTCCCGCGCCCGGGTACCGGCCTGTGCCGATCCATCGCTCCGCCACACGGCCAGCCAGGCCTGCCCGGCGGAAATCCGTGCCCGTGGATTGGTCGGATACAGCTCGACCGCACGGTCCCACGTTTCTGCGGCCAAGCGACGAAACTGCGCGGCGTTCGCCGTGTCTCCGGCGTGCTCATGGCAGTCCGCGAGTTCCGCCTCAATCGTCGCCAGCAACGCGTAGTTGGACGTATCGTGCGGGTTGGCGGCGCAGTTTTCCGCCGCCCGCGCGCGCGCCGCCGCCAGCCAATCACGCCGCTCTTCGGCCAGCAATCCCGGATGACGCCCGAGTTGCAGCATGGCCCGCAGCGCTGCGCGCGCGGCGGACGTACCGCGGTACTCGCGCGCGCACTGGGCCGCCTGGTCCAGAGCTGCCGACGCCTCCGCCCGCGTGCCTGCTGTCCGCAGCGCGGCGTTGAGACGAGTCACCGCCGCCGACGCCCCCACGGCGGGCCGCAAGACGACGGCGAAATGCAGGAGCACGATCGCTGCGGCGGTGGTGCCCGCGATGACCGAGGAGCGCGCGGACGGCGAAACGTGCGCTGCGCCCTGTGCCACCTGGCGGGACGCCACCAGGCCGGCAGCGCACAGCACGAAGACGGACAGGCCGGCCGACGTCAGCAGCGCGAAATCGATCAGCCCGTGCACGAGTGCCCCCGCCAGTGCTGCCCAGCAGCCCGCGATCAGCCAGCGTGCTTCGGTCCGGACGGCGCCGGACTCGCCCAGCAGCCAGGCACAGACGATCAGTGCCAGCAACCAGGCGAGCGCGATTTCCTGGCCCCATGCGAACAGCGCGCCGGGCTCGCCCAGCGCGGGTCGCGCAGACAGGGCGTGGAGCAGCAGAACGCCGGCTGCGACCGGGGCCGCGTACGCCGCGCGCAGCCCATCCGACGGCGGCTCGAGCGCAGTCTTCGGGTTCTCGTCGCGGCCGAACTCCTGGTCGGCCGTGGAGGGCGCACCGGTTCTCACCGTCCGACCGGGAGGTCGGCCGCCACACGCTGATGCGAAGTGCTCTGAGACAGTGTGTGGAACCAGGGCACGCAGGCCGGTCAGCAGGAGCGCACCGCACAGCAGTACTCCGCCGGCGAGCCCCAGCGGCCCCATTTCAACCAGCAAGCTCAGCCACAGATCGTGGGGGTTGCGTACCTCCTCCGTGCCCTCGGCCGGCTTGTAGCGCAGGTACGCCGCGGCGAAGTTCTCACGTCCCACCCCGCTCAGCGGTGCGTCCTGCCACACCCGCCCGGCGGCGCTCCAGTAGTACCAGCGAAACGCCAGCGAGGGGTGCGGAAGCGTTCCAGCGCGCAGGCCGTGGCCGACGCCGGCCGCGATGACCGCAACGTAGCCGACGATCAACGCCGCCCAGAGCGCGCGGGCGTGCCGCGCGCACCAGCTCGCCGCCGCACCGAGGAGCACGAACAGCGGCAGCGCACACGCCGCGGCGACCATCGCCCCGCGGCTGCCCGTCAGAAACAACGCCGCAGCCAGTCCCACGCACAACAGAACACCGGCCGCCAGCATTCCCCACGGCTGTCCCGGCCGCGCGTCGGCCGCGGACCGTGCCGCGCGCCGCCCGGCGATCCGCAACAGCGCGACGGCCAGCAGACCCGCCGCCGGCATCAGCCACATCAGCAGGCAGGACGCCGTCACATTGGGGTGACCCAGGAACCCGTGCACCTCGCCGGCCAACATGCGGCGCTCGAAGTTGACGAAGAGCGGGTCCTGCGGATCAAACCCCTGCCGAATCAATTCCGGCTTGTAGACGCTCGCCCAGCGCTGCTGCGTCAGCGGGTTCTCGTACCAGTGCTGGCTGAGGCACTTGATCGCCGTGGTGACTCCGGTCGCGAGCAACGCGCTGAGGAGCAACGCCAGCATCCAGCGCCGGCGTACCAGCGTGGTCAGGGCTACGCCGGCGAGGACGCCGGTCACCAGGCTGCCCCCGGCGAGACGAGCGACGGGCTTGTCGCCGGCGACGAACGACGAGACCACCGCGGCGGCAAACAGAAGGGCCACGCCAACCGCGATCACCCCACGGTGCCGCCACCGGCCGCCGCGGGCCAGCGTCAGCAC
The DNA here is from genome assembly GCA_022839625.1 of Phycisphaerales bacterium. Classification (GTDB taxonomy): domain Bacteria; phylum Planctomycetota; class Phycisphaerae; order UBA1845; family Fen-1342; genus JALHJL01. The sequence goes on from JALHJL010000023.1 coordinate 13,824, forward strand.
GCTCGCGCCGAGCAGCACGGCGTCGAGGCCGGCGGTCGTAGCGGGCGTCGGCCCGGCCTCGGCCTGTAACGCGGCCAGGAAGGAAACCTGCACCGGCTCGAACGTCTCGCTGAGCAACGGCCGGGTACTGAGCACGACCAGCAGGACATAGAAGAGAATGCGGTCGATGAGGGCCGGCTCCGGCGACGAGCGGGCCGTGGTCGGGTCGCCACAGGCGACTCGCTGCGGCGAGTTGGTGCGGGCCGCGCCGGTCATGTTTCCTTACGCAGCGGGGCTTCCAGAATCGCGATGATCGCCAAGACCATCAGTACCATCACGCCCACGGTGATCGTGCGGCGCAGGTCGGCGCCGGGCAGGAGCGTCGCCGCCAGTCCCGTGGTCGCGGTGGCCAGGTAGATGGTCAGAACGGCGAAGCGCCGGCTCAGGCCGCGCTCGACCAGCCGGTGCGAGAAATGCCGCTGGTCCCCTTTCATCGGGTTGCGGCCCTCCAGCACGCGGATGACGACCACGCTGACGAAGTCGTACAGCGGTACGGCAAGGATGACGAGCGGCATGGCCAGGGCATACGGCGGCGCGCCGACCCCGCTCTGAAAGTACGTCGTCAGCACGGAGACGTTCGCGAGCATGTAGCCCAGGACAAGGCTGCCGCCGTCGCCCATGAAGATCCGCGCGGGTGGGAAGTTGAACACCAGGAACCCGGCCGCCGCCCCCACGAACACGCAGCCCAGCGCCGGCACCAATACCTGCCCGGCCATCCGCCCGCAAAGGGCGATGAACACCAGGCAGATGCACGCCACGCCCGCGCTCAGACCGTCCATGTTGTCGAGGAAATTGAAGGCGTTGACGATGACGACGAACCACAGCGTCGTGAGCACCACGGACAGCGGCACCCCGGCAAATTCGGCCAGACGCACGCGCCCGACGGTGGCCACGAGCACCGCCACGGCCACGATGACGAGGAGTTTCGCCAAGGCGGGCAACGGACGCCGGTCATCGACTAGACCCAGCAGATGAAGGACCAAGCCGCCGGCCAGAATGACCCACAGCTCTGTGGCGCGCATGTGCATGCCGCCGGCGTACGCGCGGGCCGTCTCGCCCAGGCGGTCGGCGATCCACGCCTCGGGCACGAGGCCGACGACGGCCAGGGCGCCGGCCAGGGCCAGCCCGGCCGCCAGGAAGATTGCACTGCCGCCGCCGTACGGTATCGGCGCCCGATGAGACTTGTGTCCCCCGGGGCGATCCACGAAGCCGACGCGCAGGGCTACGCGCCGGGCGCCGAGCGTGAGGAGCGCGGAGAGCAGGAACACGCCGCCGCCCACGCCGGCCAGAAGCAGGTCCAGCGGCCAGGCCGTCGCCACCAACGCCGGCGCCGACATCATGACGCCCCCTCGCCGCCGACCTCTTGCCCCGGCCCCGTGCTCTGGCGCTGCTTGGCGAGTTGCTCGCGCAGGCGGCTGAAGAAGGCGTGGTACTCAGGCCGCCGGTAGTCGGGGTAGGTCCAGGGCAGGGTCTGCCACGCGCCGTGAGCGTATTGCAGCGTGACCTCGGCGTAGATGCCGTGGCCGAGGTAGATGCGGTGGCCACGGTCCTTGGTCGTCGCGAGCACGAGCTTGGTCAGGTCCACGTAGCCGGGATCGATGTTCACCGGCCGGGAGACGTCCGCAAGCAGGCAATCGTCCGCGATCTCCGCTTCGAGCGCGTTGGCCTCGATCTTGGTCTCGGCCAGGTGCCCCGGACTGATCAGCGCCTCGAATGCGAGAAACCAGCGCTTCAGATTCGGCCCCATCTCATCCTGGTAGTAGTCCGTTTGGTCAAACGACCACAGTTCGCTTTCGCAATCCACCGGCCCGAAGCGCCTGACCAGGAGTTGCCGCGCGCGGCGGAGCAGGTCCGGGTCGCCGCTGAGCAACCCGACCAGGAGCTTGACCGCACTGGCCGCGCGGGGTTTGCCCATGGCCGCAGTGTAGCGTGCCCCATCCACGGCTGCGACCCGGGCATTTCGCACCGGTGCCGACGCGGACCGCCGCGATCGCTCTATTCGATCAGCTCGTTGCCCACTTTGCGGGCACGGACTGGGCGATCAAGATTGATTCCCAGTTGCAGCCCCGTCGCCACCAGCAGGTTCCACCCGGCGCACAACTGCACGTACGTGTTCATGTCCGCCAGCGCCGGGATCACGATGGTCGGGAAGGGCGTCGGGCGGGGCGCAATCGCCAGCACGTAGAGACCGACACCTTTCACGAGCACTTCCGCGTACTTCTCCAGCTCGGCGTCGTAGGGATCGACGATGACCACGGCGTCCACCGGGTCCAGGACTTCTTCGATCCCGTGCACCACGTACGTCCCCTCGCAGTACACGCCCGCCTTGCGCGTGATCTCGCAGGTCTTGAGCGATAGCTCCTCGGCGACGCCGTCGTTACGCCCGGCCCAGCAAATCCGCGGGGCCGCCGCCAGACGCCTGGTAATCGCCGGCTCGATGTCCAGGGTCAGCGCCGTGTTCACCTTGTCCGCCAGCTCGCGCAGCAGCTCCGGCCAGGATTGCGGGCCGGCCAACGAGCCCACGAGGACCTGATAGAAGAGGGCCTGCTCCACCACGCTTTTCGTGGCCGCGACGGCGTCTTCCTTGCCGCAGTGCAGGACGAACGTCTGCCGACACTCGTGTTCCAGCGGGCTGCCCGCGGCGGCGGTCAAACCGTAGAGGGCATCGTGCCCGGCCGCCTTGAGCCGGCGAAACAGCTCGATCACTTCGCGCGTCTTGCCGGAGTTGCTCGTGCCGAAAACGACACGCCGCCCGAGGTCGTACTCCATGGCCTGCCGTGCCCCTTCGCACTCGATGGGCTGGGGCAGGCCGCGCCGGCGGGCCAGCGCGATCACATTGTGCGCGGGAAGGATACGCGAGGAGCCCTCGCCGGTGAGGAACAGGCCTCCTCTTCGCCGCACGGCCTCGGCCATGCCGGCCGCGGCGGCCCAGTCCAGGCCGCGAATCACGTCCGGCGTTTCCAGCATCTCACGAACGAGGGCAAAGCGGGCCTGCGCGGCATCATTTCCATTCATACCTCATTCTCCGTAGAGCTCCGGTGTCGATCGGGCGTCCATCCACGAGCTGGTCATCCCGCACGGGCGGCCGCGAAATCACGCGCGCCCGCTGTTCTCCTGGTCGCGCTCGCGCTGCTTGACGGCCTCGACATCGCGGGCAAAGGCCTCCGCCGCGGTCCGCGCGTGCTCGATGAAGCCGTTATCGTCGATCGTCCCAAGCACTCCGTCCATCTCGGCCTGCGATTCGTACGTCAATCGCCGGAACGGCGTGGTGTAGTCCTTGGCCCGCGTGGCCCGGGTCCGCTCGGCCATCTCGCGGCACGTCGCCACGCCGCGCTCGAGGAACGCGAACCAGGTCGCGCGATCCAGGCGCTCCAGGGGGATCTCGTTGATATCGAGCAGGCTGGCCAGTGCGTGGCGCGCCTTGTCGACGGGGTACTTCTCCCACAGCCGTTGATATTCGGCATGGACGGCGTCCCACGAATCCAGCGCGCCGGACACGATTCCCGCGCGCAGCGCCTCCAGGTCCTCGCGCAGGACGAGCTGCCCGCCGAGGTTCACCCACTGCCCGCGGCGGGGCGGAGCGAGACGCTGCCGCAGGGCCGCGAGGTCGCCACAGGCGACTCGCTGCGGCGAGCCGTCGAGATTTTCGCGGAGCATGAACGCCACCAGGATCCTGACGGCGTAATAGTGGACCATCGCCCGGTAGCAAGGGTAGGCGCGCTCAGTCTTGAGAATCCGGACCGGCCGGTCGGTGTTCTCCATGTCCTCGCCCAGGATTTCCAAGGTCGCCACGATCTGCGGCGAATTCCGCAGCAGCTCACGGCCGCGGGCGCGCAGCGCTTCCGGCGCCAAGCCGTCGACCGGCTCGCCCTCGCGGCGGAGGGCGGCCTTTGCGGTCCAGAGCTCCAGGAGTTCCAGCGCGGCGAAGATTTCTTCCACCGTGTCAGGGGCCAGGGCGTCGAACTCGATCATCTGTTGCTTGTGGGCGCGGTGGTCGCGGGCCGCGTACTTCCACGCGTTGCGCTCCAGCGCGTACGTGTTGTAGAGAAACCAGTAGGCCGGCATCACCAGCAGCGCACCGCGCGTTTCGTCGTTCGAGACCAGGCAGAACGGCAGTCGGATGTCCAGCTCGGCCGGGTATGCGCCCTTGGCCAGCAGCGTGAACGAAGCGAAACGGCAGTTGTGCTTCAGGCTCGTGCACAGCCCCGGCCAGAAGCCGCGCCCCGCCAGGATTTCCCCGTCGTTCGCCCGCGAGTTGTGATTGGACCCGGCGGTCACGCCGGCCGCCATGTTGCTTTGCCCCAGCACCACCGCGGCGCACAGGAACGAGTTGTTGTGGTGTTGCTCGTGGCCCGGAAAGATGAGCGAGTTGAGCACCTCGCAGCAGGAGATCGTGGAGTTGTCCCCCAGCACCGAGTTGATCAGGCGGGCCCCGTACTTCAGGGCGGAGTTCGGCCCCAGCACGAAACGCACCGCCTTCACGCCGTAGAAGACCCGGCAGCCGTACCCGACGATGCCGTTGACCAGCTCGACGCCCTCCCCGATCTGCGAGCCTTCGGCCGCATCGCTGTTGATCGTCAGGTTCTTCAGCTTGTTGGCGCCCTTGATGTAGGCATCCGAGCCGATCTTGACATCCTTGAGAATCCGGCAGTCCTTGATGATGGTCCGGTCGCCCACCTCGCCGTAGTAGCCGCGCCGCCGGTCATGGCGCGCGTCCGTCAGGGACTTGAAGCGGGCCATCAGCGCCTTGTCGCCGCGGTACTTGGACCAGAGGTACGCGTCGGCGGGCAGCAGCCCGTCGAACGGCGCCACGCCGCGCCCACCGTTCTCGTTCACGATGTCCAGCCAGATGCGGACCGACTCGGGCTCGCCTTCCTTGACGATCCCGTTGCCGAACTTGGCGTAGTTGGTGGTCAGCATCTCGTCGATGTTCAGCAGCATGACCTCGTCGCCGATGATGTAATGGCCGAGGTAGGAGACGTTGTCGATCACGACGTTCGAGCCGATGTCGCAGGCGACGATCGTGCTGTCGCGCAGCCCCACCGGCACCCGCAGGTCGTGGAACTCCAGGCAGTAGCTCTCCAGCGCCCCGATCCGCACCACGCCGAAGAACTGGCAACGCTTCACCAACTCCGGGTTGAAGCGCGCCGTCACGTAGAGCGCGTCCCAGTCGTCCGCGGTGTTCTCGTTCTTGACCAGCACCTCGATTTCGCTGGCCGTCAGCTTGCGGAATTCGTAGCGGCGGCGCTGCTGCGCGTTGCGCAGGTGATACTCGTCCGCGCCGGGCGGCAGGAACTCCGGCGGAATGAAGTCGTAGCCGAGCCGCTCCAGCGGGTGCTTGCCGATCTTGTTCATGGCGTCCTCTCTGGCGACCGAGCGCCGGGCCGGCGGCCCCGGCCGGCGCGGGTTTCATTCTGGAGACCCGCCCCGCCGGTGTAAAGCGGGGTTGTCGGGCCGCGGCCCGCAACCTAGACTACGCTCCCCAGACGGTGTGGTTTGGTGGACCGGGGCTGCGGACGGCCCCGGGCGGTCGAGTCGGTCCAGTTCCAGAGCGAGGAGCCAGGCGATGATTCAGCGAGTGATCGCGATTGCAGCGGCGTTGGCGGGGTTGACGGTGATCGGCGGTTGCAGCGCCACCGGCGCGGGCTCGTCGGGGTTCGGCGTCGCCAAGAACCTGATGCGCAAGGACACCAACCTGCGCGTCTACCTGGACGGCGAGCAGGCCAAGCAGAGCACGCTGGCGAAGGGCCTGAAGGGGTATTCGCCCTTCACCATCAAGGAGGAGGCCACCACTTCGCCGGTCTTCAAGTACGAGATCATCGACCCGAAGAAGTTCGGCTTCATCAAGTCGGTCATGATGGCCGTGCACCAGAAGTTCGAGGCGGACTTCTCCGACCTCGCCGACTACAAGATCTTCCCCCGCGATACCAGCGACTCCGAGCAGAACATGAAGCCCGGCGTGGACTACGATCTCGGCAACCTGGGCCCGGACTTCAAGATTCTCGACAAGAAGGACAAGGAAGTGGAGAAGGTCGAGTTCGTGCCCGGCGTCGAGTACCTGCTGGTTTTCACCATCTCGGCCGACAAGAGCGAGACGATTCAGATCTACTTCAAGACGAAGTAACGCAGCGGCGGGCGCGGCGGCCGGGCCCCACCCCGGTCGCTGCGCGCTGCCGAATCGCGCAGGTGCGTCAGCTTGCCCCGGCGTTTGCGGCCGGCGGCACGAGCACGTCTTCGCCGACGCGCAGACCAGACAGTATCTCCACTTGGTCGCCGAATTCGCGGCCAAGCTGGACGATTCGCCGCTGCACCACCGCGGGACCACCGGGCGCGGCTTCGCCGGGCACCCCTGCGGTCCGTTCGGCGACTTCGACGATTTCGAGCTGTCCGACGTGGCGAACCGCGTTCCGCGGGATGACGAGGACGTCCTGTTCATCCAGCGGAATCAGCAGCCGGCCGAACATGCCCGAGTAGACGCCGGGCGGGCAGGGACCGGTCACCTTGACCGCGAAGGTGCGGCTGGCGGACTCGGCCTCCGGGACGATCTCGCTGATGCGGCCTTCGCAGGTCATGGCCAACGCGTCGATCTGCACGTCGATCATGCGGCCGACCTCCAGCCGTTGGGTCAGCGATTCCCGGACACTCGCCACCAGTTGCATGCGCGTCGGATCGTAGAGGGTGAGCAGCACTTCGCCGGGCCGGGCCGTGTCGCCGACCTCGACGCGCTTGTCGATCACCTTGCCGTCGATCGGGCTGCGGACCGTGGCGTACTCGAGCACGGTTTCCGCCTGGACCAGCGCCTGCCGCGCACGCTCGAGCTCCGCCGACGCCGATTTCAGGGCCGTGTCCGCCTGGTCGAACTCGGTCTTCGAGGCGGTTGCCTGCTCAAAGAGGCGGGCGATGCGGTCGTACTCGATCTGGGCCTGGTCGCGGGCGGCCTGAGCGGCGGCGACCACGGCCTCGGCCTGACGCACCTGGGCGCGCAGGTCGTTGTCGTCCAGGCGCACGAGCACTTGGCCGGCCTGCACCTCCTGGCCGGCCTGCACGTTGACCTCGATGACTTTGGCCATGAGCTTCGAGGCCACCGCCGATTCGTGCACGGCGCGGATGGTGCCCACGGCAGCCTCGATGGTTGGTCTGCGAACGATGCTCACCGGCGCCAGCACTGCCCCGGGCTCGACCGGCCGCCCGGCGACCGCCGGCGCGTGTGCTTCGGCCCCTTCGATCTTGCGGTGGAACTTCCCCGCCAACGCCAACAACAGCACCAGCACTACCACGGCAAACACGACCCCGGTGGCGATCTTCACCAGGACTTTCGTAACGCCCGATCGATTCCCGCGCTGCGACTGCGCCATGGCTGACGCTCCTGCCGTTCAATCTGCGGCCCCGCGCACGCCGGGGCCAATTGCTGTAATGTACGCCAAGTCCGGCGGCGCGAACACTGGGCAGCGCTCCCACTTCGCGGATCGGGGGGCAGGGAGTGGTCGGTCGCGGGTTGATGAACGGCCGCGAAAGACGAGGAGCTGGATATGCGACGGGACACCCTGAACTTCCTGGTGGACCTGGTCGGTCTGCTGGCCATGTTGGGCCTCATGATCACCGGCTTAATAATGAAATATTTGCTGCCGCCGGGCAGCCGCGGCGGCTGGGGCCTGTCCCTTTGGGGTTGGACGCGGCACGAGTGGGGAGACCTGCACTTCTGGCTGGCCGTGGCGCTGGTCGCGATGCTGGTCTTGCACGTGGCCCTGCACTGGACGTGGGTCGCCGTCCTGGTCAAGCGCTGGGTGCAGCCGCGGGCCGAGCGCCCCGCGGTCTCGGCACTCGTCCGGAACCTGACGGGCCTGGCCTTCCTGCTGGCGGTTGCGGCCTTGGTGGCGGGGTTCGTGTGGCTGGCCCGCGCCAACGTCACGCAGCGCGGCTCGGATGAGGAACGGGAGGAGCCCCGCCGGCGCCGGGGCCGGGCGGCGTTCGTGCTTCCTTCGCCGCCCATGCAAGAAACCCGTCCCGCTGCTATGCTACCGGCGCCGCAGCCGCGTCAGGGCGTGCAGCGCTCTGGGGAGCAGGATGTCGTCAGACCGGGAATGTTTCACTCCGGACGAGCTGGCTGAGGTACTCAGCCATTACGACGTAGGCGTCATTCGCAGCGCGAAGGAATTCCCGCGCGGCTCGCGGCGGTCCCCCAAGCTCCTGTTGGACACCCCCGGGGGACGCTACGTGCTCAAGCGCCGGGCGCCGGGCAAGGACGATCCGTTTCGCGTGGCGTTCGCGCACGCGCTGATGACGCACCTGAAGTCCAAGCGTTTTCCGGTACCGGCGCTGGTGGAGACCTGCGACGACCACACGACGCTGGTCCGCGCGGGCGGCCGCGTGTACGAGATGTTCCGGCACATCGAGGGCCAGCGGTACGACAACTCGCTGGAGCAGACCGGCCGCGCGGGCCGCGCGCTGGGGGTCTATCATCAGGCCGTCGAGGGCTTCAAGACCGAATGGACTCCGCCGGCCGGCAGCTACCACAACGCACCCAACGTGCGCGCGGGGCTGAACGCCATCCCGACCGTCACGTCCAGCCACGACTCGGTGATCGGGCATGAGGCGGAGCTCCTCCAGCTCACCCAGAAACTCCATGAGGAGTACGATCAGGCCGCGCAGGCGGTGAATCAGGCCGGTTTCGCCGACTGGCCCGCTACGACCATCCACGGCGACTGGCACCCCGGCAACATGCTCTTCTCCGATGGCCGCGTGAAGGCCGTGCTCGATTTCGACGCTGCCCGCCTGCAACCGCCGGTTATCGACGCGGCCTATGGCATGCTGCAATTCTCGATCCTGCGGGCGGCCTCGACGCCGGACGTGTGGCCGGATTACTTCGACGTGACGCGGATGCGGCGGTTCCTGGCCGGGTACTTGACGGTCGGCACGCTGTCGGCCGAGCAGCGCTGGGTCATTCCGCTGCTGATGGCGGAGGCGCTCATCGCGGAGGCGGCGCTGCCGATCGCGGTGACCGGCTCCTTCGGCTGGCTGCCGGGCTTCGGCATCCTGCAAATGGTCTCGCGCAAGACGCGCTGGCTCCAGGAGAACACCGAGCGCCTGCGGCGGTGGCTGGTGGAATAGCGAGGGCGAGGCCGCTGCCTGGCCGGGGAGGGCGAAGCTTCTGCCTGGCCGGGGAGGGCGAAGCTTCTGCCTGGCCGGGGAGGGCGAAGCTTCTGCCTGGCCGGGGAGGGCGAAGCTTCTGCCTGGCCGGGGAGGGCGAGGCTGCTGCCTGGCCGGGGAGGGCGAAGCTGCTGCCTGGCCGGGGAGGGCGAAGCTGCTGCCTGGCCGGGGAGGGCGAAGCTTCTGCCTGGCCGGGGAGGGCGAAGCTCCCGCCTGGCCGGGGAGGGCGAAGCTCCCGCTGAGCCGCTATCATGACGCCCATGGATCCCGGACTCCCTCAGCGCCGGCATCCCGTCCACGGAATCCGTTTCACACGTAATGCCCCGACAGTCGTCTTTCTCACCGTCTGCACACGCACCCGCCAGACGTGGCTGGCGAACGATGCGTGCCATACGTTGCTCCAGGCGGTCTGGCGTAGTGCGACTGCGTGGCGTATCGGCGCGTATGTGCTCATGCCAGATCACGTCCACCTGTTTGCGGTCCCAGGTGAACCGGAAGTGGATTTAGAGCATTGGGTGCGTTTTTGGAAATCAAGCTTCAGTAAGGCACACCAGGACCATTCACGCCGCTGGGAACCCAACCACTGGGATACGCGAATGCGTACACGCGAGCAGTACGTGGAGAAGCTCGACTACATCCTGCACAATCCGGTGCGACACGGCTTGGCGCAGTCCCCCGACGAGTGGCCTTTTCACGGGGAGATCTACCCTATCGTGTGGTGATTCCGCGCTCAGGCGACTCGGCTCGGGAGGGCGAGGCCCCCGTCGAGCCGCCGCCGGACTTGACCTGCCGTGAGGCTCGGCTCAGCGGGAGCTTCGCCCTCCCCTTTCAGCGGGAGCTTCGCCCTCCCCTTTCAGCGGGAGCTTCGCCCTCCCCTTTCAGCGGGAGCTTCGCCCTCCCCTTCCCCCTTCAGCGGGAGCTTCGCCCTCCCCTTTCAGCGGGAGCTTCGCCCTCCCCTTTCAGCGGGAGCTTCGCCCTCCCGGACGCGCTGGGTCACGTGCTGCACCGCGGCATCGGGCGAGAGGAGCTGCTTGACCTCCGGCGTCCGGCGGTCGCTGACCTCGACCCCGCCCGCCGCCAGGCTCTTCTTCCCCACGACGACGCGCAGCGGAATGCCGATCAGGTCGGCATCCTTGAACTTGAAGCCGGCTCGCTCGTCCCGGTCGTCCAGCAGCACCTCGACCCCCGCCGCCGCAAGCTGGTCGTGCACGTCGCCGGCCACCCGCATCGCCTGCTCGTCGCGCGGGTCGAGCGCGATCACGAGCACCTGGAACGGCGCGATCGACATGGGCCAGATGATGCCGGCGTCGTCGTGATGCGCTTCGACCGCCGCCGCCATGATGCGGTTCAGGCCGATCCCGTAGCAACCCATGATGAGCGGCTGCGTCTTGCCGTGGGCGTCAAGATACCATGCCTCCATCGCGCTGCTGTATTTCGTGCCGAGCTTGAAGACGTGCCCGATCTCGATCGCGGTCCGCAGCAGCAGCCGCCCGCCGTCGCCCGCGGGGGCCGGGTCGCCGTCCGTCACGCAGCGGATGTCGGCCACCACGACCTTGTCGCCGGACAGCGGGAAGTCCCGCCCGGGGTTCACGCCCATGACATGGTAGTCCGTCTTGTTCGCCCCCGTCGCCGCGTTACGCATCACGGCCACGTCGCGGTCGATGACCAGCTTATCAACCTTGTCGATCAGGCCCTGCGGCCCGGCGAACCCGACGGCGGCCCCGGTCACTTCCTCGATGGTCGCCGGGTCGGCGAGCTCCAGCACCACCCCCGCCGCCCGGTGCAGCTTGTGCTCGTTGAGCTCGTGATCGCCGCGCACCAGCGCGACGACGCGCATGGCACGGCCGCCCTCGGCCGCGCTCGTACTCCCGGCCAAGGGCGGCTGGGTCGCGAAAATCAGGGTCTTGATCATGTCCCGCGGCTGGGTCCCCAGCACCGGGCAGACCTCGTCGATCCGGCCGGCGTTGGGCGTGTGCACGAGTTTCGTCGTGGCGAGCGGCACGTCCGGCGCCGGCGCCGGCGGAGCCGCCGCGGCCCGCTCGAGATTGGCGGCGTAGTTGCCTTTGTCGCTGATGGCCACGCGGTCCTCGCCGGCATCGGTCAGCACCATGAACTCGTGCGAGCTGTCGCCGCCCATCGCGCCGCTTTCGGCCTCGACCGCCAGGTACGGCAGGCCGCAGCGCGTGAAGATGCGGCAGTACGCCGCGTACATGTTGTCGTATTCCTTGTCCAGGCTGGCTTTGTCCTCGTGGAAGGAATACGCGTCCTTCATGAGGAATTCGCGCGTCCGCAGCACCCCGCTCTTCGGCCGGGCCTCGCCGCGGAACTTGTGCTGAATCTGATACAGGTTGACCGGAAGCTGCTTGTAGCTCTTGAGGTAGGCCCGCGCGATCTCGGTGATGACCTCCTCGTGCGTCGGGCCGAGCACCAGGCTGCTGCGCCAGTCGCCCTCGGGACCGGCGATGCGCAACAGCGTATCGCCCATCGTCTGGCTGCGGCCCGTCTCCACCCACAACCCCCAGGGCGTCAGCGCCGGCATGTGCAGCTCGATGGCACCGGCCCGGTCCATCTCTTCGCGCACGATCGCCTCCACCTTGCGGAGTGCCCGGTACCCCAGCGGCAGGTACGTGTACACGCCCGCCGCCTGCTGCCGGACCAGGCCGGCCCGCAACATGAGGATGTGCGACGCGGCGGTCGCGTCCTTGGGCGTTTCCTTGGTGGTGGGAATGAAGTAGTTTCGCCAGTGCATCGGTTGCTTCTCCGTGGCGGTACAAAACGGTCATTGTGACGCCGGGCGCGATGGGTTGCAAACGCCGCGATTGCACCCCAGCCCTGACCGCCTACAATGGCCCGACTCAGGAGCCGGCGCCGGTGCCTGACCGCGGTCTTTGCACCGGCCAGCCGTGCTGTACTCCTCGGATCGAGAGACCATGACCGTTCGCGTGGGCATTGTGGGCTTCGGTGCGATGGGCGCCTGGCACGCCGACCGTGCCCGGACACTGCGGGGGTTCGGCTTACACAGCATCTGCGACATCACGCCGGCGCAGCGCCGCGCGGCGGAACGGAAGTATGGCTGCCCCGCGCACGCCGACCTGGACGAGTTCCTGGCTGATGACCGGCTGGACCTGGTCGTCGTGGCTACCCCGACCAACGCCCACGAGAAACCGGTGGTCCGTGCCCTTCGGGCGGGCAAGCACGTCCTGTGCGAGAAGCCGCTCGCATGCACGGAGGCCGAAGCGCGGCGGATGTTCGCCGCGGCCGCCGCGGCCGGCCGCACGCTCATGACGTTTCAGAATCGCCGGGGGGACTCGGATTTCCTGACGGTGCAGAAGGCGGTCCGCTCGGGTGCCCTCGGCCGGCTCCACGACATCCGGCTCATCCGCTGGGACTGGTCCGACCTGATGCGGACCTTCGGCGTCAAGACGTTTCGGCCCGCCTGGCGGACCGAGGCCGTGTACGGCGGCGGCACGCTGCTGGATTTCGGCGCTCATTACCTCGACCAGTTGCTGCAACTGCTCGACCGCCCGGTCACGGGCGTGTTCGGGGACTTGCGCGGCCGCCAATGGACGCGCGACGCCGACGACCAGTTCGTCGCCATCCTGCGCACGAGCGACGGCGTCGTCGCGCAGGTGGAGTATTCGCAGAATGCACACGTGCCGGTCAAGGTGGAATGGGCCGTCAACGGCAGTGCCGGCGGATTCCGCTATGAGCCGGAGCGAAGCTGCTGGTACCTTCGCAACGGGCGCGGCACACAGCGCATCCGCCGGGTCAGGAACGAGCGCGGCGACTGGGAGGCGCTCTATCGGAACATGCGGTCCGTCGTCGCGGGGCGCGCCGCGCCGCTGGTCCAGCCGCGCGAAACACTGCGGCTGATGCGTATCCTGGACGCGGTCCGCCGCTCTGCGCAAACCGGCCGTGTCGTTACGATCAAGGACGAGTACGCCCCGCAGCGCGGGCCGCGGACGAACCGAGTCACGGGCTAGACATGGACGATACTCGCCGAATCGTTGTCGCGATGTTCGCCGCGTTCGCGGTCCTCGTGGCCTACCAGTTCCTCGTCGCCCGGCTCCTGCCGCCACCGCCGGCCGCGCCCGCCGTCAGCCCCGAAGCGCCGCCCGCGGCCCCCGGCGAAGCTCCTGCGCCTGCCGCGCCCGGCACCGCGCCCGCCACCTCCGTCGCGCCGCCGGAACGAACGTACTCCCTGACCGCCGGGACGCGGCTCGAGCCGATCCTGTTCGGCGGCCAGGAAGGCGATGCCCTCCGCATCCAACTGACGCCGCGCGGCGCCGGCCTGACCTCGCTCGAGTTCTACGCGCGGGACAAGAAGGGGCAATTCGTCCACCGCACCAAGCCGAACGAGGATGAGCCGTATCGCCTGCTTTCTCCGGTCACCGGCGGTGAGCGGGAATACGGCTCGTTCGTCACGCACCGCATCTGGCTCGAGCAGTACAGCCAGGACTGGGGACTGGCGGACCTCCCGTGGGTCGTCGCCGAAAGCTCGCCCCGGCGGGTCGTGTTCACGACCGCGCTGAGCTCGGGCGAGCCGGACGGCGAGCTGCTGCGACTGACCAAGACGTACACGCTCCCGCAGCCGGACAAACCGATCTTCGAGTTGGAGCTGGCGGTCGAGAACGTGAGCGCGGGGGCGCTGACGGTCCGCGTCGAGCAGGATGGGCCGCTGGGGATTCGCCAGGAGAACCCCCAATGGGACATGCGCCGTCTGCTGACGGCCCAGTTCACCGGCAGTGCGGTGGAGCTTAACAAGGCCCACGACTACAACGCGTTGAAGAACGCCACGCTCAAGGGGGAGCCGCTGCGTTTGCTTTCCATGGACAAGGGCCCGTTGCTGTGGACCGCCCTCGCCAACAAGTACTTCGCCGTCTTCACGCGCCCGCTCCCGCAAGCGAACGCCTTCCAGGATTACCTGGCGGGCGTGACCGGCCTGGTGGCCGCGCCGCACGCATACGTGGACCCCGGCGACCTGTTGGCGCGCGGCGACCTGCTGGCGCGTTTCGCGCTGAAGCCGGTCGCCCTGGCCCCGGGCGCCCGTGCGGCGTACACGCTGGAGATTTACGCCGGCCCGAAGGACGCCGCCCACCTCCGCCAGGCCAACCCGGACTTCGCGGACAAGACCAAGCTTTACTATCAGCTTACGCGGTCGGCGGACAAGACCTGCTTCTGCACGTTCCTGTGGCTCGAAGAGCTGATGGCCTGGCTGCTGCACAAGATCCACTTCGCGGTGCGGAACTACGGGGTGGCGATCATCATCCTCGTGATCATCATTCGCACGCTGCTTCATCCGCTGAGCGTCTGGCAGCAGAAGTCCATGTTCCGCATGCAGGCGTCGATGGCGAAGCTCCAACCCAAGATGGAGGTGCTCAAGGAGCGCTACGCGAACGACAAGGTCCGCCTGAACCAGGAGATGATGAAGCTCTGGGGCGAGGAGGGGGTGAACCCGGCGGCGCAGTTCGTCTCCTTCCTGCCGATGTTCCTCCAGATGCCGATCCTCGTGGCGCTGTGGACCGCGCTGAACACGGACGTCTTCCTGCGCCACGCCCCCTTCGACGGCTGGTGGATCAACGACCTGTCCGCGCCGGACGCCCTGTTGAAGTTCTCCCCCCCCATCACGATCCCCATTCTCGGCCAGATTCCGCTGATCGGCGGCGTGTTTTCCAACATCGCCTCGTTCAATCTGATGCCGGTCCTGATGGGCGTCGGCATGTGGTTTCAGCAGAAGTACATGCCCAAACCGCACATGAAGTCCAGGCAGGAGGCCGCCCAGCAGCAGCCTGTGGACCACCGCAAGCGCAAACCGGGCATGACCCCGCAGGACCAGATTCGCCAGCAGCAGATCATGGCCTACCTCATGGCCATCCTGTTTCCGCTGATGTTCTACAAGATGCCCTCCGGCCTGAACCTCTACTGGTTTGCCACGACCGTGTTCGCCATCGGGGAGTCGCTCCTCATCCGCCGCCAGATCGAACAGGAAAAAGCCCGGCGCGAACTGGGCGGTCCCCCTCCGCCGCGCCGCCCGAGCCTGGTCAGTCGCGTCCTCAAGCACGTCGCCTCCCAGGCCGAGGAGTTGCAGCGCAAGGCGGACCAGGTCGCCAAGGCCGATGAGCGCCGCAGACCCGGCAAGAAGAACCCCTGATGCCGCCCGCCCAGCCTCCGCCCGACGATCCGGAACTGCCCGCCGCACTGCGACGCATCGCCGAGCAGGCGGCGCGCATCGGCGGCCAGGTGGCCCGGAGCTACTTCGGCCGCGTCTCCGCCGCCCGGCTCAAGCCCGATCGGAGCGAGGTCTGCGAGGCGGACGATGCCGCGCAGGCGGCGATCCTCGCCGCCATTCGCGCGCAGCGCCCGGAAGATGCGTTCATCGCGGAAGAGACCGTGCAGCTTGCCGGCGGTGCGAGCCTGCCGCCGGCCGCGAATGACCGCGTCTGCTGGGTCATCGACCCGCTCGACGGCACCCGCAACTTCCTGCGGGGCATACCGTTCTATGCGTGCTCGGTCGCCGCGATGCTCGGCGGCCGGCCGGTCAGCGGTGCGATCTACGACCCGGTGCGCGACCTGCTGTACTCCGGCAGCGCCGCGGAGGGCGTGCTGATTGACGGCACCTGCGCCGCGGATCATCCGCTCGCCGGTTGCCCCCGCGCACCGAACCCCAAGCCGATCGTAGGCATTCCCTCGAGCCCCGCGGGCCACGCCGCGACGATTGTCCAGCGTTGGCTCGACCGGTTCGTGTGCCGCAGCCTGGGCTCGACGGCGCTTCAAACTGCGTGGGTGGCGACCGGCCAACTCGACGCAGCCCTGTCCGATAACGCGCGCCTGTGGGACATCGCCGCCGGCGCGCTGCTCGTGACCGCCTCCGGCGGAGCGATCTCCTCGCCCCAGGGCGCACCGTTGTTTCCGTTGGATGTGGGCCGCTACGCCGGCGAGGAACTGCCGGCGCTGGCGATCCGGGCGGGATGGCGCGAGCACCAGCTTCCCTGATGCCCTCGCGCCGGATTCTGGGTTGACCCGTGGCGCCTCCGGGACCATAAAGGTCGGAGGAGCGGTGGGAGCCCGCCCTTCCCCAGTTGAGGCCATGATGCTGCAACGCTTCGCTCGACCTACTACGATCGCTGTTTCCCTCATCGTTCTGGCCGTCCTCGTCGTATACGCAGTCCGCTTGCGCGCCGGACGCACGGCACCGGCGGGTATGCTTGGCGCGCCGCCCGGTGCGGCCGCCGGGTGGAACGTACTGCTCATTACGCTCGACACCACCCGCGCGGACCGCTTGGGCTGCTATGGCTACGCGCACGCGGAGACGCCCCACCTCGACGCGCTGGCGGCCGGCGGCGTGCGCTTCGACGATGCCGTCACCTGTGTCCCCATGACGCTGCCGTCCCACGCCTCGATCCACACCGGCCTGTATCCCCCCAACTGCGACGTTCGCGACAACGGCCTCTTCACGCTCGACGCCGCGCACGAGACCCTGGCCGAACGACTGCGCGCGGAAGGCTACGCCACGGCGGCGTTCATCGCAGCCTTCGTGCTGGACCGGCGCTACGGATTGGATCAGGGCTTCGACGTTTACAACGACGACATCACACTCAAGTATCGCCAGGCCGGAGTCCGGCAAGCCATGCCGCAGCGCCCGGCTGACGCGGTGGTCGATGACGCGCTCCGCTGGCTCGACGGGTACGTGCGCGAACCGGCCCGCCGGCCGTTCTTCCTGTGGGTGCACTTGTTCGACCCGCACACGCCGTACCTGCCGCCCGAACCGTTCCGCAGTCGCTTTGCCGGTTTCTTATACGACGGCGAGATCGCCTTCATGGACCAGCAGGTGGGGCGGCTGCTCGACGGCCTGCGGTCCCACGGCCTCGCGGAACGTACGCTCTCGGTCGCCGTCGGCGACCACGGAGAGGGGCTGGAAGACCACGATGAGTCCACGCATAGCCTCCTGATCTACGATTCCACGATGCGTGTGCCCCTGATCTGGCACGCACCCGGCGTCATCCCGGCCGGCCGGGCGGTCGCAGATGCCGTGGTCGCCACCGTCGACGTGCTGCCGACCGTCCTCGACCTCCTCGGCATGACCCCCGTGCCATGCGACGGAGTCAGCTTGCTGCGCACCAGGCCCTCACCGCAGCGGGCGGTCTACCTGGAGACCGTCGCGCCGCTGTTGAACCATAACTGGAGCGCCCTGTACGGGCTGCGCACGCACACCGACAAGTACATCGAGGCCCCCACGCCGGAGTACTACGACCTTCACGGGGACCCGCAGGAGCTGTCCAATCTGGCCGAACACGACGAGCGCGCGGCACAGCTCCGGCAACGTCTGGACGAGCTCATGTCCGGCTTCCCGGACGGGGCCGCCGTCCGGGTCACGCACACTCCGGACGCCGAAGCGATTCGCAAACTGCAAGCGCTTGGTTATGTGGGTGGCGCGCCGCCCGACACGACCTCCGGGCCGCGTCCGGACCCCAAGGACATGATCGCCGGATGGGAGCACGAGGTCTTCTCGGTCGTCGAGCTGGTCGACGCAGGGCAGTTCGCCGAGGCGGCCCCGCGGGTGCAGCGGCTGCTGGAAACGATGCCCCTGGACGGCCGGCTGTGGAACCTGCTTAGCCTGGCCCAGGCTGGGCTGGAACAGCTCGATGATGCCTATCAAAGCCGACTGAGATGCCTTGAGCTACAGCCCGAGGATGCCGACCACTGGATTCAGTTGGCGCACCTTCAGCGAAAACGGGGTGACTTCGAGGGCATGGCGAGCAGCCTGGAAGAGGCCGCCAGCCGCGACCCGGACCACGGTGAAATCTACCTGCTGCGCGCCGAGCGCGCGGCCGAGGCCGGCGATTGGGCGCAGGCCATGGAGTTGTGCGCGGAGGCACGCCGGCGCGATCCCACCCGACACACGGCGACGTCCTGGTCCCTGCAAGGCTTCATGTACCGACGGATGGGGCGGCGGGAGGAGGCCCGGGCAGCCTTCAAACAAGCCTACGCCGCGGATCCCCGCAACGCTGGGGCCCTGTACGGACTAGCGCTGGCGGCCAACCGGGCCGGAGACCCGCAGCGTGTCATCGAGCTCGTGTCCCAGATTCCGCGCGGCGAGACCCAGTGGGCGCTGTCGCGGTCGCTGCTGGCGCAGGCGTACCTGCGCCTGGACCGAGATGCCGAAGCACTTCAGGTCATGCAAAGCCTGGTCGAGATGCTCCCCACGCAAGCGTGGGCACACGGCAACCTCGGCAACGTTTGCTACCAGTTGGGCCGCCGCGACGAGGCCGTGGCGTCGTATCGGCAGGCGATCGCACTCGACCCGAAGTACGCAATCGGCCACTACAACCTGGGCTCGGCCCTCGAAGAGCACGGGGCGTTCGACGAAGCCGCGGAACACCTGCGTGCCGCGTTGGATGTCGATCCCACCCTGCATCCGGCCGAGTTCGCCTTGGCCCAAATAGAGGCCCGCACCGGCCGGATCGACGAATGCCTGGCGCGGCTGAAGCGCCTGCTGGCGGTCAAGGCCATCTCGATGGCGGAAATCGAGCGTGATCCGAAGCTTGAGGCTGTCCGCAGCGACCCGCGTTTCCAGCAACTGCGGGACTCACTCCCCAGCCCCCAATAGTGTGCGCTCGGAACGCCGCCGCCTGGCTGGGGTGCGTTTCGCTACCCGCCCACCAGCAGCGCCACGAACGGATTGATGTCGCCGAAGTCGACCGTGCCGTCCTCGTTGACGTCGTTGGCGCACACGTAATCGCACGCCGGATTTCCGCCCAATGCGGCCTCCCAGGCTGCGGGCCCGACCAGCGCGGCGACGAAGGGGTTGATGTCGCTGAACCCGATCGTCCCGTCGCAGTTTGAGTCGCCGGTCAGCAGGCCGTAGCAGGGATCGGCCGGCCCGACCGTGAACGCGAAGCGGTAACCGGTCAGCCCATTCGCGGTGGGATACGACGGCAGCGTCAGCGCGAAGTCGGTGTCGTGCGGGATGTCCCACACGGTGCCCACCGGCGGAGCGCCGGTCACCTCCGGCGGCACGTAGAGCAGTTCCAGCGTGTAGCTCCGATAAGGTGGCGGCGCTGCCCAGCTCATCGGCGAAAACACAATCTCGCACTCCGGGGCGGTGTATTCCGGGTCGCTCCAGACGTGAATCGGTGTCCAGGTCTTGGTCTCTTCCGGAGCCATCGGGGCCCGCTGATCGAAGCGGTAGAACGCCGTCGCCCCCGTCCAGCCGTCGACCCCGTTGACGTGGTACACGCCGGTGTACACCTCCAGCCCCTCCAGCGGCAGGAGCACGTCTTTGAGAGGGTCATAGCCATCGGTAGCGTCTGACCAGACGCTCAGCAGGACGTTGAATCACCCGCAGCCCTGCAACTCCAGATGGAACCCGAAATCGCCTTCGGCGTGCGCGAACACCGATGCAGCCAACACGCTGCTGACCGCCCACGCAGTCCTTTGCCGGCCTGACATGTTCCTGACCTCGCTTCGGCCGCCGTGTGCCTCTACTGAATGGTACCGTAACCGCGCCAAAGTAACCCCGGCGGGCCGGGTGGCCCGCCGGGGGAGAGGAATCTTAAGCGTCACCTGCCCGAGCGTTTACCGCCGGCGCACCAACAGGAGCGCCGCGCCCAGCAGCATCAGGCTCGCCGGCTCGGGGATGCAATAGCCGTAGAGCTGGAACGCCATATCTCTGGACAGCATCGACCAGAAGGGAGTGCCGAGCAACGGGAAGCCCTGCACGGCGTTATACAGTTGGAAGTCCGCGGAGCCCGACCAGCCCCACTGGGGCGGGAAGGTGTTGACCGAGTAGATTTCCATCCAGTACAGCTCCGTGCACTGGAGAACCGCGGGGGTCGGCAGTTCCACGGAGTAGTAGTACCCACTATATGTGGGATCGATCAGGACCGCGTTGACATTCTCGTACGGGATGGTGTAGTGAACCAAGGCCGTCGGCTCTGGATCAGGGTCCCCGCCGGTCGGCATCCCGCCGGCATCGGCGTAGAAGTTGATCCCGAATGCCGTCGTATTGGGCGTGGAACCGTACGGATTCCAATAGCCGCCCCACCAGTGAACCTCAGTGATGTAGCATTCCCACGTCGGGTCCTCGAACCCACAGAGGAAGTCATCCGCCACGCCGGAACGGAACGGGTAGACCAGCTCCATCTGCGAGGAGTTATAGCTCCCGTCCAGCATGCCGCCGGGGACGTTGTCCCACAGGAGCGACCTTTCCGGCGTGGACGCGACGTTCATCGCGGGTCCCGTCGCACTTGAGGTGATGCCAGCCAGCGCTGGTGCCACGAGCAGTCCAGCGGCTAGCACGACGAGTACTCTTCTCATCTCCTTCTCCTTTTTCCCAGAGTCACCTTTGCCCAGCCACAACCTGGGCCACTCTTCCTCAACGGTCCCGGCTACACCGCCGGGGGATTCTCCATAATAAGGGGGCCTCCAGCCTCCTCAGTCCATCCTCATCGCTCAGTGTACACGACCACACGCGCGAGAATCAACAGTTTTCCCGCAGCGAGCACGCGACGCCTTTTGTCACCGTGCTGCCGCCAGCGTCAAGGTCCGGGAATACCCGGAGGCAAATCCAGCCCTCGCCCAACCCCTCCCCGAAAGGGGGTTCCGGAAGAGCTTCTGTAATCGCTAGTACTGTCCTCCTGCTCCTGGTTCCTCCACAATGCAGACTCAACAACCCACGTAACAACTCTCCGCGCAGCACACGCTGCCCTGCCGGGCCGCGGTCGTGCCAGAGCGCAGTGGTCGTTACTCGACTCTTGTAAGCACCCTCTCGGCAGCCGTGGCCGCCACGAGGGTGCACAAAACGCATAGAACGGCGCGCAATCCAACCAGCCCAAAGAGACTGCGCACCAAGCAAACGTGCCCCGTCTCCTCGCTTCTCCTCAACTTCGCACTATACCCCAGCGGCAGCAGGCCTGTCAATGGGTTCTCGCGGTTCAACAACACCGTGGCCGCTGGGCGGACAACTGGACTTCTGTGGTGCGGCGGGCAATCGTTCACGACCGATAACCAGACGCCGAGCGTGCCGGGGTTGTTCCCGTACGTCGAACGCATCGAGAACGTCGATTGGTCTTGCTGAGGACCGCGAAAGCAACGCAGCCCGTCACGCCCGGATCGGACGGCGGAGTAATCACCCCGGGCTCCGTTGCTCGCTCACCACCTACCAGTCCGCCGCAGAACTCCTTGTGCACCGCTCACCCGTAGCGTCGGACCTGAGCCTGCCCGCCGTGGCGGGTGTCCGACGTTTTTCGAGCCGAATGGAATCCTCGCCGGACACGGAGGTCCGGCGCTACACTTCTGCGGCGGACTGCTACGCCCCCGATGCGACCCCTATCGCCGCTTGCACGAGCGGATCGCTGACGACGCGCGTAGTCATCGCCAGTCGCGCGATCTCGTCAGACGCCCCACCGGCCGGCCGCGGTTCGTCGCTCCCCGTTGCGCACCAGCTCTCGTCCTTGTAGTTCCATGCCCGCGCATCGCTGTGCAGGAAGTCGCGGAAGGCCGGTACCTGGCGCCCCTTCCGCGCGTAGTAGTAGCGGATGCCCTTCCAGATCGCGAGGTTCGTTGCCCAGGCCCGGCTCTTGAGCGGGTAGACACCCAGCCGGCGCAGGGCCGACCGTGGCGAGAAGAACTCCGCGAACGCGGCCATCTGGGCGTGGCGGAGCTGCCTGGCCGTCATACGTCGCGGCTCGTAGACCACCGACGCCCCGTTGTATTTCTCCCAGTCGCGCGTCCGCAGCCGGCCTTCGCGCTCGAACTGGCGAAAGAACTCCGTGCCGGGATAGGGCGTGAGGACCGGGTAGCAGCTCATGGCCAGCCGCATGCGCTGCGCGAACCGGCAAGCCTGCATGCAGTCCTGCCAGGTGTCATGGTCGAAGCCGAAGATGAAGGCGCCCCACAGGCTGATGCCGAAGCTCTCGATCTTGCGAATCCGCCATTCGTACGTGTCGGGCCGCACGAACTTCTTGCCGGCCTCAAGCAGCGTATCCGGCTTCGGGCTTTCCAGCCCCAGGATCAGTCCGACGCAGCCGCTGGCGCGCATCGCCTGCAGCAGCCGGTCGCTCTTGCTGATGAGAATGTCGCACTGGCTGGCCCAAGAGATGCGCAGCGGCCGCAACGCCTCGCACAGCTCGAGCGCCCACTGCGGATTGCCCCCGAAATTGTCGTCCGCGAAGATGTAGCACCACGCCCGGTGCCGCTCCTTCGCGGCCCGAATCTCCTCCACGATGTCCGCCACCGCCCGTTGCCGGAACCTCCGCCCGAATACCGCCGGCGTCGTGCAGAAATTGCAGTTGTGCGGGCACCCCCGCGTCGTCTGGATCGGGTTCGCTACGAGATAGTCCTTCGGATCGATCACGTCCTTGCGCGGCGTGGCGATCGGCGCGGCCGGGAACGTCGCCCAGTCATACTTAGACCGCAGGCCGCGCCGCGGGTCGAGCCCGGCGGTGCGGGCCGCATCGAAGTCCGCAATCACGTGCGGCAGCGTCGATTCGGCGTCCCCCTGGCAGACGGCGTCACTATGTTCCAACGCCTCTTCGGGCAGAGCGCTGGGGTGGATCCCGCCCATGATGACCGGCACCCCCAGCCGCCGATACTCGTCGGCCAGCACGTACGCCCGCCGGGCCTGCGTCGTCATCGCGGAGATGCCGACCAGATCGACGTCGGCGCGGGGCTGATGCGGTCGGTCCAACGTGCACTCATCGACCAGCTCGACGTCCCAGTGTGGCGGCACAACGGCGGCGCAGATCATGAGCCCGGTTGGCGCGAAGAGCGACTTGCGCGTGAAGGTCATCTTCTGGATAACCTCGGGCATCGTGATGTTCGACAGCGGCGAGTTCGGATTGATGAGCCGAAGCCGCGGCCGACGCGCAGCCTGCGCAGCGATCATACCGGTCCTCGCGTACCCGAGACGGCCTGTTGCTCGCGCGAGCTATTCTGACCCGCGCCGCGCCGCGCGTCCACCTGGTACTGGGGCCCGGGCCGGCCCTTTCCGTCCCTTGAAAGAGGGGATTCGCTCCGCACCGGCAGGCTTTCGCGGTAGCGCTGCGCGGGTCCCTCGCGGTGCCTGTACCCCTTTTCAACGGACTGCTATGATCTGGCGCGGCCCCGGACTCTCCCATGAGCAACTCCGTTTGCGATGCTGCCCGGCAACTCCACGAACGCCTGACCGCCTGGCGCCGGACCCTTCACGCCGACCCCGAGCTGAGCGGACACGAGGAGCGAACCGCCGGGTTCGTGGCGCGTCAGCTCCGCGAGCTGGGGTACCAACCGGAGGAGCGCGTCGGCGGCACGTTCGGCCTGGTCGCCGCCCTCGGACCTGGGACGCGACGCGCTGTCGCGCTGCGGGCCGACATGGACGCCCTGCCCATCGCGGAAGAGACCGGCCTGGCGTTCGCGTCCCGCAGCCCCGGCGTCATGCACGCCTGCGGACACGACGCCCACATGGCGATGCTGCTCGGTACGGCGCAGCTCCTGTACCAACGACGGAACGAGCTGAAACGCCCCGTGAAGCTCATCTTTCAGGCCCACGAAGAGCAGCGCCCCGGCGGCGCGCAGCCGCTGATTGCCGCCGGCGTGCTCGACAACGTGGCCCGTATCTTCGGCCTGCACATCTGGTCCGAAATGCCGCTGGGCACGCTGGGCACGCGCGGCGGCGCATTCATGTCCGGCGTGACCGACTTTCGCATCGCGATCACCGGCCGCGGCGGACATGCCGCGATGCCGCACCAGGGCGTCGACCCCATCGTCGTCGGCGCGGAGCTGGTCACGGCGCTTCAAACGGTCGCCAGCCGATCGGTCGCGATGACCGACAACGTCGTCCTGTCCGTCACGCAGTTCCATGCCGGCAGTGCCAACAACGTCCTGCCCGAAGCGGCGGAGCTGCGGGGTACGCTCCGGACCCTTGATGAGGCTGTGCGGGCTGTTGCAGAACGGCGCCTCCGGGAGTTGGCCGAAGGAATTGCGGCTGCGCACCGCGCGGCGGTTGAGATCGAGCTCTTCCCGGGCTATCCGCCGCTGGTCAACGACCCCGACACCGTCGCGCGCGCACTGGCCGCCGCGCGGACGGTCGGGTTCAACGACGATCAGTTGCAGACGTTGCCGGTGCAGGGCGGCGGGGAGGATTTCGCGTACTACGCACAGAAGGTTCCGGCCGCGCTGCTGTTTCTGGGCGCGCGAAACCCGGCGAAGGGCTGCAACTACCCGCATCATCATCCACGATTCGACATCGACGAGGATGCACTGCCGCTCGGCACGGCGCTGCTGACGCAGCTCGCTCTCGGCGATGACGGGGAGGGTTTTGGATGAGCGGCTCGCCAGACGACCCCGAGACGAAGCCGACGCAGACGCAGGAACCTGATGGTCCGCCCAGCGACACGGGTGGCGCGGATGCGCGGGCGGGTGGAAGACCGGTCGAGCCGCAACCGCCGGCGCCACAGTGCCCGGTGTGCGGCGCGGCCCTCAGCGGGCGTCACTGCAAGTTGGTCTGCCTAAATTGCGGTTACACGGAGGACTGCTCGGACCTGTTCGCGGGATAGTGGTTGGGGGCCGGGGGCAGCCAGAGCGAGCGCGACTGACGAGCGTCACAGCGCACGAAGCACATCCTGTCGTGGTCTCTCGCAAGGCATTGCGCAACTTATTGTATATCTTTGAGTTATAGGAAAAATGAATCTGTGCGTGTTTGCCTTTGACTGACCCAACATCTTGGGTTATAGTAATGGTTGCCCCCTAGCTGTGGGATGTATGTGTATCCCACGGGGCGCCGATTCGGCGTCGATGGCTTCGCCACCAGCACGTCGTATCTCGTAGGTCTGATAACCATAACGCGTTACATCCCAGAAAGAGGAGTTCTAGGATGCCAGGGGCAGAGCGCGCTAATTTGCCGTTCAAGGATGACCCGGATCTGACGGAGAACGCGCGGCGGGTGCTCGAGGCTCGTTACCTCAAGAAGAACGAGGCCGGTGAGTGCATCGAGTCGCCCGGGGAGCTCTTCCGTCGGGTCGCGCGCACGATCGCCGACGTTGAGACGGTTTACGGCGGGACGGAAGCCGATCGGCGAGGGTGGGAGGGCCGCTTTTACGACCTCATCGCCAGCGGCCGTTTCATGCCCAACTCGCCGACGCTGATGAACGCGGGGCGCGAGATGGGCATGTTGTCGGCGTGCTTCGTGCTGCCGGTGCGAGATTCGATCGTCGACATCTTCAACAGCATCAAGCACACGGCACTGATCCAGAAGGCCGGGGGCGGGACCGGTTTCGCGTTCGACGAGTTGCGGCCGACCGGCGACTTCATTCGTTCCAGCGGGGGAACGACAAGCGGGCCCATCAGTTTCTGGCGGGCGTTCAGCGAGGCGACGAACGCGATTCAGCAGGGGGCGTTCCGGCGCGGGGCGAACATGGGGATGATGTACATTCATCACCCCGACATCCTGAAGTTCCTGCACGCCAAGCAGGATTTGAACCAGTTCACGAACTACAACATCTCCGTGAAGGTAACCGACGCGTGGATGGACGAGTTCCGAG
Source organism: Phycisphaerales bacterium (assembly GCA_022839625.1). Classification (GTDB taxonomy): domain Bacteria; phylum Planctomycetota; class Phycisphaerae; order UBA1845; family Fen-1342; genus JALHJL01. The sequence goes on from JALHJL010000023.1 coordinate 39,527, forward strand.
CCGATCCGGACTCCCCTCACGTGGTGCGCAATCCGCGAACCGGGCGCGCCTACGTGATTGCGCGGAACATCGAAATCTGGAAGTACACCGTCCGCGACCTGGTGGAGGTCACCTGCGTCGAACCCGTGCCGCCCAGCAGCCGCGACGCGTACTACCGCACGCCCCGGATCACCGGGCCGCTGCCCGCCGATCTGCGGGGCACCGTGTACACCAAGCGCGACATCTGGAACATCGTGGTCAACAACGCCTGGCAGACAGGAGAACCCGGCGTCGTGTTCATTGACCGCATCAACGAGCAGAACCCCACGCCGCAGCTCGGGCGCATCGAGGCGACGAACCCGTGCGGCGAGCAGCCGCTGCTGCCGTACGAAGCCTGCAATCTCGGCAGCGTGAACCTGGGGCGGTTCGTGCGAAAAGCGGGGACGCCGGCCGCCGACGTGGACTGGGACGGCTTGCGTGCGACGGTTGAGGATGCGGTGCGGTTCCTGGACAACGTCATCGATGCGAACAACTACCCGCTGCCGGAGATCGAGCGGATCTGCCGCGACAACCGCAAGATCGGCCTGGGCGTGATGGGCTTCGCGGACGCGTTGTTCCAGTTGGGGGTGGCGTACAACAGTGCGGAGGGGACCGCGTGGGGCGAGCGGTTGATGAAGTTCGTCAATGACGAGGCGCACCGTTGCAGCGAGGAGCTCGCCCGCCAGCGCGGCTGCTTCGCGAACTGGAAGGGCAGCATCTGGCACACGCGCTACAACCGGATGATGCGCAACGCGGCGGTGACGACGGTCGCTCCGACGGGTACGATCAGCATCATTGCGGACTGCTCGGGGGGGATCGAGCCGATGTTCTCACTGGCGTTCATCCGCAACGTGTTGCGCGGGCAGGTTCCCGGAGAGAAGCCGCTGGTGGAGGTCAATCGCACGTTCCGCGAAACGGCCGTCCGGCGCGGGTTCTACAGCGACGAGCTATTGGAGCGCGTGGCCCGCGAGGGCACGCTGGCGCACATCCCGGAGGTACCGGAGGACGTGAAGCGCGTGTTCGTCTGCGCCCACGACATCAGCCCCGAGTGGCACATGCAGATGCAGGCCGCGTTTCAGCGGCACTGCGACTCGTCGATCAGCAAGACGATCAATTTCCCCCGGTTGGCGACGCGCGATGACGTGGCCAACATCTATCAGCTCGCCTACGAGCTGCGCTGCAAGGGGGTCACCGTCTATCGGGACGGATGCCGCGCCGGGCAACCCATGGCGCTGAAGTCCGACGACGATTCCGTGGCCATCGATGACCCGCCCGCCGACGACTGCGAGGAGGAGAAGGAAGCGGGCGGTTACGTGGCTCCCGAGGCGCGCGCGGCGCGGGAAGCGTCGGTCGAACGAGCACCATCGCTGCCAGCGACCGATCCCGCGTCCGCCGCCGACGCGCCTCGGGTCGGAACGTTGATCCCGCCGCCGTATGTCGAGCCCATGGACCTGCCGGAGATCGTGAGCGGCCTGCGCATTCGCCAGATGACCCCCTTCGGTAATATGCACGTGAAGATCACCGTGGAACCGCGGACGAATCGCGAACTGGAGGTCTTCGCGCAGCTCGGCAAAGGCGGGGACGTCGCCAACAGCGACCTGGAGGCCATCTGCCGCATGGTCTCGCTCTGGCTGCGTTCCGGCGGCAGCCTGCGCCACGTGATCAAGCAGCTCGAGGGCATCGGATCGTCGCTTCAGATTCCGACGCGGACGGGACGCATCATGTCCCTTGGCGACGGCTTGGCCTGTGCCCTCAAGAAGTACACGCGTGCCAAGGAGCGGTTCGGGCTGCGCGGCTTGTTGCTCGGCGAGATCAACCTCGCGGAGCTCGACAACCCCAACCCGCCCCCGCACCATCCCGACACCATCGCTACCGATCGCGCCGTACCGCCGGCCGGCGGAAACGGCGGAGATCGCCGCGATGGTAACGGTTCCAAGCCACAGGCCATCGCCCGGGACGCGTCCGCAGAGCTGGCGCGGGCCTCCGACGTGCGACGCACGCGGCCCGCGGCGCGTTCCAGGAAGTCCCAGCCCCCCAAGGCCATGCACGCCGGCAACGGCAAGAAGAACGGCAACGGTCACGGCGAAGCTGCGGAGGCCGGCGTCGCTATTGCGGAGTTGAACGAGGCCCACGAGGTCGTGCATTTGTCCGTGGACCGCGAAGCGGCAGACACTCTGGAGATGCCGACGGCGTCCGAGTGGCGCGCGCTCGCGGCTTGCGACCTGGCGCAGGTGCTCGGCTCGGTCCGCCACCGGCACGACGCCGCCGCACACTACGCGGTGCGGTGTCCAGAGTGCGGCAGTGTGCTGATGCTTCAAGAAGGCTGCCGCAAGTGCTCCGATCCGGGGTGCGGGTGGGCGGCGTGCTGAACGTCCTTCCCGTCCGGCTGCGGCGTGTTCGACATGTGCTGCGCCTGTGTGCCGGTCCTATCAGTCCGCCGCGGAAGTGTAGCGCTGGACGTCCGAGTCCGGCGAGGATCTCATTCGGATCGAGAAGCGTCGGACACGGAGGTCTGACGCTACAGGCGTGTGGGCCAGAGAGACTTCTGCGGCGGACTGCTGTGGCGTAGTGCCTCTGGAACTGGCCGCCGGCCCATTCCATAATGGCCGAATGCACATCTGCCACGTGATCACGCGGCTGATCATCGGCGGCGCGCAGGAGAACACCCTGCTGACCTGCGAGGGGCTGCACGAGCGCGGGTATCGGGTCACGCTTATCAGCGGGCCGACGCGCGGCCCCGAAGGCAGCCTGGTCGAACGGGCGCGGCGCGGCGGCTACGAGTTCGTCGAGCTGCGCGAGCTGATCCGGGCCGTCAACCCGTGGATGGACCAGCGCGCCCGGCGCTACCTGCGCATGGAGTTTCTGCGCCTGCGCCCGGACATCGTTCACACGCACAGCAGCAAGGCCGGCATTCTCGGCCGGCTCGCGGCCCACGAAGCACGCGTGCCGCGGATCGTCCACACAATCCACGGCATGAGCTTCAACCGCACTCAGCCCTGGCTCGTCCGCCGGGCTTTTGCCTGGGCGGAACGGCGGGCCGCGCGGCGCTCGCACGCGATCATCGGGGTTGCGGATGCAATGATCGCCCAGGCCGTGGCCGCGGGTGCCTGCCGGCCGGAGCGAGCAGTGACGATCTACTCAGGCATGGAGGTGGGGCAATTCACGCCATCCCCGCAGAGTCGAGCGGCCGCTCGGCACCAGTGGTCCGTCGCGGACGATGCAATCGTCGTCGGCACGGTAGCCCGGCTCTTCCGGCGAAAGGGCTACGAGCAGCTCATCCCGATCATGGCGGAGGCGGCCCGGCGTGACCCGCGGCTGCATTTTGTGTGGATTGGAGACGGCGCACAGCGCGGCGAGTATGAGGCGGAGTTGGACCGTCTGGGGCTTCGGACGCGCACGACGCTGGTGGGCCTGATCCCGCCGGCCGAAGTCCCGCGGATGCTGGCGGGCTGCGACATCCTGGCGCACACGTCGCAATGGGAAGGGCTGCCGCGCGCGGTCGTGCAAGCGTTGCTCATGCAGGTGCCCGCGGTGGCGTTCGACATCGATGGAACGCCGGAAGTGGTGCTGGACGGGCAGACCGGGCGGCTGGTGCCGCTGAACGACCTCGGAGCATTTGCGGCGGCGCTTTGCGAATTGGCGGCGGACGACGAGCTACGTCGCCGCCTGGGCCGGGCCGGGCGGGAACACTGCCTGGAGCGCTTCGATTGGCGACGCATGGTGGACCAGCTCGAAGCGCTGTACCTGCGGCTCAAAGAAGGTGCGGGCCCGGTCGCCGATCGCAGGGGCCGGGCCCGATTGCAGCCATAGACGTCTGAGCGTATCCGCCTGCGTTGCGAGTCGTCGCAGGGGCCGACGTCAATTGCCGCTGAGCAATGCAACGAACGGGTTGATGTCGGCGAAGTCCACGGCGCCGTCGCAGTTCAGGTCGCCCGGCAGCACCGGCTCCGACCGAGTGCCACGCTGCGCGCCGGTGGCCGAGCGTGCGATCGCGACTTCGAAGGCGCCCACTACGCCGCATGGCCGTCCGAACCCGCGGGCAGCCCGCGCCGCCGGAAAAACGGTCGTGGTTGTCGATGCTGTAAGATGTCGTGCGGTTCATGGCGATTCCTCCAGGCCAACCTGGCGGCCCTCTTCACCTACCGAGTGGTTTGGCCCGCGCGCATGAACAGGCCCGCGGCGGACCGGCCTGACATGAACTCGCTGGGTGGATTGGACGGCGAGACAGGTTGTGAGCACGCGCACGATCGCCACTGGCCGCGCGGGCAGCGATGTGTCGGACCTGTCAGGAACTGGTCTATTGCTGCGATTTGCGAATGGCGCGCTCGAGAATCTCGTGGATTTCCTGGGGGCGGGCCACCTCGTCCCAGCTCAGCAGCGGCTGGTCCGGGTCCACCGGCCGCATGCGGATGGAGCCGAGCCGCAGCGCACGGGCAGACGCCGGCGTGTAGAGGTCCACGGCGCTGATGCGTGCCAGCCGACACTGCGCGACATCGACGCTCAAGACACCTTTGAAGCGCAGCACGCGGCGGTTCGTGAGGACGTACAGGCGGCTGGCCCATTGCAGGGTCGCAATGCCCAGACGCAGGGCCGCAATTCCGACCAGCACCTGAAACGCCAGAAGCCCCTCCCGCGTCCAGCCGCTGCGCTGCGCGAGCGCGAGCGCCGCCGCGAGCAGGCCGGCCGCCGCAACCCAGCCCAACGAGACCAGCGGAATGAACCACAGCGAGGGCTTGATCGAGAGCTGGATCACCTCGTCCTCGTCGAGGATCTGGAGCTTGGCCGCGGCCTTGACCGCGGGGACGGGCGTCGCCTCGACCGCCGGTGGGGATTCCGCCACGGAGCTCCGAGCGGGCTCGGTCGGGTTCATGACGTCAACTCCGTATGCAGGACGGCGACGTGTGGGTAGTTCCGGTACAGGTCGCCATAATCCAGGCCGTAGCCGACCACAAACAGATCATCGATGTCGAATCCAACGAAGTCAACCGGAACATCAGGCGGGGCCTGGCCGGGCTTCCGCAGGAGCACGGCGGCGCGCAGGCTGCGCGGGCCGCGCGCGCGGATCATCGCCTGCACACGGCGGAGCGTACGGCCGCTGTCGAGGATGTCGTCGATGACGAGCACGTGGCGGCCGGCAACGTCTGCGGTCAGCTCGAGCACGGTGCGGGGATCGGCGGGCGACGTGGCGGTGCCCGGGTAGGTGGAGAGCTGGACGAGGGCCAGCTTCATCTTCAGCGGCAACCGGCGGATGAGATCGGCCACGAAGATGATCGAGCCCGAGAGGATCGGCACCAGCGTCAGCCCGGCGTCTTCTCCGTCATAAGTGGCCGCGATTTCCGCGGCCAATTCCCGGATCCGGGCCTCGATCCGGTCACGGTGGATCAGGATGCGGGCGATGTCGGTTTCCATGACTCAGGCCGACGGGCCGGACGGCCGGAGGTATTGCCGCACGTCCTCCCCGGCCAGATCGCGGGCCAGCGCCGCCATGAAGGCCTCGACGGACTCGAGCCGGCGGCGTGCCAGCTCGCGCGTGGCTTCGTAACGGAAGGTGTTCGTCAGGCGCACCTCCCAGTAGCGATACTCCTTCTGGCGTTGCCAACTATCCACGAGCTGACGCAACGGACGGCCTTCCGCCTGATACTGCCGAAACTGGCGGAGCACATAGATCATGCCCATCTCGTCGAGGGCTTCCGCTTCCGCCAGCAGCCGCGCCTCCAGCAGGTCGGTACCACGCCGGTTGCACTGGCGAATTGCCTCTGCCGCCAGACGTGCCGTCGGAGCCGGTAGGAGCGGGCCGGCTTCTTCGAGCAGCGCGAGCGCCCCAAGCTCCCGCTGGAGGTCGTTGGTCGGCCGCGCCAGCAATTGCCAGCGCTCCAGCCCCCCGCGATGAAACTCGATGATCCAGCCGGCGTCGTGGAAGAGCGCGGCGGCGGCCAGGGCCGTGGCGTCGGGCGACTTGCCGCTGATTTCCGGCAGGCCCGCCAACTCCTGCGTCAGGTGCATGACGCGCTCGCTGTGCTCCCAGAGCCAGAAGTCCTGGCGGGTATCCCCCATGGGGAGCACCAGAAGCTGTTTCGCCAGTGGAACGACCCGTTCGATCGGCATGCGAATCACCGCTGTGGCCGGCGGAGCCGCCGGACGTACGCTACCCGATGCGTCGGATCGCGGTGCGACGCCCAATTCTCTCTCCCCGATGCACTTTCGAGGGAGTCTAACTCGCCCGTCCACCGGCGGCAAGATGAAGGCCCCGCGATTGTCGTGACCGTGACCGCGGAGCCTACGTCACGGGCCAGCGCGGCCCCGGCGAGCCGCTCCGAGCACCGCGAGGTTCGTTGGTTCAGCGGGTCAGCCCGGCGGCACGGAGGACCGCGGTGAGGCCCGCCACGTCGTCCGGATCGAAGCTGCCGGTCTCGTGGCTGTCGAGGTCCAGCACGCCCCAGCAAGTGCCGTCGGCATCCAGCAGCGGGAGCACGACTTCCGACCGGTCGCGCGGGTCGCAGGCGATGTAATTCTCTCCGAGGTCTTTCACGTCGCGCACGATGAGCGGCTGACGCGACCGGAACGCCTGCCCGCAGGCCCCGTGCATGCCGATCGGCGAGCACGCCGGCTTGTCCCGCCGCGGGCCGAGGACCAGCTCGTCGCCGCCCTCGTGCACGTAGAAGCCGACCCACGAGACGCCGGTGTCCTTGAGGGCCTCCCACAGGGCGTCAACCGTGGCCTGCATCCGCTGCCCGCGGTCGCCCGCGGCGCGCAACTGTAACGCAATCTGGTCGTACGAACGTGCTGGCATGGCAGCATGATCGTGCCGCGCGCGGCCGGCGGCAAGACCGTCGCCGCGACGTTGCGGGCGCGTGCGCTCAGTTGACGCGCAGATGGTCGGTCGGGCCGCTCGCGCGCGTAAGTCCTTGATATCCGCGCTCGCGCTGAAACAATCAGAGGATGCCGTGCGCCGACCGAGCGGGCCGAGGCGGCGCACCAACCGGGCCGAGGAAGCCATGCACAGAATCCAAAGATGGGGTCACGCCGGTCTGTTTCTCTGCGCACTCCTGGTCAGCCGTGCGGCGGACGGCGAGACTGCGCTCACCACGATCCGCGTGGCGGACGGCTTGACGTTGCCGCTCTTCGTGGTCGCACCGCCCGGCGACACGGGCCGCCTGTTCATCGTCGAGCAGCGCGCTGGGACGATCGGCCGTATCAAGATTCTCAATCTCGGTACCGGTACCGTAAACGCCGCGCCGTTCCTGACCGTCAGCGGGGTCAGTACCGGCAGCGAGCAAGGCCTGCTCGGGCTGGCCTTTCATCCCGATTACTCCGCCAACGGGCTCTTCTACGTCAATTTCACCAACTCCGCGGGCACGACGATCGTGCGGCGCTACACGGTGTCGACGAACCCGGACGTCGCGGACCCGAACAGCGCCTACCCGATCCTCTCGCTCAGCCAGCCGTTCACCAACCACAACGGCGGCTGGATCTCCTTCGGTCCGGACGGCTACCTGTATGTCGCAACGGGCGACGGCGGCAGCGGCGGCGATCCGGGCAACCGCGCGCAGGACGTGAGCCAGCTCCTCGGGAAGATGCTGCGCATCGACGTGAACGGCGACGATTTCCCCGGAGATCCCAACACGAACTACGCCATTCCGCCGGACAACCCGTTCGTCGGCCTGTCCGGCCACGACGCGATCTGGGCCTACGGCCTGCGGAACCCGTGGCGCAGCAGCTTCGACCGCCTCACCGGCGATCTGTATATCGCCGATGTCGGCCAGGGCGCGTGGGAGGAGGTCGACTTTCAACCGGCGTCCAGCACCGGCGGCGAGAACTACGGGTGGCGCTGTTACGAGGGGAACGCGCCCTACAACCTGACCGACTGCGGCTCGCCGGACACGATGGTCTTCCCCATCCACGTCTACAGCCACACGGGCGGCAACTGCTCGATCACGGGCGGCTACGTCTATCGCGGCAGTCAGATTTGCGACCTCCGGGGCGCGTACTTCTTCGCCGACCACTGCTCCAACAACATCTGGTCGTTCCGCTACGACGGCACCAATCTCACGGACTTTCGCAACCGGACCGCCGAGCTCGCGCCGGGCGGCGGACTGTCCATCACCAGCATCACGTCGTTTGGCGAAGACGCCGGCGGCGAGCTGTACATCTGCGATCGGGGCGGCGAGGTCTTCAAGATCGTCCCCGTCGGGCCCGGCAAAGGCGACCTCAACAACGACGGGACGGTTGACTTCGGCGACATCAACCCGTTCATCCTGGCGCTGGCCGATCCCGATGCGTACCAAGCTACCTACGGTTTCCCGGCGGCGCAGGCCGGCGACTTGAACTGCAACGGCGCGGCCGACTTCGGCGACATCAACCCGTTTATCGCGCTGCTGACCGGCGGATGACGCCGGGCCGCTCGCCGGGTGCCTTGCCGACGGCCGTCCGCGCCGGCATGTGGCGCGCGCCAGGAGGGCGGCGCCCTCGCGCGCGCTGGACATTCGCGGCCGAACGAACCAAGATGGGAAGCACGTGCAGCAGGGCGCGGCAGCCGGCGACGACCGGTCGGACGCGACGACCGGACGCGGTGGTCCGACGCCGCAGCCCAACACGGTGAGCTGAGGGCGATTCATGCGAGTCTGGCATTACGGCGACGACATCAACACCGACATGCTGTTTCCCGGCAAGTACACTTACACCTGCGCGACGCCGGACGAGATTCGGCCGCACTTGCTGGAGGACCTCGACGCGGCGTTCGCGAAGGAGGTCCAGGCCGGCGACGTGATTGTCGCGGGCCGGAACTTCGGCTGTGGCAGCTCGCGCGAGCAGCCGGTGGTGGGTTTGAAGGCCGTCGGCGTGGCGGCGATCGTGGCCAAGGGCTTCGCCCGCATCTTCTACCGGGCGGCGATCAACCAGGGCCTGCTGTTGATCGAGTGCCCCGAGGCGGTCGAGGCATACAAACCCGGCGCCACGATCCAGATCGACGCCGCCGGCGGAACGATCACGGTACAGGCGAGCGACGCCGGGGCCACGCCGTCCACGTTTTCGTTCCCCAGGCTCCCGCCGGAGATCATGGCGATCTGCGACGCCGGCGGATTGCTGGAATACACGCGGGCGAAGCTGCGAGCACGGAAGACGGCGTAGCCGCCCGTGCCAACGTAGCAGCCGGCGCGCGAGTCGGCCGCGGTGGCCGCACCGTGCGAGAACCGCGTGGGGCCGCGCTCGCCCGGACGCGGAGAATCCTGCCCCCGAGCGGCCTGGAGGAACGGCCATGTCCGCAAACCGCCCGACCGAGTTTGTCACCTGCCCGCGTTGCAGCACGCCGCTGGAGTACGGCGGCACGAAGCGCTTCCACGAAGGGACGCGGTTCTGGGACTTCATGGGCGGCGTCTTTGAGCTCCTTAAGGGTCGGATCGCCTTTGACCTCTACGTTTGTCCGCGCTGCGGGCGTGTTGAGTTCTTCGCGGACGGCATCGGCGAAGAGTTGCGCGGCGAAACGGCTGAGCCGCGAAACATCCTGCTCGAACCGCCGGAAAAGGAGCCGGCCCCCGCCGGCGAGTGGCGGTGTCCTTGTTGCGACGAGGCCGTTCCCGCGGCAATCACGGTCTGCTGGAAGTGCAATACGGAGCGACCGGCGGATTGAAATGGACCGTGTGAGCAGACCGGCGCCTTCATGCCCGGTGGCTCTCGTGCGTGCCTCCGTCCGAGCGAGACCAGGCGCCCTGGCTACCTTGAAATCGCCCCGCGCTGCGATCACTCCGGCCGTACCCGCGCCGCCGGGTCTTGCCGGTAGTACAGCGCCAACTGCTCGTATAACTCCCGGTGACGACTTCGCAGCGCGGCCGGCTGCTCGAAGAATGCCTCGGTCGCGACGGCGAAGAACTCCGCCGGGCTCGTAGCCCCGTAGTAATCCAGCACACTCGGCCGGCCATGCTTGGCCGCTTCGACAAGCTGGTCATAGTCGCGCTGAAACACCCGCCCCCACGCGGCGTACATGGCGCGCTTCGGCAGCGCCGGCGCGCCTTCCATCGCCCCGGACTCGCTGTCGAGCTGGTGGGCGAACTCGTGCAGCACCACGTTGCGGCCGCGCGGCAGGCCGGCCGCCAGGCGCAGCACATCGTCCCACGCGAGCACGACCGGCCCGCGATACCAGGACTCGCCGTGCCGCACGGCGGGGCCTTCGGCGACGACCCCGCTCGGCAGGCGCCGCTCCGCTTCGACGAAGTAGCGGCTCGGGTAGACCAGGATCGTCCCGGTCTTGGGGAAGTAATCGGTGTCGCGGTGCAGGAGCAGGCGGCAGGCGTGCGCCGCGATCGTCACGCGGATTTCGTCCGTGATTTTCAGGCCGCCGCAGCCCTCGTACCGCTTCTCTGCCAGGAAGACCTGGACATGACCAAGCAGCTCGCGCTGGTCCTCCGGCGGCAAGGTGCGGAAACAGGGCTCGTTGCGCTCGACGATCCCGCGCCACGCCGGCGGGAAGGGTTGTTCGCGTAGCCGGCGTCGTCTGCGGCGCTTGAACCCGAACATCCGCGTCGTCCCGCGCCCCTGCCTGCGTGCTGGAGCAGTTCTGAGGTTCCCGTAGCGGCCGAGCTTCTGCTCGGCCGACGCCCGGCCGCAAGGTCGGCCGCTACCTGCAAAGCGCTCTAGTCGAACTCGCCCGGCAACAGGCCGTCCGCCACTTCCTGAAGCGATTCGCGCCGCAGGATGCTGATCTGCTGTGCGTCCGGCATGGCGATGAGGCCGATGTCCGCCAGGCGGCGGAGCGTCCGCGAAAGCGTCTCGCTCGTCAGGTTCAAATGGCTGGCAAGGTCCTTCTTGAGCACCGGCAGCGTGAACGTCCGCTCGGCGCCGCTCGACTCCACCCGGAGCAGGTAGCCCGCCACGCGGCTGGTCGCATCCCGCAACACGATGTCCTCGAGCAGCCCGATGAGCTGGCGCGTCCACAATGCCATCCCCTCCACAAGTTGAAGGCACAGCTCGTGACTCGTCGCCAGCAGCCCGGTCACATGCTCAGCAGGCAGCAGCACACAAACCGTATCCTCCAGGGCCTCGGCGAACGCCGGACACTCGAAGCGGCCGATCGCGGCCACCTCCGCGAAGGTGCTGCACGGATCGGCGAAGTGCAGCGTGTGGTCCTTCCCGCTGGCGGCGAGCTTGTAGACCCGCACGACGCCGCTGCCGACGCAGTAGAGCCCCGGGCACTCGTCGCCCTGGCGGAAGATCAGTGTACCTTTTTTGAAGCGGGCGAGCCGGGCCCGGCTGCACACGAGGTCGAGCGACTTCTCGGTTAACTTTCGAAATAGCCGGCACTTACGAATTATGCCCTTAACGGATTCATCCATGCGGAACTGGCCTTTTCTCTGGAAATAGGACCAGATTGATCCAGATCAAGGTCTAGCGCCAAGTATTATCCGAAACTGTGAGCAGTTGCACAAGCGGGCGGCCCGCCCGGCGGGTCGCGACCGCGCTGCTCAGCGAGGTGAACGATGTTGCGAGAAGTTGTTACGATCGACGAGGAACTGTGCGACGGCTGCGGCCTGTGCATCCCGGCATGTCACGAGGGTGCGCTGCGGATCGTCGACGGTAAGGCCCGGCTGGTGTCGGACCGGCTGTGCGACGGGCTCGGGGCCTGTCTCGGGCACTGCCCGCGCGGGGCGATCCGCATTGAGCACCGCGAAGCCGACGCGTTCGACGAGGCGGCCGTTGCCGCGCAGCAACGCGCGCCGCACGGCGGTTGCCCGGGGAGCCGGCTGATTCACTTCGCGCCCGAGACGCGGGCCGGCGAAAGCCGCGCCGTCGCTGACCGTCCCGCGCAGCCTTCGGAGCTGACGCATTGGCCCGTGCAGTTGCACTTGCTTTCGCCCGCCGCGCCCGTTCTTCACAACGCGCGCCTGCTGGTCGCGGCGGACTGCGTGCCCGTGGCGTACGCCGGCTTCCACGCAGACTTCTTGCGCGGACGGGCGGTCGTGATCGCCTGTCCGAAGCTCGACGACACGAGCGGCTACGTCGAGAAGCTCGCGGCGATGATCGCCCGCAGCGACCTCCAGGAAATCACGGTTGTGCACATGCAGGTTCCGTGCTGCGCGGGGATACTCCACGCCGTGCTTCAGGCCCGGCAGTTGGCGGGCCGGGACGTGCCGGTCGAGGACGTCGTGATCGGGATTCAGGGGGAGATCGTTTCGCGGCGGCACGTGCCTTACGAGCCGCGCGCGCGTCAGGTTTCGCAGCCGGCTTGCGGCCGGAATGCCCAACAAGAAGGAGTCGCTTGAATGATGTTCTGCAATCAGTGTGAGCAAACGTGGCAGGGAAAGGGTTGCACGACCGTCGGCGTGTGCGGCAAAGACCCGGACATGCAGTCGCTCCAGGAGATCCTCCTCTACGGGCTGAAGGGCATGTGTGCTTATGCGCATCACGCGCGGCGGCTCGGCCAGGTAGACGAGTCGGTCGACGCGTTCGTCGAGGAGGCCCTCTTTGCGACGGTCACCAACGTCAACTTCGACCTGGAGAGCCTGTTCGCGCTGGTGCTCGAGTGCGGCCACAAGAACCTGCGCGTGATGGAGATGCTCGACGAAGGGCACGTGCAGCGCTTCGGTACCCCGTCACCGGCCACGGTGTTCGAGGGCACCAAGGCCGGTCCGGGCATCCTGGTCACCGGGCACGACATGGTGGACCTCGACGACCTGCTCCGGCAGACCGCCGGCCAGGGCATCAACGTCTACACCCACGGCGAGATGCTGCCGGCGCACATGTACCCCGAGCTGCGCAAGCACGCGCACCTGGCGGGGCACTTCGGGGGCGCCTGGCAGAAGCAGCGCGCCGAGTTCGCGGAGTTCACCGGCCCCGTGCTGGCAACGACGAATTGCGTCCTGATTCCGCCCTCGTCCTACCGCGATCGGTTGTTCACCACGCGCGTGACGGCGGTCCCGGGCGGCCACCGACTGACCACCAGCGACTTTTCTGCAGTGATCGAGTGTGCGAAGCGCTGTCAGCCGCTGCCCGAGGCGCCGGTCACGGAATCGACCGTCGGCTTCCACCAGTCGGTGATCCTGGGACTGGCGGACAAGATCGTGGCCGCGGTGAAGGCCGGCAAGCTCCGGCACTTCTTTCTGATCGGCGGTTGCGACGGCGCGGAGCCGGGCCGCAACTACTTCTCCGACTATGCCCGCGCGACGCCGAGCGACACCCTGGTGCTCACGCTGGGCTGCGGCAAGTTCCGCATCCGCGACAACGACTTCGGCACGTTCGCGCTCGACGGCGTCGGCCCGATCCCCCGCCTGCTCGACATGGGGCAGTGCAACAACGCCTACAGCGCCATTCAGGTCGCGGTCGCCCTTTCCAAGGCGTTCAACTGCGGCGTCAACGACTTGCCGCTGACGATCGTGCTGTCCTGGTTCGAGCAGAAGGCCGTCGCCGTGCTGCTCACCTTGCTGGCGCTGGGCGTCAAGGGCATCCGCATCGGGCCCGTGCCGCCGGCGTTCGTGTCGCCCAACGTGTTCCGCATCCTCCAGGACAAGTATGATCTGCGGCTGACGAGCAGCCGCCCGCCGCTCGAGGACCTCCAGGAGGCCTTGCGCGGGGCTGCGTAGAACCGATGACCAACGGCGACTTTGACGACCTGGCGGACGTCTACGACGCGCTGATCGACTGGCCGAAACGGCTGGCGAACGAAGAGCCCTTCTATCGCGCGCTCTTCCCGCGCGTCGGCGTCCGCCGCGTCCTGGACGCCGCGTGCGGCACGGGCCGCCATGCGGCGATGTTTCATTCCTGGGGCCATCAGGTCGAAGGGGCGGACCTCAGTCCGGGCATGATCGCGCGTTGCCGCCGGCAATTCGGCGAATCGGATTCCCTGGGCTGGGTCGTGCGGGCCTTCGATGAACCGATCGCGGCGGCCGCGCCATTTGATGCCGTGCTCTGCGTCGGCAACTCGCTGGCCCTCGCGCCCGGCCAGGACGCCGTGGCCGGCGCGCTGCGCCAGATGCTGCGCGCGACGCGCGCCGGCGGAGTCTGCGTCATCCAGGTCTTGAACCTGTGGCATCTGCCCGACGGGCCGTGCGTGTGGCAGAAGCACAAGCAGGTGACGCTCGGCGGCGCCGGCCATTTGCTCATCAAGGGGGTCCATCGCGCCGGCGACTGCGGGTACGTCGAGCTCATCGATGTGGCCCTGTCGCCGGCCGGCCCCGTGCCGCGGTTCGACTCGGCGAAGTTCCTCGGTCTCGACGCGGCGGAGCTGACACGGATCGCCCACGACTCCGGGACGCGCGAAGTGCGTTGTTACGGCAGCTTTCAGTCCGCCCCCTATGACCGCACATCGAGCCCGGACCTGATCATGGTGCTGGAGAAATGAGCAGCGGTGCGACGACGGCGCGGGCGGCCGATCTGGACGCGAAGGTGCGCCGTGACTTGCGGACGCTCGCCAAGTTCATTACGTTCTACTGTGAGCGCCGTCACGCAGGTGTGGAGAAGCAGCCGGCTCGGCTGCGGACCATCGACGTCACCAGCGTATGTGGACGAGCAGTTCCCTTGTGCGCGCCGTGCGCCAAGCTCCTCGCGCACGCCTTCATGAAACGCCTCGTCTGCCCCCTCGCTCCCAAGCCCACGTGCAGGCAATGTCCCCAGCACTGCTACGCGCCGGCGTACCGGGCCCAGATCCGTGAAGTCATGCGATTCACAGGACCGCGGCTCGTGCTGCGCGGACGGCTGGACTACCTCGTGCACCTGTGGCTTTGAGGGCGCGCCGGTCAGCCGATTCTCGGGCGGACCGGAGCGGACCAGCGCGCACGTCGCGAGTCCGGCGAACGCGGCCGAGCAGTGCCGCTCGGAGAGCCGAACTGACGGAGTGCTCCCTTCGCTCGGGCAATGCCCGCGCCGTCAATGGCCCGCGCTCAGTTCGTCCTCGAGACGAATCGCCCGGGGAAACAGGATGTTGTTCTCCTTGTGGATGTGCTCGTGCAGATCGGCCTCCAGGCGGGCCAGTCCGTCGAGCAGCGCCCGATAGCTCGCGCACGCATCGGCCGGCGGCGTGTATCCGCCGGTCGCTTGCCGTAGCGTGGCGAGCGCCGCACCGGCGCCATCGTGTTCCGCCTCCATCACGCGGATCGGATTCCGCACCGTGCCGCAATGAACGTCCTCTACGGAGCGGCTTTCTTCCATCGCGCGAATCAATGGAAAGAGCACCCGTTCCTCTTTCATGAGGTGCGAATCGAGCTCGGCGCCCAAGGCGCGGAACACGTCCTGGCAGCGGTGCAGCTCGGCGTGCCGCTCGCCATGTACACGGACGACTTTCTCGAAGAGGTCCGTTAAGCGCGGCAACTCCGTTTCCAGATACGCGTGGTGCGTCGCCACGATGTGGTCCACGAGCTCGGTCGCCGAGGCCCGAGACCAATCCACCTCGATGCCCGTGGCCTGCGCATCCGCTTCGGCAAGGGCTCGGAGGACGTTCGGAAGGCTCAACCCTTTCTGGCGGCACGCCTCGGCGAGCGGGAGTTGCCCGCCACAGCAGTAGTCGAGCCCAAGGCGCTCGAAGACCCGAGCGCGGCCCGCACGTTGAGTGACCAGTTCGCCGAGGGAGACAGACGTATCGCTGAGGGTCATGGGGCTACTCCTTCGAACATAGACCTGGATATCCAGGTTGACGTTAAGATGGTAGCGCTTAGAATCTGGATGTCAAGGTTGTGGTTGTGGCGCCGCGTACGCAGCGCGCACCCGGCGCCTGGTCGAGGGCAGGAACGTGACGATTTCGCAGACCGCCGAATACGCCCTTCGTGCCGTCGTGTGGCTGGCGAACCACCCGGCCGGCCCGCTGAGTACGTCCGACGTTGCCCGGGGGACGCAGGTTCCGGCCGGGTACTTGTCGAAGGTGCTGCAAGCGCTGAGCCGGGCCGGTATCGTGGAGTCGCGCTCGGGGCGCAACGGCGGGTTTCGCCTGACCCGGGTGCCCACGAAGCTGTCGGTCCTGGACGTGATCGAGGCGGTGGACCCGATCCAGCGCATCCGCCGGTGCCCGCTGCACATCAGGTCCCACGCGGGCGAGCTGTGTCCGCTGCACCGGCGACTGGACCGCGCGCTCGGGCTCATGGAGCAGGCGTTCGCAGAGTCCACGATCGCGGAGTTGGTGCCCAGTCCCGGGGACCTCGCCCCGCTTTGTGACGCAGCCGACGACGATCGCAATACTACGGACGGTCACCAGGCGACGCACCGGCTAAGTAGCACTCCGCCGGGCCGATGAACTCGGGCCACACGCCGCGCTCGCACAGGAACTGCCGGACGTGCGCACACAGATGGCACTTGCCGGCGTAGCCGCTGCGCAACTCGCGGTAGCCGAACGGTCTGGCCCGCTGAAGCAACTCGTGACTACCGCCGGCGACGACCGCCGCGACAACCGGATGCTGCTGCCAGCTCCGCGCAAGTGAGTGCCAGGCGTCCGCGACCGTGCTCCCGCCTGCGGCGCGCCCGAGCACGATGCCCATGCAAGTGCCGGGGAACACGTTTCCGTACAGGTCGACGTGCACGTGGCGGCTCTGCAACACCTCCTTCGCGCACGACTGGCCGCGGAACGTCTCGGCCGGTAGGCAGGGCAAGAGCCGGGCCAGCTCCGTTGCCGCGCGGCCCGTCAGACGTTCCTTGTGCCGTAGCAGCGCGTGGCGAAAGGCATCGTCTCGGGGCGTGGACGACAAGCAGCGCACGTCGACCGGAGAGCGCAGGAAATCCCAGCGCCGCACGACGACACGCCTCGGCCCCAGCACGGCGCGCCCGATCTCCACACACCGCCGGACGCGCTCGATCGGCACGAATTCCTGGTGAAACACGTCCGTGCTCACGACGAGCTTCTCCATCCCCAGGGCCCCGAGCAGTTCGAGCCGCGACCGCGTCAGGCCGTCGTCCGTGGCCCAGAAGGCGTTGGTCTCGACTTTCTCCAACGGCGTGAGGCCCGCGTCGCGCGCGGCGCGGACGATCGCCGCCAGACGGACCCAGTCGTGAAACGGCTCCCCGCCGCTCAGGTGAATACGCATGGTCTTGCCGCAGGCGGCCGCGAGCTGGTCGAGACTGCGCCAGACGGCCAGCGCCGCCGCGACGCTCATGTATCCGCTGTGCGTCGGGCCGGCCGAGACGTAGCACAGCGCGCACCGTGCGTTGCACCAATAGGTGAGCAGCAGGCCGGCGAATTCCCACGCGGCCAGGCTCGGCGGCCCGTCGGCGGACGAGGCGGCGTTCGTGCGGCTACATTCCACAGTGCGATTGTAGCGGCGTGCTGCGGTCCGGGGATTCGAATCGCACCCCCATGCGGAGACGCTACAGCGTGAAGTCCGGCGTCCAGGGCACGTCCAGGCCGTTGCCCGACCATCGGGTGTTGTCACCCTCGAAACCTATGCTCCCGTCCGGGTTCACCTGGTAGCCGAGCTCTTCGAGGGTGTAGAGCGCGGCGTGGCCGTCCAGCCACAGCACGCAGGCGCGGCCGCGATGGCGCGGATCGGCGGCGGTGCGGTGATCCGGGGCGCCGGCCATCTCGCCGTGCTCAGGGTCGACGCGGGGCGGGTCGAGGTTGAAGCCCTCGTCGCCGAAGCGCTGCGCGTCCCTGGTGTTGTTTCCGTAGGGCTTGCGGTCCATGGGCGCCCAGGAAGCCGCCGTGCCCATGCAATCCCCGACCGCCACCGTCTCGCCCGGCCGCCGGATCCAGTTGATCTTCACGGGCCAGCGCTTGTAGGAAGTCAGGACGCTCTCGTCGAGCAGGCGCGAGTTGCCGAGAAACTGGTAGTTGTAGCCATAGCTGCCGTTGCGTTCGTCCGTCCATTCCGGCACGCTCGGGCAGACGTACACGCGGCAGGAGTAGTTCTGCCGATCGCCCTTCTCCCCGTGTATGTCCACCTCGCCCTTGCAGGCCTTGGGATCGTCGAACGGCGGCGCACCCACCGAACCGCTCATCATGGCTAGGAACGTGGGGCGGTACTTCTTCCGGGTTTCCAGCATGGCGTACGCGTTGCAACTGTCGATATTGGGCAGACGGCCCGGCGGGAGCACGTCCTCGTTGTAGTTGAGGTAGATGGTCAGCCCCTGACCGAGCACCCGCAACTGAGAGGCACACATCGCAGCGCGGGCCTGTTGCCGGGCGCTGGACAAGGCCGGCAGCAGAATGCTGACCAGCAGCGATATGATCGCCACGACGACCAGCAGCTCGATCAGCGTGAACCCCCGGCGCTCCTGGTGCTCGCGGGCGGCGCCGGCTACGGACGAGCTTGACGGAACGGAACCTACGATCGAGGTCATGCGGGCAAGCAACCCTACGAACGGCTGCGATGTCAGGCATCATCGAATCGTGCCTGTTCCCGCAGTCTAGCGAATGCGGCCCCGGTGGTTCAAGAACCGATTTGGAATCCTACGTGGCGGTCCGGCCGTTTGCAGTGCTTGGGGCAAGGAGCAACGGCACTTGGCAGGTTGGCAGGCAGGTTCGCAGGTCGGTGGCGCGGGGCAGGCGGCGATGGGCCGGCCCTGCCGTCTGCCGCGAAGGAAGGCCAAACACGCCGCCGACCGCCCACGGCACCGCATCGGGCTCTCGGCGATGTCAGCACGCAGGGTCTCCAAACGCATCTCTGGAAGGCCCGTTTACATCAGAGGGCTGACTTTCCAGCACGCGCAGGCCCGGCCGTCCCCGGTCGTTTGCAGCGGCGGTTCCCTGTTCGTGCACTCGGCATCCGCACGTCCGAGTTCACAGCGCGGATGGAAGGCACAACCGGGCGGCCGGTGCGAAGCGCCGGGAACCTCGCCAGGGATCACCGGCAAGGGCTCCCCCGGTCGGCCCGGCACGATCCGCGGCGCACACCGCAACAAGGCCCGGGTGTAGGGATGTTGCGGCCGGGCGAGAAGCTGCTGCGCCGGGGCCTGCTCGACGATTCGGCCGGCGTACATGACGCCGACCACGTCTGCGATCTGCGCCACAACGGTCAGGTCGTGGGTGATGAACAGCAACGCCAGGCGGCTGCGCTGCTGAATCTCCCGCAGCAGGGCGAGAATCTGCGCCTGAATCGTCACGTCGAGTGCGGTCGTCGGCTCGTCCGCAATCAGCAGTTCCGGCTCGCCGGCGAGCGCCATCGCGATCATCGCCCGCTGCCGCATGCCGCCCGATAACTGGTGAGGGTAGTCTCGGCTGCGTTGCTGGGGCGCCGAAATCCCCACGCGCTGCAACAGCTCGATCGTCCGCCGTCGAGCGGCGTCGCGCGACGACCCGCGGTGCACGCGGGACACTTCGTCGATCTGTTCCCCAATGGTCAGCAGAGGGTTCAAGCTCGTCATCGGCTCCTGGAAGATCATGGCGATGCGGCCCCCACGGACCTTCCGCATCTCGGACTCGGAGGCCGCCAGCAGGTCGCGGCCGTCGAGCCAGATGCGGCCGCAGACGATGCGGCCCGGCGGCGGAACCAGCCGCAGGATGGATAGGGCCGTCAGGCTCTTGCCGCAGCCGGACTCGCCGACCAGCGCCACCGTCTCGCCGGGCGCGATTTCCAGCGATACCCCATCGACGGCGCGGACGACGCCCGCCGACGTCTCGAAGTGGGTGTGGAGATTCTCGATTCGCAGCAACACGCGGCCGGCATTATACCCGTCGCGGAACGAGCCTGGCCTCCCCTTCGGACCGTTGGCGGCCGGAGTGGACCGCGTAGAATGTGCCGCGTGAGGTAGGCGGCGTGAGCCATGCCACCATGCAGCCGATGATGAAGCACTCTCCCGACGAATCACCGTGCGCACCGTGCCCAGTGCGCGATGGGCGCGCCTGGCTGTGCGCCGTCCTGCTCGTCGGCGCAGTCGTCGTCGCCTTCTGGCCGGTGCTGAACAGCTCGGTCATCGATGCGGACCTGGGCTTTCCGCCGGCCGAAACGGGCCCCGGCTTCGCGCCCGCGCACCTCGGGCAGGTACTGGCCGACGTCCGGGGCGTCCGATACTCGCCCCTGACCTGGGCCACCTTGCGAGTGGACTCCGCACTGTGGGGGCTTCGTCCGCGCGGCAGCCACGCTGTGAACCTCGGGCTTCACGCGGCAAGCGCGGTGCTCGTGTACTTCCTGGCGCTCGGCTTACTGGCGGCGGCACATCGATCGCCGCTGTCGCGGCACACGGGGGCACAGCACGCCGGCGCTCTGGGCGCGGCCCTGTTGTTCGCACTCCATCCGCTCCGCGTCGAGCCCGTTGCGTGGGTGGTGCAGCGCGGCGTACTGCTGAGCGCATTCTTCATGCTGCTCACCACCCTGCTTTACACGCGGGCGTGCGCGAGCGGGAAGCGGCGTTGGCTGGCCGCGGCGATCATCGGACAGGCCTGCGCCGTGGCGGCCGGGCCGTGGGGTCTGGCGCTGCCTCTCATCCTGCTGTTGCTCGACGTGTACCCATTGCGCCGCGGGACGGCGCCGGCACACGCACCGCCGGCGGCGACCCGCGCGCAAACCGCCGGCCTTCGACGGCGAATCGTGCTTGAGAAGATCGTTTTTGCCGGCGCGGCCAGCGCGGGATTTGCCCTGTGTTTCTGGTTGGATAGGAGCACCGTGCCGCACGAGCCGGGCGCCCTCAACCGCGCGGCTCTGGCCGCTTACGGACTGGTCTTCTACCTTTGGAAAACGGCGTGCCCGTGGGGACTGCTGCCGCTCTACGAGTTCCACACGCTGCGCGCGCTGCTTACGCCGCAGTTCCTTGCGGCGGCCGCCGGGACGCTGGTCCTCGTTGTTGTCGTCCTGCGATTCGGCCGGCGGCTCCCGGCGCTGACGGTAGCGGCACTCAGCTACGTGCTTCTGTTGCTGCCGGCGGTCGCACTGATCCAGAGCGACGTGGAGGCGGCCGGCGATCGTTACAGCTACCTGCCCAGCGTACCGGCCATGCTCGCGTTGGGCGGCGGACTGGTATACCTGTGGAACCGGCGCCCGCCGCGGGCCGCGCTCCTGCGCGCCGCGGTCGCGACGCTGGCCCTGGCCCTCGCGGGGGTGCTGGGGGTGCTGACGTGGCGGCAGTGCGGCGTCTGGCGGACACCGTTGGCGTTGTGGGCCTTCACCGAGCAGCACGATCCAAACAGCGGCCTGGCTTCGTACCACCTGGCCCGTCAATACGAGAACTCGGGCGAGTACGAGCGCGCGGTGCAGTTCTACCGCGCGGCTGCGCGGCTGCGGCCGGGGATGTTCGCCGTCCAACTCGGCCTGGGCAACGCCCTCTTGCAGGAGCTGAACTTCAAGGAAGCGATCGCCGCTCTCCGCCGGGCGGTGTCCATCGCGCCGCGCTCGGGCGAGGCCCGTTTTCTGCTTGGCGCCGCGCTCGCCGCCGCCGGGGAGTCCGACGAAGCAGAGCAGGTACTCCGCCAGGCGGCCGAGTTGGACCCGCAGGCCGTGTGGCCTCGCCGCAGCCTCGGGCATCTCCTCATGATCTGCCACCGACCTGCTGAAGCCGCGGAGGCGTTCCAGGCCGCGCTCGCCATCGCCCCCCACGACGCGGACGTGCACTACAACCTGGGGCGGGCCTACTGGCGCGCCGGCCGGTGGGAAGATGCGGCAGCCGCGTTCCGCCAGGCACTCCGTGAGGACCCCGCTCACCGCCTGGCTGCACAAGCCCTGGAGCAGCTTGCCAGCCAACCGGCTACGGCGCCGGCCGCTCCGGAATAAGCTCGAACCAATCGCCGGCGGCCCGGACCGAAAGCACCGGCGTCTCCACCTCGTGGTCAAGGACCAGCAGGGCGCCGCTGCCCGCGAGCCACTGCAACACCTTCTGCTTGGAAGCGCGGTTCTCGAGCGGGTGCAGGTCGTACGCCATGTTGTAGGGCGCACCGAGATGGTGCCGCGTGGGCATCAGGTCGCCGCCGAACACCAGCGTGCGCTCGCGGCCTGCGATGACGATCGAGTGATGACCGCGCGTATGGCCGGGGGTCGGCAGGGCACGGATGCCGGGGACGATCTCCCCCGCCCCATCGAGCACCCGCCAGGCGTCCGCCTGATCGAGCGGGGCGAGGTTCTCTTCGCGGTACGTGGCGGTCATGATGCCGAGCTTCGCGCGGGCGTCCTCCAGCTCGGCGCGTTGCACGTGCACGCGGGCCTTGGGAAACGTCGGCACCAGGCGACCGTCCTGCTCGTGCGTCAGTCCGCCGGCGTGATCGAAGTGCAGATGCGACACGATTACGTCGGTGATCGCGGCGGGGTCCACGCCGTGCGCCCGCAGCCCGGGCAGCAGCCAGCGCGCCGGGTCGATGGCGAAGATCCGCTGTTCCTTCTCGGCGTATTTCGGGCCGTGCCCCGTCTCGATGATCGCACACCGGCCGCGGCCCGGCCACCGGACCAGCAGGCAGTTGCAGGCGAGCTGGATGCGGTTCTGGTCGTCCGCGGGGCACACGCGGGACCACAGGGCCTTCGGAATCAGGCCGAACATCGCCCCGCCGTCGAGTTTCAGGTGCCCGCCGCTGATAAGCGTCACGGTGCAGTCGCCCAGGTCATAGCATGGCGGATGCGGCGGGTGCATGACTGCCTCCTGGCAAACCGGCGCGGTTGCCAACGGACTATATGCCCGCCCGCCCGCGACGGTGCAAGCAAGCGGCGATCGGGTATGATACGCGCTGCCCGGCTGGCGTTGAGCCGGCACGGCGGGCTGGCCGCCGGTCAATGGGCCGTGAACACCACGCGAGGAGCGAGAGTCTGGCTGCGACGCCCGTGCAACCTGAGATTCGTTGCGTGTGCCTGGACGTCGACGGCGTGTTGACGGACGGACGTCTGTTCGTGGACCGCGACGGCGCCGAGGGCGGACGCGTCTTCCACGTGCACGACGGATTCGCGATCCACTGGTTTCGGCGCCTGGGCGGCGTGGTCGTGATTTGCACTGGAAAACGGTCGAAGGCCGTCACGACACGCGCACAGGAGCTTGGCATCGAGCACGTCATCCAGGGCAGTTCCGACAAGCTGGCGGACGTGCTGCCGCTGCTGGACCGGCTCGGTCTCGGGCTGCGGCAAACGGCCGTGATCGGCGACGATCTGCCGGACCTGCCGCTGATGCAGCGCTGCGGCTACCCCATCGCGGTGGCCAACGCGGTGACGGAAGTGAAACGCGCTGCGCGACTCGTCACCGAGCAGAGCGGAGGTCACGGCGCGGTACGCGAGGCGATCGAGCACTTGTTGCGACACTCGGGCCGGTGGGAAGAAGTGCTCGCGCAGTACGGGGACACGGAGTCCGCCGCAGAGCGCTGACAGGGTGCTACATCATGGCTCGTAACATCGTGCTCGCCGTGTCGTCGCTGGCCGTCCTGGCCGTCCTCTTCGGGCTCTACATGGTGCTCGTAGTCCCGCCGCCGGCGGGACGTGCGGACCGGCCGGCCGTACAGACCCTCCCGTCGCAGGAGCCGCCGGCCACGCCGCCCCTGCGCGTCGGGGAGGCCGTGACCATCCCGGCCGGGGGCAAGATCATGTTTCGCCGGTACGACGACCGGACCGGCCGGCCGCGGGACATGTTCCTGTGCCAGGATTGGGAGCCCGTGCCGGGCGCGAAGAATGAGATTCGCGTCTCCGAACCGGAGCTGGCGACTCTGCTGCCCAGCGGGATGATTGCGACGATCACGGCCGACTCAGGCCAGATCACGGTGGACCGTGTCGAGCAGGCGCAGATGAAGCCCAAGAGCGGCTGGCTGGCCGGCCATGTGCGGATGGTCGTGGATCGGGCCACCACCCTGGACCGGACGCCAACGGCGGAGCGGCTGGAGGAACTCATCACCATCAACGTGGACCGGCTGCAATTCGACCTGGAGCTGGGCGAACTGAAAACCGACGATCGCGTGACCGTCGAGAGCGAGGACTTCGAGGTCGCCGGAACCGGACTGCACCTCATCTGGAACCAGGCCGACAACCGTATCGAAACGCTGTCCATCGCGCGCGGCGAGCAGCTTGTGCTGTACGCCGCGGCGGGGTTGTTCGGCATGACGGCCGAAGGCCGCGCGGACGTGGCGGCGGAAGCACCTGTTGCCGACGCCCCGCCGGCCACCGCGCCGCGCGAGGAGCCCGAACGCAGTCGCAGGCGTCGCGGTCGGCCGCCGACCGCGTACGCCTGCGTGCTCGACGGCGGCCTGGTGGCTGAGCAGTTCCGCGGCGAGGAGCGGATCGGCGGTTTGCAGGCCGACCGGGTGGAGCTTCTGTTTGACGTGGGCGGCGCCGCGGACCGCTTCCTGCGGGCAGACAAGGACGAGCGCGCGGCCGCCAGCCGCCCGGCACGCGAAGAGCGGAACCGGCTGGTGTTGCGCTGGGACGGCGTCTTGCAGATGCAGCCCACCACTCCGCCGCCCCCCGACACGCCCAATCGTCGGCGCTTCACGGCGCTCGGGCGGCCCGTGGTCATGACCCGCGGCGACGCGGAGGTGCGCTGCGGCCGAGTTGCATTTCACGACGACACGCAGCGGGTCTGGCTGTACCCGACGGACGAGCAGGCGACGCCGGAGCTTGATACTACGCGAGGCCGGGTGGATTTCGTGATGGGGGAGAAGCTCTCCGCCGCGGCCGACAGCGTCTACATCGATCGGGCGGCCCGGGTTGTGAAGCTGATCGGCGACGTGGAGCTGCGCTCGCGGCGCGACGCGGGCACAGGTGCACGGCCGTCATCGGTGCGTTGTGCGTATTGGGCCGAGTTGCACGTGGCCCCGACCCAGGGCGCGGCACAGGCGGCCGACGACGTGCTGGGGGCGGACCGGCTGGAGTCGGCCCGCTTCGTCGGAGACGTGCGCGTGGACCTCGGCGAGCAGAAACTGACTTCACACCGGCTGGACGTCGGATTCCGCCCCGACTCCGGCGGCCAGACGCTCGAAGAGCTCCTCGATACCGCCACCGCCTCCGGCGACGTGCAGCTCCGCAGCGGTGACGGCCACCTTGAGTGCGGCGAGCTCAAGCTGGTTTTCGACACTACGCCCGAGGGCGTGCTGTACCCGTGGCAGATGGATGCCGCCGGCGCAGTGGTGATCTCGCGGAAGCGTGCCAGCGTGCAGGGGAACCGAGTCCGCGCCGACCTTGCACCACCCGCCGGTACGGCCGCCGGCCGCAAGCCGCTGTTCGTGATCCGGACCCTCAAAGTCCAGGGCGAGGCCGAACTGATCGATCCCGACAACAAGGTCGCCGCGCGCGGGCACGAGATCGATGCCCTCTTCGAGGGCCTCAACGAGCTGACAACTGCCACGGTCCGCGGCACGCCGGACGAGTTCGGCGTGGTGCATGCGCGGCCCTACACCGTGCGCGGCGGCCAGATCGATCTTGACCGCCCCGGACAGACCGTTCGCGTGGACGGCCCGGCGCGCCTGAGCTTCAAGACACGCCGCAGCCTCCAGGGCCAGGAGCGGAGCCGGCCGACGGCGGTCGTGGTGGACAGCCGCGAGAGCCTGTACGTGGACGGCCGCGGAAACGCCGTGCGGTTTGTGGGCGGCGTGGTGGCGCGCAGCGAAGAGGAGGCCTTGCACGGAGATCGGCTGACCCTGTACATGGAGGATGTCCCTGAGCCACCGGCCCCGCCGCCGGACACGTCGCTGCGGGGGCTCTGGCGTCAGGCACGGCGGCTGCTGAGCGGCGAGGAACAACCGGCGACGGCGGACGACCTGTTCGCCCTGCGCGTCGAGGCCCCGGGCGAGCGCATCCGCAAGGAGCCGCTGCGCCTCGTGGCCGAGAACGCGCTGGTCACGAGCGAGACCTACGAAGCCGGCGACCCCGAGCCCGTCCAGCACGCGAGCATCTCCGCGCCGCTGCTGGAGGTGGACATCGTTCATCGCACGATCGTGACGACCGGGGCCACCGACTTGCTGCTGACCGACCGCCGCGGCCGCCAGAACGCCGAGCCCGCCCAACTGGCGACCGGCCTGCCGTCGGCGTTGATGGGGGACGGTCCCAGCCAGACGGCGATGTGCTGCGCCGGGCGCATGCTCTACACGCTGGGGCCCGAGGGGCCGGCCCGCCGGGACACCGTGGTCTTTGAGGACCAGGTCGTCTTCGTGCACCGCACGGGGCGCGAGATGGTGAACCTCGAGCAGATGCTCCCACAGGTGGCGCAACACCCGGAGCTCCTCGACGAGCTGCGCAGCCAGAACGCCTCGCTCGACTGCGACCGCCTCGAGTGCTGGTTCACGGTGGACACGGCCGACCGCGCGTCGCGCCGCGGCGGGGCGCTCACCCAGTCCCCGATGCGGTTGGCGTCGCTGGTGGCCTCGGGCAACGTGTATTTGCGCGACCGCGAGGGCACGCGGATTCGCGAGGTGAACGCCGCCTGGGTGGAGTTCGACCGCGAACGCGGGCGGATTCACGTGCACGGCACGGAGCGCGCGGACGCGCGGGTGTACGTGGAAGACACCCGGTCCGGCCAATTCGACGTGCACGCCGGCCGGCAACTCGTCATCGGCCTTCAGGACGGCACGGTCCGTTCGGACCGCATCGTCGGCGAGATGCGACGGCCGTGACAGGTCGACGAAGCGCGCCACAATGTCCCCCCGCGACCGAAACCTCGAGGAGGCGCAGCAGGGCGTGCCGTCCCCATCTTCATGCCGGCGTGCCAAGTAGACTTGCTTGGTGGGAGGGGCGGGATAACACCAGAGACACATTGGAGAGACGATGGCCCCTTGACCGCACCCCGCCGCAAGCGTCCCCTTGCGATGCGCCATGGCCCCGGTACCCTATCGAGCGCCCCGTCGACCGCAACGACTTTGCATCGGATGAGGCAGGCCCGGCGATATGCCCCAGCGTCAAGAAGTCTTGAACGTAGTGCTGGCGCAGCTCCTCGGAGAGCGCGGGCTCGTTGCTCTCCCGGAACAGATCATCTCAACCAGCCACCGGACGACGGGTGTCCCTGACGTCCTCATTGACTTCCGCGGCCTTCGGATGGCAATTGAGGCGGAATTCGAGAGCGCCCCTGACGCCGCTTCGCGCGCCTACTCAAAGGCGTCCGAACGGGTGGACGACGGGATTGCCCACGTTGGCGTCGCGGTCGTCTACCCGGCGCGGCTTCGGTCGACCGACTTCGGTCGGCTCAAAGCGGTCCTCGGGCGCTCGAACCTGCAGTTCACGGTCGTGACGGAGATCCAGTCGCCGGAGACGCAACTGCACCTGTTCGACGCGCGTTCGTTCACACCCCATTACGTGACCGGCACAGTCGACGATGTTGTGGACGCGCTGTCGCGCTGCTACGAGCAGCTTGTCTGCGACGATGCGCTGGAACGCGCGGTTCAGGTAATGCACGGCGCGATCGAGCTTGCCGTCGAAGCGCTGCGCTCGCAACCGGCCGCAACCGATCGCGCGGCCGCGGTACTTGGAATCCGTGACGTGCCCGGCGACCCGGAGGCGGCCGCCGGAGCGCGATACGCACCGCGTCAGCGCGCCGCGGTCAATCGAATCAGCGCGCTGATTCTTGTCAACGCACTTGTCTTTCAGGAGGTGCTCGCGCGAACCGACGGGCGCGTCCAGGCGCTGCAGCGATTCCGCGCGGAAGCGGCGGTGCTGTCCGCCCTGCACGACCACTGGGACTTCATCCTCAAGCAGATCAACTACTGGCCCATATTCTCCACGGCGCGCGACATTCTCTCGTGTTTGTCCGCGGACCAGCAGTTGGAGGGCGCGATCCACCGCCTGATAGATGCCGCCTTGCGGATCGTCGCGTGTCGGGCCGCGCTGCGCCACGACCTGGCGGGGCGCATCTATCACCGGCTCCTCGAGGAGTCCAAGTACCTCGGCGCGTATTACACGTCCGTGCCGTCCGCGACCCTGTTGTTGAAACTCGCCCTTCAACCAGACAGTTACAGCGTCGATTGGGCGAGCGTCGACGGAGTCCGGAACCTCAGAATCGCGGATCTGGCCTGCGGCACGGGTACACTGCTCATGGCGGCGGCGGACGCCCTGACGGACAACCACGTCCGACAGGCCGTCCGGCAGGCCGTACACCCCGATTACGTCGGGCTTCAACGAATGGCGGTCGAAGATATCCTGTACGGGTACGACGTCTTGCCCTCCGCAGTCCATCTGACCGCTTCCACACTTACGCTCCGCGTACCTGAGACCCCGATCAATGCGACGCATTTGTACCGCATGCCGATCGGGGGGCAGGAACGCGCGCTGGGCAGCCTCGAGTTCCTCGACGCCACCGCTACCCCCGGCACGCTCTTCGGACTCCCTGAACAGGTGACGGGCGGAATGCCGGCGCCTGGCGCCGACGTGCGAATCCCGCCGCTCGACTTGTGTGTCATGAATCCGCCGTTTACGAGAAGCGTCGGCAATAATCTGCTGTTTGGCCACCTTCCCGACAACGAGCGCCAGCCGATGCGGAAACGCCTGCAACGGCTCGTCCAGGTCGGACGCCTTTCGGCGAATATCACCGCGGGGCTAGGGTCCGTGTTCGTCGGACTTGCCGATCGGCACGTCCGCGACGGCGGATCGCTCGCGCTTGTATTGCCGCGCAGCGTGTTGGGGGGAGTGTCCTGGGGTGCCACTCGCAGCCTCATCAGCGGCGCATACCAACTCGAATTTGTGGTCACCAGTCATGAGCCCGGACATTGGAACTTCTCGGAGAACACCGACATCAGCGAGACGCTGCTGGTCGCACGAAAGTGCCGCTCGTGCTCGGCGGACGCAAAGACCGTGTTCGTTAATCTGTGGCGCCAGCCGCGCAACGCGATCGAGGCGCTCAGTATCGCGGGGGCGGTCGCGGCGGGGCCACACCCCCAACTGGACAGCCAGGCGGGCGCACGCGACGTTGTTATCGCGGGGGACAAGTGCGGGGAATCGTTCTCGGTCAGTTGGGCCGCACTTCGAAACGGCCGGTGGGGATACCCCTGCGCATTCGCACAGACCGAGTTGAACCGGGTCGTCCATGGACTGCGACACACACACCTTCGCCTTCCGGGGACGAACACCACGGTCAATCTGCCGGTGTGTGCGCTCGGCGGCCTGGCGCAGCTTGGATTCGATCGCCGCGACATTCATGACGGTTTCGAAGTGCAGCGGGCTGTCACCCCGTATGCCGCTCTGTGGGGACACGATGCCCGCCGGCACACGACGGTTGGGCTGCGCTGCAATCGGTTTCTTCGGCCACTGGAGCAGGCCCGCCCTGGCAGACCGCACAGGGATGCACAGCATCTGCGGAGTCTGGCTTCGCGACTCGTCATCGTGGAACGTCTTCGGCTGAACACCATGTCCGTGGTGGCGGGCCGAGTCAACCGGCCGGTCCTATCGAACGTCTGGTGGACCGTCGTGCTCGCTGCGGGCGCGTGCCGCAGCAGGCGCGAGAAGGCCCTCGCGTTGTGGCTCAACAGCACGGTTGGGATCACGACGCTCATCGGTTACCGCGAGGAGACGCAGGGGGCCTGGGTCTACTTCAAGAAGCCGGTGCTCGAGGAGTTGCCCATATTGAACCCGCGCGCCATTGGGCAACGGGCATTGGACGCGCTCGCAGCCGCGTACGACGAAGTGGCGAACCGTGACCTTGCCCCGCTGCCCGAGATTCACCGGGATGCCGTCAGGGCGACCATCGACGGCGCTGTGTCGCGGGCGCTCGACCTGCCGGACCTCTCGGGCCTGCGGGGGCTGCTCGCACAGGAGCCAATCCTTCGCCTTTCCTCGGCCCAGCTTCTCCCAGACGGCAACACCGACCAGTGACCTCGCGCCGGCCACGGCCTCCCGGGCTTCCATGAAGGACCCTTTTTCTCACGCCGCGTTTGCGGCACTCCGCTGCCGCGGTATACGATTCCCGCGTATGCAAATCGCCGGCCGCGGCGCACCGCGGGCGCGCGGACCGGGCGCCAATAGGCATGTAGGCACGGGCTTCTACAGGAGCATTTCCATGAACGGTCTGACCTCCGTCGCAGTATTCGCGCTGTTTGTCGCCCTCATGACGGCCGGCTGTGCCTCGGTACCGCCGGTCACGACGCGCAGTCTCCTGGCCGAGATGACCGACCTGGACGCGCTGGCGGAGTTTCCACACCCGCCGTACGCCTGCCGCCAGTTCTCCAGCTACGACCGTGCGTCCACGACGCCCGACGACCCCGAGACCTGGTTCGCCAACGCGGACGTGAACCAGTACCTGCGCGTGGAGGAGCACGCCGGCCGCAAGGAATGGGTCATGATGGACGCGGACGGGCCCGGGGCCATCGTCCGCATCTGGTCGGCCAACCCCGCCGGCACGTTGCGAATCTACCTGGACGGCGCCGAAACGCCGGCCCTGGAAGCCCCCATGGGCGACTTTCTGGGCGGCAAGGTCAGCGGAGTCCCGGAGCCGATCGCCCACCTCCGCAGCGCCGGCTGGAACTCGTACCTGCCCATCCCGTATGCCCGGCACTGCAAGGTCACCAGCGACCGCGACGGCTTCTACTACCACGTGAATTACCGCACGTATCCCGCGGAGACGGCGGTTACGACGTTCGCCGCGGACGATCTGACAAGCCTCGCCCCCGAAATCGCCGCCGTCGCGGCCAAGCTGGCGTCGCCGCGCGACTGTGGCGCGCGGCCAAGCGGTACGTGGACGACCACGAGCGACCAGGAATCCTGGCCGGCCGACCTGGAGTTGCCGCCCGGACACGCGACGTCGCACGGGTTCAACAGCAGCGGGCCCGCCGCGATCGTCGAGCTGCGGGCCAAGGTCACCGCGCCGAACGTCGAGCAGGCCGCGCGGCATTTGCTGCTCATCATGGAGTTCGACGGCCAGCAGACGGTCGTTTGCCCGCTGGGCGATTTCTTCGGGGCCGGGCCGGGGCTGCGGCCGTACGCTTCCCTGCCGCTCGGCATCACGGACGACGGCGAGCTGTGGAGCCACTGGGTTATGCCGTTCCGCAAGTCCGCCCGCATCGACGTTCACAACCTGGGCTCCGATCCCGTGCGGCTTACGCTGCACGCGACGCCGAGCAGACGCGAGTGGACGAGCCGGTCCATGCATTTCCACGCGGGCTGGCGTATCGGCCGCGAAGTGCCGACCCGGCCGTTTCAGGACTGGAACTACGCGACCATGCAGGGCAAGGGCGTGTTTGCCGGCGCCGCCTTCGCGATCGCCAATCCCGTCAAGACCTGGTGGGGCGAAGGCGACGAGAAGATCTACGTCGATGGCGAAACGTTCCCCAGTCACTTCGGCACCGGCACCGAGGACTACTACGGCTACGCCTGGGGCAGCAACCAGCTCTTCACCCACGCCTACCACAACCAGCCGCGTTGCGACGGCCCGGTCAATTACGGCTGGACCGCGGTCAATCGCTGGCACATCCTCGACCGCATCCCGTTCCGCCAGGATTTCCGCTTCGATATGGAGCTCTGGCACTGGTGGGAGGGCCGCGTTCCGGAGATGTCCGTCGTGACGTATTGGTACGCCCGGCCGGGGGCTACGACCAACCGTACGACGCCGGTGCCCGCCGATCTCCGCGTGACGACGCTGCCGCCCTACGTCGCGCCCCGCGTCGCCGGCGCCATCGAGGGCGAGGAGATGCTCATCGTTCAGAAGACCGGCGAGGTCACGCCCCAGGGCATCGACCACTGTAGCAACGACCAGCACCTCTGGTGGCGCGAGGGTAAGCCCGGCGATCAGCTTGTGCTCAGCTTCCCCGCGCCCGCCGCCGGCCGGTACCACGTCTTTGCGCGCTTCGTCATGGCGCGCGACTACGGCGTCGTGCAGCTCTCCGTGAACGACCAGCCGGTCGCGGAGCCGTTGGACTTGTTCAACGAGCGGGTCAAGGTCGCGGACGAGCGGCCCCTCGGCGTCTTCGAGCTGCACGCGGGCGATAATGTGCTCGCCGTGAAGATTGTGGGGGCAAATGAGAAAGCCGAGCCGAAATTCATGTTTGGGCTTGATTATCTGCGGGTCGCCCCGGCCGAGTAGAGTCTGGGCAGGATCGTTCGCAAGTCTTTACTACACAACAGATTACCAGTTTGGCGCCCGGCGCTAGGCAGTGCAGGGCGCCCCCGCAGCCGCGGCTGGTCGTGGCGCGTGCCCGGTGGTGGCGGACCACCAAGGGGCGGCTATAATCTGAGTGCTCGAGTGGCGCGCGGTACGTACAGGTTTCCCCCCGGCCTGTCGGCCCCCCACTCGGGCTTTTTTTGTTCGCGCGTCGCGCGGCTCAGACTGACGTGCCCCAGGGGAAGACCCGTTCATTCGCTCCACCGCTGACTGCCCAGCCAGGCACGGAATCCAGGACCGCGGCGCCAGGAATCCAGCACGTTTCGGCTATACTGCCGGCTTTGGCCCGTTGCGAGGTGAATCCATGGACGTTGTGCTGGATGGAAACTCACTGTCGATCGAGCAAATCGCCGCGGTCGCCCGCGACGGGGCCGCCGTCGCGCTCTCGCCGGAAGCCCGCGCCAAGGTGCAGCGCTCGCGCGACTTCCTCGAACAGTGCGTCGCCGACGGCATCGCCATCTACGGCGTGACCACCGGCATCGGCGAGCTGGCCCGCGTGCGCATCTCGCCCGAGCAGAGCGCCGAGCTCAGCCGCCGCATCGTCTACAGCCATTCCGCGGGCACCGGCGACCCGTTCCCGCCGGACGTCGTCCGCGCCGCCATGCTCCTGCGGGCCAACGTGCTCGCCAAGGCCGCCTCGGGCGTCCGCGTGAGCCTCGTCCAGACCGTCCTCGACATGATCAACAAGGGCGTCATCCCCTACATCAACGAGAAGGGCTCCCTCGGCGTCAGCGGCGACCTCTCGCCCCTGTCCCAGTTCGCGGAAGTCGCGATGGGCGAAGGCCGCGCCTTCTACAAAGGCGAGCTGATGTCCGGCGCGGAGGCCATGCGCCGCGCCGGCGTGAAGCCGACCGACGTCACGTTCAAGGAGGGGCTCGGCCTCATCAACGGCTCCCAGATGATGACCGCCGGCGCCGCCCTGCTGGTCTACGACGCCGAGCGCTTGCTCAAGAACGCCGTCATCGCATCCGCCATGACGCTGGATGCCCTCCGTGCCGTCGAGCGGGCCTTTGATCCGCTCGTGCACCGCGCCCGACCCTATCCTGGTCAGAACGCGGTCGCCGCCAACCTCCGCCGCCTCTTCGCCGGCAGCCAGATCATGGCGGACAAGACCGGCAAGGTGCAGGACGGCTACAGCATGCGCTGCACCCCGCAGGCCCTCGGCCCCTCGTTCGACACGCTCGAGCACGTCCGCAGGATCGTCAACATCGAGGCGAACGCGGCGGCCGACAACCCGCTCTTCTTCCCGGACGAGCAGCAGTACTTCGCGGCGGGCAACTTCCACGGTCAGCCGGTGGGCATGGTCGTGGATTTCCTGTGCATCGCGCTGGCCGAATCCGCCGACCTTTCCGAGCGGCACACCAACCGCCTGCTCAACCCGGTGCTGTCCGGTCTGCCCGACTTCCTGGTCGAGGGCAACGGCCTGAACTCCGGCCTGATGGTCGCCCAGTACACCGCCGCCGCCCTCGTCTCGGAGAACAAGGTCCTCTCCCACCCCGCGACGGTGGACTCCATCAGCGTCTCGGCGGACCAGGAGGACCACGTCAGCATGGGGCCGATCGCGGTCCGCAAGTGCGGCGAAATCCTGCGAAACGTCCGCGCGGTGGTCGCCATCGAGATGATGTCCGCCGCACAGGCCTTCGACTTTTACCCGGGCAAACGGCCGGGCAAGGGGACGGCCATCGCCTACGACCTCATCCGCGAGAAGGTCCCGATGCTCAAGAACGACCGGGTGCTGTACCCCGACATCGAGGCGATCCGCCAGCTCATCGAGTCGAATGCGATTCTGGACGCGGTCGAGAAGGAGATCGGCCCGTTGCTGCTGGCCCGCGACGTGCAGGACCTGCCCCGGCCGAACGTGCTGTACTGAACGGGACCACGACGGGCCTTTGCATTGCGCCAAGGCCATCCCGTTGCGCCAGGGCCATTGCGTTGCGCGAGGGCCGTCCCGTTGCGCGGGGGCCATCCCGATCATTGCCCAAACACGAGCGGCGCGGTAGATTGCGCGCATGGGTCGCCAAGAAACGTCCAGGCGAATGAACAGCGGGCGCCCCAGACCAGCCGGGAGCCGCCCCGCCAGCGGGCCGAAGACTCTCGTAACGCCTGGATCAGTTCTCGGGGAGCAGGCGAGGCGCAACAGGATTGATGACTGTCGGCCGCCCAACCCCGGAGGGCCGGTCTTCCTGAAACTGGCATCGCATCAGGAGTTGCCGCAATGCTCGCGGACGTCGTCCCGCTCATCGACCGCATCATGGGTGTTCTAAAGGACCGCAAGGCGCTCGCTGCCATGCGATTCACCGAGCACGTGGAGCCACTGTTCCTCGACATGTGCTTGGTGCACAACGACTATCGGGAGACATTTCGCGAGCTGCTGGACCAGGTCAGCGTTGAATGAGAGGCAGACTTGTCCGAGATCCTGCGCGATAGAAGGTGGAGACTTCAGCCGCTAAGAGACAAGCTAGCGAGCCTTTGCGACGCCTTTCGCTCGCACGAGGGCATTGTCGTTCCGAAGGACAAGCTCTTGCGCGCTTTCGTGGAGGCATGCTGGTGTTACCTCGCGCTGCAGCCGCGCGATGACTCCCCATATTCGTTCGTTATCCACGAACTGGAAGGCATGACTTCGATCAGGGGGGCCTGCGATTTGCTGACCACTGTGGCACTGACGATCGATGCCAACTGGGCAGATGTCACACAAGCCTACGCGCGATTGCGCGTCCGCGAAATGCACAGGTGAGACGCACGCCCAAAGCCGCCGATGTCCTGCTGCGGGCATCCGGGGGCAGAAATGAACCGGGGTGCACGTTACTGAATTCGCGCGGCGCGACTGACCCGACCGCTCCGTCACGGTCGCGGTTCCGACCGCCACGGCGGGCAGGTCGCTACAGGCGATTCGCTACCGCGAACTCCGGTCCGGCGCTGCAGGGTGGCACCGGCGTCTCGCCAGTGGTTCCGGGGCGG
>JALHJL010000138.1 GCA_022839625.1 Phycisphaerales bacterium
TAGGTTGAAAACCATTAGTGCTTACACCCATCCGTGTGCCCGGACCGGGGCTGTTGCCAGCCAGGTCGCCTTCGGCTACAATGAGCAGGGTCTATTGAGCGCGGAATACCAGTCCCATTCGGGGCCCGTGGATATGGCCGCCACGCCCTGCGTCCAGTACGGCTCCGACGACACCGCCGAGAGCGGCGAACTTGTCAAGGGCCTTCGCCCGACGCGAGTGGTCTACCCCAGCGGGCGCGTCGTGCGGTACGAGTACGGCAACCCGACCTCTTCATCTTCATCCTCATCTTCCTCTTCCGGCCCAACCACGCCCGACCCCGACGACTGCCTCAACCGCGTCAAGTTCATTGCGGACGACGACGCCGGGCAAGTCGGCACGCACTTGGCCGAGTACCAGTATCTCGGCCTCGGCGCGATCGTCACGGAGGACTACCCCGAGCCGCGCGTGAAGCTCGACTACACGCCCGACGGCTACTCCGGCTTCGACCGTTTCGGGCGAGTGATCGACCATTGCTGGCGCAACTACGCCACCGGCCAGGACCTCGACCGCTACCAATACGCGCACGACCGCGCCGGCAACCGCACGTCGCGCCGCAACGCGACGACCACCGAGCGCGACGAGCATTACCTATATGACGGCCTGTACCGCCTCGTGCGCGCCGACCGCGGCAACCTCGACCCGGCCATGCATAGAATCGCCGGCACGCCCGAGCGCCAGGAGAGTTGGTGGCTTGACCCCACCGGCAACTGGAACCGCCACCAGGAACGCGAGTCCGGCCGCCTCACTCACGACCAATCGCGCCAACACAACCGCGCCAACGAACTCCTCTCGTTCTCCTGCGCCGTCGGCGATCCGTGGAGCAACCCCGCGCACGACCGCAACGGCAACATGACGCGGATTCCGAAGCCCGCGAATCCGCGCGAATCCATGAATCTTCGCTGGGACGCCTGGGACCGCCTCACCAAAGTCTCCGACTCCCTCGGCCTCGTCGCCGAATACCAATACGACCCGCGCGGCTTCCGCATCGCCTCCCACACCTACCGCGACCCTGCCGCCCCCGACGCCGTCCTTTCGTCACCCCTCACCCGCCACTACTACCACAACCACCGTTGGCAAGTCCTGGAGGAGCGCACCCGCGACTCGGTTAGCGGCTTGGCGCCTTTGCGCGAGCGTCAGTACA
>JALHJL010000091.1 GCA_022839625.1 Phycisphaerales bacterium
GACGTGCTTCTTGCATTTCGGGCAGTAGTCCCGGTGAATGGTGTGCTCGGTG
This sequence comes from Phycisphaerales bacterium, assembly GCA_022839625.1. Lineage (GTDB taxonomy): Bacteria > Planctomycetota > Phycisphaerae > UBA1845 > Fen-1342 > JALHJL01. The sequence continues at coordinate 53 of JALHJL010000091.1, forward strand.
ACGACCGACTGGAGGTTCTCGGGCAGGTCTTCGATCAGCCGCGTGCGGCTGCGTTGGCAGCGTTGCAGCGGCCCGCCGCAACACGGGCAGATCGGCAGGCGATGTTTCTTCCGGTCATCGATCTGCGGCGGCGGCGGGCGATGTGGACGGCGGCACAGGCGCCAAGCGATACGGCTAGAGACAGGGCCGCCAGCGTGCCGTAGTTGAACATCTTCTGATGTCCCATTCGGTTTGGGGTTCAGAGCCCAACGCGCAGCGCCTTCGCGCCCGGCCGAAACGTGCCGATGAATTGTGCTGAGGACGACAAAAAAGAACAAAACAGCGGACGAAGACGGCCGGCGGATCGCTCCGCCGGGCAGGTCGCCCTCGCGGGCGGCCCAAGGGTGTGCTGACGAAGATCATCGAGCCGAGGCTCGAAGTCCTAGTGATCCCTAGAAAGGAGGTGATCCAGCCGCAGGTTCCCCTACGGCTACCTTGTTACGACTTAGTCCCAGTCACCGGTCTTACCGTCGGCCGCCGCACCCTTGCGGTTAGCTAAGCGGACTTCGGGTACTACCGACTTCCATGACTTGACGGGCGGTGTGTACAAGGCTCAGGAACACATTCACCGCGTCGTGGCTGATACGCGATTACTAGCGATTCCGACTTCATGGAGTCGAATTGCAGACTCCAATCTGAACTGGGGCGTGCTTTTTGCGATTTGCTCCGCCTCGCGGCTTCGCGTCGCTCTGTTCACGCCATTGTAGCACGTGTGCGTCCCCGGGCATAAAGGCCATGATGACTTGACGTCATCCCCACCTTCCTCCGGCTTAACGCCGGCAGTCTCGCTAGAGTCCCCGCCATGACGCGCTGGCAACTAGCGACAGGGGTTTCGCTCGTTAAGGGACTTAACCCGACACTTCACAGCACGAGCTGACGACAGCCATGCAACACCTGTGCAAGTTTCACCCTTGCGGGCAGCCAACCGGAGTTATCCCCCGGAGGCATCCAAGCATGTCAAACCCGGGTAAGGTTCTTCGCGTTGCTTCGAATTAAGCCACATGCTCCACCGCTTGTGTGAGCCCCCGTCAATTCCTTTGAGTTTTAGCCTTGCGGCCGTACTCCCCAGGCGGCACACTTAGTACTTTCGCTACGACGCCGGCACCGTCAGAGGCTCCGACGTCTAGTGTGCATCGTTTACAGCGTGGACTACCAGGGTATCTAATCCTGTTTGCTCCCCACGCTTTCGCGTCTCAGCGTCAGAATCGGCCCAGTGCCTCGCTTTCGCTTCCGGCGTTCCTCTCGATATCAACGCATTTCACCGCTCCACCGAGAGTTCCAGGCACCTCTACCAACCTCAAGCGACGTAGTTTGCCGTGCAGTTCCACGGTTGAGCCGTGGGATTTCACACGACACTTGCGCCGCCGCCTACACGCGCTTTAAGCCCAGTGATTCCGAACAACGCTTGCCTCCTCTGTCTTACCGCGACTGCTGGCACAGAGTTAGTCGAGGCTTCCTCTGGGGCGGCTCAACGCCGGATGCTGTTAACACCCTTTGCTTGCTAGCCCCTGACAGCAGTTTACATCCCGAAGGACTTCCTCCTGCACGCGGCGTCGCTGGGTCAGGCTTGCGCCCATTGCCCAATATTCGTTACTGCAGCCACCCGTAGGTGTCCGGGCAGTGTCTCAGTCCCGATGTGGCCGATCGACCTCTCAGTCCGGCTACCCGTCATAGCCTTGGTAAGCCGTTACCTCACCAACTAGCTGATAGGACATGGGCCGCTCCCAAACCGGCAGGCCTTGCGGTCCCCACCTTTGGTCGCCCGGTCATGCGACCCGGCGACTTCATCGGGTATTAGCAGCACTTTCGCTAAAGGGATTGCTCCCGCTGTTATCCCCGAGTTCAGGGTACGTTACCCATGCATTACTCACCCTTTCGCCACTAACCGCAATATTGCTACCGCGGTCCGTACGACTTGCATGTCTTAGCCACGCCGCCAGCGTTCGTTCTGAGCCAGGATCAAACTCTTCAAGGAAATTCGGAGATGTCCCGCCTGGCAGCGGGCATCGCTTCCGTGAAGAAACCCAAGCAGCTTGCTGCGAAGAAAATCCGCTCGGGCGCCCGAACGGGCCCGGACACACCGTGCCGACCCGTGGGGCCTTGTTACCGATCCAGCACCTGCCCCCTCCGGTTCGCAGCCGGGGGCCTGTGCCGTCACACTCTTGCGGCTTCGTCCACTGTTCAGTTGTCAAAGATCTGACCGCCATTTCCAGCGGGGCCACGCATTGTATCAGCTCTACGCGCCGGGACGCAAGGGCGCAGCTCGAAAAAAACTGTGCAACAGTACCAGTAAATTAAACGGGAGCGATCCCGGAAGCGCAAAAAATCACCCGATAACCACTTCCGGAATGTTATCGGACCACATTCGCCGCCCACGTTCTTCTGCTTACTGGACGGGACACCCACCCAAGCCGTACAAAAGTGAGGAGGGTGGGCCGATTGGGCCGATCGGCGTCGCCGCGGCCGGCGGCCTGCCACCCGGCCGATGAGGAGGCCGGCGACCGTGTCGGCACAGAGTACTTCCTCGGGTTCCCCCTCGAGCAAAGGAGACCGCACATGAGCGGAACCATGCGTCGTTGCGTCATCGTGTCGGTTGGCGCTGTGGCAGGAGTCTTGCTGTTGGGCGGGTGCCCCTGGCAGCCGCCCGCGGGCGGTACGAGCGACGGAAAGGCGGCGCTCAAGCCGTTCGCGTCCGCCGATGAACTGCTCCGCTACTTCCGCGAGCAGGTGCGCACGCAGCGCGGACGCGCCACCAACGTGTTCCGCGACGTCTGGGAGCTGCTCCCGGTCGGCGCGGCTGCGCCGGGCGCGGACAACGCGGCGGACGAGCAAAGCGGCGGATCGACGTCATATACGACCACCAACATCCAGGAGGAGGGCGTCGACGAGAGCGACATCCTCAAGTCCGACGGCACGAACTTCTACATCGTGAAGGGCAAGACGCTGCGCATCGTCCGCGCCGTCCCGATGGGCGAGATGCAGCAGCTCGCCAACGTCGAGTTCGACGACTACATCGACTCGATCTACCTGCTGGGCAGCAAGGTCGTCGTCCTCTGCCGCAAGGGCGGTTGGGCCGGCGGCCCGCGGCCCCTGGGGAACCCGGACATCGCCTGGGTGGGCATGATGTGGCCGCCCTACTACGAAAACGCGGCGACGGTCGTCTCGGAAGTGGACGTGAGCGACCCGGCTGCCGCGGCGATCACGAAGCAGGTGGAGTTCGACGGCTCGCTCGTGTCTTCGCGGGTCACGGGCGGGCGGCTGATCCTGGTGTTGACCATCCTTCCCACGGTCCCCGAGAACGTGAACACGTTCACCGTCGGACTCATCACGCTGGACCAGGTGTTGCCCAACATGCGCGGCGGCGCCGACGGCGAAACACCGATGGTTCCGCCGGAACGGTGGTATCGCCCCGAGACGCCGGACGGCTACTGCACGACGGCGGTCATGACGCTGGATGCGAACGACATCGAGGTGGTCGTTGGGTCCGTGGCCGTGCTGGCGAATGCGGGGACCATCTACGCTTCGACGGAGGCGATCTACCTGACCGACACCGAGTACACGGTGGACAACGACTATCGGGAGACGACGGCCGTTCACAAGCTGGCGTTCAACGCCGACGGCGTGGCCGAGTACGTTGCCAGCGGCTCGGTCCCGGGCCGGCTGTTGAACCAGTTCTCCCTGGGCGAGTACGAGGGTTACTTGCGCCTGGCGACGCACGTCAGCAACTTCGGTGGCTGGGTGTTTGCGGAGGGCGCGGACGTTGCCGTCACGAACGCGGAGCCTCGGGCGCAGGATCGCGATGAGACGCCCGTTGACGACGGATCGAACGGGGAAGGCGACGGCGACGAACCGGATCAGGGCGACCAGACGGTGACCCAGGCTTCGCCGCCGCCCGACAGCCCGTACAATGCCGTGTACGTGCTGCACGACGCGGAAGGGGTCATGGAGATCGTGGGTGCGATTGAGGGGATCGCGCCGAATGAGAACCTCTACGCGGCGCGCTTCATGGGGCCGCGCGGCTTCCTCGTCACGTTCGAGCAGATCGACCCGCTGTTCGTGCTCGACCTCTCTGAGCCGACGGACCCGAGCATCCGGGGCGAGCTCAAAATCCCCGGCTACAGTGACTATCTGCACCCGTTCGGCGACAACCTGCTCATCGGCGTCGGCCGCTCGACGATGGAGACGCCGTGGGGCGGCGTCGTGGCCCATGCCGTCCAGCTTTCGCTCTTCGACGTGACCGAGCCGAACAATCCGACGCTGATCGAGCAGCTCGAGCTCGGTGGGTACGGCAGCGAATCGGACGTGAGCAACACGCACAAGGCGTTTGCATTTCTGCCCGACCGCGGGTTGCTCGCGATTCCCGCGGTGCTGTTGCCCGAGCAGAACAACCCCTGGGGTGACGGCGGCTACTGGGGGGGGCCGGTGTTTGACGGCGTCGTGTGCTTCCACGTGGACGCCGAGGGCTTCACCGAGCTCGGGCGCGTCGGCTCCGTCGTCTACGACGAATGGGGCTGGACACAGTGGCGTCGTGCGGCGTTCATCGACGACGTGGCCTACGCGGTCACGCCGGCGGGCGTGCGCGCGGCTGCGCTGGACGATTTCGCGGCGCCGCAGAAGCTGGTCCTGACTCCCAACGACGACGAGGTCGGCGGCTGGGGGGGCGGAAACGACGGCGGCATCCGTGACGAGGGTGACGGCGGCGGATCTTCGCCGGGCAACGCAGGCCAGACGGAGCCGTCCGGCCCGACGCAGTAGGGCAAAGCTCCAGCTTTGCGTGATGCGAGCCACTCCAGAAGTAGTGCAAAGCTCCAGCTTTGCCCGTAGCGGCCGGCGCCTCGCCGGCCGATCCGAGCCGCGAGCGCGAGCGAGTGGGCCTCAATCCGATCACCGATCGCCCCGGCGCGACGTAGCGCCCGGTGCCTCGCCGCCCGCCTGTAGCACCGGGGCTGAGCTCGCCGCAGCGAGTCGCTTGTAGCGACCTGCCCGCCGTGGCGGGTGTCCGGCGTGCGACCGCAGCCGAAGCGCCCGGTGCCTCGCCGGCCGTTCGTAGTGTCGGCCCGGAGCGGCCGACGTAGTGCAAAGCTCCGGCTTTGCCAGCGCAGACCTCTGGGTGCCGTGGGCGTCTCGCCCTGCGTTACTGGGTGGGGTGGGCGTCTCGCCCGCCAGTGGTAGTGGATGGCGTGGGCGTGCCAAGGGCCGGTTTCTCGGCGCCGCCGCGCGCTCACGCGGCGTCACCCAGGACCGGCCTTCCGAGCCCGAAGCGCGAGCGACGGGCCAGATCGTCGAAGGCCGCTTCGGCTGTGCCCACTGAGAAGGGTTATGCCTGTTTAGCGGCGTCGTGACGCGTGAAACGGGAGCCGCTCAGGTTTGAGGTGCGACCGGCAGGAGGGGGCGCCCCTTTAGTCAGGTATCAGTCGCCCCGACGATGTGAGCGCTGCCGCCGAGTTGATGTGCTACCGCGGGTCGGGTCAGTCTGCACATACGGCCGCTGAAGCACAAGACCGCTCCCGGTTCACGTGCACACATGAACCGGGGGCACCTGCGTTGGGGGTCAGGGTGAGGCTGGCACCACCTCGATCGTCCAAGTCACGTCAAACTCCCTGTGCTGCGGCTCGTCGCGACCGCCCACCCATGTACGGCAACTGATGGAAAGGTCAACGTCTTGCTGCGATTCAAATGGGCCGAACATCTGAGGACCCGGTGGCCAAGGAGGCGTTCCGGCAGTATCCAGCAATCCCAGCCCATAGAGCGCCCAACTGCCGAAACCGGAATCGCGCGGTGGCTCTGCGGCCTCAAACGTGACATGCAGGATGTCTCCCGGGCGGACGCGGACAACCGGATAGCACCGAGCAGCGGCGTGGAACACAAAACAGCAGGGTGGGCCGACGTCGACCGTATCCACTGCCGCTTGCGTCTTAAACACCCACTTGCTGTCTCCACTGGAAATGGGGCCGATCGCGCTGCCGCTCATATAACCCGTGGTGGATGGGTGCCCGCAGTCCGCGCCCGACGAGCTGCAGTCTGGTGGGGGCCACCAACTCCCGGCGGGCACGCGACTCTCTACTACGCCGCACGTAACGTTGAGGCCCATGTCGTAGGTGGCTTTACGCATTGTCAAGCATGTTTCGTTGCAGCGCACATGCAACTCAACGTCGCGCAGAGAACTGGTCAAGCTCACTGGCTCTCTAGCCGACATAACGTATCCACAGCTGCCTGTAAATGACCAGACCGCGCGCGCCTCCACGTAGATTGCCGCCGGTCGGTCACCCTCGACGGAGACAAGCTGCTCGCAGTCGGACACCATAGCACAGAGCTCGTCGAGTAGTCGTCCCACACCTTCCTTACACATCGCTGCAAGCAACGGGTGTAAAAGGTCTAACCCCGGGACGCCCTCGGCCGGCAAAGTTGCTAGATAGCAGATGAGTGCCTTCGCCGCCCACATATTCAGCGGGCACACATAGTCATGGATTGCCTCAGTTAGAGCTTCACCGAGAACACACTTGTCGTAGACCGGCACGTAATCTGTTGGAACGTCGATACTGGCCGTGTAAACGTAAAAACCAGATGCCTTCACCGGTTCGCCGAGCAATAGGAAGTTGGGCGAGCTTGTACCATACTCGATCCACACCCGATCTGGACGGGTACATGAATCAGCGAGGACGGTGACAGGTACTCTTTCGATTACTGGCACGCCCGACTGCTGCTGCGTCTGCCGTTCTTTGACGGACGACATCGACTCCGCTACCTTTTCCGAGCCTGCTTTGTCGGCCTGGTCGGGGCGTGGCAGCTGTACAGCCACGTTTGTTCCATCGGCAGCGCGCAGCGTGACGGCGGCGGACCCATCGCCGTTCCAGGCCAGAAGGATCGTCAAGCCCGTGTCGAAGTCCACCAGGCCAGCCAACCGCCTTGCGTCATCGAACGAGAAGAGGGTCCCGCTTTCCAGCGCGGCGTCCGGTGCGCTGCGAAAACGGATTGCATCGATATGTGCGAGACTGGCGTCGCCATTTTTTCTGCCTAGAACATCAACGACGGAGCCGTCATCCCGGACTTTGCGCAGCAGTCGCGGGTCGCCGGGGCCGACGAAGAGGTAAGACATCCCGGGTTGGTACGAGCTTGGTTCGCCCGTCTCCGTGGACGCGGCGGACGAATCGGTCGACTGAGTATCCGGTGGCGAACTGGGTTCCTGCTGAAAATTCGCTGGCTGACCAGGCATGCATCCGACCCCGATCGCAAGGGCTCCAAGCACCACAACCCAACCCAATATCGCAAACCGGACAGGGAATGCGAACGTGTACGCCGACCGAACAAGAGCCACGCCTCGCCTCCGATTAGCCGGCATTATTCACCATCCCGGTGCTAATAGCATAACGCGCCGCGGCGGGGGCGTTCCAGCACGAAAGAGTGGTTCGAGGAGCAGTCGCAGGCGCTCGTCCGTGCCTCCGGTCCAGACCGCCCCCTACCCCCACAGCCCGCACGGGGCCGGGGAAAACGCGTCGGGCCGGTTT
>JALHJL010000024.1 GCA_022839625.1 Phycisphaerales bacterium
GAGCGCTGCGACCGTACGCGGAGACTGTGCAGACGGACGCCACCCTTGACACGAAGATGCCTTTCATGGATAGCGTCGGACCTCCGTGTCCGACGTTTTTCGAGGCGGGCGCGCGCCGGACACCCGCCACGGCAGGCAGGCTCAGGTCCGGCGCTACACCTCTGCGTCGGGCTGTCAGCCGCCCCCAGCCGCGCCCTGGGGAACACCTTCATCTCGCCGTACGCGCGGGATATGCTCGCGCACCGCGCGCATCAGGCGATTGACCGTGTACGCCGCCACAAGCAGATAACCGCCGGTCACCAGCACGAAGGCAGCCTTGTGCGCCGGCCCGAGCTTCCACAGCACGAACAGGCACGCCGCAGTGACAACCGTCGCGGCGGCCACGGGGCCTGCGAAACGCGCGGAAACGCCGAGCGCTCTGACGCCAAACCACACGAGGGCCGCCAGAACGACTTCCGAGAGGACGGCGCCGTAACAAGCGCCCCACAGACCGTAGCGCCACGCCAGTACGCCGAGGATGAGCGCCTTGACCACAAGATAGATAACGTTGAACGCCACGAAGCGGCGCTCCTGCGACAGCGCGATGTAGACATAGCGCAATTGCAGCGCGAACAGCAGGGGCACGACGCTCCAGACCGTGATCTGAATCACCTTCGCCGTGTCGGCAAACGCGTCCTTCAGCAGCACGGGGATCACGTAGGGCGCCACGACCCACGCCGCCAGCGCCATCGCCAGCCCCGCAGTCCACTGAATCACGCACAACTGGGTGGACCAGCGGTTGAACTCCGACCGGTTCTCGTGGGCCAGCCGGCACAGGCCCGGGAAGGTCGGGACGCTCACCGCACCGTTCAGAATCTGGCCCGCCGGGGAGATGACCCGCTTCCCGGCCGCATAGACGCCGACCACCGCATCCGGTGCGAAGACCGCGAGCACGAAGTTGTCCAGCTCCAACGCCAGCCGGGTAACGGCCGCCGTCAGGGCCACCGTCGCCGACCCGCCCACCATCGCCCGTACTTCCTTTAGATCCCACCGCCACTGCCCGCGCCACCCGTCGCCCCACAAGGCCGCAGCGGCGTAGCCCATCATGACGAGGTTCGCGAGCGTCCCGGCGGCCAGCGCGAGGGCGAGGCCGCCGTCCAGCGGACGCAGGAGCACGAGCACGACCAGCAGTGCGACCACCTTGTGCCCGAGGAACCAGATCATCCACTTCTCGGTCTTCTGCATGCCGTTGAGCGTGGACGAGAAGACCGACGCCGGCCCGAAGAACAGGATGTCGCCGGCCGCCACGAGCGCGGGCCAGGCCGCGACCTCGAACGAATAAGCAGCGATCGCGATGACGATCAACACGACGCCGCTCAGCAGCGAGAAGAGGCAGACCAGCGGCAGGGCCATCGAGACGTAGTAGCTCGGCGGGCGGCGGGCCTCGGCCACGAGCTTGGTGATGTTGGTGCCGAGCCCCATGCTGATCACGAAGATGGCGATGTTCACGATCCCCATCAGGATCGCGTAGACGCCGAACCGCCCCGGCCCCAGGTGAGACGCGATGAGCAGCATGGTGATGAGCTGCACGGCCAGCCCGGCCGGCACGACGACGAAGCCGAGCTGCATTTGACGGTGTACTTTGCCCATCAGGCCGCGCTCTTGACGACCTCGTGACGGTAGTCGGTTGGAGAGTCTGACGCAAGCTTCGCGGACAACCCCCGCACCTGCGACGACCGTGATGGTCATCGCGCGTCCGGCGGCTATCGCGGCTGCGTGCTCCCGCCCGCCGCCTCTACCGGCCGATAGTACTGGTCACGCTGTTGAGGGACCCAACCCGCGTCCGCGATCAGGCGGCGGATTTCCGCCTCGGTCAGCCGGAAGGTCGTGCCCGCGGCGGAGACGACATTCTCCTCCATCATCACCGAGCCCATGTCGTTGACGCCGAAAAACAAGGCCAACTGCCCGATCTTCGGCCCCATCGTCACCCAGCTCGACTGAATGTTGGGGATGTTGTCCAGGTACAGCCGGGCGACTGCCACCATCTTCAGGTACTCGTGTGCGTCCGCCAGAAACAAGTGTTCCCCGTCCGGCGGACCGGCATAGTCGTCCGGCGGCAGTTTCCAGCGCCCCAGCGGCGTACCCTCCGGCTGAAACGGCCAGTGGATGAACGCCAGGAACCCGCCGGTCTCGTCCTGAAGCTCGCGCAGCCGCCGCAGGTGCTCGATCCGCTCAGCGACGGTCTCGATGTGCCCGAACATCATCGTGCAACTGGTCTTCATGCCCAGCAGATGGGCTTCCCGCATGACGGCCAGCCATTCGTCCGTCAGTGTCTTGCCGCGCCCGATCTTGCGGCGCACCCGGTCCACGAGGATTTCGCCGCCGCCGCCGGGGATCGTGTCGAGTCCGGCGTCGCGCAGCCGCGCCAGCACGTCGCGCAGCGGCATGTGGTAGACCTGGTGGAAGGCCCAGATTTCCGGCGGACTGAAGGCGTGGATGTGGATCGCGGGGTAGTGCTGCTTGATGAACCGCAGCAGGTCGAGATACCACTGGAACGGCAGCCCGTGGCCGCTTGGGTGGTGCTCGTCCGGCACCAGTCCGCCCTGCATCAGCACCTGCGTGCCCCCGATCGCGAGCAGCTCCTCGATCTTCTGCCCGATCTCCTCGTAGCTGAGGACGTACGCCTCGGCGTCGCCCGGCTTGCGGTAGAAGTTGCAGAAGATGCAACGGGCCGTGCAGACGTTCGCGTAGTTGATGTTGCGGTCCACCACGTACGTCCGGTACGGCTCGGGGTGCAGCTCCTGGCAGCGCGCATATGCCCGCCGGCCCAGCTCGTGAATCGAAAGCTCGGCGTACATCTCCAGCGCCTCGGCGTCCGACAGGCGGGAGCTGCCTGTCGCCGCGGGCACCGCTGCGGACGTTTGCGTGGTGCTGGTCACTGATCAACTCCGCCGCTGGAGAACGCTCACCACTGCTGCAATGCGGGCCAGGCAAGGCGGCTCTCGGCCGGCGCGAGGTCTGCCTGTGCGCACAGCTTACCGAACCGCTCCGCACCCGCGATCATCTGTGCGTCCAGCGTGAAACGAAGGCACTGCGTGAGGTACCGGCGGGCGAGCGGTACGGGCCAGCCGTGCTGCGGGCCATACGTCTCCGCGATCGCGGCGGCCCGGGCGACTCCCCGGTCGCGCGCTGCCTCAAGCAGCGCGCGAAGCTCTCGTTGCCGCTGGCGCGTGAATCCCCGCTGGTGCGAGAATCCCCGCTGGTGCGAGAATCCCTTCTCGCACCCATTCTGGGGTGGAGTCCTCTCCGACCGCTGGTGCGAGAATCCCTTCTCGCACCCATTCTGGGGTGGAGTCCTCTCCGACAGATCATCGCCAACCCCAATGTCGTCCGCTACGTTCGGAATCGCCCAAACGGCGAACACGAACGGCAACCCGGTGAGTTGCCGCCAGGCGGTGCCGAGGTCCAGGTCATACTCGAATTCGGTGCGCCGCGGGTCCACCACCTTGTCGCCGATGAGCAGCACTGCCTCCGCTTCGGCAAGCTGGGCCCCGCGCACCTCGCAGGGCTGGAGCACGAGGTCGCGCCCGTAGAGCTCACGCCAGAGTACGCGCGCCAGCACCACCGACGTATGCGAGTCAGGATCGACGTGCAGCGTGTGCACCTGAGCGGCGGGCACCCGCGAGAAGACCCGCACCGTCATCGTCTCGCCATCGCAGCCGATGCACGCATCCGAAAGCGCGCGATACTGCCCCCCGCTGCGCAACAGATCGATGATCGGGATCAGCGCGGCGTCTACGGCACGTTTCGCCAGCCGCCCGGGCAGCGCCGCCGGCACGTCGAACGTCAGGCCGGCGCGCGCGTCGGATTCGAGCCCGTCGATCAGGGGGCGGGCGTTCAAGAAGGACACGACACCCAGTCGAAACACGGCCCAGAGTCTCCCGGCACGGTTCCCTGCTCGTTCCTGGCGAGTATAATCTTCGTCTTGGGCCCCCGCGGCGGCGCAACAGTCGTTTCTGAAGTTTCACAACGGGTGAAAAGGCCCGGGGGCCCGCGTACGTTCGATACGGAGGCTGCCGATGCGACGGAGATTACAGGTAGGTTGGTTGGGCGGCGCTGTGCTGGTCATGGCTCTCGGCGCGCGGCTCACCCCCGCCGAGGATTTGGCGGGCGTCATGCCCTGCGACGCGGCCGTATACATCGGCTGGTCTGCGTGGCTGGCGCCGGACGCTCCTGACATCCAGATGCAGCAGAAACTGCTCCAAACGGTCTTGGACTCCGCAGTTCAGCCTGGGACGGCGACCACGCCCGCCTGGGTCAAGCCGCTGCTGGAACTGCTCACGTCGCTCCAGACGGGCTCCGTGGGCGTCGGCCTGTTCGACGTCACGGTTGCGGCCGAAATGCCGGAGATTGAGGCGGCCCTGCTGGTCGGCGGTGCGGATGCGCCGCGACTGCCCGAGGTCGTCCACAAGCTCTTTGTCCAGCTCGCCGGTGCGGAGCACGTCGGCTCGCACATCGTCGGCGACGTGCAATGGGAGTGTGCCCATCTCGAAGGCGTTCCGCTGCTCCCGGTCTGGGGACGCCACAAAGACTACTTCGTGTTCGCGATTGGCGACGCGGCGGCAAGCAAGGTCGTCGAGTGCATCGACGGCCGCCGGCCCAGCCTCGCGACGGTCGAGGAGTTTGCCTTCAATCGGAACAAAGTCGGCGCGCACGCGGACGGGCGGCATTTCTGCCTGTACGTGGACGTTCAGCGCGTGGTCGCGCGCGCCCGGGAGATCGCCATGCAGGCCTTGGGCGAGCTACCGCCCATGGTGGACCCGCTCCTCGACGAGCTTGGAATCACGGCCGTACGCGCGAAGTACTTGCACGTGAATCAGGACAACGGCCAGCCGCGGATGGCAGGATTCGCGCACCTGACCTGCCCGCCGCGCGGCCTCCTGAAGCTCTGGGATCAGGGGCCGCTGAGCAACGACGACCTCAAGATCATCCCGAAGAATGCGTATTGGGCCGAGGTGGCGAACCTGGACCTCGTGGCGGTGTGGCAGGAGGTCCTCCGGATCGTCGAGGTTGTGGCCCCCGACCAGGTCGCCATGATCGAGGGGGCGATCGCCGGCACGCGCGGGATTCTGGGCTTTTCCGTCACCGACGAGTTGCTGCCCGCCTTTGGTGACACGTGGGCGATCTTCGACGCCCCGGACCACGGCGGCTTTCTCCTCTCTGGTACGGTGCTGGTCGCGGAGGTCAAGGACGTCGCGGCCCTCGGCGGGATGCTGACGCGCCTCGTGGAACTCGTGACTCCCCTGGCCAAGGCGGGCGACATCACCCTCAGACCCCTGCAAACCGGGCACGGCCCGCACACGGTCCACTACGTTCTGCTCGGCGGAAAGCCGGTGCCCATCGCGCCCGCGTGGGGTTTCGTCGCGGATCGTTGGGTCTTCGGCTTGTCGCCGCACACCGTGGCCGCCGCCATGCGGCAGGTTGATCCGCAGACGCGCGGGCCGAGCCTGCTCGACCACCCGGAGTTCCAGGCCGCGCGCGCCCGGCTGCCGAAGGACGTCCAGGGAATCGGCTACTTCGACTCGCGTTACTTCGCCCGCATGTGGTACCCGCTGCTGCGCTTCCTGCAAACCGCCGGCGTCTCGTCGCTGGCGGGCCTTGGCGGCGAACTCGACCTGGCCTTCATGCCGCCCCTGCCGGACGCCATCGCCGACGTCACGAATTACGTCGGGACGAGCAGCACCGACGCGGACGGCATCCTGTACCTGAGTGTCGGCACGGGCGCTCCCCTCCCGGCGGTCGCCGGAACGGCCCTCGCCACTTCGATCCTCCTGCCGTCGTTAGCCCAGTCGCGGGAAGTGGCCAAGCGTGCCGTCAGCGCTGCGAACCTGCACAGCATCGGGGTCGCGTGTTACGCGTATGCCATGGACCAGGACGGCGAGTTTCCCGACAACCTCGATCAGTTGCTCCACAGCGGCGCGATAGTCCAGAAGATGCTGCGCTCCCCGCGCGATCCTAGCGACGACGACAGCGCCGTCTCATACGTGTACCTTGCCGGCCAGAGCACCGAGGCTGATCCGCGTAACGTGCTCGCCTACGAGCGGCCCGTCGACGAGGAAGGCACCAACGTGCTCTTCGTGGACGGCCACGTCGACTGGCTCGCGCTGGAGCCCTTCAAGGCGGCCGTGCGCGAGACGTACCGGCGTCTCGGCCGCGACGAGGACCTGCCGCCCGAGTTCCGCGAATAGAATCGGTCGAAGGCCAAGAGCGAACTGGCGACGCCAAGGAGGTCCCCATGCCCAGAGTCGGTGTCCTGCTGTCCGGTTGCGGCTTCCTGGACGGAGCCGAGATTCACGAATCCGTGCTGACGCTTCTGGCTCTCGATCAGGCCCGGGCCGACATCGTCTGCTGTGCTCCCGACGTCGAGCTCGCCGAAGTCGACCACCTGAACCAGAAGCCCACCGGCCAGAAACGAAACGTGCTCCGCGAAGCCGCCCGGATCGCACGCGGCGCCATTCGCGACGTCGCGACCGTCGAGGCCTCCGCACTCGACGCCCTGATTCTGCCCGGCGGTTTCGGCGCCGCCAAGAACCTCTGCGACTTCGCGGAGAAGGGCGCCCAGTGCGCGGTCCATCCCGAGGTCGAGCGCCTCGTGGGCGAGTGCCTGGCCGCGCGCAAGCCCGTCGGTGCCATCTGCATCGCCCCGGCCCTGTTGGCGCGAATCGCGGGCAAACGTGGCATGAAAGCGAAGCTCACCATCGGCAACGACCCCGGCACCGCGCAGGCCATCGTCGAGCTGGGCTGCGTCCACGAAAACCAGCCTGTGACGGAGATCGCGGTGGACGCCGAGCACAAGCTAGTGACGACGCCCGCCTTCATGCTCGGCCCCGGTCCAGCCGCCGTATACGAGGGTATTCGCAAGCTCGTCGAGCGGGTCCTCGCCCTCGCCGGCTGACGGAAATCGCCGCACAAACAAAGATGGAAGGTCTAGCCGTGGCGCGCTTCCGACCTTCCATCATTGCAGGCGCCCCGCCGCGCGGAGCACCGGACATCCGGTTATCGCGCGTCCAATTCCGGTCGCGCACTGCAATCTTGCGCGATGCGCTAACCCTCGTGCAAGAGGATTTTCGGAAAAATATTTGGGGCGGCGGCGCGACGATCCCTCGCCGCGCGCGTCGCCGCCTCGGGCAAACGCCGAACAGGCCGCAGTGCACCTGCATGCCCGACAGCGCCGTCGCGCGACCAGAATCCCACGCGCCACGTGCGCGGCGCGCCACGACGCGGCGTTCTCGCTCGCAAGTGTCAGCACCGCCATCTTGACGCTTCGCGCGTCGACGCCGGCATGTGTGCGCAAGAGTGACTTCGCTACCGCGCACGCAGCGCTGAAGATCGTTCGATTACCCGGCGCATCGTCGCCGAGCGCGCCGCATTCGCCGCGCGTATGCCCACTCCACCTCAGACCATGAGGCCGCGGCCCGCGCAGCCCGCGGCGCCCACGCCGAATGTCTGCGCACCCTGCGCCGAGACCAAGCCAGTTTTCGGGTGCTCGTCGCGGATGAGCAGAAGCGCGGCCGCGATGCGAATGCAGAGGTAGCGGCCGACCTCCCGGTCGGCCATATACGCTTCCGCGAAGGGCCGTAATCGATCGCTACGAGCATCCGCTCTAGCGAATAGCTGGGCGGGGACTATCCCCCTGGGTCCCGCTGGTGGATGGCAGTCCCCGCCAGTGCCGCACAGCGCACGGTGGAAACGGCGGACCGCTGCGCGGTGGGTCCGAGGAAAGCTCCGTTGCTTCTTTCCGCCGGAGGGCTCAACCGGTCATGCTCGTGGTCGTTCGGGCGCCCGCGTCAACGAAGCCGATGGTGGGACTTGAACCCACAACCTCAGCTTTACGAAAGCCGTGCTCTGCCATTGAGCTACATCGGCGCAGATGCACCCTTCAAGGCGCGCCGACAAGCTTAAGGAGGTTCCGGCGCGGAATCAAGTGGGCGAGGGCGACCGCGCGCTGTTGCGAGAATTCTCCCAAGACTGCGGGAGATGACACGTTCATGAACACCCGCGCCGCAAGAAAAATGCTGAAAATCCTGCTTGCAGCAAGAATCTTCTGGATGGAACGAGGTTTGCTCGTTATACTATAGAGTAGTGGAGCAGGCGTTTAGCGGCGGCCTCCCCCCTCCCTTCGGCCCGAACACCCCGGTCGTCGCGAGCCTGCTCCTACTCTTTTTTTATGCCTGTTTTCCAGGGGTTTGCGGCACCTCCGTTCCTCCCCCATCGCACAGTTGCCACCACTGCCCTGAATTGCCGATAATCGGGGGCTATGCTGACGCCTGCACCGCACCCTGAACTGATCCTCCTGGCCCGTCGCTGCTACGTGACCACGTCGCTCCCACCCCGGGCGAACGCGCTGGCTATCGCGCACGGACGGGTCATCGCGGCCGGCCCGCGCCGCAGCGTGCTCCGTCTACGGGGACGCGGCACGCGTGTGGTCGACCTCGGCAACGCGGTGCTCACGCCCGGAATCGTGGACTGCCACACACATTTCTTCTACTGGGCTCTCGGCCGATCCCTGGTCATTGACCTCTCGGCGTTGCATTCGCTCAACGCTATGTTGCGTGTGCTACACACGGGCGCGCGCAGGCGGCGCGTCGGCGACTGGGTGCTGGCGCGCGGTCTCGACGCCAATCGCTGGGACGGCCGCTTGCCGTGCGCCGCCGATCTCGACGCAGCCGTGCCCGACGTCCCCTTGATGGCTCATAGCCGGGACGGACACACCGTCTGTCTGAACACCATCGCCTTGCGGCGAGCAAACATCACCGCCCGCACACCTGATCCGAAAGGCGGCCGATATTGGCGCGACGGACGTGGCCGGCCCACGGGGATCGTTCAGGAGTCGGCGATCAACTCCCTGCCGGACCCCCTGCGCGATTTCGCGCGGCGCACCGACGAAGCCGCGCAGCGCGCGATCGATCGTGCGCTGGCGAAGGCGTACGAAGTCGCTCACGCGCACGGAGTCGTCGCGGTTCACGCGATGGACGACAGCGCGTCCCTGTTCCACCTACAGCGCCAACATGCCCAGCGCCGTCTTGGGCTGCGTGTCGTGCACGCGATTCCACTGGGCAACTTCGACCGTGCGCGCGAGCTCGGACTGCGCAGCGGTTTCGGAGACAACTGGCTGCGCATCGGCGGGATCAAGATCTTCGCCGACGGGGCGCTGGGCTCCCAAACGGCGTACATGTTCGACCCGTACCCAGGCCGGGCCGGGTACTGCGGCATCCCGGTCGCGGCCCAAGAGGAGCTGCGCTCGACGGTGCGCGAGTTGGCGCAGCACGGCTGGGCGGCGTGGATTCACGCTATCGGAGACCGGGCCGTCCACGAGGCGGTCGGTGCGATCGTCGCGGCTGGACGAACCGAAACTGCGGGTATCCCCCATCGAATCGAGCACGCCCAGTGCATTCGCCGGCCGGACATGCGCCGCATGGCGCGGGCCGGCATCGTCGCGTCCGTCCAGCCGTGCCACGTGCTCGGCGACATCCCCATCGCGGATCGGCATTGGCCGCAAGCTCGCCGCCATGCATTCCCGCTGCGAAGCCTGCTTGACGCGGGCGTAATGCTGGCGTGCGGCTCCGATGTTCCTATTGAGGCGATTGACCCGCGTCGAAGTCTCTTCGCGGCAGTGACCCGGACGGACGAGTGCGGGCAGCCGGCCGGCGGCTGGTATCCGCGGCAGCGGCTGCGGGCGCACGAGGTCATCGGAGCGTTCACGCGTGGCGCCGCGGCGGCCGCCGGCCTGCCACCGCCGGCCGGCACGCTCGCCCCCGGCGCACCGGCTGACCTGACGATCTGGGCCGCCGACCCGCTCCGCGCGCGGCCGGACGAGCTGCTGCACCTCGGCATCCTCGGCTGTGCGATCGACGGGCAGTTGCACCTCACGTCTGACTCGTAGCTCGGTATCATGCCGCCTGGAGACCCATGAGCGCGACCTGCACGATTGGCATCGACCTCGGCGGGACCAACATCAAGGGCGGCGTCTGCGACGAGCGCGGCACACTCCTGACCCGTCAGTCCATCGAGACCGAAGCCGACCGCGGCGTGGAGCACGTGCTGCAACGCATGGCCGGGCTCGTGGAGGAGCTGCTGCGAGCGACGGGGCTTGGCCGCAGCCAGGTTGACGGCGTCGGCGTCGGCGCACCCGGGCCGATGTCGCATGCCCGAGGGATCGTCTACAGCGCGCCCAACCTGCCCGGCTTTGTCGACGTACCGCTCCGCGAGCAGTTCGCCGCGCTCACGGGCTTGCGTGTCGTCCTCGAAAACGACGCCAACGCGGCTGCGTTCGGCGAGTTCGCCGCGGGGGCCGGCAAGGAGGTGCGCACGCTGGTGATGCTAACACTGGGGACCGGCATCGGCGGCGGCGTGGTGCTGGACGGGAAACTGTGGCGCGGTTGTTTCGACAACGCCGGCGAGGTGGGGCACATGATCATCGTGCCGGGCGGCCGGCCGTGCCCGTGCGGGCAGCGAGGCTGTTTCGAGCGCTATGCCTCCGCCAACGCGGTCGCCGAGCGCTTGTGCGAGGCCGTTCGGGGAGGCGAGGACTCGGTGCTGGGGACACGGGTGGCGGCGGGCGAAACGCTGGACGCGAGGAACGTAAGAGCGGCAGCGGACCAGGGCGATACGCTGGCGGCCCGCATTTGGGATGAGACCTGCTTCTACCTGGCGCTGGGGATCGTCAACCTCCGCCACCTGATAAACCCGGAACTCGTGGTGTTGGCGGGCGGGCTCATCAACGCCGGCCCGCGCCTGCTCGAACCGGTCCAGTCGCATTTCGAGCGTCAAAGCTGGACCATCGCCCCGGATGCACCTCGCATCGCCGCGGCCACGCTCGGCACCGACGCCGGCACGATCGGCGCGGCCATGTTGGCTCGGGTCTAAGCCGCCACTGTCCGGCGTCGCCAGCGGTCGAGCAGCCAAAACGGGGCGTAACACAGCAGGATCAACAACGTTGCCACCACAGCCAGGGGAAGCAGCGACCACGGCCAGGGCCCGAGCAAGTCGATGAGCGACGGCTGGGCCGGTGGGCCGCAGAGATACATGTAGTTCCCGCCGGTCAGCCAGTTCACCAGCATGACCACCAGCGCGAGCGCCAGCGTTACAAGCCAGACCCGGATCGGCGTGCCGGGTTGCGGGCGCATCCGCAGGCCGAACGTCATGACGAGGGCGGACACGACGATGGCACCGTGCAGGACGAAGTAGCGGACGCACTCAGGCGCCGGAAACGTCACCGCCAGATCAGGCGTCAGCACGGCCTGCGACGTGGCCCCGATCCCCCAGACCCACGACAGCTCGTAGAAACGGTGCCAGAGGCTTCTCGGACCGGCGTTCAGCCCGGCCCCGAGCAACGCCGCCGCCGTGACGAAGATCGCAACGTCGCACAGATGCAGCGGAAGCGACTCCTCGATGGACCAGACCCCCTCCGCGACACGTTGCCACTCCGCCACCACGGCGCCGGCGATCAGGACGCCCGCGAGCATCCAGCAGACCGCCGGCCGCAGCCGGTCAGGCTGCCCACGTCGTGCGGACCATCGCAGTAGCAACGATAGCGACGCGGCCAGGGTGCCAATCGCCGCGAGAACCAGCCAGTGCGCGGCCCCGAAGAAGACGAAGGCGTCGGCCACGATGCGCGGAAAGGGAATCATGCCGCGGGATATGGTGGGCAATCAGGCCCGCCCCGGCAACTGGGCCGCAACGTGGGATCCGCAGCTCAGGAAGCTGCGGCCCCCGGCGACATCGCGGCCAGAACGGCCTGTCGTATCGCGGTCAGGCGCTGCACGCCGGTTCGCCCGATCGCGAGCATGAGCGTCTGAAGAGCCTGCTCGGGGATTTGCCCCAAGTGCCGTTGGAGGCTGAGGTCGTCGAGCTCCTGGTCTTCGCGCGGCAGGACATCCCCGTCGAACCCGCCGAACAGCGTAAGGGAGAGCGTCCGCAGGGGCCCGGGGCCGCCGGGTTGAGCGACGTAGCGGTCCCAATCCTCCAGCGTCATGGTTCCGGCCCGCAGGGCGTCCCGCAGGGCCAGGAACTCCTCGGCCAACGTCGGCCAGGTGAGCGTCGTGCCGCCGAACAGCGTGCAGAAGGTGTACTGCGGCTGGCTGCGCTGGTGGGCGGGCTGCTGCCGCAACTCGGTGATCTGGCTTGCGGCGGGGAGGCGCTTGAGGTTGGAGCCTCCGAAGATCGTGATGAAGAAGTCGCGTCCGGGCACGAGCTGCCCGTCGTTGCTGCCGAACATCGAGAAGTGGGCCATATTGCACCTGCCGTTACCGAGGGATTCGCCGGGCGAGCCACGATATTTCGGCCTGCTCAGGCCAGGTCGAGCATCTCGCGTTGCAGCCGCTGGACAATCTGGGGCGAATCGGTCGCGAGCCGCTCCCACTCAGCGCGCGTGTAAACCCACAGGTCGGCGGGGACCGGCAGATTGTCCGGAGAATACCGCTTGCTGCGCTCCAGTGGCGTGAGATCGGCCTCGGTCAGGAAGACAATCACGTCCAGGTCGCTGCCGACACCCCAATCGCCGCGGGCGTACGACCCGATGCAGACGACCCGCTCGACCGCAGGATCGCGCTGGCGCAACGCCGCCGCCCAGGCCCGCGCCGCGGCGAGCACGGTCTCACGGTCAGGCCACCTGAAGACGGCAGAATTCAAGGATCTGACGGGCATGGGCGATGGCCTCGCGACTGAGGGCGGCTCCCTAGTTGTCGGCCGGTGCCCCGCTCAGATGTCCGTTCGGATAGCGCGCCGGGATATAGTGCAGGTCCAAGCCGCGGGCCGCATCGAAGAGTTCATCGGCGACTGGAATCGTATCGGAAAGCGCCTCCAGCAAGCCGCGAATCATGTGGCCCCACGCGTCCTGCCCACGACTCAGGTGCAGCCCCTTCACGGCCATCTCGGCTGCTTGATGGGCGGCAAGACACGCCCAGTCGTGCCGCCCCGCGGCGGCACTGTCGATCGCCTGCGCGAGGTTCTGTTCGGCCTGCTTTAACCAGTCTTTCGCCCGGTTCGGCATACTGCGATTCTACGGGGTAGCCCCTGGCGTGAAAAGCGCTGCCTTGCGGCACAAGGCCGGGCCTCGCACTACCGAGTTGCTGCGAAACTGCCCGAAATCGCGTACAATCTCCCCTCATATGAGCGATACGCCGACCACCCAGCAGATCCCGACGCCGATCTCGCAGGAGATGCAGGAGTCCTACCTCACGTACGCCATGAGCGTCATCATGGCCCGGGCCCTGCCCGACGTGCGCGACGGGCTCAAACCCTCCCAACGCCGCATCCTCGTCGCCATGCACGACCTCAACCTGCGGCCCGGCGCGAAGCACCGCAAGTGCGCGAAGATCTGCGGCGACACGAGCGGAAACTACCACCCGCACGGCGAGGGCGTGATCTATCCGACACTGGTGCGCATGGGGCAGGAATGGGCCATGCGGCATGTCCTGGTGGACCCGCAGGGCAATTTCGGCAGCATCGACGGCGACCCGCCGGCGGCCATGCGGTACACCGAGGCCCGGCTGGCCGGCCCCGCGGAGGAGATGCTCACCGACCTCGACAAGGAGACGGTGGCATTCGAGGACAACTACGACGGCACGCGCCAGGAGCCGGTCGTCCTGCCGAGCAAGTTCCCCAACCTGCTGGTGAACGGCTCGGAGGGCATCGCGGTCGGCATGGCGACACGGCTGCTGCCGCACAACCTGGGGGAAATGTGCGACGCGATCATCGCCGTGATGGACCGCCCGGACCTCACGACGGACGAGCTGCTGAAGATCGTCCCCGGGCCGGACTTCCCGACCGGCGGCGTGATCTGCGGAACCGAGGGCATCCGCGAGGCCTACGCTTCCGGCCGCGGGTCGCTCATCGTGCGCGGCAAGATGCACCTGGAAGACACCAAGTCCGGCCGGGTGCATATCGTCGTGGACGAAATCCCGTATGGCGTGCTGCTGCCCACCATCAAAGACCGGCTCTCGGAAGCGATGGAAAGCGGCACGATCAAGGGCATCGACGACGTGCGCGACGAGTCCGGGCGCGAGAGCCTCGTGCGGCTGGTCATCGTCCTGAAGAAAGACGCGAACGCGCAGGTCGTCATGAACCAGCTCTGGCAGTACACGCCCCTCCAGAGCACCATCCACGCCCTCAACATCGTCCTGGTCAACCGGGTGCCGCGGACCCTCAACCTGCGGCAGCTCATCGAGCAGTTCGTGCGGCACCGCGTGGAGGTCGTCCGGCGGCGGACGACGTTCCTCTTGCGCAAGGCCCGCCAGCGCGCCCACGTCCTCGAAGGGCTGATTCTCGCGGTCGCCGACATCGACGGCATCGTGCAGCTTATCCGCCAGTCGCCCGACGTAGACACCGCCCGGCAGCGGCTGATGGAAAGGCCGCTGCGCCTGAGCGAGGCAACCGCCGTCCGCCGGCTGCTGCCCGCTGTCTTTGTTGAGCGGGCGACGGCCGCCGACCAGCACCTCACGCGTACGCAAGCCGATGCCATTCTGGCCATGCAGCTCCGGCGCCTGACCGGCCTGGAAATCGAGCAACTGGCCCGCGAGTACTCCGAGCTGATTGGTGAGATCGCGGATTACGAGCTGATCCTGAGCGACGAGCGGCGCGTACTGGACATCATCGCCGAGGACCTGCGCGAGCTGAAGGAGAAGTACGGCGAGCCCCGGCGGACGCAGATCAGCGGGCCGGTCGGCGAGCTGGAGATCGAGCAGCTCGTGGAGCGCGAGGACGTGGTGGTCACGATCTCGCACGAAGGCTACATCAAGCGGGTGCCGGTCGACACGTATCGCGAGCAGGGCCGCGGCGGAAGGGGCGTGCGGGGTACCGAGAACAAGGACGGCGACTTCATCGAGCTGATCCGGGTCTGCTCCACGCACGACTACCTGCTGGTCTTCACCAACCGCGGCCGCATCTATTGGCTGCGCGTGTACGACATCCCGAGCCTCTCGCGCACCAGCCGGGGCCGGGCCCTGGCCAACGTCGTGACCATGCAGTCCAACGAGCGGCACATGGCCGTGCTGGCCGTCAAGGCCTTTGAGGAGAAGTACGTCTTCTTCGCAACCGAGAAGGGCGTGGTCAAGAAGACTCCGCTGGCGGCCTTCTCCAACCCGCGGCCCAGCGGCATCATCGCAATCACGCTCGACCCGGACGATACCCTGATCAAGGCTTCGCTCACCGACGGCGAGTCGGAGATCGTCCTGGGCACGCGACTCGGCATGGCGTGCCGGTTCAAGGAGAGCGACGTGCGGGCGATGGGGCGCGCCGCGCGCGGCGTGCGCGGCATCACGCTCGGCCGGGACGACGCCGTGGTCGACATGGTCGTGATTCAGCCCGGCATGAGCGTGCTGACGGTCTGCGAGAATGGCTACGGCAAGCGCACCGACGTGGACGAGTACCGCCTGACGCGGCGCGGCGGCAAGGGCGTCATCAATATCAAGACCACCGATCGAAACGGGCTGGTGGTCGCGCTGCGGGCCGTCACGGACGAGGACTCCCTGATCCTGATCACGGCCAAAGGGAATCTGATGCGCATGCCGCTCGACGAGCTGCGCGAGATTGGCCGCGCCACGCAGGGCGTCCGCCTGATCCGAGTGGAGGAAGGCGACACGGTGGTCGCTGTGGCAAAGGTCGTCAACGAGCAGGTAGGCGCCGAGGGGCCTGAAGCGACGACTCGAGAGCAGGTCAGTGGCGAGCTTCCGCCCGACGGCACGCCGCCGGCGGCGGACGCGAATGACGTTTCGCCTTCGTCCGACACGCCGCCCCCGTCGTCGTAGTAGCCGCGCGGGGCCACGCGGAGCCCGTCCGGCCCGGTTGTGCGCTCCGGTCGGCCAAGGCCGACGTCGAATCAGGCCTTCGCGTTTTCCATCACACCGGCGGCCGTGTCCGGCATGGCGATCTCGCTCGCATCCATCGCGGCAATTCGGCGCTGCTGCCAGAGCCACCTCTGGCACAGGTAGCGGCCGAAGACCCGGACCGCCTGGTCCGCGGACCGGAACACCGGCACCCCCGAGGCGCGCAGCGCCGCCGCCATCGGCTCGTACAGGCTGCCGGAGTCGATGTTGACCACGACCGGCTTGGAGGCGCCCGCCAGCAGGCGGGGCAGTTGCTCGACCAGTGAGCTGGGCTTGGTGATTTCCTCGGGGGTGGTGAGCATCTGCGGCGACAACGGAACGAGAGAGGCGACGACGGCATCGATGTCCGGGCTGTCGATCAGGACGCGCAGGCAGTCCACGTAGGCCTGATCGGTGGCCATCGGGTTCACGTCCAACGGGTTGCGCACGTTCACCAGCTTGTCCAGCTTGTGGGTGGCCAGCACCTGGGCCAGTTGCTGCTTCGACGCTTCGCACAGCGACGCCATCTCGACGTGGTAGTCGTGGCCGATCGTCGCGTCGGCCATGCCGACCGTTTCAAACCCGGCGTTGCTGATCGCTCCCAGCCGCAGCCCGCGGACCGGCTTCTCGTGCAGCGTCGTCGCCAGGTACACGAGCTGCTCGAATTCCTTGAAGGTCTCCACGACCAGGGCCCCGGCGTTCGCGGCCGCCGCCGTGCATACGTCGTAGTCGCCGGCGACCGAGGCCGTATGCCCGGCAGCCGCCGAGCGCCCCGACGGCGTTCGTCCCGCCTTGTAGAAGACGACCGTCTTGCCCAGGGCCGTCACGTGGCGAACGGCCCGCACGAAGTCGAGCCCGTCGAGGTTGTTGAAGCCCTCCGCGTACACGCCGAGCACGTCGATATCTTCGCGCTCGCCGACCGCCTGCACGAGGTCCGCCAGGGTAAGATCGATTTGGTTGCCGAGGGACACGGTCAGCGCGGGATCGAGCGTCTCGAGGTTGCTCAGCCGGCTGACGATAAAGGCCCCGCTTTGCGAGACCAGGGCTACGCGGCGGGGCGGAGCGCTCCACCGCGTGTCGAGCTTGCTTTGCGGGATGAAGAAGGTGTCGTAGCGCCCGGCGCGCGACTGGATGCCCATGCAGTTCGGGCCGAGGAACACCGGTCCGCCGTCCTTCTCCTCGCGGCCGGTCCCGATCGCCAGCCGGATTTCCTTCTCGATCTCCGCCGAGCCCTCGGTCTCACCCAGACCGCCGGGGATCATGATCGCGGCGCCGACCTTGCCGCTGGCGACGACGTCGCGCGTAATCTGCGGCATGGCGCCGGCCGGGGCGGCGATGACCAGCAGATCCACGAACTCCGGCAGGTCCTTCACCGCCGGCACACAGGCCACGCCGTCGATCTCCTTGTCATTCTCCTTGATGACGTGCAGGTGCTTGGGCGGGAAGCCGCACTTCTGGATGTTGTTGAGGATGATGCGGCCGAAATTCATGGCCGTGCTCGAAACACCCAGCACGGCGATCGCGCGCGGCTCGAGGAGCCGCCGAACCTTCTCGTTGGGGCGCGGCAGGGGTCGCTTGGCGGCCGTTCCCAGGCGCCCACGGCCGTCGAGCGGAACCATGCGCTGCTGACGGAAGGCGAACGGGTTGACCTCCAGCTCCGCCACGTCGGGGCCCTCGGCCCCGCGGTCGATGCAGAAATGCCGGGCCAGCGAGATGAATGCCCGGAAGCAGCGCAGCAGCTCCCCGTCCGATACGATTCGCCGATGGCCGCGGGCACGTCCAGCGAGGACGTCGTAAGCGGCCGTCTTCTTGAACAGCTCCAGGAACTCTTCGGGCGTCGTGTCGGTGGCGCACGCCTTGGCCACCGCGATGCCCGGCCTCATCTTCGTCGCGAGGTACTCGGTGTCGACCCCGCCGAGCCCGGCGGCGATGACCGGGCCGAACTCGCGCGTCGCCCGCACGCCGACGAACAGCTCGTTCCCGAAGCCCGGCTGGGTGCGTTCGACGAACTCCACCACCAGCACGCCCGCAACGCGGGCCGCGTCGGCGTGCCGGGCCACCAGGCGCTCCAGTTCGCGCCGCACCGTTTCGTAGTCCTTGGCGACGAAGGCGATCGCGTCCGCGTCCGACTTGTGGGTCACGTCCTGCGAAACCAGCTTGAGCACGACGCGGTCACCGGGGAACTGCGCCAGCGCCTCGGGGGAGATCAGGCTGTCCTTGGGGACAAACACGTACCGCGGCGGCGAGATGGCCCCGATCAGCTCGACCAGCATGTACACTTCGTGTTCATAGAGGGGCCGCCGGCCCTCTTCATACGCCCGCAACAGCGTCCGCTCGAACGCCGTCGCCTCCGCCCCGGTCAGGCGATCCTCCGCCAGGTCGGTCGCGTCGAACTTGGGCGGCGCCGGCGCTTCGGCGCGCATGAGATCGTCGGCGGAGAGGTGGTCGATCCAGCTCCGCACCGCGCGCGACGATCCCCCGCGCTGGAGTCCGTCACGGTACGCCGCCGCCGCGTTGCGGCCGAGCTGAAACGCCCGGCGATTGGTTTGTACGACCTTGTCACCCTTGGCGCGGAACATCTCCGCCACCGCGTCTTCCAGCTCGCGGGCGTCCAGTTCCAGGAACAGCGAGGCCGCCCCGAGGGTGACGATGTTGGCGGCCAACACCGAGCCGGCCGCCTTCGCCAGCCGGTCGGCGTCGATCAGCACGTGCCGCGGGAAGGTGGCCACGCGGTCCAGAATCTGCTCGATGGCCGGGTAGTTCTCGATGTTCATGTACGCGTTTGTGCTGACCACCATGATGCCGCTGTCGCTGAGGTAGTGGACGTACCGCAGAGACTCCAGCGGCTCCACCGACAGGACCAGGTCGGCCGCCCCCGCGGGGATCAGGTCGCTGAAGAGCTCGTGGTCGCCGATGCGCAGGTGGGACTGCACGGCCCCCCCGCGCTGCGACATCCCGTGCACCTCGGCCTGTTTCACGTACAGGTTGCGACGGAGCGCGGCCAACGAGATGGCGCGTGCGATCGTCAGGATGCCTTGTCCGCCCACGCCCGCCAGGATGAGATTCTGTTCCATCGTCCGTTCCTTCCAGACACTCACGGATCGCACAGCCGCCCCCGGCCGCGCGCCACCGGCACGGCCGCCAGCCGCCATGCCGCCGGGTTACTGCCCACAACTTGCGCACGCCGCCTTAGCGGCCGGCTTTTCGGTCACCGCCTTGCGGCGCGTGTGAATGCACTCACGCTGGGCCACAATCACGGAGAGGCCGCGGTGATTGATGGCCCGGGACAAGAGCGCTACGTTCTGTTCGTGGTTCTTGGCCAGCGGCTCGATGACGTGCAGGTGGCCTTCCGGGACGCCGAGCCCCTTCAGCAGATTCAGCAATTGCTCGCCCGCCGCCATCGTCTGCTGCCCCCCGGTCATGGCCACCGTGGCATTGTCCAGGATGAACACCGTCATGTCGGCGTCAGCACGCGCCGCGCCGATGAGCGGCGTCATGCCGGAGTGCGTGAACGTCGAGTCGCCGATCGTACACAACACCGGGTGTGCCCCGGCCTGGGCCGCCCCGTGCGCCATGGCGATCGACGAGCCCATGTCCACGCAGGAGTGGACGGCCTTGTACGGCGGAAGCACCCCCAGCGTGTAGCAGCCGATGTCGCTGAAGAGAATGGTGCCCGGATGCCCCGCCGTCGCGTCAATGATCGCCTTGAACGTATCGGCATGCGGGCAGCCCCGGCACAGCGCCGGCGGCCGGCCGGTCAGATCTTCGATCGCCGAGGTCACCTGACGGAACGGCAGCCCGAGCGCCGCGGCGACGGCGTCGGGGGTCAGCTCGCCGTCCGGTGGCAGGACGCCGTCCAGCTTGCCGCGAATGGCCTTGCCCGGCACGCCGAGCACGCCGTTGAGCCGTTTCTCGATGAACGGGTATCCCTCCTCCACCACGAAGATCTCGTCGCAATGGCCGACCAGGCTGCGAATCTTCTCGGTGGGCAAGGGGTACGTGGCGACGTGCAGCATGGAGAAATCGCCGCGGCCGCCGAGCGCCTCACGCACGTAATTGCCCGCTAGGCCCGCCGCGATGATCCCGCGCCGCCCCGACAGCCGAAGCTCGTTCTGCGCCGACTTCTCCGACCACTCGACGAGCACCGGCTGCATCGTCAGCAGCCGACGGAAACGCCGCCGCGCGTTCGACGGCACCAGCGTCCAGTGGTTCGGGTCGGGCCGCGGCCGCGGCTCGCTGGACACAGGCGGCAGCTCGTCCTCGCTCAGGACACGGACGTTGGCGCGGCTGTGTGCCAGGCGCGTAACCACGCGGATCATCACCGGCAGGTTGAACTTCTCGGACAGCTCGAACGCCTCGCGGGCGAAATCGTAGGCCTGCTGCTGGTTGCCGGGCTCGAGCACCGGAATCTGCGCGAACTCGCCGAAGTACCGGCTGTCCTGCTCATTCTGCGACGAGTGCATGCCCGGGTCGTCCGCCACCACCACGACCAGCCCGCCATTTACGCCAGTGAGCGCCGAGTTGATGAACGGGTCCGCGGCCACGTTGAGACCGACGTGTTTCATGGAGACGATGGCGCGTCGGCCGGCGTACGACATGCCGAGCGCTTCCTCGTAGGCCACTTTCTCGTTGGCCGACCAGCGGGCGGCGATGGGGTGCGGGCCGCGGCTGTGCTCCTCGATGAACTCGAAGATCTCGGTGGCCGGCGTGCCAGGGTAGGAGAACGCCCCGCCGATACGGGCATGGAGGGCACCCAACCCGATTGCCTCATCGCCGAGCAGCAATTCCAACTTCATTCGTGGTCTCCCTCTGGCCGCAGGTCAGCCCGGCGGCCGGGCCGCTGTCAGAACCCGGCCTCCAGGGTCAGGACCGCGGTGGACCAGACCGTTGCAACCGCTGTGCCGGCTTCTGATCGACGCTCCCAAGCATACTGCATTCCACGCGCCGCCGAAACGGGTCTACTCACGCCAACCCGCCGCGCCCACCAACTTGACAAACCGGCACTTCAAAATGTCTTCGGTCTTGAGACCGCCCTCGGTGCGGCGAACCAGCACCAACGTTTGGTCCCCCACCGGGCCGACGGGGATCACTAGCCGCCCCCCCACCGCAAGCTGCTCGGTCAGCGCCGACGGGACCACCGGGGCGCCGGCGGTGACGAGGATTGCGTTGAAAGGGGCCTGCTCGGGCCAGCCCAGCGAGCCGTCCCCGCACCGCAGTGTGATATTCCGCAGCCCGAGGGCCTCAAGCCGCGCCGCGGCGAGGGTCAGCAGCTTGAGGTGCCACTCGATCGAGTACACGTGCCGCCCCAAACAGGCGAGGATCGCGGTCTGGTAGCCCGACCCGGTCCCGATCTCGAGCACGCGGTGCTCGCGGGTCAATCCCAGCAACTCGGTCATCCGTGCGACCATGTACGGCTGCGAGATCGTTTGCAGGCAGTCGATGGGCAGCGCCCCGTCACCGTAAGCGCTGGACTGCTGGCCCGGCGGTACGAACCGCTCCCGCGGTATCCACCCCATCGCGCTCAGCACGGCCTCCGAGCGGATGCCCCGTGCGGCAAGCTGCTCGGCGACCATCTGCTCGCGCTCCGCGGAACGGTCGCCGTGACCAGCATTCTGTTGCATAGCACACGCCAGGTGGACCAGCGACTTGCATGATTGACCGGACCGTATCCTACCGCGCCGGCGCACTCGCGGCAGCCCGTACGCCGAGCGGCCGGCGATCGCGGCACCGACCGCCCGGTTGACCGCGAGCGGCGGACGCTCTAAGAATCGTCTGCGGCGAGGGCCGCGGGTGCGTCCGAGGGCCTCGGGCGCCAGAGAGGAGTAGCGCGATGCGACACCGGCAACTGGGACTCATACTGTCCGCGGGCCTGGTGCTCCTGGTCACCACCGGCTGCCTGGCCGAGTTGTTCCGTGTTGTAGGCAGCGGCACGATCGCGACGACGACCCGTGACGTGGGGGCCTTCACGGCCATCGAGTTTCTCGGAGCCGGGCGAATCGAAATTACGATCGGCGAATTGAAGCCGCTCGAACTCACCGGCGACGACAACCTCCTGCCACTCATCGAGACCAAGGTCACCAACGGCCGGCTCGTAGTGCGCCCCACCCGCCCGATCCGCATCACGCAGCCACTGACTCTCAAAGCCACCGTTCCTGCTCTCGCGGCGATCACCTTGAGCGGAGCCGGCGCGATTGTGGCCACCGGGCTGGACAGCGACTCGCTGCAGGTTGAGGTCACGGGCGCCGGCAGCATCAGCTTGGCAGGTAAGAGCGCCAACCTATCGGTAGTCCTGACCGGAGCGGGGAGCGTGGATGCCGCGACCCTGGTCGCCAACGCGGCTACCGTAAACGTCAGCGGTGCCGGCAGCGCCTTTGTGAACGCGGTGGAAACGCTGGACGTGACGATCACGGGCGTCGGCTCCGTGACCTATTCCGGGGAGCCGACGATTACGCAGAACATCACCGGGCTCGGATCGCTGAAGAGGGCGACCCCATAGCAGTCCATTGAAAGAGGGGATAGGAACCGCGGGGGAGCCATGCAGCGCTGCCGCGACAGCCCGCCGGCGCGGCGGAGCCAGCCCCCTTCTTCAACGGACACACAGGGCCACGAACCCAGCCGCCTGGCGTGCATGGACACCGGCGGACAGGGAGCCCCGGCCGTCACTCGAAGGCGCGGACGATCAACGTGTCGTTCTGGCCGCCGAAGCCGAAGCTGTTGCTCAGGCACGTGCGCACCTTCGCCGGGCGGGCCTGGTTGGGCACGTAGTCCAGGTCGCAGTTCGGGTCCGGCTCCTGGTAGTTCGTGGTGGGCGGAAGAATCTGGTCGCGGATAGCCAGAACGCAGGTAATCAGCTCGACCGCGCCGGCGCCCGCGATGAGGTGCCCCAGCATGCTCTTAACGCTGCTGACGGGCACGTGCGAGGCGTGCTCACCAAACACCTTCCTGATGGCCAACGTTTCCACCTTATCGTTCTCGGCGGTGCCCGTGCCGTGCGCCGATATGTAGTCGATATCCCGCGGGCCGACCCCTGCGTCGGTCATGGCGCCCTGCATGGCCCCGGTCGCACCGCGTCCGTCCTCGTGCATGTCCGTCACGCGGAACGCGTCGGCCGTCGAACCATAGCCGGTGATCTCCGCCAGGATGCGGGCTCCCCGCCGCCGGGCACACTCCAGCTCCTCCAGGATCAAGATGCCGGCGCCCTCACCTAACACGAACCCGTCCCGCGTGCGGTCAAACGGCCGCGACGCCGTGAGACAGGAATCGTTCCGCGTCGATAGGGCCGTCAGGCGATTGAAGCCGGTCACGCCCAGCGGATGAATCATGCTGTGCGCCCCGCCGGAGATCATCACGTCCGCGTCGCCGCGCCGGATCAGCGTCGCGGCCTCCCCCAGCGCCTGCGTGCTGGCGGCACAGGCCGTCAGGGTGTTGAAGTTCGGACCCTGCGCGTTGAACCGGCAGGCGATGTGGCAGGCAGCGCTGTTGGGATCTTGCTCGAACTCCCGAGCGGCCGTGAGCCGCGCCGCGGCGATCTCCGCCCAGCGGCGAGCGTCCAGCTCACGCTTCACCGGATCCCACCCGCCGATCGCGGCCGCGACGAAGTTGTCGAAATCGATCGGCCCCTCGCCCCCCCCCAAGTACACGCCGACCATCTCCGGGGCCACGTCCGGGCGGCCGTTCAGGCCCGCGTGGCGCCAGGCCATCTCCGCCGCGGCCAGACCAAACCCGACGTTACGGCTGCAAGCCCGGTGCTGCTCGTAGTGCGGCCCGAGGAAGCTGCGCAGGTCGAAGTCCTTCACCTCGGCCGCGAATTGGGTCGGGAACGTGCGCGCGTCGAAGATGGTGGTTGGCGCGACGCCGCTCTCCCCGGCCAACAGACGCTTCCAGACGCCGTCCAGATCGTGCCCGAGCGGCGTGACCCAGCCCATGCCCGTGATGACAACGCGTCGGTTCATGCCTTTTCCTGTAGCGTCGGACTTCCTTGTCCAACGTAATCCGCAACTCGCCCGCGTACCCCTGGGCGCTACCCCCGAAACCGCCGGATGACCAGGGCCGCATTCTGGCCGCCGCCCAGCGCGTAGGCCGTGGATAACGCATACTCCATGCCAGCGTCCACCGGGCCGGCCGTGACGACATTCAGATCGCAAGCGGGATCCAGCGGCGAGCTGTTGAACGCCGGCGGAATCGCGCCGTGATACACCGCCAGCACAGCCGCGATGAAGTCAATCGCGCCGCTGCCGGCCCCGTTGTTCCCCAGGGCGGCCTTCACGTTCATGGCGCGCGTCGCCGCGGTGCCGTCCCCGAGAACGCCGCGGAGCCCGACCGCCTCCGCACGATCATGCGCAACCAGTCCGCACGCGGCGGTCGCCACCATGTCCACTCGTTGCGGCGGGATGCCCGCGTCGTCCAGGGCCTTGCGAACCGCCAGCGCCACACCGCGCCCCTCGGGATGTGGGTCGCTCGGCTGGGCCGCCGAATACGCATCTTGAGCGGCGCCGAAACCGACCAGCTCCCCGTAGATGCGCGCCCCGCGCCGCTGGGCGTGCTCCAGCGCCTCCAGGATCACCAGGCCCCCACCCTCGGAGACAACCGTACCGTCGCGGTCAGCGGCGAAAGGCCGGCAGGCCTTCTCCGGTGCGTCGTTGCGCCGGCTGAGCCGCTGGCCGAGCATTTGCCGGAGCAAGGCCATCGGATTGGTCTTGCTCTCTGCTCCGCCGCAAATGCAGACGTCCGCCGCCCCGCGCGCGACGGTGCGATACCCCTCGCCGATGGCGAGGTGGCTGCTGGCCTCGCCGCAGGTGATCGTGTTGCTCGGTCCCTGGGCGTCGTGCACGATCGTGACGTGGCAGGCGAGCATGTTCGGCAGGAACTTCAGCAGCCACAGCGGCGTCAGGTTGTTCATCGCCTCATTGCCCCAACGGGCAAAGCTGAAGCGGCCCTCCTCGCTCGCGCCGTAGAGCGCTTCGGCAAGTTCGGGCAAGTCGGCACAGATCAGGCCCGCGCCGATGTTGGCCCCAAACCGCGTGCTGTCCACCGGGAACCCCCCTTCCGCCTCGCCCCGCTCGAGCAGGCAGCGCGTCCGCAGACCCGCGTCGCTCACCGCCTGGTGCGCGGCGGCCACCGCCAGCACGATGTCGCGCGCCATGATCTTGGCCGCCTTCCGGTAGCCCTTATGCACGTAGTCGGCGACGCTCAGACTGGGAATCTCGCCCCCGACCTGTGACTCAAAGCGCATCGGATCAAACGCCTGGAGCCGCCGGATGCCGGAGCGCGCCTCCAGCAGCGCGTCCCAGAACGCCGGCGCGCCGATGCCGATCGGCGTGACCGGGCCCAGGCCGGAGATGACGACGCGCCGGCCGTTCACAGGCTAATCCTCTGGGCATCGCGGTCGGTGTACGTCTTCAGCAAGGCCATGAACTCCTCGGTGAAGACGAAGTTCTCCTCCGGGAACTGGAGCCCGCTGATGTTCTGGTCGATGTGGGAGAACACCAACTCAACCTCCCCCACCAGCGTATCGCCGCGGCGGATGACACCCTGCGTAACGGCGGCGGCGTCCTGAATCTGCTCGATGCGGGCCTCCAGACGGACCTGGTCGCCCGGCCGCACCAACTCGTGGAAGACCGCCCGCTTTACCTTCGCCAGGATGACCTTCTCCGCGAATTGGCGCGCGTGCCCGACCAAGATGCCCGCCGTCTGGGCCATGCCCTCGATCAACAGGCTGGCCGGCACGAC
The DNA here is from genome assembly GCA_022839625.1 of Phycisphaerales bacterium. GTDB lineage: Bacteria > Planctomycetota > Phycisphaerae > UBA1845 > Fen-1342 > JALHJL01. Next base: position 25,572 of record JALHJL010000024.1, read on the forward strand.
CGGAAAGCCCGGGAAGTGGTCGTGGAGGTGCTCTTCGGCCAGCGAGACGTTCTTGATGCTGACGGCCCGCTGACCGGGAACGAACTCCTCAAATCGGTCGATCCAGATCCACCGCACACGTCACCTCAACCGGTCGCGGCCAGCTTGGCCTCGACGAAGTTCACGATCGTGCCGACCGTGAACACGTCGAGGATCTTGTCGATGTCCGGATCCTGCTCGAATTTCGACCAGTCCGCGTGCTTGACGCGCTCCTTGAGCGCCGCGAGCCCCGCCGCGTTCAGCTTGCGGTTGTTCACGTAGTCCGGGTTGCTCAACACGTCCCGCGGCGTCAGCTCCTCTTGCGAGATCTTGATGCCGAACGCCTTCTCCAGGCGGAACACGATGTCTAGGATGTCGATCGACTCGGCTTGCAGGTCGCCGGTCAGCGTCGCATCCTCGGTGACCTCGTCCTCCTCCACGCTCAGGGCGTCCACCAGCGCCTGCCGAACCTTGGCGAACACCTCTTCCCGGGGCAATGCAGCCATAAACGACATCCTCCATGCGGGGGCGATTCGATTCCTCTATTCCGCGCCGACCGGCTCAGCGGCCGGGCTACCCTTCCAAAGGAGCTTGAACAGGGCCCGTTGTTGCGCCCGCAGACGGGCGTCCGTCTCCTGATGGCGACCGTCCAACGCCGCCAGATTCAAGTGCCGCAGCGTCAGCCGCCCCTTCACGATCTCGCGCCCGCCCGACTCGCCGCGCCCCGCGAAAACGCTGTGCTCCGCGTCAAGCTCCTGACAGACGGCCTCGATGGTCAGCACGTGGCCGGGTGCGGCGAAGCTCTTGTAGGTGACGTTGCGGGCTTCCTTCAGGACCACGAGGCTGGGGGCGAAATCCAGGCTCTCCCGTACGAGCCAGGCCGCGGCCTGCACCATCGCCTCGATCATCATCACGCCGGGCAGGACCGGGAACTTCGGAAAGTGGTCGGCCAGGTACTCCTCGGCCAGCGACACGGCTTTTTGCGCAACGATGCGCTTGCCGGATTCCAGCTCCACGATGCGGTCAATCAGGACAAACTTCATATTCTTAGCCCGTGCGCCAACCGCCAACCTCGTACATGGGGCGGGATTCTACCCGTATCCGCACCGACGTTCCAGCCCCCCGACCGCCCTCGGTTTCGTCGTTGTTGTGGGGGCTGGCGCCGTCGCGGCCCGCGAACGATCCGGCCGCGCAGCTACACACGACTAAGGTGGTCCGGGTGCTCGCGCACATGGACTTCAATGCCGTCTGCGTACATCTGCATCAGTCGGCCAATCAGCTCGGGATTGTCAGCGCGATCGGGTTCGGTGGGCACGTACAGCGGTGGCTTGACGATGAGACGGAAGTAGAAACTGGGCCTGGAGACCACGAACGCCTGGCAGATGGTCGCGCCGCAACGGAGCGCGACCTGCAACGTGCCGGTCAGGAATTCGCGCGTTTGACCGAAGACACTGACCGGGCAGGTCTTCAGCGTCTGCCCGCGCACGCGATTCACGTCGAGCGCGCTGCCCAAGACGCAGTTCTCCTGGAAACAGCGGTAGATGTCGCGCGGGAAGCTGTCCGCGTACAGCAGTCGCACGGCCGCGTACTCCGGAAACGTCCGCGCATATTTCTCCTGCACGTACCGCCGCAGGGCGCCCTCGTTGCGGTCGCGCACTCCGGCGCAGCGATACCCGAGCAGCGCCATCAGCAGTGCCGCCACATGGTGCGAACCGTGGTGGCTGAGCATGACGTAGACGCCGTGCCCGCGGGCCAGTGCCTCGTCGAGGTGCTGCCGCCCGTGGAACCGAATCCGGCGCATGATCTTCTCGCGCGGCAGGCGGTCGAAGATCAGGTAGAAGAGCTTGTCACAACGCGTGCGGCGGAAAAAGTCGCGGATGATCTTGCGGGCCCGGCCCGGCGGCAGCCCCGCCGGGAAGACGTCCAGCAACTCCCGTCGGTAGCGGGCGCGGCGCTTGAAGTTGATGAGGTACTCGGCCAGCCCGAACCACCGCCCGAGCAGGTACAGTCCCTTCAACCCAAACAGGGCCACCCAGCCGGCGAGAAACCAGCGCACCAGGCCGAACTTGAACCGGTCGTACCAGGGGACGCGCTTCTCGGGGCGCGCCGGCACGCGCGGCTCCGGCCGCGAGGGCGCGTTCTCGAGCACAGATTCAACGCGGGTCATGCGGTCAGGCTCGCGAGACGGTCCACGGTCGCGTCGCACATTGTGCTGCCTCTGTGCAGGACACGCAATAGGCCCGCTGCGTTAGACTCGCCCCCGGGGCCGCCGGCCCTGCGCGGCGCTGCACCTATGACGGCGGCGCCGGCGGCGGCCCTTCCGGCGGCGTCGGCGGCGCGGCTGGGAGGTTGGGCCCCGGGCGTTTGCTGCGCCGGGCCCTGATCTCGAGGCACAGCCGGTTTAAGGCCGTACGGACGCTCGCGATGAACCGGTCAAGCTGGTTGTGGATGTCCCCGGTCGGATCATCAAAATCCTCCATCAGCGTCTCGAGCTGTAGCACCAGGCCGCTCAGCCACTCCGTGTCCATGCCGCGGATTTCCTCGACTGCGCGGCGATAGTTGAGCTCGGCCCGGCGATAGGCCTCGTGCTCGGGAGACAGCTTCCCGGCCAGCTCGTGGAAGCGATAGATGACACCCGCCAGATCGCGGATCTTGGCGGCCACCTTCTGTTGATGCTCGATGAACTCGCGGCGCAGCTCCCGCGTCTCGCGGACCCGGCCGCTATCGAAGATCTCGGCCTGGAGCCGCTCAAGTTCCCGAGCGGGCAGCAGGTTGGGCAACAGAGTGTTGATCGCCTGAAGTCGCCGCACCACCCAGGCGGCCGTCTTGTCGTCTCCGTCGCGGGCCGCGGCTGCGCCCTGGGCGGACAGATCCTGGATTTGCCGCCGATACTGCCCGGCCCGCTTGAGCAGCCGGTCGTATTGCTCTTCGCAGCGCTGGAGGTCCGCGGCCGCGACGTGGACGGGATAGCGCCGCCGCAGGTCGCGCATCTTGTCCAGGAGTTGCAGGGCGCGCGTCTCCTCGAATTGTGCCAGGCAACCGTCGAAGTCCCGCTGCAAACGGGCCAGCACCGGCAGCATCGCTTCCTTCGTCGGGTACTTCGACCAGCCTGGAGCGTCAAACGCCCGTTGCAGCTTGGAGCGCTGGGCCTTCAACGCCTCCTTCTGGGCGGGCGTCATCACCGCCTGCAGAGCGGCCTCGCGCTCGGCGATGAAGGCCCGCACCATCGACCCGAGCATGGAATCCGCAACCACCTCCGGATGATTCAGCACCCGCGCCGCGACGCTCTGGAGCGATGCCAGGTCCACCGCCGAGCTCAGGATCTCCGAGCAAAGCTGCTGATAGACGTCTTGCCGGTGCTTCTCGCGATACGGGACACCCTGCCCCGGCAGTCCGAAGACGGCCAGGCGGACCACCTCGCGCCACGCCCCCCCCACCCCTGCCGGACAGTCCGGCCCGTCGAGAATGTCGAACGGGATTACCGCCTCGGGCACCAGCCAGCCGAGCCGGCGCAGGCGCCGCAACAGGACCCTCCCCAGCGGGTACGGCAAGACCTCCGCTACGATTTCCGCGATGCGCCGTGGCGACAATACCGGACTTTCCCCGTGATGCTGTTCCAGAGCCGCCGTCGCCCGGGCACAGAATCGCCCCCAGTCCGCGACGGAGCCGCGTAGCTTCGCGCTATCCGGCGACTCGGCCATACCGCCACCTCGGACGAGAAGCGACCGCCGTCACTACTCTAGAGTCTATCCGCTTCCGCCGGCCGCGGCCAGCGGCCAGTCACGCGAGCTGTCCGCGGCTGTACACGCGGTCCGCGGACCACTATACTCAGTTCGGAAATGTTCGGGCCGCGGGCCGCACCGCCCGCACAGCGTCTACAGGAGACAAGCATGGGTCAGCTCTACGACGACTCCACACAGGCCATCGGCCGTACGCCGTTGGTGCGGATCAACCGCATCATTCGCGGCGGTGCAAGCGTCTACGCCAAGCTGGAGTTCTCCAACCCGCTCAAGAGCGTAAAGGACCGCATCGGCGTCAGCATGATCGAGGACGGCATCCAGCGCGGTCTCATCAAGCCGGAGACCACGATCATCGAGCCGACGTCCGGGAACACTGGTATCGCCCTGGCGTTCGTCTGTGCCGCGAAAGGGCTGCGCCTGGTCCTGACCATGCCCGAAAGCATGAGCTTGGAGCGGCGCGCGGTCCTCAAGCACCTCGGCGCCGAGCTGGCCCTGACGCCCGCGGCCGAGGGAATGAAAGGGGCGATCAAGAAGGCCGAGGAGCTGCTCGCGACGACTCCCCACGCTTACATGCCGCAGCAATTCAGCAACCCCGCCAATATCGCGATCCACAAGCGGACCACCGCCGAAGAAATCTGGAACGACACCGACGGACGCGCGGATATCCTCGTGTCCGGCGTGGGTACGGGGGGGACGATCACCGGCGTGGGCGAGGTGATCAAGTTGCGCAAGCCCGGCTTCCGCTGCGTCGCCGTGGAGCCCGTGCACTCGCCGGTGATTTCCCAGAAGCTGGCGGGCCAGCCGCTCCAACCCGGCCCTCACAAGATCCAGGGGATCGGCGCGGGCTTCGTCCCCGACAACCTGCACCTGGACATCGTGGACGAGGTCGTTCAGGTCAGCAACGACGATGCCTTCGCCTGGGCCCGCCGCGCGGCACGGCAGGAGGGCATTCTCTGCGGGATCAGTTCCGGTGCCACGTTGTGTGCGGCGGAGCAGGTCGCCGGCCGCCCCGAGAACAAGGGCAAGCTCATCGTCGTCATCCTCGCGTCGGCCGGCGAGCGCTACCTGTCTACCGCCTTGTTTGAGCCGGTCTGACGCCGGCGGCACGCGAACGGCCGGGTGCGTCGCGACTCTCCAAGGCGCGACCTTCAACGCGGTTGCGTCGCGGGGGTGGTCGCTGCCGGCTGGCGGCGCAGGGCTTGCTCGACGGCGGCCTCTGCCTCCCGGGCCCAGGTGAGCGAGGGATCCAGATCGGCGGCCTGCCGATAGGCATCCGCGGCCCGCGCATAGTCGCCGGTGGCCCGGTAGCAGAACCCGAGGTTCGCCAGCGATTGCGCGCTCAGCCCGCGAATGCGGTCCCGCGTGCGATTCAGCCACAGGGCGCGCTCGAACTGCTCGGCGGCGGCGGCGATTTGCTGCCGCTCGATCAACAGACAGCCGAGCCGAAATCGCGTACGGGCACTGTCGCGCTGGGCCAGTGCGCGCCGCAGCAGGTGCTCGGCCTGCTCGAGGTCCTTCTGGAGCAGGTAGGCGTCGCCGAGGGCACTCAAGGCCGTGGGCGACGGGTTGTGCGCCACGACGCGGCCCCAGAAAGTCTCCGCATCCTGGTAGACCGCGCACTGCCGCCACGTCAGCACCCCGAGCCCGCCGGCCACCCCCGCGGCCACCACAGACACAGCATAGCGAGCCGGCGTCCAGCGCACGTGCCGCGCGAGCGTCGCCCCGAGTGTGGCTATTCCCGCAAACAGCGCCACGCTCGGAATGTACAGGTAGTGGTCCCCGACAAAGGACTTCGCCAGGTAGCCGAAGTCCACCAGGCCGCTTGTCGGCCCCAGCGTAACGACGAAGAACAGCACGGCCACCAGCGGCGCCCCGCCCACGCGCCGACGAAACAGCCACGCCGCGGCGACCACGGCCGCAACCGCCAGCGGATAGAGATATGCCACCATCCGCCCTGACTCCACTTTCCAGTGCGGGTACACGGGGACGAGGTTGACGGGCACCAGCAGCTTGCCGACGTAGAACCAAAGCCCCCGGCCGGCGATGAGAACACGCTCGGCCAGCGACAGCCCGGACGCGAACGGCACTCCCTCCAGCAGCGTGTTTTCGCGCCAGATGACCACCGCCCCCATCACCATAGCCAACCCGAGGAACGGCAAGACCAGCAAAGCCAATCTCTTCGCACGGGGCGGCTTGCGCCACCAGATCAACAGCAACAGCGCAATCGGCAAAGTGCAAATAATGGTCTTGCTCAGCAGCCCCAGCAGGAACGTGACCAACGCGAGGGCGTAAAGGGGCCAGGACCCCGCCCGCACAAACCGCAGCCACCCCAGCACCGTGGCCAGGTAGAACATCGCGGCCAGCACGTTCTTCCGTTCCGCCAGCCAGGCCACCGACTGTGCCTGTACCGGATGGACGGCGAAGAGCAGCGCCGCGAACAGCGCGCCGGGCACCGCCAGACTCCGCAGCACAAGCCAGACCAGCACCCCGTTGACGGCGTGCAGGCCGATGTTGACGAGGTGATATCCCGTCGCGGAGTGTCCCCAAGCCCGAAACTCAAGCCAGTGGATGGAGAACGTAACCGGGTAGTACGGCACACCCGGCGGGTACGCCAGGGGACTGGTCCAAATCTGCGCCAGTCCCGGCGCGGTTCTGAGCAAGTGATTCTGCTCGATGTAATCCGTATCGTCAAAGCGAACATATCCGGCCCGCATCGCCGGAATGTACGCGACGAATGCCGTGCCCAGCAGCAGGGCCACGGACATTGCCGCCCGACTGCGCGGGAGCGACGGTAACGAGGGAGCCGGCTGCTCGGCGGCCGGTCGCGGGCGGGCCGTCGGCCGCGCTGCTTTCCGAGTTGCTGCGGCCCGCTGGGCCTTGCGCGTCATCGCAGTCCTCGCCCTGTGCCGGAAGCGGTCGCGTCCCCCGCCGCACCGACCGGCAACCACAGTGGCCGCACTTTGACCGCCCGCTCGCCGTTCGTCCATGCCCCCGGCGCCGGCGATCGTCATGAAGCGGCCCGCGTACCGTGATCGGCGCCCGCTTTCGCATTCGCGGGCCAGCCCCCACAATGCCGACGATGAGCACGGCCGGGATAAAGAGCACCCTCGCGCTGGCGGTGAATGACGCCGCGCAACTGTCCGCCCCCGCCCACTCCCTCACGGTCGTCGTAGTGGTGTTCGGGGCCGCTCTGGTTGCCGCCTGGCTCATGCGCGCCATTCGAGCACCGACCATCCTCGGCTTCCTGGTCGTAGGCATGGCACTGGGTCCTTTCGGCGTCGGGCTCATCGGTCCGGAGCAGGGCCGCGACCAGGTGCAGTTCTTCGCCGACCTCGGGCTGGTGATGCTGTTGTTCACCGTCGGGCTCGAGCTGGCCCCCGAACCCGCACTCCGCATGGGCGGTCGCCTCCTGCTGGCAGCCGCTCTGCAACTGGGACTGACGACCCTCGCGGCCGCCGCGGCGATGCGGTTTCTGCTGGACTTCTCCTGGCTCGCGGCGTGGACGGGGGGCCTGGCGGTCTCCGTCAGCAGCACGGCGATCATCCTCAAGCACCTGAGCGATCGCGACCAGACCGACAGTCCCGCCGGCGGCCTGATCACCGGCGTGAGTCTGTTGCAGGACATCCTGGTCATCGTCGCCCTGGTTCCGCTTCCGCTGCTAGCTCTGGCCGCACCGGTGCAAGCCCACTGGTCGCTCCAGTTGGGCAAGATCGGACTCGCGATCGGCGTCCTGATCGTCGTGAGCATTCTGGCGCGCCGGGCGATGCCCGCGCTGGTGAGCCTCGTGTTCCGCTTCGGCGGCCAGGAACTGATGACGCTGTTCGCGATCGTCATGGCGTGCGTCGGCGCCTGGTTGGCGAGCCTGGCAGACTGGTCCTGGCCCCTCGGCTCGTTCATCGCCGGCCTGCTTCTGGCGCAGACGGACGTCCGGCACCAATTGCGGGCCGAGATCGCTCCGTTTCGCGAGGCTTCGAACGCACTCTTCTTCGTCGCCATCGGCATGCTGGCCGACCTGCGCATCTTCGCGCAGCACGGCGTCGCCCTGAGCGTGGCGATCGGGGCAACTGTGGTCCTGAAGACTGTTCTGGGCTCCGCCGCCGTCCTGCTGGCGGGCTGGCCGCTACGCCTCGCGGTCACCGCCGGTCTGGGCCTGTGCACCATCAGCGAGTTCGGCTACGTGCTCATGAAGGAAGCGGGCCGCCTTCAGATTATCTCGCCTGACTTCCTGCCGATCTTCATAACCTGGGCCGTGGGGACCATGGTGCTCGGGGCGGTGTTGGTACCCACGGCCGCCCCGTTGAGCGCGATCGCGGTCCGGCGGTTCGACTACGCCGCCGCCGCCCGCGCGCCGCTGGCGGGCCGTCGTGTGCCACCCGGCCGGCCGTTCGCCAGCCACGTGATCGTCGTGGGGTACGGGATCAACGGCCGCAACCTGGCCCGCGTGCTCAAGGCGACGCGCATCCCCTTCGTGGTCATCGAGTTCAACCGTGCAAACGCCCGGACCGCGCGCGAGGACGGATCGCCGGTGATCGTAGGCGACGCAGCGCGGATGGAAATCCTGACCCGCGGCGGCTTGAGCACGGCCCGGGCGGTGGTCGTCTCCATCGCGGACCGGGACGCGACGCGCCGGATCGTTGCCCAGGTGCACCGCGCGCAGCCGGACGTTTATGTTTTGGCGCGCACCCGCTACGTCGCCGAGATCGAGACCCTGCATCGCCTGGGTGCCCGGCAGGTCATCCCCGAGGAGTTCGAGACCTCGATCGAGATTTTCGCCCACGTGCTGCGCGAATTCGCGGTGCCGGACAACGTGATCGATCAGCAGATCACCCTCGTCCGGGCGGGACACTATGGGATGCTGCGCGGCCGCCCCACCGATCGCGACCTGCGCGCGGAATGGCTCCAGGTCCTCGAAGCTGCCGTCACCCAGACCTACTTGCTCGCTTCGGGTAGCGCGGCGTGCGGCCGAACGATCCGCGACATTGAGTTGCGCGCCCGGACCGGCGTCACCATCGTCGCCGTCACGCGTCACGGCCAGCCCATCGCCAACCCTCAACCGGACTTCCAGTTGATGGCCGGGGACGTGTTGGTGCTGGTGGGTGCCCATCGCCAGTTGGACGACGCACGCGCTTTGCTCGATCCGCCTGCGCCAACCGCGTAGTACCCCCCGCCTGCCTCATCGCGCCTCGGCCGTCGAGGCACCCACTATGGTCCGGGAGCCCGGCGAATGTGCCAGAATGGCTCGGTGCGGTCGATGAGGAGCGGCGGGTGGACGGTATTCTCGACTTCCGATGGGACGGACGCAGGCGCCGCGAGCACGTAACCGCCGCCCTCCACGAAAGCCAGTAGCTCCTCGTCGGTCAGCTTCGGGAGTTCAGCGTCCGTCAGGCAATTCACCCACCAGTAGACACGCGCGCCAGGCGGCCCGCCGTAGACCAGGTAGCTCGCGGCCACCGTGTACGCCGTGGTCGAATCCGCCAGCAGCCAACCGCCGTCGCCGATTGCCGCCAGTGCCTGGCGCGAAAACACGGCGGCGGATTCGTCTCCCTGCCGCCAGGGCCGGAAGAAATGCCGGTATTCGTTGCGAAACGGAATCGGCCGCATCTGCCCCCGCAGCCAGCCCTGCCGCTCCGCCAGAATCGGAAAGTAGAAATAGACCGCGAGCGGCAACAGCAGATTCGCGCCGTACAGCACCGGGGCCCAACGCCGCATGGTCCCGCGCCGCCAGCGTCGCACCAGCACGCCGACGCCGCACCCGAACCACAGCGCGGTCACCACGCACACCGGCACGAAGTACTTGTACACGTCGGGGACGTTGTAGCGCCCCACGAACCCGAGAATGATGATCGTCTGCGCCCAGAGCACGTATCGGAACAGCCGCGTCCGCCCGCGCGCCCGCCGCCACACGCCGACCAGGGCTACCAGCAGGGCCGCCGAAGGGAAACAGTAGCCGTAGGCGGCGACGGCCTGTTTGATCTGTCCCAGCGACAACTGCACGTTCAGTACATGCCCGCTCCAGTCCGAGCTTTGCCCGCTGCCGCCAAAGAGAGCCGTGCGTACCGTTCCCAGCAGATCGCCCGTCCGCTGCCACTGCGCGAACACGAGCGCGGAGTACGGCGCCGACGTCACCGCCCACGCCACAATCGCAACCACGACGACCCCGAGATTCACCCGCCGCCGCGCCAGACGATCCAGCAGCAGCACGCCGTAGGTCGCCAGAGACAGAAGCCCGAGCAGGTGATCCGCCACGTGGAGGCCGTTGACGGCAAAGACGGCGATGAGCCAGCCCGGATGGCGCGACCGGGCGTAGCGGAGGAGGAGGAGCCACTCGACGGTCAGCAGTGCCCCGGCGATGGTGTACGTGTCGGTCCGGGCCGACATCTGCCAGTACGAGTGGGCGAGCGCCAGCGTGCCGGCCGCCAGCCCGCCCGCGAGCCGGCTGCGCGTGAGTTGGACGACGAGCGCGGCCAGCACGCCGACGCCGACGGCACCGAAGACGCCCGAAAGGAGGTTCAAACGGTGCAGCGGGTCTCCGAGCGGAACGAGCAGGGTTGCCCGGCCAAGCCAGTAATGCAGCGGATGGGAAAGCGCCAGCCCGAACGGATGCTCGAGCTGCCCGACCAGGATCCGATACTGATGGACGCCGGAGTCCTGCCAGTCCACGCCCCGGCTGCCGGTGAGCGCGTAGAGCACAAGGGTCGCCAGACCGAAGCCGATGCCGAGCCGCCCGGCGGGCGGGGCGCGATGCGAGCGGGTGGGGAGCAGCTCACGCGCGTGCCGGGATCGGATGAGGCCGAGCATGCGTCCTCCTGGGGGCCGCGCGCGGCTACGACCGGTCGGCGAGCCCGCCGATGTACGTGAAGAACTGGAGCTCGTCGACGGCGCCCTCGGTTCGGCTCAGCACGTTGCCCTTGGCGTCGAGCAACAGGAAAAGCGGGCGGTTCTTGTACAGGTACTTGAAGCGCAGCGCATCGCTGGGCCCCAGCGCCACGCGACAACAGACGACCTCCTCCAACGGCTTGCGGGCCCAGCGCTGGGTAAACACCTGAAGCTCGTTGCGCGCGTGCGTCGGGTCATTCGGTTCGTAAAGATACAGGAACACCTTGCGCTGCTCGGCCGATGCCCGGGCCAGGGCCGCGTCGAAGTCATCCTCGATCCAGACGATCGGCTTGCCGCCCGTGAGCGCGCACTGATTCACGAACACCAACCCCCCAAGGAGGACCAGAAACAGCGCGATGCCCCAGGCGGACGGCCGGCGGCGGGCGGGTACGGCACTCGGCTCAGACGGGGATCGCGTTTCCGGAGACGGAGGCCCGCTCATGTCTGACTCCAACACCGCCCGACGGCCGAGGCACCGCGCGCGCAGGCGGCGTCTGCGATTACCCGCCGGACTCTACCACTCTATCGGCCAGCCGTAAACCAACGCTCCCTTCCCGCCGCCGACCGACCCCAAGACAGGGTACCACTGCGGACGATAGAATCGTGTGGCTCGCTGACGAATGCCCGTCAGGCGGAGGGCCCGGCCCTTCCACCCCCAGCGGCGCCACAGGAGCTTGCTGTGCTGAGGACGTTCCCGCTCGAGTTGGAGAAACAACGGCGGACCATCGAGGAGGTGGCCCGGCAGCAGGGCCTCGACTTCTTCGACACGGTCTTCGAGATGGTCGATTTCGACCAGATGAACCAGATCGCCGCCTACGGAGGGTTCCCGCAGCGCTACGCCCACTGGCGGTTCGGCATGGACTACGAGCGGCTGCGCAAGCAGCACCGCTACGGGCTGGGCAAGATCTATGAGATGGTCATCAACAACGACCCCTGCTACGCGTACCTGCTGGCCGACAACGAGTTCGTGGACCAGAAGACTGTCATGGCCCACGTCTATGCGCACTGCGATTTCTTCAAAAACAACGTCTGGTTCAGCAAGACGAACCGCAAGATGATGGACGGGATGGCCAATCACGCCACCCGCGTCCACCGGCACATCGACCGCGAAGGCCACGAGGTCGTCGAGAGGTTCCTGGACACCTGCCTCTCGCTGGAGAACCTGATCGACCCCTACTCCCCGTTCATGAAGCGGGCGGAGCCGCCCCGGCGACCGCAGCGCCCGACGCTGCGCGACCAGGTCGAGCGCGCCGTCCGCTTCCCGGCCAAGCCGTACATGGAGCGGTATATCAACCCGCCGGACCGGCTGCGGGCGGAACGGGAGCGCGAGGAGAAGGCCGAGCAGGCCATGCGCGAGGCCTTCCCGCCTGCGCCGGAGCGGGACGTGCTCGGGTTCCTGCTGCGTCATGCGCCGCTGGAGGACTGGCAGGGGGACTGTCTCGACATCGTGCGGGCGGAGGCCTACTACTTCGCGCCGCAGGGCCAGACGAAAATCATGAACGAGGGCTGGGCGACATTCTGGCATTCCCGGATGATGACGCGCTTCCACCTCCGTGATGACGAGCTCATCACCTACGCGGACCACCATTCCGGGACGCTGGCCAGCGGCCCCGGGCGCCTGAACCCGTACAAGATGGGCGTCGAGCTGTTCCGCGACATCGAAGACCGCTGGAATCGCGGCCGCTTCGGCAAAGAGTACGAAGAATGCGAGTCGATCGAGCAGCGTCGGAGCTGGAACACCGACCTCAACCAGGGATTGCAGAAGATCTTCGAGGTCCGCCGGGTCCACAACGACGTCACGTTCATCGACGAGTTCCTCACCCCCGAGTTCGTCGATCGCTACGAGCTTTATCACTATCGTCGCGACCCGGCCAGCGGGCGGATGGTCGTCGTCAACCGCGATTTCGACACCATCAAGCAGACGCTGCTGTTCATGCTCACCAACCACGGCCAGCCCTACATCTACGTCGTCGACGGAAACTACGCCAACCGCGGCGAGCTCTACCTGGCCCATAAGCACGTCGGCATCGACCTGGACATCCGCTACGCCACCGAGTGCCTGGCGAACCTCCAGCGGCTCTGGCGCCGTCCCGTCCATCTCCAGGCCCGCATCAAGGACGAGATGCTCCTGTTCTCCGCCGCCGGCGACGGCGTCAGCCAGCAGAAGATCAAGGACGACCTGCCAAAGCCCGCGCACCGCGACATCTGACCGCGCTTGCCCGCGCCGCGTCGGCGTTCTACTCCGAACGTCTCCGGGCCGCCCTGGACCGGCTCGACACGGCCGACCCGCCCGACCCAAAGGGAATCAGCGGAATCCGGCTGCCCGTGGCGATTGAGGGGTGGAACTCGTCAGCCCCACGGGCGCCGGTTGCGCCAGGTGCCGGGCTTCTGGCCTCCGGAATTCCATGAGGAACGAGAAGAAGCAAGCACTCCGTGACAAGCTTGGTGGAAAACAGTAGAATGAAAGAACAATTCGTGCGGTGGTTGTGGGGCGTTCGGCACGTCGAGCCCTCGGCGCCTGCTGGCCGACCCGGTGTTAGGAGGAGCTGCTATGAGAACACTTGCGACGTTCGCCCTGCTGTGGGCGGCGCTGGGGGTAACCCCTGGCGTGTTCGGGCAACGGCATGCCCAATCCACCCGTATCACGACTGCGACACACGAAGCGAGCGGCGACACGCTTGCCGGACCGATAGCCCCGCGGGGAGACCAGCGTGCCTTCCTTGCCTCGGACGATGACGTGCTGGGCGTGCCCGTCTTTGGCCACGCGGCCACCGGCCGGGCGGGCGAGAATTGCCCGCAGACGGGCTTCATCTGCGGGCAGGACCGGGCCGCTTGCGGCAGCACGCAATGGTATTTCTATTCGGACATGCAGTTTTGCAGTTCTGCCCCCACCACGTGCCAGCGCGTGCGGTGCGAGAACTTCCCGCCGCCGGGCGTCACGATTCCGCCCTCGCAGTCGATCGGCGTCATTATGTGGTGGGGCGTCTACGTCGACAATAACAGCAACGGCTGCACGAAGACGGGCGGTCACCAGTTCCGCATCCGTTTCTATAACGAGATGAACGACGGAAACGACCCGGTCGATCCCGGCAAGATCGTCTATACGGAGTATGTGACGGCCTGGGCGCAGGACACCGGCGAGACCGTGACCTTCGCGACGGTCCCGGCCGTCCTTTGGCAGTTCACGGCCGTCCTGACGACGCCCGTGAACACGACGTCGGGCTTCTTTTCGATTGCGGGCGACGGCACGCCAGGCTGCTATTTCTTGTGGGGCGGCTCGAACGATGGCAACAACTGGCTCGCCACCTGGTATGAGACTCGACTGCCGGGCACGTGGGAAGTCGTCACCAACCGCTGCGATCTGAGCTATTGCTTCAGCCAGAAGGACGTCGGGGCCTGCTGCGATGATTGCGCGGAAAGCTGCCTGGAGGCCGTCACCGACACGTACTGCCACGCCATCGGCGGCCGTTTCCTGCAAGATGGGACTTGTGCGGACTTCGGCCAGGGCGGCGTGCCCGCGTGCGGCGCGGGCGTCGGCGCCTGCTGCCACGACGACGGCACGTGCGTACTTACGATCTGCCAGGAGTGCGAAGCGGGGCCGCCGCCGCCCTGTATCGGCGACCTGAACTGCGACGGGATGATCGACTTCGCGGACATTAACCCGTTCGTGCTGTATCTATCCGATCAGGTGTCGTGGACCGCGGCGTTTGCGTGCGACCCGCGCGCCGGCGACATCAACTGCGACGGCACTTATGGACAATGGTCGTTCGACGACATCAACCCGTTTGTCACCTTGATGACGCAGTGCGGCGTCGGCTGCGCCTGTCCGGGGCCGATTAGCTGTAGCGCCCCTCCCATGAAAGGCCCGTATTGGACGGGAGTTGGCACGACCTGCGACCCCTGGCCGGTCGGCGCCTGCTGCACCGTCGTGGTCCCGCCGGGCGCCTTAACCGAGGGCGAGCCCGAGGACTGCGCACCGGACACGTTCAACGGCGGCTGCGACATGGCGAGCCCGCTGTTCTCGGCGATCGCGCCCGGGCAGACGATCTACGGCGAGTCGGGCACGTTCGGCGGCACGCGTGACACAGATTGGTACCATTTCGCCCTGCCGGGTCCGCGCTCCTTCACCATCACGGTGGAGGCCGAGTTCGACGTGACCGTCGCTGCCTATCGTCAGGGTCCAACCCCGGCTGCGCCGTGTGTCGGCCGTGCGGATGCGGTGGCCCCCACAAGCGGCGCCAGGTGCACGCAAGTCGTCCTGGAGTCCCGTTGTCTGCCAGGCGGCGACTACCTCGTGGTTGTTGCACCAACCGAGGTCAGCGGAGTGCCTTGCTACGCGGACTACAAGCTGACCCTGACGGTCTCTGGTGCCTGCGAAGTGCTGAACACGTGCGGGGATTGCCCGGCCGGCGCGGACTACCTCGAAGGCAGCCCGCCCGGCAATCCGCCGCCGGGCTATTGCATCGCCAATCCTGACGACCCCACGTACGACCCAGAGAACGGGGGCTGCAACACGTGGCCGCCCACCTTTGAGGTGCTGCCGCTTGACTCGGACGAGCCGATCACCTTCTGCGGCAAGCTGTGGGCGAACCAGGGCTATCGGGACCTTGATTGGTATGCGCTGGAGCTAGCGACGGCGTCGCAGGTGATGTGGCAGGTGACGAGTGAAGTTCCCTGCCGGGCAACGCTGCTATTCGATTACGTCGACGGCGTCTACAGCCCGCCGCCGGCCGATTGCTCAACGTACTACTACTGGCTCGACACGCTCGTCGAGCCGTGCGTGCCCAAGCTCTGGACCGGCACGATGGTCTATGAACCCGGCTTGTACTGGTTCCTGGTCATGCCGGAAGACGCCGGCGGCTCGCTCCGGTACGGCTACCCGTGCCCGGTGGGCAGTGCCG
Source organism: Phycisphaerales bacterium (assembly GCA_022839625.1). Taxonomy (GTDB): domain Bacteria; phylum Planctomycetota; class Phycisphaerae; order UBA1845; family Fen-1342; genus JALHJL01. The sequence goes on from JALHJL010000024.1 coordinate 41,107, forward strand.
ACTTCGGCAACGACTACACCGTCACGATAAACACCGGCCTGGGATGCTCTTGGTTGATCCAAACCAGACCAAGCAGCCACAAGGAGTCGCAGCAGCCCGACGGCAACGATCCGCCCTGCCCGCCGGGCAGCTACGACGACACCTTCAACAGCGGCTGCGATGCGGCTACGCCGCCGGGGCCGCGGCTGGAGCTGAGCGTGGGCGACACCCCGACTTGGCTTGGCCGGACGGGCACGTGGTACGCCGACCCGAACGATCCGGATTTGCTCCAGAAGGATTTTGACTGGTACGAGTTCACGCTGACGACCAACCGCCGGTTCAAGGTCCACCTGTTCGCCGAATTCGCGGCGACGTGGGAGATCTGGAGAAGCAACGACTGTCCGTTCGGTCCGATCGAGGGTCTGGATGTGCCGCTGTGCTACGATTTCGGTGTGTACACGGTGCGTTGCTACGCGGCCGGGACGTACTGGCTGCGGGTCTACCCGACGGGCCAGGCGCAGTGCGGCAAGTACTACTGGCTCGCGCTCACCGAGCCGGCCAATTGCACCCCGTGCTACTTCGCGTGCGTGGGCGACAACCTGGACGACCCGTGCGGCGAATACACGGATGACAGCAACTTGGGTTGCGACAATCCGACTGGGCCGCCGCCGCGCTTCATGACGTTCAACTGCGGGACGACGTATTGCGGCCGAGTCTACGCCGGGTCGGAGAACGGCGCCCAATGCGATGAATGCTACGATCCCGACTGGTTCACGGTCACGCAGACGAATGCCACGCCGCGGCGGATTCGGTTGTCGGCGATGGCGGAGTTCCTGGCGCACGTCGAGTGCTACGCGAGCTGCGACGACTACCCGAACACCCCGATCGCCGGCCTGGATGGGATCACGCCGCTGACCGGCGGGATGGCGTGCCCGACCATTCAGGTCATAAGCGCAAGCCAGTTTCCGGAGGGCACGACGATCTACGGCCGGATCGTGAACGTGGACCAGTTCGGCGGTGTGCTGACGAAGTACTACCCGTGCGCGAAGGGCGTGAACCGCTGGAGAATCGCGGTGGCCTGCGTGCCATGAACGTACACGGCTGCGATTCGGCCGACATCGGTGCCCATCTGCCAGCCTGGTCGGAACGCGAAGCGCAAGCGAGCGCGGGATGGAACAGTCGCTCGCCGGCGCTTCGCGTCTTGGTGCGCGGGCCTTTCCGTGCGTGGCGGCTCAGTTGGGCTGCATGTCGAGCACGCGGACCAGGAACGCGTACTCGTCGCTGATTTCCTCGATGATCTTCTGCGTCGGCTTGCCGCCGCCGTGCCCGGCCTTCGTCTCGATCCGGATCAGCACCGGGTTCTCGCAACCCTGTGCCGCCTGTAGCGCCGAGATGAACTTGAAACTGTGCGCCGGCACCACGCGGTCGTCGTGGTCCGCGGTGGTAACCAGCGTCGGCGGGTAGCAGGTGCCCGGCTTCAGGTTGTGCAGCGGACTGTACTTGTACAGCGTCTCGAACCCGGCGGGGTCGTCCGGCGAGCCGTAGTCCGAAACCCACTCCCAGCCGATCGTGAACTTCGTGAAGCGCAGCATGTCGAGCACCCCGACGGCGGGCAGGCACGCACCAAACAACTCCGGCCGCTGCGTCATGCACGCCCCGACCAACAGGCCGCCGTTGCTGCCGCCCATGATCGCGAGCTTCCTGCTGCTGGTGTACTGGTTGTCGATCAGCCATTCGGCCGCCGCGATGAAGTCATCGAAACAGTTCTGCTTGTTGTGGAGCTTGCCGGCGTCGTGCCACTCCGTGCCGTACTCGCCCCCGCCGCGGATGTTCGGCAGCGCGAATACGCCGCCCATCTCGAGCCACGCCAGCCGCGCCACCGAGAAGTACGGCGTCAGCGAGACATTGAAGCCGCCGTAGCCGTACAGCAGCGTCGCGTTGCTGCCGTCCAGCTTCAGCCCCTTCTTGTGGGTGATGAACATTGGGATGCGGGTGCCGTCCTTGCTGTGGTAGAAGATCTGCTTCGTCTCGTACTGATCGGGGTCGAAGTCGACCTTCGGCCGGCGGAAGACTTCGCTCCGGCCGGTCTCCAGGTCGTACCGGAAGATCGTGGCGGGGTAGCTGAAGCTCGTAAAGCTGTAGAACGTCTCCCGGTCGGTCCGCTTGCCCCGGAAGCCCCCGGCCGATCCGAGGCCCGGCAGCTCGAGCTCGCGCAGCAGTTTGCCCGTCAGGTCGAAGAGTCGGACGATGCTGTGGGCGTCCTGGAGGTAGCCGGCAAAGAACGTGTCGCCGACCACACTCACGCCACGCAGCGTTTCCTCCGCCTGCGGGATCAGCTCTTTCCAGTTTTCACGCTGCGGCTGGCGCGTGTCGATGGCGATCACCCGGCCGCGCGGCGCATCCAGATCCGTGAAGAACCAGAACAGCGGGCCGTCGTTGCCCAGGAAGTCGTACTGCGCGTCGAAGTCGTCGAGAAGCTGGACCGTCTGGCCGTCGTTGGCCTTGAGGTCTTGGTAATAGACCCGGTTCTTACGTTCGGTGCCGTGGTTCACCACGATGATCAGGTATTGGCCGTCTTCCGTCACGTACCCGCCGAACTCCCACTCCTTCTGGTCGGGGCGATGGTAGACCAGCCGGTCGTCCGCCTGCGCCGTGCCGATGCGGTGGTAATACAGCTTGTGGTAGTAGGTGGGTTCCTTCAGCAGGTTGCCCGCCGGCTCGTCAAAGCGGCTGTAGAAAAACCCCTGGCCATCCTTGGTCCACGACGCCCCGGAGAACTTGGTCCAGCGGATCTCGTCCGGAAGGTCCTCGCCCGTATCCACGTTGCGGACCTTGTACGTCGCCCAGTCGGAGCCCCCCGTCGACACGCCGTACGCGGCCAGTTTGCCGTCCTCGCTGATCGACAGCCCGGCCAGCGCCACCGTGCCGTCGGTCGAGAACTTGTTGGGGTCGATGAGCACGCGCGGCTCGGCATCGAGCGCCTCGGTCACATACAGCACGTACTGCGGCTGTAGGCCGTCGTTCCGGCTGTAGAAGTACCGCCCGCCTTCCTTGAACGGCAACCCGTACTTCTCGAAGTCCCACAAGTACGTGATACGCTCCTTGATCTTCTCGCGGGCCGGGATTTCCTCCAGGAACTTGAAGGTCACCTCGTTCTGGGCGGCGACCCACGCGGCGGTCTCCTCCGAATCGAGGTCCTCCAGCCAGCGGTACGGATCGGCCACCTTGGTCCCGTGGTAGTCGTCCACCTGATCGACGGTCCTGGTCTTTGGGTACGGCAAGTGGGCCGTCGGCGACCGGGTCTGGGCGTAGCCGATGGCGGCGGTGGCAAAAAACGCTACTGCCAGCGCGAGGCGGGTCACTCTACGTGCATTCATCGTAGCCTCCATGAGAATGAGAGTCTGTCGCACTCCAGGTGCCTGTCCAGGGATGATATGCGACAGAAGTGCCCAGGTGTAATCAGAACAGGCGTGGCCGCGGCACGCCTGCCGGGATTCGTGGCCACCGTGAACAAAGACCTCCGTGGCAGCCGAACGGCCAGAAGTCATCGATCGTGAGCAGCGTGAGCTATTTTCGCCGTCGCGGCGAGCCGCGCTTGCCCGTCTGGCTCCGCTGGGCCCCGCGCTGGCGCTTGGGGCTCGGTTCCGACGCGCGCCGTCGCTTCAGGTTCGCGCTGGCCGCACCCGCGAGCAGGACCATGAGCCCGTTCTGTGCGTGCATGCGGTTCTCGGCCTGGTCGAAGATCGCGGAGTTCGGCGTACGGGACGCTTCGTACTCGATCTCCTCGCCGTAGTGAGCGGGCAGGCAGTGCAGGATCACGCACGCCGGGTCCGCGTGGGCCAGCAACGCCCGGCTGATCTGGAAGCCCGCGAACTTCGCGCGCCGCGCCTCCGCTTCCGACTCCTGCCCCATCGAGGCCCAGACGTCGGTATACAGCACGTCGGCACCCCTGGCCGCTTCCCGCGGATCGTTCAGTACGCGAATCTCGGCCCCGGTCGTCCGGCCGATCTCCTGCGACTCGCTTAGGACCTTCTGCTGCGGCTCGAACCCCGGCGGCGTCGCGACAGTCATGTGCATGCCAACCCGCGCAGCCCCGTACATCAGTGAGTGCGCGACGTTGTTGCCGTCGCCGACGTACGTGGCGCGGAGACCCTTGAGCCCCCCCTTCCGCTCGCGGATCGTCAGCAGGTCCGCCAGAATCTGGCACGGATGCTCGAAATCACTCAGCCCATTGATGACCGGGCAGGTCGCGTACCGAGCCAGGTCCTCCACGATGTTGTGCCCGAAGACGCGGGCCATGATGAGGTCCGCGTACCGCGACAGCACAATCGCGATGTCCTCCGTGGTCTCGCGCTCGCCGAGCTTGATGTCCGACGGGGCCAGGTAGATGGCGTGTCCGCCCAGCAACGTCATCCCGGTCTCGAACGAGACGCGCGTCCGCAACGACGGCTTCTGGAAGATCATCGCCAGCGTCTTGCCGGCCAGCGGCTTGCTGGCGGCGACCTTGACCCGGTTCTTCTTCAGCTCCGCCGCCGTGGTCAAGATGGCGAGAATCTCCTCGCCGGAAAGGTCTTTCATCGAGAGCAGGTGCCGTCCTCGCAGGTTCACTGCCATGAGCGTTTCTCCGTCGCCCCCCGATCGGCCGGAGAGTGTAGCAGTTGGCACGGACGGTACAAGGTGCGAACGTGGGAACGTGAGCACGTGGGAACGTGGGAACGGAGCGCCCCACGGCCCTTCTTTCGTTCCCACCCTCCCACGTGCCCACGTTCCCACGCTTATGGTGTACTCTGCTTCCGCAGTTCCTCGATGACCTGCGGCATCTTCCGGTCGCGCAGGGCCTTGAACTCCGCCGGCAGCTCATCCGCCCGGATGAGGAAGTCAATCGTCGTGCCATCCGTCCCGACCGGCACACGCAGGATCGCCACCACTCGCTGCGGTTGCTCGCTTGCCGACTCCGCTCCCGCGTCGGCCAACGGGCGTGCTCCGACGACGATGCCGTCCTCGACCACCTCGTACCACAGGCCGGTATTGCCGACGATCAGCTCCAATACCTGCCGCACCGTCGTGCCGCGCTGAATCAGGTCCACGTGCCGATCGCGTGCGGCCACGTCCCGAAGCGCCCCCGGCTCGAAATGGACGGTGATGTCGATCCGCTTCGCGAGATCGAGCAGGAGCTGATCGAGCGAGATGCGCTGGTAGCTCACGTCCACCGGACGGTCCAGCCGCTGCTGAACGTCCTCTGCCCGGCTGTAGATCGTGATCGTCTTGCCCGCCGGCACCCACAACCAGCCCAGACGCTGCGTCACGCCCTCAAGCTGCGTCAGCGCGTCCGCCGGCGGCCCCGCGCGCATCGCCTGCTCCAGGAGCTCCTGCGGGCTCTCTCCGCCCGGCGGCAGACGGAACTCGATCACGAACTCGTCCGGCTCGAGTTCCGACCACGGCCGGCCCGCGAGCTTCTGAAGCAACCCGACTTCCTCGACGGTCAGGCGTCTGCCGAGTCGGTCCAGCGCGGGCGACGGTTCGACCAGCACCCGATCGTCCCCGACACGCAGCGTCAGCCCCAACCCGCCGAAGATGCGCTCCAGCGCCCGGCGCACCGTCACGTCCTCTATGACGATTGCGAGTCGCGTCTGCTCGCCGTAGGGCATCCACTCGACCGCCAGGGGGTGCAACTCGCAGCGGAGGCCCGTGCTCTTCTCGAGCTCGCGTAGCGCCTCGTGGATGGGGCGCTCGGAGATCTCGAGCCGCTGCGCGATCTTCTGGTCGAGGGCCGCCTCGACCAGATCGCGCATACCCTGTGCCGCGGCAGCCGCGCCGGCGGACAGTCCAAGAACCACGGCAACCACCCGCGTCAGACGTTGCCTGCGCTGCGTTCCCATCAGTTGCGTATGCATGAGCGTGGCCTCAATAATCCCCGGCCGCCTCGGGAGACGGCCCAGTTTTCGGCATGGGATCGACGACGAAAAACCGCTCCGGCGGCGCGGCCGGCGGCGGCGCACCCCCGATGTGCGCGTAAGCGACGCCCCCCACGTCCGGCGGCGGCGCACACAGGCGCACCTGCACACACCCGTCCGCAGCCGGCCCTGGCGTTTCGCCCGGCAGAACGGCCAGGAAGAGCGCGGCGGCCGCCGCCAGCAGGGTCGCCGCTCCGGCCACTACCCTGGTGTAGCGCCGACGGCGGGACGCCGCCACCGCATCGCGCGTGAGCGCCGCCATCACCCGGGCGTGTACTCGCGGCCAGTGGACGCGCTTGTCCACCGGCGGCAGCTCACGCAGGGCTGCATCCAAAGCACGATCACCGGCGGCCGCGTCTTGCTCTACGGCCGCCAGGATGCGCGCCTTCGCACGAGCCCAATCCACCTCCGGAGGCACCGGGCAGCCGCAGCGCAGCAGTTCCTCGCAGCGCTGCCAGGCCGCAAGCTCCGATGCCAACTCCGGCTCAGACCGCACGGCGGCCTCGACGCGCCGCCGGAGGTCCTCGCGCTCCGGCTCAGCGAGCCACGCACCAACCAGTTCTTCGAACGCCTCGCGCGTCATAACGGCAGGGTCCGAGGGGTCAAGGGGCCAAGGGTCCGAAAGCAGGCGGGGGCCAGGGGTTCAAGGGTCCGATGGCTTGAGAATTGGCGCGCAGGTCGCGCCAATCGCGTGTCCCTCAGGCCCCTCGGCCCCTTGAACCGTTGACCCCTTTGCCGCTTCATAGGTGCTCTGCTAGAAACTCCTTCATCTTCCTGCGGCCCTGGAAAACGTGCCACTTCACCGCCTCGACGCTGCAATCGAGAATCCGCGCCACGTCCTTCTGCGGCAGTTGCTCGATGCTGAACAGGACGAGCGCCGCCCGTTGCTGCGGCGGAAGCTCCGCCAGGCCGGCGTGAATCCGCTCTTCCAGCTCCCGACCGGCCAGACGGGCGCCGGGCCGGTCCTCGGAGTGCGGTGCGTCCGCCACCCGCTCCTCCCGCGACTCGTCCTCCCTCAACAGGCAATCCTCCAACGACAGCCGCGGGCCGCGCGACCGGCGGAAGTTGAGCGACAGATTCGTAACGATTCGCAAGAGCCACGGGCCAAACCTGCTGGGGTCTTCCAAGGCGTTGAGCTTCCGATGGGCACGCAGAAACGATTCCTGGCACACTTCCAGGGCGTCGTGGAGGTTGCCCAGGAGGCGGTACGCGACCGATGTCGCCCGCCGCTGGTAACGCTCGACCAACTCGCCGAACGCGTCCGGCCGGCCGGCCAAAGTCGCTCGCACCAGCTCGGCATCCTCCGGCGTGGCCGTCGTCGAGCGTCGCGCTTCCACGGGCACTCCTGAACTCATGGACACTCAGGACCCCAGAAGGTTGGGGCTGTTTCCATAACCGGACCTCCTGTCCTGACGCCGCAGGCCCCCCGATTATTCACCCCTGCCCCCCGATTGGAAACCGGCGGTCGGCAAGCCACGCCCGGCGATATGGGACCCACCCGACCGTGCCGCCGCGGCGGGCGCGCTCCGGTACCAGCCGAGCCCGGCCGAGATTTCGGTCGTTGCGGCCGCGTGGACGCCCCGGAGTCCGCTGGTTCAGCGGCGGCCCTCATGTCCAGTGCCCCACCTGCCCGCTTGCAGTTGGGCGGGCTCCGCCACAGGATACCTGCCGTCCGCAGTGCGGAATGGCCACCTCGGCTCCGCGATTGCACCCGCAGCACGCAACGGCCACTGATCGGAACGCATCGAACCGGAGGGCGTGAACATGCCAGACCTGCCAAGCGCGGCCAACAAGCCCCCTCCCCGTGTCCCGTGCCCCAGTGGGGAGCGGGTGCTGTCCGGCGTCGTAATCGGCCCGGTGGTGTGCGCTGTGCTGCTGTGGTGCACCGTCGGGACGAGCGGCGAGGCGCGCTGGTGGAACAGCGCGCACGCCCACATCACCACCAGCGCCATAACCCACCTGCCGCCGCCACTCCTCGGCTTCTTTGAGTCCCACGCCGCAACGGTGGCGTATCACTCCGGCGTCGAGCCGCCCGGCTCGCACTGGTTCCACCGCAACGCGTACCCGGAGTCGTTTCCACACGATTACGAAGACCTCGTCGCCCTGTACGGCGAGCCATACGTGCAGGACAACGGCCTCGCCCCTTGGTACGTGGAGAACACCGCCGCCCACGTCACGACCCTGATGATCGGAGCGGAGACATCGACGGATTGGGCGAACCTGCTGCCGTACGCCGGCGCACTCGCGCACTACATCGAAGACCTGCACAACCCGCTCCACGCGACCAGCAACTACGACGGCCAGGAGACGGGTAATCACGGGATTCACCGGCGCTACGAAGGGATCATGGTCTCGCAGCATCTCGCGGAACTGACGATCACACCGTGCCCCGAGTGTTGCGCGTATTACGACCCGAACGACGTACCGCTGCTCGACGCGATCTTCGCGAGCATCGACATCACCTACGAGTACGTAGATAACATCATGGCCGCCGACGATGCCGCCAAGGCGCTCGATCCGGACACCGGGCCTCTGTACTACGAAACGCTCTGGGCGCTGACGAACTCCTTCACGAATAACCGTTTCCAGTTTGCGTCCGAGATGGTCGCGAGCGCCTGGTATACGGCCTGGGTCAACGCCGGCCAACCGCCGCCGATCCTGCCCGGCCTGCTCGGCGATCTGAACTGCGATGGCGCGGTCGACCTGGTGGACATCAACCCGTTCGTGCTCTACCTGTCGAACCACGGCGCCTGGCAGGCCGAGTTCCCCGGCTGCGACCCGCTCAACGGCGACATCAACCAGGACGGCACATACGGCCGGTGGTCGTTCGGCGACATCAACCCGTTCGTCACGCTGCTCACCGGCAGGTAGTGCTCCGCCGCCGCGGCCCGCGCCGTACCGCGATTGCCTATCACTCCGCCGCAGAAGTGTAGCGCCGGACCTGAGCCTGCCCGCCGTGGCGGGTGTCCGGCGAGGATTTCATTCGGCTCGAAAAGCGTCGGACACGGAGGTCCGACGCTGAACGTGCGATGGACGTCCATGCCAATCCGTGCTACGCTCTCGTTCATTCCCATAGCTGTCTCCTGTTTCGAAATTCCACACCGGGCAGCATAACC
>JALHJL010000139.1 GCA_022839625.1 Phycisphaerales bacterium
CTTTCAGCCCGTATCGTATACCGCCTTCGGCGAGCCGGTATGGCGGGACGGGCAGGGCCAGACGCACGTCGGCTGGCCGTTTCCGCCGGCCGGCGGCGGGTCTCCGCCCGCCGGTCACGCCGGGTACGGAGCCCCGGCGCTACAGGGTGGGGTCGGCGTCCCGCCCGCCAGCCTGGGTCTCCCGCCGGGTGGGGTGGGCGTCCCGCCCGCCAGCCTGGGTCTCCCGCCGGGTGGGGTGGGCGTCGCGCCCGCCAACGACGCCCGGTACCCGCCACGGCGAGCAGATCGCTGCAGGCGACTCGCTGCGGCGAGCTCTGCCCGAGCGCTACAGGCCGCCGGCGGGTGGGGGTATGAGTCGGGTCCGTGGGGCCAGGACCCGAACGACGCCGCCAGCCCCGGCCCGCTGGTGGATCCTGGCCGAGCCAAACGTCTACATCTACTGCGCCGACGATCCGACGGGGTCTGTTGATCCAGAGGGGTTGGATCGGTGGATTGTGGACTCCGGCGCCCATGAGGCGGTGATTATTCGGAGTCGGCGGGGCACGTACACGCGGTATGACTTTGGCCCCAGTGGTGGGCTGGGGTTCGGCGGTCTGCTCCCAGGATTCAGGCAGCCCGGGACAGTGAGTTGTAGCAGCAGCGGCTGTATTTGGTCGTTGCTCAGTCCGGGCGAGAAACTCAAGCGTTGGCGACCGACAAGCAGATCCAGGGATCGGATGATCGAACGACTGATTCGAACAAGGCCTGTGCCCGGCTACAATCTGTTTGGCTACAGCTGCCGGCATTTTGCGCGAGAGGTGTTCTGGTTTTGAAACAACATGGTGTGAGAACCTCCCTGCTCACGCGACGGGCCGTTGCGCGCATTCTGGGATGTAGTGCGGCAGCGTGGGTGATCGTGGCATGGGTGGACTACGGCATGAACTGGCGGTGGCAAGTGACGCTACGGCCGGGCGAGGAAGCGGTTGCTGCGGCGCCCCTTATTTCAAGCGTGACGCAGGCGCGAGTTCGGGCGAGTCGACTGCGCTGGTGTTTCACGGCGGCGGGCACTGCCTGCCTAGTTTGTGGGTTTTATTGCCGCAGAGATGCGCTGCGTGCGGCGCTTGTGCTGAGTCTTGGCCTGCTGATGTTGCCCCTTTACTGCTCACACTACTCGCACTTGCGAACCGCACGCGACGCGATCGTGTCGCTGGGACTGCGTGAGGCCGTGGCGCCCTCTCAGGCGACCGGGGAGTGAAAGTCAGCCTGTGGCGAGCGCGCAGGCGAAGTCTCTGCAAGGCCTGGGCATTCAAGCTCAGGAAACGGTGGCACAGCCGGCCTCGGCTGTGTTCCTCCACGGCGACCTGATCGATTCGACGATGATGACGACCGACGAATCCGGGAGCATGGGCTTTCAGCCCGTATCGTATACCGCCTTCGGCGAGCCGGTAT
>JALHJL010000140.1 GCA_022839625.1 Phycisphaerales bacterium
TATTTTAACAATATCTACAATAAAAAAAGGAAAAAGGGGGAAAATTTATTTTCGATTAGGTACGGCGTGTGGTGAATTTGCTGGTGTATGGTGTGATTGTGTTGCCTGCTGTGTCGGTGATGCTGCCTGTGGGTAGGGTGATGGTGTAGGTTAGTCCATTAATGTAATTCCCGTTACGCGTTAGGGTTAGTGTTTTGCCGTTTATCACTTTGTATAATGGTTTTACTTTTACTCCGTTGGCATTAGTGACTTTAATACTAGTAAACGCACTACCAGCCTTGATATTCTCACTGAAAATAATTACAATCGCCTTATTGGCCATATTAATTACCTTGTTATTAGCGGGGTTAACACTGGTAACGGTGGGTTTGGTGTTATCCACTTTGAATTTACTAGTGTAGGTGTTGATTGCGTTACCTGCCGTATCAGTGATACTACCCGTAGGCAAAGTGATAGTATAGGTTAATCCATTAATGTAATTCCCATTACGCGTTAGGGTTAGTGTTTTACCGTTTATCACTTTGTATAATGGTTTAACTGATACTCCGTCGGGGTTGGTGACTTTGATACTAGTAAACGCGCTTCCGGCCTTGATATTTTCACTGAAAGTAATTACAATCGCCTTATTGGCCATATTGATTATTTTGTTGTTGGTGGGATTAACAGTGGTTACGGTGGGTTTGGTGTTATCCACTTTGAATTTACTAGTGAAAGTCGTTAGTGCGTTACCTACTGTATCAGTGATACTACCTGTGGGTAAAGTGATGGTGTAGGTTAGACCATTAATGTAGTTCCCATTACGCGTTAAAGTCAACGTTTTACCATTAATAACCTTATATAATGGGTTTACTTTTACTCCATCGGGGTTGGTGACTTTGATATTGCTAAACGCGCTTCCAGCCTTGATATTTTCACTGAAAGTGATTACAATCGCCTTATTAACCCCACTAATTACCTTGTTATTAATTGGGTTAACACTGGACACGATGGGTTTAGCGTTATCCACAGTGAATTTACTAGTGAAAGTAGACAGCACATTACCTACCATGTCAGTGATACTACCTGCAGGCAAAGTGATAGTATACGTCAGTCCATTAATGTAATTCCCAATACGAGTTAAA
>JALHJL010000141.1 GCA_022839625.1 Phycisphaerales bacterium
CCCATAAAACCTCTGGTAAACGCGGTTATAGAAGTAGCTATATCGGCGGCTATCCAGGACCCTAGATTTCCACCGGTATCTCCTGAGGAACTGGATGATATCAGTGTAGAGGTGAGTGTGCTTACCAAACCAGAACTTATAGAGGCGGATAAACCTACTAAGTATCCGGAAAAGGTAAGTTTAGGCCAGGATGGTCTGATAGTGGAAAGCTGTTTTGGCCGGGGACTTCTGCTTCCCCAGGTTGCAGTGGAATGGCAGTGGGACGAGGAGGAATTCTTATCAAACACCTGTATGAAGGCTGGGCTTAACCTGGACTGCTGGTTAGAACCTGATATTAATATCTACAAGTTCCAGAGCCAGATTTTTGAGGAATAAAATTACATTACTTTAAATACAAATTTAGTCAATATTACTTATTAGCATATTCTACATTTTACTCTAAATTCATTTTTTAGTTTTTAAACGTGATTTCATGTTCCTACCAACCATACCCACACCAGAAGAAGCCCTGGATAAGGGATTCAGCCGGGCAAAGAAGGCTGCAAATAAAGCTCGAACCTCTAAGATTCCCCATCAACTGAAATCTAAGCGGATTGAGGAAATCAGGGTTAGGACTGCCTGCCAGGTGATACAGGAAACCTTCAAGAGCATCCTGGAAAAGACCCCCAAGGTAGAACAGATGCCCCTGTTCTATCAGGACTATATCGACGTGGTGGTGGGTGTTGACCAGCTTAAAAAATCTCTAGGAGCACTCAACTGGGCTGTGGGCATTCTGGCCAAGCTTGAAGGGCAGTACGCCCAGAAGATCAGGAGGTCCAGTCCAGAAAGCGCAGCGAAGATACGCAGGGAGGCTTACGGCCGTATATCCTCTGTGGTTAATCGTATAAGGGAAGAACTCGAATTTCTAGATTACACCAAGGCACGATTAAGGAATATGCCCACCGTCGACTTCGAAGCGGTTACCGCGGTTATAGCCGGCTTTCCTAACGTGGGTAAATCCACTCTACTCAGACAGATCACCACTGCTGAGCCCAAAGTGGCGGATTATCCCTTCACCACCACCGGTATCCAGATCGGTCACCTGGAACGTAAGTGGCAGAAATACCAG
>JALHJL010000025.1 GCA_022839625.1 Phycisphaerales bacterium
TTCGTGCCGGGCTACGTGCACGTGACGCCGGAGCCGGCATCACTGCTGCTGCTGGGCCTGGTGGGTCTGCTGCGGCGGCGGTAGCCGTATGAACGCCGCTGGGGCTTGTGGCTCCAGCGGTCTGGGTGACGCTATTCAAGGCCGCGTCCCTCCTCTCACACTGGGACGCGGCCTTTCCTTGTTCCGAGTCCGGCCTGCGGTCGCGACGGGCGTGGGGCTCCGCACCGCTTCCAGGACTCCACGCGGCCCGTCAGGGCCGCAGCACTCACGCCAGAATCTGTCAGGGTGGAAGCTGTTTGATCTGCCGTTCGACCTCGGCCAGCAACGGCGCCGCCTCCTGGCCGAAACGGCCGCGCGCGTCGAGGGTACGCACCGCCTCCAGCGCCTGCCGCGCAGCCAGCAGCGCTTTGCGGACCTGGGAGTTGTCTCCCGCCATCCGGTGCGCCGCAGCGATCTTTACCTGGCACTTGCCGAGCCCCAGGTACGCCCGCGCGTAGTGCGGGTTGTGCTTGATCGCCTCGGCGAAGTAGCGGCGCGTGTAGTTGAGCAGGTCGAGGTTGAATCTCTTGTTGGCGGCGAGTTCCCGGTCGGCCTGGTTCAGCCCCAGGATGCCGAGGTTGAAATAGGGGGTCGCATAGCTCGGCCGCTCCTGAATGGACATTCCGAACGCGCGGGCCGCCTCCTTGGGGTCCGTCTTCATCAGCACTGCACCCTTGGAGTTCCAGGCGAGCGCGCGGCCCTCCGCCGACTTGTAGGTTGCCAGCGCCCTCTCAAAGCACTCCAGCGCCTTGTCGTCCTCGTTGCGCGCGAAGTACGCCTGACCCAGCGTGTGCCACGGCAAGCCCGCCGGGTCCTTGGCGGTCACGTCGGTCCACAGGGCGATGTTGTCCCGCCACACCGCTACGCGGCCCTGCGTCCAGTACCCATACGCCGCCACGACGCCCAGCAACCCGACCACGCTCGGCACCCGCCACGCCCGTCGCGCCCAGGCCACACAGAACAGTCCCCCGGCCAGCAGACTCAGCCCCGCCGAGGGCACATACAGGTAGCGCTCGGCGACGGGCGTCTCCGAGATTTGACGGACGGCGATGGCAAGCGACGGCGCCAGCGTGCCGAAGAACCAACCCAGGGCAATCAGCAGCAGCGGTGCGCCGCGCCGATACAGCCACACGCTCGCCGCCAGCAGCAGGCCCGCGGCAGCCAGTGCGGCCACCACCGCCGGCACGGGAGGAAGACTCGTCGGATACGCCGACTGCGGCGGAGGCACCACGACCTTGATGAGGTAGTACGTCAGGGCGGCGGCGGCGCGCTGTAGCAGCGACCACCAGCCGAGTTTCAGGTCGCCCGTGCTCGCCGATGCCCCCACCAGGCGCAACGTGACGTACACGCCCGTCGCGACGAGATACAGCGCGCCCAGCGGCAGCCAGTGCCGGCCTGGCCAGCGCGCGGCCCACAAGCTGCGCGAAACGGCCGCGGGGCTCTGGCCGACGTGCGGCCGTGGCACGAGCCACAGTGCCAGTGGGACCACGAGCAGCGCGGCAAGCGCCACTTCCTTCGACAGGACCGCGGCCAGGTACAGCACCGGCGAGGCGATCAGCGCCCATTTCGTCCCGTGGTCGCGGAAGTGGAGCGCCGTCACGACCGCCGGCAGGAGGAACATCGCGGCCACGGTGTCGCTGCGTCCCGTGATCCAACACACCGACTCGGTATGAATCGGATGCACGGCGAAGAGCACGCCGGCGACCACCGCCCCCCATTCCCGCCCCCGCTCCTGCTGCAACACCTGCCGCGCCAGCATCCACACGAAGAACGTCGCGATCAGATGGTACAACACCACCGCGGCATGGGGGCCGCGCACCGCACCGCGACCAAACAGGGCCTGGTCGAGCAGGTACGTGAGTGTGACCACCGGGCGATAGTAGCTCGTGCCCCACTGCGGAATGCCTGGCGGCGGGAAGAACACGTCGCGCAGACTGCGGAACGCGACCATCTGGTCCTTCTGGACAATCCCATCGTCCCACACCAGCTCGCCGTCGATCGCCGGGTAATACAGCGCTGCCGCCGCCGCGATGGGAACCAGCCAGCTCCACCACATGAGCCGCCGTGATTCACCGCGGCTTGAGCTGCCGCGCGCTGCCTGGACGAGCTCGGATGGGATCGCCGCCGGACCATCGGACGTCGATGGGTGGTCAGCCATGACCGTGCACCGTCTCGCTTCCTGCCTTTCGAGCGATCACGATTACATTCTCGCCGAAGCGCGCCGGCAAGACCGGCCGCGCCAGAATGCACTGAACGGCGGCGGGGCCGATGAAGATCGGCAGTTGCACCCAGCGCGGCAGCCAGCGGACGTAGGGCACGTCCCAGTGCCCGTCGGAGAACTCTCGTTCCACGACGAGCCCAGCCGCGCGTGTCAGCGCCAACCAGGTTCCCGGCGCGAGCAGTGCGCAGTGCGTCGGGTCTCGGCGTGCGTACCAGTCCGCCCCCTTCCAGCGCGCCCCCAGCGATTCCGTGTTGGGCACAGAGAAGAACAGGCAGCCCCGCGGCCGCAGCAGTGTCGCCAGTGTGCCCAGCGTCCGCCGGGGGTCACGCAGGTGTTCCAGCACATAGCGGGCCACCACGAGGTCGAACGACCGCGGCTCCAGGTCCGCCGGCAAACCACGCTCCAGGTCGGCCACGCGGCATCTCGAGCGCGGGGCGACGCGTGCGCAGTGCTCGATGGCGTGGCCCGAGAGGTCCACGCCCCACGTCTCGAATTCCCCCTCCAACCGCGCGAGCAGAAACCCGTACCCGCAGCCCACCTCCAGTACCCGCCGGCCGCCCATGCGGCGCAACAGCCGCCGCGCAACGCCGGCATACAACCGCACGGACCACCACGGCTGGCTGTACCGCCGACACTCCGTCACGCCGTAATGGTCGCGGAAGTACTGCGCGTCGAAGGGTTCCGGCGGCGCGGTGCTCATCGCCGCTGCACCTCTTCGATTGCCGCGATGACGTCCGCTACCTCGATCGCGTCCATGCACGCGACCCCATAGGGGCACGGCGGCGTGTACCCGTAGCGCGTGCATGGGCTGCACGGCAACCCGCGGCTCACGACCACGTACCGGCGGCCCTGCGGCGCCCATTTTTCCATGATTCCGCTGCCGAACATGTGGACGGTCGGCGTACCCACGCCATACGCGATGTGCAGCGGTCCCGTGTCCGAACTGACGTAGAGCCGGGCCTGCTGGATCAGGCCGGCGGCTTGCGGCAGAGACACCCGGCCGGCGAGATTCAACACCGCATCCGGGCCGTGTCGGGCTGCAATGACGCGCGCGAACTCCAGCGCGTCCTGCCCCCCGAGAACCACCACGTAATACCCCCGCTGAATCAACCAGTCGGCTACGGCGGCGTACCGCGCCGGCGGCCAGTACTTATGCGGGGTGGAGGCGCCGGGGACGATCACGGCGATGGGCCGGCCCGCGTGTGCCCCTAGCGCCTCGGCCGCCCACGTTTGCCAGCGCGCATCCACCTCCAGGAACGGCTCATCGCGCTCGAAGGGGATCTCCGATCCGATCAGGGCCTCCGCCAGGTGCAGGAACGAATAGACCTCGTAGATGGTGTCGGTGTATCGCACCCGGTGAGTTTGCAGACGCCCGCGCCCCAGCGTATCGAAGCCGCAAATGTGGGCCGGCCGCAGGGAGTTGGCGACCACCGACGTCAGCCGGTGATATTGCTCGGTATCGACTACGATCTCGTAGCGCTCGGCCGCCAGCGCGCGCAGCAGGCCGAGACTGGCCACCGGCCCCTCGTCATACCGGTACACTTTGCGGACCCAGCCATTGATGCGATACACGTCGGCGTTCCGCCGCTCGCCCAGCACGTCGATCACCGCCTCGCTGTAGTGAGTCCGCAGCGCGCGCAGCATCGGGTAGGTCAGGACCGCGTCGCCGATACCGCCGGGACGCACGACGAGTATGCGCCGGATGCCGTCGGCGGGCACAGGCGTGCAGCGCCACGGCGGTGAAAGCGCCTGCACCGCTGTTGCCGCGGACCGGCTGCCCGCTCGGAACCGCGGGCGCACGCGTCGCACCACCCAGGCCCCGAGCAGACGGTCCGCACGCTTCAGCAGTCGCAGCCGGAGGGGCAACATGGACCGGCAGCGCCCCCTCACGCCCGGCGAACCGTGGCCGCCGATTGATCCAGCACGGTGCGGACTCGTCGCAGCAGGCGCTCGCGGGTGAACGGTTTCTCCAGCAACTCCAGCCCCTCGTCCAGCACTCCATGATGCGCGATCACATTCGCCGTGTAGCCGGACATGAACAGTGTCCTGACGCTCGGACGAACGGCGGTCAGCGCGTCGGCCAACTGCTTTCCGTTGCCATCGGGCATGACGACGTCGGTCAGGAGCAGGTGGACCGGCCCCGCGGAGGCGGCGGCAACCTGGAGCGCCCGCCGGCGGCTCTCCGCACTCAGCACGGTGTACCCCGCGGAGCGCAGGAACTGTGCCGCGAGGTCGCGCACCGCGGTGTCATCCTCGCACACGAGCACGGTCTCGGTGCCGCACCACTCGTGCTCCTCGGTAGTGGGGGCCGGGGCCATGGGCGCGGGAGTCTCCACGGCGGGCCAGTGGACCTCGAACGTGGCACCGTTGCCCGGCTGGCTGGCAACCGAGATGTAACCGCCGGCCTGCTTGACGATCCCGTACACGGTCGCCAGCCCCAGCCCGGTGCCCTGGCCGACCGGCTTGGTCGTGAAGAACGGCTCGAACAGGTGGTCCAGCACTTCCGAGCTCATTCCGTGTCCCGTGTCGCGGATGGTCAGCACCACGTACTTCCCGGGGCGCGCCTCGGGCTGTGACTGCGCGTGTCGCTCGTCGAACGTGACGTTCCTCGTCTCCAACACGATCCGCCCGCCGCGCGGCATCGCGTCCCGCGCGTTGATCACCAGGTTGACGATCACCTGTTCGACCTGCCCGGCGTCGGCCCGCACGTGCGCCGGACTCTGGTCGAGGGCCAGATCGAGCGCGATGTTCTCGCTGATCAGCCGCTCCAGCATCTTCCTCATCTCGACCAGGACCTGGCTGAGATCGAGCACCTCGCGCCGCACGGGCTGTCGCCGGCTGAAGGCCAGGAGTTGCCGGGTGAGCGCCGCCGCGCGCTGGGACGCGCGGTCAATCTGGTTGAGGTGGACGGTCCATTCCTGTGGAGCCGCGTGCTGCTCGAGGAGGTCGCGCAGCATGTCCGTGTTGCCCATGATCGCCGTCAGGATGTTGTTGAAATCGTGCGCCACGCCGCCGGCGAGCTGCCCAAATGCCTCCATCTTCTGGGCCTGCCGGAGCTGGGCCTCCAGGCGGGCTTTCTCTTCCTCGGCCCGCTTGTGCTCCGTGATGTCCAGCGCGATCTCCATGCGCACCAGCCGGCCGTCCGGCCAGCGAATGGCCCGGTCGATGCACTGGTACCAGCGCCCCGTGCGCGTGTTCTGGAATTCCCACACCACGGGCGGGTTCGGCGTTCCGTCCGCGCCGACCAGCCGGTCGTTGGTGCAGAACTCGCACGGCTCCGTGTGCCCGCCCTGGAAGTGTGCGTAGCACTTCTTTCCGCGCCAGTCGGGTCCGAGCGTCTGCTCCACGTGCTTGTTCGCAGCAAGAATCTCGTACGTCGCCAGGTCGGCGATGTAGGCCGCGCCGTCGATGTTGTTGAACACGGCGAACAGCTCGTCGAGCTGCTTGCGCAACGCCTCTTCCGTTCGCTGGCGGTCGGTGACGTCGCGCGCCGTCGAAAGAGCGCCCACGACACGGCCTTCGCCATCCTTGAGGACCCGACACCACCAGGCCAGCAACCGCGCCTCCCCGTCGCGCCGGCGCTGCCAGCTTTCCACGTAGAAGACACCCTCGTCGCCGCCGAAGAGCCGCTCCACCTTCTCGTACGTCTCTTGCGGCCCTACGAAGTAGTGTGCCGCTTCCTGCCCGATCAGATCCGGGCCGAAGAACTCCAGCGCCGCCTGGTTGGCCCACGTGTAGACCTTGTTCTGGTCCACTTCGACGATGATGTCCGGCACGGCCCCCAGAATGGCCTCGAAACGCGCGAGGAGCTTCTGCGACGCCCCCTCACCGACGGTCGGTGGCGTCCGGTCAGCCGACAAGCGTCAGTCCTCCGCGATCTCAGGTAGCCGCTTGATGCGCGGATCAGTAAAGATATCGGACTCATCCCGGCTGCGGGTGGAGAACTCCGATACGATTGCGCCGGAATCCCCAGCCTGAAACCAATGCAACGTGTCCGGCGGCACCGTGTACTGGTCGCCTGGATTCAGCTCAATCTCATGGAAAGCGGTGTAGTACCGCTCGCTGCCCGGCGGAATGACTGCCCGTGGCGTTGGCGTAGGCACTCCGGGCACGTAGAGCCACACCTTGCCCCAGCGGCAACGGAAGGTCTCCATCTTTCCCGGCTCGCCGGCGACCGGCGGGTGCCGGTGCTCCGGGCAGGTTTGGCCTGGGAAGAGCACAAGCTCCTTCGCGCAATAGCGGTCGTTGTTCACGTAAACCACCAGTTGCAGACCGGTCCGTTCCAGTTCCCCCAGGCCCAACTCCGCCACCTCGATGTTACCCGCCTCGGTGGCGGTGAGCACGATCCCGGCCCGTTCCAGCATCTGCCGGGCGCGGGCCTGTGCCTGCCGCACCTCGCTGCGTCGAATCACACGCCACCTCCGCCGATGCCTGAACTCGGCCGGCCCGATTCTCGGCCCGTTCGCCAACGCCGTCAGCCTAGCCGAAAGCGTCCGCGGCCCGCAAGCGCGCTCGCCGGCCGCCGCTCACCGCGCCGGGCCCTGCGTGTCCTCCTTCCCGGCCTGGTCGGCGCGCGCGGCTGGCAGAATGACGCGGAACTCGGCACCGCCATCGGGCGGATCGCCCACTTCGACTCTACCGCCCAGCTCGCTCACGATCTTCCGCGCGACCGCCAGTCCGAGCCCTGTCCCGCCGTGCCCTTTTGTTGAATGGAACGGCTCGAAGATCAGTCCGCGCGCATCCGCCGGCACCCCCGGTCCGTTGTCGGTCACGGAGACGATCAGTTCCACCGCAGAGGGATCGTAGCGGGTGCGGACGTTAATCATGCCGCGTTCCCGTTCGACGGCGTCGATGGCATTGGTCACGATGTTGAGGACGGCCTGGTGGACGCCATCGTAGTCGACCGGGATGGGCGGCGCGTGGTCGTCCAGATCGGCCAGGAGCACGATGCGTTTCTCGTCGGCCTGCTTCTGGACCAGTTCCACGACCTCCTCGACGATCCGGTTGACCTGCAACAGCTCGACGCGCGGTTCGCGCTGCTTGCTGAACGCCAGCATGTTCAGCATGAGGTTGTAGGAACGGTCCAGGTTGCGCTCCACGATCCGCCAGCCCTGGGTGGTCGTCGTCAGGTCGCGCTTCGCCAGTCCGCGCTCGACGACGTCCGCCCCGCTGCGGATGCCTTGCAGCAGGTTCTTGATGTAGTGCGACAGGTACGCCACGGTCTCGCCGGCGGCCGCCAGCCGTTCCTGCTGCAAGTGCGCTTGAACGAGCCGGGCGTTCTCGATCGCCAGGCCGGTCTGATACCCGATCGCCGTGACCAGGCGCAGCTCGTGTTCGTTGAACGTGTGCCGGGTGACCGGGCAATCGAGATGAATGGCGCCGAGGACCTGCTCCCGCGCCACGATCGGGGCGCAGACGACCGAGCGCATGCCCAGGTTCTGCACGCTCTTGCCGCTTTGAAAGCGCTTGTCGGTCACGATATTGGAGCACAGCACCCCGCTGCGCGACTCGACCACGTGCTTGATGATCGTACGCGAGGCGATGATGGCCTTGCCGTTGGTGTCCGGTGTCTGCACGGGGTTGCGAAACCGGACCACCTCCGGCAGGAGCTCGCCGGTGGCCTCGTCCCGTACGAAGATCACACCCCGGTCGACCTCCGCCTCCTGGAAGATGATGTCCATCACGCGCGTCAGGAGCTGGTCCGTCGGCAGCAGGCTGCCGATCACGTCCGACAGTTCGCGCATCACGTTCCAGGCCTTGACCGCATAGGCGATGTCGGGCGCGGCCAGCACCAGGCTGTCCTCACTCGAGGGCACCGTGGCCACGACCGCCGAGTCCACGACCACCGGGCTGCCGGCGTCCAGGGTCACGAGGTCGTGGGGAATGTTCGCCCCGGTGTACTCCTGAACGGACTCGTCCCCGGAGTACACCATCAGCGTACTGCCGACGCGGATCTGGTCGCCGTGCTTGAGCCGCATGGGCTTGTGGACGCGGACGCCGTTGATGTACGTGCCGTTTACGCTGTTGAGGTCGGTGAGCACCCAGCCCCCTTCGTTCCTTTGCATCTGGGCATGGCGCCGGCTGATCGTCTGATCGGTTAATGGAAGCTGGGTGCTGCCGCGCCCAACGAGTACGACATCATCTTGAGTCTGCAACGTGCGCCCCTTGTCGGGGCCCTGTAATACGATCAACGTCGCCAAGGGGCTGTTCCTTCTCGTCCGTTCCGGACAATCTCTGCCCCACCACCGCTTCCTACGCTGCTGCCGCCCGCGCGTGTCCAGCGCGCTACGACGGGAGCGGCGGGGCTGGGGGCGAAGGCGAGAGCGGGATGCGCACGTGGTTTGCGGCCCAGCCTTTCGGCGTCTGAATCAGATCGTACTCGACGTGCTCGCCCTCTTTGAGGCACCGGAAGCCGTCCCCTTCGATGTTCGTGTAATGGACGAACACGTCCCGCCCCTCCGGCCCGAATATGAACCCGTAGCCCTTCTTGGTGTCGAACCACTTCACGCTTCCGTCCGTCATGACTCAGACCTCCGAGAGCCGTCCAGACGTGCCTGCGGACGCCTCACGTATCATCGTCGGCCGGAGCGGGGAAGGCCGAACCGCCGCCCCGCGACAGCCTGCTCGGCTCGGCCGGCATCGGTACCCGTCGACAGCCGGCAATCAAGCTGGTCCAAGAGATGACCGGCCGAAACGGGGTCCGTCCGGCGATGTCCTTACACTACCCGGGCACCGAAACGCGCCCGGCGGCCACGCGAGCCGTTACTTCCGGGGGCCCGGAGCGGACTCCGCGGCGACGGCCTTCAAAGCCGCCTTCCGAGACAATTTTACGCGGCCCTGCTCGTCAATTGCAATGACTTTGACCTGCACGATGTCGCCGATCTTGACCACGTCCGACACCGTCCGCACGTAATTGTCATCCAGCTCGCTGATGTGGCACAGGCCGTCCTGGCCTTCCTGGATCTCGATGAACGCTCCGAAGTCCTTGATACTAATGACTTTACCTTCGTAGATGCGGCCGATCTGCACGTCCTCCGTGATCCGCTGCACCAGGGCCAGCGCGCGCTCCGCCTTGGCGGCATCCACGCACGAAATGACGACCGTGCCGTCGTCTTCGATGTCGATTTCGGCACCGGTTTCGGCCTGAATCGCCTTGATGGACTTCCCGCCCGGCCCGATCAGCTTACCGATCTTCTCCGGGTTGATCTTGATGGTGAGCAGCCGCGGGGCGTACTCGCTGATTTGCGGCCGCGGCTTGTCGATCGCGCGGTCCATCTGGTCCAGGATGTGCATCCGGCACTTGTGCGACATCTTCAGGGCCTCGCGCATGATCTTGTGCGGCAGCCCCGTCGCTTTGATGTCCAACTGTACGCCGGTGACCCCTTTCCGCGTGCCGGCCACCTTGAAGTCCATGTCGCCGAAGTGGTCCTCTTCGCCGATGATGTCCGCCAGCAGCTTGTACCGGGCGTCGGACTCCATCACCAGACCGATCGAAATGCCGCTGACCGCCGCCGCAACCGGTACGCCGGCGTCCATCAACGCCAGCGATCCGCCGCAGACGGACGCCATCGAGCTGGAGCCGTTCGACTCCAGGATGTCGCTGACCAGGCGAATGGTGTACGGGAAATCCTGCGGACCCGGCAGAACGGCCTCCAGGCTGCGTTCCGCGAGGGCTCCGTGACCGATTTCTCTTCGCCCGGGTGAACCGATCCGCCGGACCTCGCCCACCGAGAACGGCGGGAAGTTGTAGTGCAGCATGAACTTCTTGCTGTATTCCTCGAGCAGGTCGTCGATGATCTGTTCGTCGCGGGACGTTCCCAGCGTGCAGACCACCATGGCTTGAGTCTCCCCGCGCGAGAAGAGCGAAGACCCGTGCACGCGCGGCAGCCAGCCGACCTCACAGCCGATCTTGCGAACCTCGTCGAACTTCCGCCCGTCCGGCCGGCGGCCTTCCTTCAGAATCATGTCGCGGATCAGCCGTTCCTCGACGAGGGCCACGGCCGCCTTCACCTCCTGCGGCTTGCGCGGCGGATTCGGCTCGCCTTCCGGGCAGTAGCGGGCGATCGCGCGCTGGTAGACGGCCTTGACCGCGTCGGCGCGCTCGTGTTTGCCGGGGAGCTGCTTCGCCGCCCGCAAGTCATCCTGAACCAGGCTCCGAACCTCGTCCAGAAACGCCGTGTCTTTCTCCGGGGCCTCCCAGGTCTTCGGTTGGCCGGCGCGGCGCTCCAGCTCCTTCAACATCTCGCAAATCGGCTTGACGCCGTTCTCGTGGCCGAACTGGATAGCGTCCGCGATGACCTCCTCCGGCAGCTCGCGGCAGCCGACCTCGATCATCGTGACCGCTTCCAGGTGACCGGCGACGACCATGTCGAGGTCCGAATACTCAAGCTGCGACATCGTCGGGTTGATGATGAACTTGCCGTCCACCCGCCCCACGCGCGCCGCCGCCACCGGACCGTTGAAGGGCACCGGCGAGACGGCCATCGCCGCGGCGGCGGATACCATCCCGAGCACGTCGGGGTCGTTCTGCATGTCCGTTGCGAGGACCAGGACCTGGATCTGGACCTCGTCCTTGAAGCCCTCCGGGAACAGCGGCCGCATCGGACGGTCGATGAGCCGGCTGGTGAGGACCTCTTTCAGCGTCGGACGCCCCTCGCGCTTGAAAAAGCCGCCGGGGAACTTGCCGGCGGCCGACATCTTCTCGCGATAATCGACGGTCAGAGGAAAGAAGTCGATCCCCTCGCGCGGGTCGGCGGTGACCACCGTCCCCAGCACCACCGTGTCCCCGTACCGGACGGTTGCGGCCCCGGCCGCCTGCTTGGCTAATTTCCCCGTTTCGATCGAAAGGACGCTACCCCCTACGGCGCGCTCTACCTTGAACATCATCTTGTCTTACTCTCTCTACGCTTTCCTGCTGCCGACTCGACTGCCAACAACTTTTCACCAACACCGACCGACTAGACCTTCTAGCGGGATCCACACGCCCGGCCCCCGTCCTGTCCGCACGCGCGGCGCACGACGTACCGGCGCCCACCCGCTTCGCCGACTCGCCCGCCCGTCTACTTTCGTAAACCAAGTTTCCCAATCGTGGCAAGATAACGCTCGCGGCTGTCGCGGGCCAGGAATTTCAGGAGCGCCGAACGCTTACCCACCATCTTGAGCAACCCGCGCCGGGACGAGTGGTCCTTCCGGTGGGTCTTCAAGTGCTCCGTGAGCCGCGAAATCCGCTCGGTGAGCAACGCGATCTGCACCTCGGCCGAACCCGTATCGCCGTCGTGCCGGCGGTGCTCCGTGACAAGCTGCGTCTTTTTCTCTGCGGCGAGCGCCATGGCCCAACCTTTCTCCGCTTGGGCTTGCCCCAGCCACGCCTCTGGGCCTGCGGCGTGCCAGGACAGCCTGCCATTCTTACCTTTAGGGAGTAGTATAGGCGGACAAGGGCCGGGGGGCAACCCCGCACGCACGGGCCCATCACTTTCGTTGACCGTCGCGCCCGGGCCCCATACGATCCGCGGCGCCCCGTCCGTATCCACGGTGAGACCACGATGGCGAAGCGCAGCACGGAGGCCCACTACCCGGCGCTCTTCACCAAGGCCCTTCCCAGCGGGACCGTCACGGCGCGGCTGCGGCGGGCGCTCTTCCTGCCCGCCCTCCTCACCGATGAGGCCCGCAAGCGGGAGCACCTCGAAGCCGAAGCCATGGCGCGGGCCCACGCTGTCTTCTGCAAGTGGGCCGACCTCGAGAACAAGGGCGCCCTGGCCCGCAAAGAGACCTCCCTCGACGCCGACTTCCTGCGCGAGATCTTCGGGGACGCCCTGAGCTACGCGCCGGTGACGGAGGGCGCCCCGACACACGCGCTGGAGCGCAATTTCACCGTCTCCGGTGTCGGGACGGCGGACGGTGCGCTCGGGGAGTTCACGCGTGACTCCGCCGCGCGAGTGGTCGCCGTCATCGAGCTGAAGAGTGCGGACGTGGACTTGG
This sequence comes from Phycisphaerales bacterium, assembly GCA_022839625.1. Lineage (GTDB taxonomy): Bacteria > Planctomycetota > Phycisphaerae > UBA1845 > Fen-1342 > JALHJL01. The sequence continues at coordinate 12,239 of JALHJL010000025.1, forward strand.
ACCTGGACCGCTTCAATGGGCGCACGGCGGTGCAGCAGTGTTGGGATTACCTCAATGCCTGGCCCGAGTGCCCGTGGGGCATCGTGAGCAACTTCATCAGCTTCCGCCTGTATCATCGCGACCACGGCTCGCGCGTGTTCGAGCACTTCATGCTCCAGGAATTGCGCAAACCAGAGCGCTTCCGGGAGTTCTACTACGTCTTCGGCCCCGGCGGACTGCTCCCCACCCGCTCCGACCCAACCCCCCGCGCCGAGTCCCTGCTGACGCGCACCGGCGAGCGACAGCGGGAAGTCGGCGACGAGCTGTACGACGCCTACAGCCGACACCGCCTGGAGCTTATCGGCTACTTGCACACGCGCCGCAAGCTGTCCCTGGACCAGGCGATCGCCATTGCTCAGAAGCTGCTTGATCGGATCATCTTTGTGGCGTTTTGCGAGGACCGCGGACTCCTGCCGCGCCGCATCATCGAGCGCACCTGGCGAGAACTCCCGCCGCTCGCCCGCGTCACCAACCCGCGCTGGCGGAACTTCCTGAATCTCTTCCGCGGCGTCGACCAGGGTCACAAGGACCTCGATCTCGACGCCGGCTACGACGGCGGCCTGTTCGCGCACGATCCGGACGTCGACGACCTCGAACTTGAGGACGAGTGGACCGACTTCTTCCACAGCGTCGGCAAGTACGACTTCTGCGACGAGGTGAACGTCGAAGTCCTCGGCCACCTCTTCGAGAAGTCGGTCACCGAGCTGGAGAAGCTGCGGGCCGGCGGATTGTTCGGCAACGGCGGCACCGACGCGTCGGCCGCTCCGGTCATGCCCAAGTCGGCCGAGCGCAAACGCTTCGGAATCTACTACACCCCGCCCGAATTCACGACCTTCCTCGTGCAGCAGACGGTCGGCGCGCTGCTCCAGGAGCGCTTTGCCGATCTGGCTCGCCGACACGGGCTCGATCCTGAGCGCCCGGCCAACGGCCAGGCGCCCGAGACGCTCCGCGCGTACGCCCGCGATTGCCTGGGCGTTCTGCGGGCCCTGCGCATCTGCGACCCGGCCTGCGGCAGCGGCGCGTTTCTCATCCGCGCCTATGACTTCCTCGAAGACCAGTACGCCGAGATCATCGACCACCTGGTCCTTAACGGCGATCCCAAGGCCGCCCGTCTCGCCGAGCGGATTCCCGAGATGATCCTGAGCGAGAACCTGTTCGGCGTCGATGTTTCGCCCCAGGCGGTCGAAATTACCCAACTGGCGCTGTGGATTCGCTCGGCCCGCCGCGGACGCACGCTGGCCGACCTGTCGCGCAACATCGTGTGCGGCAACAGCCTCGTGGACGACCCCGCAGTCCATCCGCGGGCGATGAAGTGGGCAGACGCCTTCCCCGCGGTCTTCTCGGTAGCGGCCGACCTCCCGGTCGGCCGAACCGCAGCAGCCGACCTCCCGGTCGCACGCGAGCCGGGCTTCGATTGCGTGATCGGCAACCCGCCCTGGGAGCGGCTGAAGCTCCAGGAGCGCGAGTTCTTCTCGCTGGCGGCGCCGGACATCGCCGGCGCGGTCAGCGCGGCGCAGCGGCGTAAGCTCATCGCGGGCTTGGAACAGCGCGACCCGGAGTTGTACGCCCGTTACCGGGAAGCCCAGGCCGCGGCCGACCGCGTGCTGAGCTACGCGCGCCGGAGCGGGCGCTTTCCGCTGACCGGCAGGGGCGACGTCAACACGTACATGCTGTTCGCCGAGCTCGCCCGGACGATCGTGGCGCCGCACGGGCGCGTCGGGCTGCTCGTGCCGTCGGGGATCGCCACCGACAATACGACTCGGGAGTTCTTCAACGAGCTGATGGACTCCCGCGCGCTGGTCAGCCTGTGCGACTTCGAGAACCGGCGCAAGATCTTTGCGGACGTCGACAACCGCTTCAAGTTCTCGACGCTGGTCTTTGGCGGCAGTGAGACGAGGACGCGGGCCGCCGACTTCGTCTTCTTCGCTCACCGCATGGAGGACCTCAAGGAGAAGCGCCGGCACATCCCCCTGAGCGCCGCGGACATGGCCCTGGTGAACCCCAACACGCGCACCTGCCCGATCTTCCGGTCGCGGCGCGACGCCGAGCTGACGAAGGAGGTCTACCGGCGGGTCCCCGTGCTCGTTGACCGCACGCGCAAGGAGGGCGGCAACCCGTGGGGCATCACGTTCGTCCGCATGTTCGACCAGACGAACGACGCCGAGCTATTTCAGACGGCCGAGCAACTCAAGGAAATGGGCTTCAAGCTGGACGGGAATCGCTGGCGGCTGCGCAAGCGCGTCTTCCTTCCGCTGTATGAGGCCAAGATGATCCAGGGCTACGACCATCGCGCCGCCAGCGTCATCGTGGACGAACAGAATTGGGTCCGCCAGGGGCAAACGCAGCCCACGTCGCTGGTCGCACACCAGAACCCCGAGTTCGTCGTCCAGCCGCGCTGGTGGGTGGATGAGGTGCGCGTCGATGAATTACTGCGCGCCCCGGTTCGCCCGGCGCAACTTTGCTACAAGGACGTGACCAGTCCGACGAACGAGCGCACGATGATCGCGGCTTTCATACCGCGCGCCGCGGTGGTCAACTCTGCACCGCTGGTGCTCTGCGATGAGAACCTTGGACCGCGCCCGGAGTGTTGTTTCTTGGCGAATCTCAACGCGTTCGCGCTCGATTTCGTCGCCCGCCAGAAGGTCGGCGGAGTGCACTTGAACTTCTTCATCGTCGAACAGCTCCCGATCTTGCCGCCGGATGCCTATGCCGAGCGCTGCCCGTGGAGCCCGCGGCAGACGCTGGAACGCTGGGTCTCCGAGCGGGTCCTGCAACTGACGTGCACGGCGAACGATATGCTGCCGCTCGCCGAGGCCGCCGGCTTCAAGGAAGGCGTCCACAAGTGGAAGCCGGACGAGCGCGCGCGGCTGTGTGCCGAGCTGGACGCCGCGTACTTCCGGCTCTACGGCGTCGCGCGCGACGACGTGGAGTACATCCTGTCAACGTTCAGGGGTACGCGCCGGCGCGACGTCGCGGAGACCGGGGGATACCGGACGGCCGAGCTGATCCTGAGCGCCTACGACGCGCTGGGTGCGTGACGGGGACGCCGACAGGTTTCGGCCGCCGTGCGGCCTTCACCTGCCCTACGTGCTTGCTGCCGGTCACGGTAGGACAGGTGGAATCCGCCGCGGCGGATGCAACCTGCCACGGCTCGCCTACGTGCTTGGCCTGCCCGAAACACGGGCGGACAAGCCGCCCGCCCCGTAGCGGCCGTAGCTCGCGCCAACCCCGCCACGGCGCACCCAACGCCCGACAACCTGCCATTCGCCATTCGCTATTCGCCACTCGCCATTCCCCACCTGCCCGTTCCCACGTTCCCACGTTCCCACGTTCCCACGCCTTCTTCCCCCGTCACGCCGCCCGCGAACAAGCATTACGGGCCAGAGGCCCATGCTACCCTTCATGGGTTCGTCGCGCTTCATGGGTTCGTCGCGCAGTTCACCCGCCGCGCCGGGTCGCTCCGTCCCTGCGTCCGGCCGTTCCGGCGTGCCTTGTCACCGTTCCCACGTTCTCACGTTCCCACGTTCCCACGTTCTCACGTTCCCATGTTCCCACGTTCCCACGTTCCCACGCCCTTTTCGCGCAGCCCCCCCCGCCCGCGAACAAGCATTACGGGCCAGAGGCCCATGCTACCCTTCATGGGTTCGTCGCGCTTCATGGGTTCGTCGCGCAGTTCACCCGCCGCGCCGGCTCGCTCCGTCCCTGCGTCCGGCCGTTCCGGCGTGCCTTGTCACCGTTCCCACGTTCCCACGTTCTCACGTTCCCACGTTCTCACGCCTTCTTCCCCCGTCGCGCCGCCCGCCCGTGCGACCGGCCCGCCTGAGTCACGACCGATGACCGCCGGCCGAAAACCGGCGACCGGCTCAATACTCCGGCGGCAGCTCGTTGAGCTGGGCCAGCGTGAACACCGGGCCGTCCTTGCAGACGTACACCTTGCCCACGTTGCACCGCCCGCACTTGCCCACCCCGCACTTCATCCGGTTCTCGAGCGTCGTGTAAATCTGCTCCGGCGTGAAGCCCAGCTTCGCCAGCACCGGCATGGTGAGCTTGATCATGATCGGCGGCCCGCAGACGATCGCGATCGTGTCCTTCGCCCCCGGAGCGACCTGCTCCAGGATCGTCGGCACGAAGCCGACGTGGCCCTTCCACTCCGGCGTCTGGCCGCCGGGGTCAACCGTGGTGTACAGCTTCACGTCGCTGCGCGTGCCCCACTCGGCGAGCTCATGCTTGTAAACGAGGTCCGCGACCGTCCGCGCCCCGTAGATGATCGTCACGTCGCCGTACTTGTCGCGCAGGTCGAGGCAATTCCAGATTACGCAGCGCATCGGCGGCAGGGCGATCCCGCCGGCGATGAACAGCAGCTTCTTGCCGTGCCACTGCTCGATCGGAAAGATGTTCCCGTACGGGCCGCGGAAGCCGATGATGTCGCCCTCGTCGCGGTCGGCCAGGGCGGTCGTCACGCGGCCCGCCTGGCGGAACGTGCACTCGATGTAGCCCTTGCGGGTCGGCGGCGAGGCGATGCAGAAGGTCGATTCGCCCTCGCCGTACACGGAGTACTCGCCGAACTGCCCGGCCTTGAACGAGAACTGCCGCCCTTCGGCCTCGTCCACGAACTCGAGCCGGAAGGTCCGCACGCCGGGCGCTTCTTCCGTCACCTTGGCGATGCGCATGCGGTAGGGAACGTAGAGGTTCCGAGCCGCGGAAACACCAGGTGTGGCAACGGTAGTCATACAGGTATCTCCGCCAAAGACTGCACGTGCTGGGCCAGATTCATGTCGACCGGGCAGGCGCGCGAGCACCGGCCGCAGCCGACGCAGCCCAGCACGCCCAGCCGCTCCGGCTGGTACGAGAACTTGTGCATCACCCGCTGCCGCCAGCGCTCGCTCTGCTTGGCGCGCGGGTTGTGGCCCGAGGCGTGCAGGGTGAACAACCCGAAGCCGCACGAATCCCAGCAGCGCAGCCGCACGCCGGCGTACCGCGAGCGCTCGTCCTGGATATCGAAGCACGAGCAGGTCGGGCAGACGTACGCGCACGCGCCGCACCCGATGCAACGGAGCGACTGCTCGAGCCATACTTCCCCCCTGGGGAACAGGGCGGGCAGCTTGCTGGAGAGCTTGTCGGCCGCGAAGCGCGGCGCGATCTTGGCCAGCGCCGCTGATTTCTGGCCCGTCGCTTGCGCTCCGGGCTCGGATGGGCCGTTGGCCGGCGCGAACAGCTCCGGCGCCAGCTTCACGAGCGCCTGGCCCTTCTCCGTGAGGACCTCGGCGAGGAACTTCGTGGCGTCGAGCGGCGTCAGCAGGATGTCGCTGCCGCGCGTGTCGCCCGGCCCGCCGCCGACCGACGTGCAGAAGCAGTAATCGTCGCCCTGCGTGCAACTCAAGCCGATCACGGTCGTGTTCGCCAGCTTGGGCTCGAAGTATGCGTCGCCGGAGTCCCACGTGAAGACGGCCTTCAGCGTCGCGAAGCTCGCCGCGTCGCACGGATGCAGCCCGAACAGCACCGTCGGCTTCGCCTCGGCCGGGACCTCTTCGACCGCCACGTCCTTGCCGCCGATCTTGAACCGCAGCATCTGCTCGTAGCGGGGAAACACGGCGGTCTTGGCGGGCCGCGTCGTCTGCACGTAGTCCGCGGCCACCTGCGCGGCAGTCGTCACTTCCTCGAACTCGACGCGCTCCCCGCTCCGGACCGGTGCGAGGACCCGGTTGCCGGCCGCGGCCAGCTTCGCGAGCAGCGGGTCGAGCGACGCTTTCTGAAGAATCCTGGTTTCGCTCATCTTCGTTCCTTGTGCCACCGCTGGGGAGCAGTGCGGCACGCAGCCGGGAGGCAAACCAGAGGTTTGCCCTACTATGACGCGCGGGGGCCTATTCAGTCACCCGATAGACTCCTGTGTCACCGGATAAACTCTTCTGTCACCGGATGAACTCTTCCTTGTCGTCCGGCTTGTACGCCGCCAGCGCGTAGTCCTTGCGGGTGCTGTAACCCGGCGCGGCGCCGAAGTGGGTCAGGGCCTCCTGGGCCAGCACGCGGTTCAACAGGTCAATCCGGATGTTCTCCGGGCAGGCGTCCGCACATGAGCCGCAATCCACGCACCGGCCGGCCAGGTGCATCGCCCGCACGACGTTCCATTCCAGGTTCCCCAGCGGATCGGACGCCACCGGGATCCACTGCGGCTGATTCACCTCGACGATGCAGCGGTCGCAGTAGCACAGCGGGCACGCCGCCCGGCACGCGAAACACTTGATGCAGCGGCCCAGCTCCGCCGCCCAGAACGCCCAGCGCTCCTCCAGCGGCAGCGCGCTCACCCGCGTGAGCTCCTGCTGCTGCTCCGGCGTCAGGCCGCGCGGCTGCGTGGCGAGGTGCTCCTCGATCGCCGCGAAGGTCGGCAGCTCCGTCACCTGCCCGTCGTTCACCGCGAGGGCAAGCACCGCCTCGTCCGCAAGCTGGTTCTCGACCGCGTACTGGAGCAGCGTGCGCAAGGTCGTCGGCCGGGCGACCAGCGCCGCCTTGCCCAGAGCGCGGACCTCGGGCTTGTTCAGGTACGTAGCGAGGTTCTGGCGGCAACGCGCGTCCCAGATGAGCTGCTGCGCCTGCTCCGGGTTGCGAACGAAGAGGGCGCGGGCGCGCTGGGCGTCGCTGCCCGCGGTGTAACCGATGACGACCTTGACGCTCCCGCTTTCGAGCAACGTCCGCGCTTTCTGCTGCAAAGCTTCCATCAGGCCACCTCCACCGTCTGGGGTTGCCCGTCCAGCCGCTTCGGGAACGCCCGGTACGGCCCGAGCTTGCGGACCTCGTCGACGACGTTGTTCACCAGTTCGGCCCACTTCGCGCCCTCGGCCGCCGACACCCACGAGAACGTCACCCGCCGCAAGTCCACGCCCATGAAGTCCAGCAGTCGGCGGAACAGAATCCATCGCCGGCGGGCGTGGAAATTGCCCGCGGTGTAGTGGCAGTCGCCCGGGTGGCAGCCGGAGACGATCACGCCGTCGGCGCCCTGTCCGAAAGCCTGCAACAGCAGCATGAAGTCGATGCGCCCAGTACACGGCAGGCGGACCATGCGGACGTTGGGAGCGTACTTAATGCGGCTGGTGCCGGTCAGGTCCGCACCCGCGTAGGTGCACCAGTTGCACACGAAGGCGATCACTTTGGGCTCAAAGTCCGCCATGAGACACTCCTGAATTCTGGATTTTGGATTTTGGATCTTGGATTGCAGCGCGGGCCCGGACCCAATCCAAAATCCAAAACCTGAATTCCAAAATCATCTTCGGCACAGCGCTACAACGCCACCAGTTCCGCGTACACCTGCTCGTTCGTGAAGCCCTGCAGGTCGATCGACTTCGTCCGGCACAGCGCGACGCACGTGCCGCAGCCCTGGCATACGCCCTGGTTGATCTTCGCCACGGTCTTCAGCACCTTGCCGTCGCGCGACTTGATCTCCTCGCGCTCGATCGCCTGGTACGGGCAGGCCGACTCGCACAGGAAACAGCCCACGCACGTCGACCACAGCGGCGGCGCGGTGCGGTTCACCACGGCGACCACCGGCTCCCGCGACAACTCGTCCTTGCTGAACAGGCCGATGACCTTGCTCGCCGCACCGGAAGCCTGCGCCACGGTCTCCGGGATGTCCTTCGGCGCCTGGCACGCGCCCGCGACGAAGACGCCCGCCGTATTCATCTCCACCGGCCGCAACTTCGGGTGGGCCTCGGACAGGAAATGGTCGCCGTCGTAGCTCACCTTGAGCTTCTGCGCGAGCTCCTCGGCGTCCGGGTTGGCCACCATCGCCGTCGCGAGGACGACCATGTCGGCCTCGACCTCGATCGGCCGGGCATTGAGCAGCGTATCGACGCCCTTGACGATCAGCTTGCCGTCGCGCTGGTAGATCCGCGACACGCGGCCGCGGATGTAGTCCACCTCGTCCTCTTCGATCGCCCGGCGGACGAACTCCTCGTACATCTTCCCGCCGGCGCGGATGTCCATGTAGAACACGTACGCCTTGCCGCCGTGCACCTTGTGCCGGTACAGCATGGCGTGCTTGGCGGTGTACATGCAGCAGATTTTCGAGCAGTAATTAATGCCCTTGGCCGGGTCACGCGAGCCGGCGCAGGCGATGAACACGACCGTCTCGGGCGTCTGGCCGTCTGACGGCCGCTTCATCACACCCAGGGTCGGACCCGAGGCGGATGCGAGCCGCTCGAATTGCAGACCGGTAATCACATCCTTGTACTTGCCGTAGCCGTACTCGGGGAAGAAGTCCGTGCCCTTGACGTCGTAGCCGGTGGCCACGACGACCGCACCGACCTCCAGCTCGATCAGCTCGTCCTCCTGGTCGTACCGCAGGGCCTTCGTCGGGCAGACCTTCTCGCACAGCTTGCAGCGGCCGTTCTTGTAGAACGTGCAGCGCGCGCGGTCGATGACCGGCTTGTTCGGCACGGCTTGCGGGAAGGGCACATAGATCGCCGTACGCAGCCCGAGGCCGGCGTTGAACTCGCTGGGGATCTTCTTGGTCGGGCACTTCGTGGTGCACAACCCACAACCGGTGCACAGCTTCTCGTCGATGCTGCGGGCCTTCTTGCGGATCGTCGCCTTGAAGTTGCCGATGAACCCCTCGAGCTTCTCCAGCTCCGAGTACGTGTACAGCGTGATGTTCGGATGCTGCGCGACCTCGACCATCCGCGGCGTCAGGATGCACTGCGAGCAGTCCAGCGTCGGAAACGTCTCGGAGAGCTGCGCCATGTGGCCGCCGATCGACGGGTCACGCTCGACCAGCACCACCCTGTGACCGGCGTTGGCGATGTCGAGGCTGGCTTGGATGCCGGCGATCCCGCCTCCCAGCACGAGGGCCGTCTTCGTAACCGGCACGCTGATCGGGAACAGCGGGTGGTTGCGCTTGACCTTCTCGACCAGGATGCGCACCAGGTCGATCGCCTTCTCCGTCGTCGCCGGCTCCCGCAGGTGCACCCACGAGCAATGCTCCCGCAGGTTCGCCATCTCGCACAGGTACGGGTTCAGCCCCGCTTCGGCACACGCCCGGCGGAAGGTCGGCTCGTGCATGCGCGGCGAACAGGCGGCCACGACGACGCCGGTGAGACGTTTCTCCCTGACGGCCTCCTTGATGAGGTTCTGGCCGGGGTCCGAGCACATGTACTTGTAGTCGATGCTGTGCACCACGCCCGGCAGCTCGCCGCACGCCTGCGCGACTGCCGCCGCATCCACTGTGCCGGCGATGTTCTCTCCACAATGGCAAACGAAGACGCCGATCCGCGGCATGGCTAGTTTTCCTGTTCCTGGGACACCGTCGCCGTCGGCCGTGCCGCCGGTTCACCGCCGGCAGGGGCCGGACTGGCGAGTCGCACGGGGACGGCGTGACGGTGCAAGCCGAGTTCGCGTTCCCCCAGCCCGAGCGCGAGCCCAATCACCTGGCTGAGATAGAGGACGGGTAGCGCGTACTTCGCCTGACGATGCCGTTCGATGGCGCTGCGCCGCAAGTCGAGGTTTGTGTGGCACATCGGGCAGGCCACGATGATCGCCTCCGCTCCGCGCGCCGCGGCGTCCGCGACGATGCGGCCGGAGAGCTCGGCCACGCTGGAGGTCCGCGAGACGGACAGCCCCGCCCCGCAGCACTCGACCTTGAAGGCCCAGTCCAGCGGCTCGGCGCCCACGAGCTTCATCATCTCGTCCATTTCCTGCGGGTCTTCGGCGCGCGCGCAGGTGCCGATCGACTTTGGCCGCGTCAGGTAACACCCGTAGTAACACGCGACCTTGTGGGCGAACGGCCGGCGCACCTGTTGTGCAAAGCCGTCCTTGACGCACAGGGCGAGCACTTCGAGCACGTTCAGCACTTTGGTGCGGGCCGTGAACGGGAGCTCGATGATCCTGGCGATCTCGCCGCGCAGGGCGTCGTCGCGCGTCAACTGCTCGCGCGTCGCGGCCAGGCGGCTGAAGCACGCGGAGCAGGGCACCAGCAGCTCCGTGATGCCGGCCCGCTCGGCCAGCGCGAGGATGCGGGCCGGCAAGGCGAGGGCCAGCTTGTGGTTGAGGCTGTGGGCGGCGGTGGCCCCGCAGCAGTTCCAGTCGGGCACCTCGGCCAGCTCGAGCCCGAGCGCGGGCGCGATCGCCAGCAGCGATTCGTTGTACTCCCGCGACGAGCCTTCCAGCGAGCACCCGGGGAAGAAACCGACTTTCATCTCTATTCTTCCTTGTGGTCTGTGGTCCGCTCGAAGATCCGGCTGATCGCGTCCTGACCCTCGATCTTGTGCGGCAGCAGCTTGAGCTTGCCGCGCAGGAGCAACGCCGGGGCCGAGAGCACATCCTGAAGCAGGTGCAGCGTCTTTAATTTGTACTGGGAGATCAGCCCGACCTCGTGCAGCCGGCCGTTACGGCGGATCGTGTCGAGAAAGGCCTCGTGAAACGCCAGGATGTCCTTGGCCTTGGGATGCACGAGGCCGCGCCGCAGCGATTCCTGCCGCAGGTACTCCATGATCCGCGGCAGATCGACTTCCTTCGGACAGCGCGCCCCGCAGGTCTCGCACGTCAGGCACAGCCAGATCGAGAATGCCTTGAGCGCCTCTTCCTCCAGCTCCGGAAACCCGAGTTGCAGCAGCCGCACGATCTGATTGGGGGCGTAGTCCATCTCCTGCGCGAGCGGGCAGCCCGCCGTGCACTTTCCGCACTGGTAGCAGTTGAAGACCGACTCGCCGGTCGCGGCTCGCATCTTGGCGGGCAAGGTGTCCGCGTGAGCGGACCCGTGTGAGGAACCGGGCATCCTGTCACTCCCAGGGTCGGAGAACCAAGGCGGAATCGCACCAGGGCCCGTTGTCGGACACCCGGAGATTAAACCACCAATGTACGTAGAGGGTTTCGGGCATGCAACGTGCCACGCCTGGTCCGCGTGCTGCGCGCGGCGCAACCATCTATTGGGAATGAGTTTACATACCCCTGAGGGGCGCACGAACGTCGCCGCGCCCCAGGCCGCCCGCGAAACTTCGCAACCCCTGGGCATTCTGACGCACGCGACAATGCACAGCGTCACGCGACTAACCGCCCGGAATCGCCCCTGCGTCGCGCCAGGTCCCGCCCTTGAATCGCGCGAAGTCGGAGCGTCGCCTCGCGACCGCCGACGCGCCGACTTCTTTTCTAAATCACGGTGCGCGATTCGGCGGCGCGCGTCGGCAGGGCGAGCCTCCTGGCGAGCCGCGGCTCGGCGGGAGCCTCGCCCTCCCGCGCCGCATGATTGCGCACGGTGATCTAGTCCGTTTCCGCCGCCCGGTCGATCTGGATCACCTCCACGCGCTGGTTCGACCGGTGACCGGCCTCCTCGTAAGTCGTCGGCGTAACGCGTTCGCTGTCCGCGCAGGCCGTGACGCGCAATCGGCTCCAGGGCAGTCCATGCGAGGCCAGCAGCTCGGCGACTGCGCGCGCCCGCTCGTACGAGAGTTGCATGCCGCGGTCCTCGCGCCCGTAGGCTTCCTCGGCGCTGCAATGGCCGCGAATGTCCAGGACTGTCTGACATCCCCGAAACTGCTCTGCCAGTGCCTCCGCCGCGCGGCGAGCGTTCTCGCCAGGCTCGGAAGTTCGTGTGTCAAAGAGGATGTGTCCGCCGACGCCGTACGCCCCCGCCTGACGAATCGACTGCACATCGTGCTCGTTGCCCTCGAGGCCCTCGTCGGCCGCCTCGCTCATTCCGCGCAAGCGCTCACGGAGCCGCTGAACGAGCAGCAGGTCGCGCACGTCCGTCGAGTTGATGTCAACGGGATTATTGAACGCCGCGCGGACGGCGATCGCGAAATCCAGGTCCTGGGCGGTCGGGGCGCCCTTGCCGGACGTCTTCTCGCCCTCATGGGACATGCCGCCCGCGCTCGCACCCTTCAGCGTCAGCGCCAACAGGATGACCATGAAACCCAACTGCAAGAGGACGTTGTCAGCGAACGAGATGAGCCATTCCGGGGCGCCCTCGTGCTCCTCGCCGTGGCCGTGCGACGACGGCCCGTGGCTGCGGTGACCGTTGCCCGCATGCTCCGGCGGCGGTGCGTGGTTTTCTTCGGCGGCGGGATGTTTGTCTGCCATAGCTGACCACGCCGTTTCGGCGTTCATCCGGCACGTTTAGCTGGCGCTCACCTTTCCGCGCGCCGCGTGGGGCAGGAAGGCCAGCATCTTCTCCATCGTGACGCGCGGGTTGTCGCCCGCCCCGATCGACAGCAACCCCTGGAGGATCATCTCCCGGTTGACCATCTCTTCCCCGGAGCGGAGCGAGAGCTTATCGCCGATCGGGCCAGCGACCGCGTTGGCCAGAATCGTCCCGTACATGGTGGCGACGACCGCGACGGCGAGCATGTGCCCCATGACCTCGATCTCGCCGCCCAGGTGGCCGAACATGCCGATCTGCCCGATCAGCGTCGCGACCAGGCCGTAACCGGGCGCGTAGAGCTTGATCAGGTCGAAAAACTTCTTGCCGGCCTTGTGGCGTTCCTGCATCGAGAGCAGTTCCATGCGCAGGCTGGTTTCGATCGTTTCAGGAGCCGTGCCGTCGACGAGCATCTTCAGGCCTTGGGCCAGGAACTTGTCGTCCAGCTTGCCGATCTCCGATTCTAAGGCGAGCACGCCGTCCCTTCGGCCCTTCTCCGACAGGCCCACAACCTGCTTGATTACCTCGTCGGGGCTCTTGGCCTTGTGGAACATGAAGCGGCGCACATAACCTGGCACGCACTTGAGCTTGTCCATGGGCATCGCCATCAGCGCCACGCTGATCGTGCCGCCGAACACCATGACCATGCCCTTTTCCGAATAGAACATGGCCCAGTTCCCCTCCGACGCCCTGTACCCGACGAACAGGCACGCCGCGACGCCCAGCAAGCTGCCAATCAGGCTCGCTTTGTCCACGCGAACCGACCTCCTGCGGACCCGGCGCGCCGCGGCAGCGCGGCGGGGCAGAGTCCCAGGGGAGTCATCGGCAAACCCCGCCGGCGGATCGAATATCCACCGGGCGTGCGGGCACCCGATAATGCCGCTATGCTGACGGGTGCGACGATCCCGGCATCGGCATCTGGTCCGCGTCTCCGCAGCGCGAGGGATGCATGAGCAACGCGAACTTCCGGCAGCGCACCGCGCGGCGTCTGCCCGCTCTTCACTGGCAAATCCTGATCGGACTGACGCTCGGCGCGACGGCCGGCTTGGTCGCCAACGCCGTCTATCCTGCGCAGCCGGACGGTACGCCGCATGCGGGCCTGACGTGGGTGGTCCGAAACATCGCGGAGCCCATGGGGCAGATTTTCCTGCGGCTGATCTTCATGGTCGTGCTGCCGCTGGTGTTTTCGGCCTTGGTGCTGGGAGTCGCGGAGCTGGGCGACGTACGCCGTCTGGGGCGGATCGGGCTCAAGACGTTCCTGTACACCGTCGGGCTATCGATGTGCTCCGTCGTTATCGGGGTCACGATGGCAAACGCGATCCGCCCCGGCCTGCGGCTCCCCGAGCAGCAGCGCACGGCCCTGCGGCAGCGCTACGCACCGCAAACCGAGGAGAAGGTGGCGCAGGCCCAGCAGGCCAAGCCGCTCCGGGAAACGCTGCTCGACGTCATTCCCCGCAACCCGCTTCAGGAGATGGTCGGCGCACTGGACGGCAGCTCGCCCGGCGGCGGAATGCTGGCCGTCATGTTCTTCGCCGTGTTGTTCGGCATCGCACTCACGCTTGCCCCCGAGCGCACGCAGCCGCTGATTGCCGTGCTGCAAGGAGTGTATGACACCGTGATGGTCGTGGTGGGGATGGCCATGCGGCTGGCTCCGCTGGGGGTCGCCGGGCTGGTGTTCTCGCTGACCGCGCTGCTGGGCGTCGATATCCTGAAGACGCTCGCGTGGTACGTGCTGACCGTTCTGGCCGGCCTGGCGCTGCACTTCTTCGGCGTCTACTCGATCGTGCTGGGCCTGTTCGCCCGGGTCAACCCGCTGCGCTTCTTCGGCCGGGCGTCCGAGGCCCTGCTGACGGCGTTCGCGACCTCGTCGTCCAACGCCACGCTGCCGACGACACTGCGCGTCGCCGAGCAGCGGCTCGGCATCCGCCGCGAAATCTCCAGCTTCGTCCTGACCCTCGGCTCCACCGCCAACCAGAATGGGACCGCGTTGTACGAGGGCATCACCGTCCTGTTTCTGGCCCAGGTGGTCGGCATCGACCTCACGCTGGGGCAGCAGATCACGGTAGCTGTGCTCGCGATTCTGGCGGGCGTCGGCACGGCCGGCGTCCCCGGCGGCTCGCTGCCGCTGGTCGTCATGGTGCTGCAAACGGTGGGCGTGCCCGCGGAGGGGATCGGCCTGATCCTCGGCGTGGACCGTCTGCTCGACATGTGCCGGACCACGCTCAACGTCGGCGGCGACATCGCGATTGCCGCATGTGTGGACCGCTCGGAGTCGCGCGCGTAGGGCTGGACCTGCTCCCGCTCCCGCGCGCCTGGCAGCCGCCGTCCGCATCTGCCCGTCGGGGCTCGCCCCTTGGGCGGCCCCTGTTTCGCGCCGTAACTCCTCGGGGTCGCAGTCTTGCCCGGGCGCATCGTTGTGCGAGCCCCGGCATCGTGGATAATGCCAGCACACTGCTCAAGGCCGTGGAGGAGCGACTCATGTCCGGACCACCGCTGCCGCCGTTGCCGCCCGACTACTACCAGCCGTCCAGCTATGCTGCCCTGCGCGAGCCGCCGCGCACCGGCATGGCCATTGCCGCCCTGGTGTGCGGCATCGTCGGCATCACAGTCTGCATGCCGGTCGGGATCGTCGGGCTGATCCTGGGGATCATCGCCACCACGCGGGCCAGCCGCGAACCCGAGCGTTACGGCGGCAAGGGGCTGGCGATCGCCGGGATTTGCACGGGCGGCGTGAGCCTCCTGATGATCCCAGTGATCGCCCTGATGATCTCGATGCTGCTCCCGTCGCTGGCCCGGGCGCGCGAGATCGCCAAGCGGGCAGTGGACGCGTCCAACCTGCGCGGCATCGGGCAGGCCATGCTCGTCTACGCGCATGACAACGACCACCAGTTCCCGCCGGACTTCCAGGCCTTGCTTGATGACGGCAGCATCACGGCGCAGCAACTGACCGACCCGTCCTCGGCCAATCTGCCGCCGCGATGCGATTACTACTACGTGGTCGGCCTGACGAGCGACGACCCCGCCGACTGGATCGTCGCCTACTGCGACCCGGCGAACCACGGCGGCGAAGGCGCCAACATCCTGTACGTGGATGGGCGCGTCGAGTTTGTAAAGGAGCCGGGCTTCACGCAGAAGATCGAGGGATTCCAGGAAAACTACGAGAAGAGTCGCGGCCAGCCGCCGCCGATCACTCCGCCCTACTGATCCGGAGGCCACGGTGAAGTCCACGGTCGTGACGGTGTTTGGCAGCTCGGCGCCCGCCGCCCTCAGCCCGCCCTACCAGCTCGCCCTTGAGCTTGGCCGCGCCATCGCGGAAGCCGGCTGGGTGCTGTGCAATGGCGGGTATGGCGGAACGATGGAGGCGGCGGCACGCGGCGCCGCGGAGGCGGGGGGCCACACCATCGGCGTCACGTGCTCCGCACTGCGCTGGCGTGGCGGCGCCAACCGCTACATCAAGCAGGAAGTCCCCACGTTCGACCTGCTTGCGCGGCTCAACACGCTCGTGCGGCTGGGCGATGCCTACGTCGTGCTGCCGGGCGGTACCGGCACATTGCTCG
This sequence comes from Phycisphaerales bacterium, assembly GCA_022839625.1. Lineage (GTDB taxonomy): Bacteria > Planctomycetota > Phycisphaerae > UBA1845 > Fen-1342 > JALHJL01. The sequence continues at coordinate 27,953 of JALHJL010000025.1, forward strand.
AGCTCGCGCTGGTTTGGGAGCTGCTGAACAAAGCGGGGCTGAAGCGCTCCGCACCGCTCATAGTGCTCGGCGACCACTGGGCTCCGCTGCTCGAAATCGTCCGTCGCGAGCAGCCGGACGCGATCGAGCCGGCGACGGCCCTGCGCGTCGCGGAGGTGATCGAGGTCATACGGCGGTCCCGCGCCGCCCGCAGCCCTGGCGAGACCAATGAAGTCCTCGGAAGCTCGGGCGAGGCGGAGCCGGTTGGTCTGTAACCGGTTGAGCAGGGTCGGGGAGCCGGCGACTGACTGGCGGTGGGCTGGACGGCGCGGATGGGACATCGCGGTAGCGTGTGTCACGGATCAGGCAAGGGCGCCGGGAGCTTGGGCGCAGGCGACTGCGGTCGTTGGGTGGTCAGACACATCCGTGCTCCTCGCCCAGCAAACCCAGCGCTCCCGTGTTACGCCGCAACCGCTCCCCGCTGTTCCGGCTGACCGGCCAGCTTGGTCGAGAAATCCAAGAACCAAGGAACCCGCCCCGGGTCCCGCCGCCCGAAACGAGCCGCGCGCGGGGAAGCCCTCCCGCCCCCGCGCAACCGCACTACGCCACGAAGCTCATAAGAACGCAACCGGCTCGGCCCCAAGTGGACGCACTTGACCTGTGCGGTCCAAGAGACCATACTACGAGAGTGAGGCCGCAGGCGAGCGCGGCGCAAGGGGCATGTCGAACACCGCCGTTCCCGTTCGACGTCCAAGCAGTTCAGCCGACAGCGACCTTTTGTGCGGTCCCTCTGGGTTTGTCCCAGCGGCGGCGAGTGCGCGCCGGGGGGCGAACCTTCGCGGACAGGCGGCGCCTCGTGAGCGCCGTGAGAGTGCGGAGGCAGGGCATGCCGCACGGGCAGGACACTTCAAGTCGCAGCTTGCCGCTCTCCAACCCGAGCCCCCAGGTTCCGACGACTGCCCGCGCGCACGCGGAGCCAAGGAGAACCACCATGCAGGGACCGATACGTTGGGCGACGCATCACCGGCACCTCGTGGAGTACGCAGGGCGCGCAGCCGTGTTGCTCGCAGTCCTGGCCGTATGCGGATGCGCCGGCCGTACCGCGCGCATCGACCCGGACGAAGAGGACGATGCGCTGATCGGCGTCGTGGGCAGCAAGGACTTTCGAAGCGTCTGCTTCCAGATTGCCCAGTCCCTGATTCGCATTCCTCCGATTCAGAACGCGGCCAGTCCGCCGACCGTCGCGTTCACCCACGTGGTCAATGCCAGCGACGAGTTGTTCAGCACGGACGATTTCCTGTACAAGATGCGCACCGAGCTGATCAAGAACGCGGGGCACAAGCTGACCTTCCTCGACCGGGACATCGTCGATGCGATTCTCGACGAGCGGGAGTTGAAGGACGCGGGGCAAGTGACCCGCAGCAGCAATGAGCCGTTGGGAGGCTTCGATTACGCCCTCACGGGACGCATCGAGAGCATTCGCCGGACGCGCGGGCGCGAACAAACTGTGTATATGCGTCTGTCGTTCCGCCTGACGAATGCCACGACCAGCGCAATCGTGTGGGAGGACGACTACGAGCTCAAGAAGTACCGTCGGGCAGGCGTCTACGATCGTTGAAACGGGGGAGGTGCAGAGGGTGAGGCACATGGACAGCCGGACAGGGTTGATGCGGGGACTGGGCCTGGTAGCGCTCGGTGTTCTGGCGGGGTGCGCGCAGCGGACGGTGACGCTCGTGCCCGGCAACCCGCTCGACATCCCCGAGAGCGCCGTCGTGAGAGATCCGGACGACAACAACTACATCCTGACGCGCATGGAATTCGCGCGCCTGGCGATGATGCTGGGAGCCTACGACCGCGCCGCGGTCAGGCTGCGCGAGGCCGTGGACCAATTGGACGTGCAGCGCGCCAACACTGCGGCCGCCTTGGGAAGCGAGGCGCACAAATACTACAAAGGCGAAAGCTACGAACGCGCCATGCTGTACTTCTACCTGGGATATGCGGCGTACTATCGGGGAGAGTACAACGACGCGCGCATCTGCCTGGAGCGGGCGTTGTCCGCCGACCGGGAGGCCGTCGTCAAACCGACTACGCCGACCACCTACGGCGAGGACTTCGGGCTGGCCTACTACTGGCTTGCCAAGACCTATCTGCGTCTCGGCCAGCGGGACAGCGCGCGGATCGCGTTTCAGAAGGCCGCGCAGGAGCCGGAACGCCGGGCGAAAGTCACGGAACTCAAGAAGGACCTCGGCACGGCCCGGCGGATGGCCGCGCGCCGCCTGGACGGGGAACGTTGGGCGCTGCGCACGTTTCACGACCCGAATAAGCCGGCCCTGTACGTCGGCGAGATGGCGGACCTGACCGCGGCGCCGACCGACTCCGGGGTCTTCCAGCACGTGGGTGACGACCCCGGAGGATCTTCGGGCGCGGCGCGCTGTGCCGCCGGCCGCACCGAGCTGTTCGATGACGGCTTTCAGGAGCAAGTCAACACGACTCTCACGATCGAGCTGGGACGGGGGCCCTTCAAGAACCTCACTGGGTTGCACGGCTCGCGCACGGAAATCACGCGTGCGTTCGTCCTGCCGCACACGGTGCAAGTCTACATCGACGATCGGCACGCGGGCACGGCAATCCCGCTCCTGGACATGTGGGACCAGGCCGCCACACAGGACCGCATCGTGGAGAAGGACCTCGCCCAGGCGACCAAGGCGGTCCTGAAGGAAGTCCTCAGCCACGCGCCCTACGCGGGCTTCGTCGCCGGCTACTGGGACGTCTCCGGCGACGCGCGCTGCTGGGCGTCCCTGCCGGGGCGGGTGCACGTGTTCGCTGCCCGGCTGCCGCCCGGGACGCATACGGTTCGGCTGGAGATGGCGGACGCCGCGGGCAACCCGCTGCCGCGCTGGACGGCCACGTACCACGGCATCCATGTGCCGCCGGCCGGCGAGACCTGTGTCCTGCTCAATCCGGTCTACGATGCCGACAACGTGCTGCCAGGCGCGCAGCGCAAGGCTGCCTTTGCGGCGGGCGCCCGGCCGGTGAGCGAGGATGTGCTGGTGTCGATGCCCCGTCGCGCGTACTAGGGACGGTTAACGAGCGAAGACCACGCAAGGAGAATCGGATGACACGGATCGTGTGGCTCGTGAGCGGTCTGGCGGCCCTGCTGGCCGGCTGCCAGGCCAACCCGAAGGTCATGGATGTACATCACCGGATCCTGTTCCAGGACAGCAACCTCGCGCGCCTGATCGGCGTGGAACGGCAGAGCGCAGATCGGATCGCGGGCGACCTCCTGCGGGTCCGGACTGATCTCAGGAACAACACGAAGTGCGATCTTTGGATTGACATCCAAATGGTCTGGAAAGACCACCAGGGCTATGAACTCTACCGGACGAACTGGGCTCCTTACATGCTGGCCGCCCGTTTCGTGACCAAGCACGAGGTCGCCAGCCTGTCGGCTGAACCATCGGACTACGAGCTGCGCGTCCGTCGGCCCGCCAAGACCATCGAGGCGGATTAGGTGTCCCGAGTGCCGGATGGGACCTTCGGCCGGTTCGACCGGAGCTCAACGCGGGCGCGGGACGACCGGGCGCTACGAGGAGGAAACCATGGTCTGCAAGTTGAAGCTGCCATACTTCGCGATCGCGGCCGCGCTCATGTTCCTGTCGAGCGCGTGTGAGACCCCGTATCGGCCGGTTCCCTACGTGGCGAAGCCGCGCACCGCGCCCGTTCAGCTCATCTGTCACGACGCCGTGGGTCATGTGCGCGGGAGCCGGCCGTGGGTGCTGGGCGGCACCTGCTGTTGCACGCCGACGCGCGCGAATTACGAGTTGCACCGGTCGGACGGGACGATCGACGCCGCCCTGTCGTATGACGAGTACCTTGGCCTGTATCGGACCCGTGGGATCACGACCGACCTGGACCACCGTGCGTGTGGAAACCTCTGTGCCAACGGCCCCCACGTCGTGCTGGGGGGCAAGTGCATGTCCACCCCGGTGCCGGGCACGGCCTTCTACGAGCGCGTCACGTACGGTCCGCATGAGCCCGCCGGCTGGTCCGCCGAGCCGCCCTAGCAGCCGCGGCCCCGCCGGATTGTCTCCCGCGCCGGTAACTGGCGGGCACCGGCGACGGTCAGCTCCCTCGGCCGCCGACGTGGAGTGAAGCGGTGCGCTACTCGATGCCGCAGTTGTCAGCCTTCGCGGTAATCGCGGTGGTTCTGACCGCGTTGGCCCTGCTTGGGCTGCGCGGGCTGGTGGAGCCGGCTCTCGTCGCATTGGGACTGCCGGCCCTCGCGACGGCCACCCGCGCCTTTTTCTTCGAGCGCAGCGTCGTCCAATGGTGCACCCTGGCCGTGTTCTTTTTCGCGGTCACGGTGCTGGCCGCGCGCCTGATGCAGCACCTGGCGCTGCAACGCAGTCTGCGGGCGACCGCTGAAGACGGCGCCACGGACAGCCTTCCCGCGGTCCGCGTCGCGCGCCTCCTGCGAGAACGTCTTGAGCAGACCCACGCCCGGCTGACCAGCGACGGCCCCCGGGCCGCCTTCGCGCGGGCCCAGGAGCTGGACCGCCGCGATGAGGACGAACTGGAACAGGTTTACACCCTGCTCGGCAGCGTGGTCCAGGTGATGCTGGCCCTCGGGTTCCTCGGGACGGTGTGGGGAATCAGCCGGTCCATGTTCGGCTCCTTCAGCCACCTTTCGGACGCGGCACCCGAGCAGATCGGCGCGGGCCTCAAACAGTTCACGAGCGCCCTCAGCACGGCCCTGGACACGACGGTGTTGGCGCTGGTGTGCGGGATTCTCACCAGTGTCGCCCTCACGGCGATGCGTTGGGCCGAGGTAGGCGGGCTCGGCGCAGTGACCGAGCTCGTGCGCCGCCGGTTCAACCTGGGCGCCAACGAGCAACCGGACCCGGCGGCACAGATGGCCGCGGAATTGCAGGCGGTCGCCGCAGCGGGTGTGAAGCAGTTGCGGGACTTCGCCGGGGCCGCCCTGGACGCCTACCAGCAGAAGGTCAGCGAGCTGACGCGACGGCACGTCGAGGGGCTGACCGAGCAAATGGCGCGGACCCTGGGCGAGCAAGCCCGGGCGGAATGGCAACTCGGGCTCGGCAACCTCCGACAGGAGTTGAATACCCGGCTGGACGACGCCGGTGCCGCGCTCGAGGCGCAGAGCAAGGGCCTGCGCAAGGAACTCGCGGAAGGGCTGGCCCGGGTGGAACAGGGGCTGGGCCGTATCCCGGAAATCTCCATCCGTTACCCCCAAACGGCGGCCCAGGCCGAACCGGACGGCCAAGGCACACGGCTGCCCGCGGACCCGATGGAGTAGTGCGGGCGCTGTGCGCGGCCCGGCGGCGGCGGACGAATCATGGCGATGCGGCGAGCAGGCGGCGTAGCGATCGGAACGTACTGCACGGTACCACTGCTGGTCAGCCTGCTGGCGTACGCGGCGGTGGCCTTCGTGGCATCGTTTGCGCGCGGCCATGCACAGTCCGACGGCCAGCCGCAGTGGTCGATCGCCATGGAGCGGCAGCAGATTCAGGACGAGCTGTCGGCACTGCGCGACGAGGCTCAGAAGCTGCGCTGGCTCATCCGTCAGTACGAGGGCACTCCGGCCGACACGGCCGACCAGCAGGAACGTCTGACGGGCCTGCTCGGCGACACCGAAGCCCTGCGGCGCGAGTCGGCGGCGCTTCAGCAGCGGATCGCGAACCTGACGGCTGAGCTCCACCGTCTTGAGGAGCTGGCGAAGCAGGTGGACGAGGCCCGCCGCACCCGCGAAGCGGTCGACCAGCAGATCGCGGCGCAGGAAGCGGAACTGGCTCGTTTGCGGGAGCACGAGGCGGCGCTGCAACGACAGATCGATGCGCAGGAACAGGTGGCGGCGACCCCGGCCGAGGACTGGGTCGGCGGAACGGGGCGTGATGCCCTGTATGTCGAGTGCGAGTTCGGGGGGGCCACCCTGATGCCGCAGCGAGACGTCCTGAGCCTGGCGCCCGATGACTCCGAGCAACAGCGTCTGCTCAGCGCCGCGCGCGCGAAGCGCCTGGTGATCTTCCTGGTCCGCCCGGACGCGATCCACGTCTTTCTCACGTACCGCCGGATCGTGGAGGCGGACAACGCCACGCGCCCCGGAGCTCCGATTGACATCGGCTGGGAGCCAATCGATGCCGAGGTGACGTTGGAGTACTTGAACGTGGGTGAGAGCCACCGCGTTCGTATCGTCCGGCCAGGGTGAAGGCCAGAGCTATGCCAGTTGTCCGTGCCCCATCGCCGTTGTCCAACATGATGACCTCGGTGCTGGACCTCTCGTTTCTGGTGGTCATTTCGTTGATGACCCTGGGCGGAATGCTCTCGCTGATGCAGCGGTTCCACGAACCCGCGGACGGCGCTGCGGCACCTCTCCCGGACCTGCGCGCCGCGCGGGACGATTGGGGACGGCAGGTCAGCGCGCTGGAACATGCCCTGGATGCCGCCCGCCGTGCTGCGTGGGCGGCGCAGCGCGCGGCGACGGACGCGGAAAGCGAGATCGCCACGGCAACGCGCGAGCAGGCGCGCGTCGAGGCGCTGCTGCTCGCACTCCGCGCGCAGCAGGCTGACCTCGAACGGCGGCTTGCGGAGCAGCAGGCGCAAGAGGCGGACTGGCGGACGCTGCTGGAGGTCCTCGGCGAACGCGGCGCCGAGCGCAGGACCCTGGAACAAGCCCAGCGCGAACTTGTACATCGCGTCGGACGTTTGCAGGAGCGGTTGACGGCCCTGCAAGACCAGACCGAGCGTACGGCACCCGCGGGCGGCGGCGAGTGGGTCCAGCGGGCGGAGGGCCGCCGCATCGACGTGCTCGTGGCGCGCGGCGCCGTCTTCCCCTGGGAGGCCCAGCATCGCTACGTGGAGCAGACGCGCGTCGACGGGGGCGTGCTCGTGAAGCCGTCGGGGCCGGGCCTGACCGTGGAGCAGGCTCTGGCGCCGGGTTCGGCGCTCCTGGTCGAGCTGGGTCGGCAGCCCGGCGGTCAGAAACAGTGGGTCTTCTGCATCGTGGATCGCGATTCATTTGCGGCGTTCCGCGCGCTGCGCCAGGGGTTGACCGCTCGGAGGACTGCCGTCGGCTGGGAGCCGATGACGCAGGACGGCGCCCTGTTCGGTCCCGGCGGGCGTGAGGTGGGTCCGCACGGAAGACGGTAGGAGCGCCGGAGATTGTTGTGCGTTCTGCGCAAGCGCGCACGTGGATTGTGGACAAATGCCGCGCGAGATTGTGAAGCATTGCATGCGAAGGAGAACGCGATGAGACGCAGGGCGGTTTGGTGGGCGATTGTCGCTGCAACGGTTTTCTGCGGCCAGGGGATCGCGCAGACCGGGGACGAGCCGCCACGGAGTGACGGCCCAGCGATCTCATGGAACCTCAAGGTAGCACCTACTCCGGGACACACCGGGAACGTTCTGCTGCGACCCGACGGGCAGCTTCACGAGGGGCCGGGCCAGACCGGGCTGGACGAAGCGGTCAACCACTGGCACCCGCGCGACCTCAAGACGGGCGAGCTCGAGCAGCCCGGCATACCGCTGGACAAGAACGGCGGGCCAATTCGGGAAGCCGACAGGGTACGAGCCGGCGTTAGTCCCTCGACCCAAGCGGCGACGCCCGACCGCCAACCATCCGAGGAGTTGCTGCGTCGGTGGACCGCGTCCGTCACGCCACCGGTTGAAGCTGCGCTGCTCGCGCAGCGCTGGGAGAGGTTGACCGAATCCCTGGTGGCGCCGGAGGAAGCCCTGCTTTCTCCGGTAATCCGGCTGTTGTTGGGGCATGCTTGTCTGGCACTCAACCGGAACAACGAGTCGTTTGCACTCCTGCTGAGCTCGTCGGCCGCGGAGATCGACCGAGACGCGTGGCGCCGTTGGACGTCAGACTTCATGGCACGCCACCCGGACAACCCGGTCGCCTTGTACGTTTCAGCCGACGCGCACGCACGCTGCGGCGAGTGGGAAGCTGCGCTGCCGCTCTTGAACCGCGCCCTGGAGCAGGCGGACGACTTCGCATTGGCCCTGGACGCCAGGGCGGTCGTCTACGCCGCGCTGGAGCAATGGGACGCCGCCAAGCGGGACCTCTGGCAGTTGACCGAGCGCGCCCCGGAGTTCGTGGACGGACATCTGAGTCTTGGGACGCTGTGGGTGCAGCGCAGGGCGCCGGAGGGCGCGCGGGCCGCCTTCGAGGCGGCCTTGAAGCTGCAACCGCAGTCTTTCCTTGGGTTGAATGGGCGGGCCTGCGCCGCGTTCGGCCAGGGGCGCTGGGACGCCGCGGGAGCCGACTTCGCGGCCGCGGCCCGGCTGATGGTGGATCCCTTTCCCGCCGGGAACCTTCGCGCGGTGGCCGTGGCTGCCGAAGACTGCCAGCTACCGGACCAGCAGGCAGCGCCTGAGTTCCGCGTTGCGGACTTCTTCGACTGGGATGCGCTGCGGGAATTGACTCGGCGACCCGAGGACTTGATGCGTGTCATTCTCGGAGGTTCGGAGCTCCCTCTCGAACCAACGGATGGCGTGATCGCACGCCTCAATGATGGGCTGAAGCAATCCGATTTGTTTGACCGCCATAGACACCGTCTGAACTTGGAGGCAGCGGGCGCCGAGCTGGGCGCCCTGATTGAGAGGACCGCGGCGCTTCGCCGCAAGCCATACAGTGAGCTTGGAACAGAGGACCAGCTCAGTATCCGGGCGTTCAACCGCTTGCTCATCGAGCTGACATACCCCGTTCTGATTGCCTCGCACCGACAGCGTGATCCCGGCATGCAACTGACGATGAAGGCCGGGCTGATGGACATGCATGCCCACCGGCAGACGCTCAGCACACCCGAAATCAGGGCGGGTCAGCACCGAATTGACCACATGTGGCGGCCCCTCGCGGATGCGGCGTCGATGATTCCGCTGGCGGGCCCTGCCCTCAGCAACCAGGTGAACCGGCACCTGGATCAAGCGACTCGCTTCAATAACATGGCTCTCGCGGGGCGCGGGATTCCAGAACACCAGCGCATGCCGGGCGGTGTCTCGGCCGACTTGAGAAGGGCCTACGTGGATCGTGGGAACTGGCCCGTGGGAGCACCTTTCGGCCTCGCCTATGTTGTGGATCGCCCGGAAGACTCCCGGTCGAGCAAGAGGTGACGTGATGCTCCCTGTGAGGGCGATCGTACTCCTCGCGCTGATGGGGGCGGGACGGGCCGCCGCGGCCGATGTCGGTCCCGTCCTCGCCTACTCACTCGGCTGCGCTGCGGACCAGCTCGCCCGTGGCCTGCGCACGCCTGAGTTGATGGACCTGGCCGGCATCAACATCATTGGCGGCGTGGTGTACGACGATCAACGGCGTGACGTCATTCTCGTCGGGCGTCATGCACCCACCATCGCCCCCGTGACGCTGGACGACTTGGCGGTCGCGCTGCGCGCCATGTTGAAGCACCGTGTGGCCCCCGTGGTGAGCATCGATCCGACCGAGGAAAGCCCGCGGACGGGCCTGCAGAGTGTGCGGTTTGAGGGTGGGATCGCCGACACGCAGTATGGAAGAGACCTGCTCGAGGCGGACATCCTCCTCAAGAAGATCAGCCTCGGGCTGACGGAATCCGGAACGCCGGCCGCCAAATCCTATGTGGACGTTTGCGTCGAGCGGCTAAGCGAGCAGGAGGAGGCCGTCGAACGCGTGATCGGCAGCCGATTCTGGTTCCGTGTCTCCGGCGAGGCCGCCTTGGTCGAATTGACCCGGGTGTGCGCTATTCGTGCGCTGCCACTGGAGGTGCACACGGAGGTCGTTCAGGTCGCCGCCGGCGGACCGGGCGCCGAGGAACCCGGGCACCTGCGCAACGAATACGGCGACTCCTTTGCGCAAGCGCTAACCGACAACATCGCCGATCTCAGCGCTCGCCATCCCGCCCTCGCCAGACTGCGCGTGCTCCTCAGCCTCGCTGCGGTGGCCCAGGGCATCGGGCATCTGGCTACCCCGGACGACCTCCGGTACTGGCTCGATGAATACCCGGTCAGCCAGGTACGGACACCGCGCGAGTACTCCTTTCACCGCGAAAACCGGACCTACCAGAGCCGCGCGGGTGCGAGCTGCTGCGTCGAGGTGTGCGGCGGAGTCCGACTGGACCCTATCGTGCGGAGTCTGCAGGCCGGCGAACTGGAGTTGCTGCCGAAAGTCGTCATCGACTCGCGTCCCGCTACCGACGCGCTTGTCTGGCGTGTTCCCATCGACGCCTGGGAGATTCGCTGGGCTGTAGGGCTGACGCCGGCGACCGGGGCCCCGGGTAGCCGCGAGCCCGCATTGCCCGGGCCGCCAGGCTGCTATCTCGCAGCACGGGCGGGTCCAGCCGAGACAATCGCACGAACCGACCCGAACTTCGAACGCGCCTTCGTCGGATCCTCTCTGCCGCCGCCGGTGTCTCCGATACGTTTCACAACGCACAGATTCCTCCCTTGGCAAGGCGCCCCCGGCCAAATCGGCGGCGTGATGCTCTGCAACACCGCCAGGGTCGAAGGGCTCGACGGCACCGCGGTCGCCGGGGCCGCGGTCGATCCCGTGACGGGCAGCTTCAACCTCCTGCTACAGGGCCAGGACGTGCCCGTCCGCGACGCCGACCTCCGCAAGTTCGTCACCGCCCTCTGGGCCGTGTATTTCGGCCAGGAAGACCCCGGCCTCAGCATCGATCCGATCTGGGAGCCCGCGGCCGACGGTCAGGCCGAACTCTCCGAACGACAACTGGTCCGGCTCATCGGGAACATCGCCGACACCCACCTCGCGAAAGTCCTGCTCGACGCCGACTACTACATGAAGCGCTGCGCCGTGGGCATCGAGCAGCCGCCCATTCCGGGCTTCCAGAGCGTGGACGACCTTACCGCTCATACCGGCATCCACGTGCGCGGGGCCAGCCGCCGGTTCTGGTTCGTACCCGAGGACATGTCGTTCCGCCTGGGCGGCGGCGCCCTCGTGTTCGACGGCGGACGCGTGACCGTGAAGACCACGTACGCCGACCTGGACGACCAGTCCGAGCAGCGCGAGCCGGCGGACGAACGGTTCGCGCAGTTCTGGACGGACCACTACTGGGAATTCGCCGCCGTCAATCCCGTGTACGAGGAACTCTATGAGTACGCCCGCCTGACGGCCCTTGCCAAGTACCTCAAGCAGAGCGGGGCCAGCTTGCAGTGGTTTCTCATGGCCAACCGGCACCTGGTGCTTCAGGCCCCGATCCCGGGCACGGTGCCCACGCTTCGCACCCGCTCGCGCGTGTTGGAGGGCACGCAGTGGAGCGGCGGCGTCAAGCTGGCGGTGGACATGTCCCGTGAGCAACCGGGACGCTACATCCTGGACGACGCGGCGGCGCGGGCGATGGAACGCGAGCTCGCCCGCCGAATCGCCGGCGGCGCGCAGCCCGAGCCACCCGGCGCTCGTCGCAGCGTTGACTACTCCACACTGGCTGGCAAGAGCTTCACCGCACGTCTGCCGGAGAGTTCCTACACCGTTGTGCCCGTACACGGTCTGACGGCCGGTACCGGCCCCGGGGGAGTCACCTACCACACGGACCTCGCTGCCCGCACCAACGGCGAGCCCGGCCTCGAGCTGATCCGCGTCAACCGCCCCGGCCGAACGGACGGCGGCCTGGGCAAGTGCTGGGACCTCTACCGCCCTTATGCCCTGGAGCCGGCGGACGACCGCATGGTCAAGCTCACCGCTGTGCCCGTGCTCACGGCGGCCGATCAAGTCGGCCGGGCGGACTTGTACGTCCCGGAGCGCATGCGCGTCATCGACCGCTTGAGCGACGCCCAGGAGGTGTTGACCTATGACCCGAGCCGGTACGACACGGTCGCCTGGGTGCCGGCGGGCAGCACCGGTCGCCTCGAGGCCTTGACCTGCCTCAGCGACGGTTCGTTCGTGCTCGCGGAGAAGAGCGGGTGTCGCTTCCGCTTCGATCCCCAGGGACGGCTGACCCACCTGCTGTTCTCCGCCGACCACAGCGTCTGCTACTCCTACGACGGCCACCGGATCGCGGCCGTGACGGATGCCTTTGGCAACCGCGTCGAGCTGCGCAGCGATGACGCCGGGCGAGTGACGCGCGCGACGCTGGGTGCGAGCCACGTGGACTACGTCTATCGGGGCGACGAATTGGCGCTGGTCAAGTACCCCGACGGCCGGCGCGTCGCGATGATCTACGACGCGGACGGCGCGCTCCGCGAGACCGTCTGTAAGCTCCCCACGGCCGCTGCGCACGAAACCGACGAGTTCGATGCGATCGCGACGGAGACGCCGGCGGACAGCGGCCGCCGGCAGGAGCGCACCGAGGATTCCGCCGCGTCCGCGAGGGCGACCCTCCGGCGCGCCGTACCTTGAGCGGCCCGCCGGCGCTGTCCGAGCACGGCGTCGCAGCAACAGGATGTGCCTATGCGTAGCACACTGGGACATTTGTCGGAGGCGGCACGGCCCGCATTACTGGTCATCGCGGTCGTGGCGTTGTTGCTGGGCGCCTGGGTCGGCTGGTCCTACCTGACCCGCGCGCACCCGGGCGCGCCGTCCACCGCGCCGGCACCACACGCGACCACCGCTGCCGCCGCAACCCAACCGCTTGCCAAGCCCGGCTCCCGGCCGGATGCCCCGACGCCCGAACTGGCGGTCGGGCAGAAGCTCCGCGAGGCGCGGCGGCTCCTTGATTCGACTCCGCCGGACCTGGAAGGGGCGCTGTATCTCCTGGAGCAGGCCGAGTCCCTGGCCAGCGAGGCGGGGGTTCCCTCGACCCGGCCGGACATGCCGACGGCCCAGGAAGTGCGCAACCGCATTGACACGTACCGCAGCGCGCTGCTCGCGGCGTTGGGCGTGGCGCGGGAGGACTTCAGTGCGGAGGCCGTCGCGGATCGTCTGGCGGAAGCCCGTGCCGCATGGGACCAACCCGGCATTGCCGAGTGCCTGGCCGAGATCCAGAGGCTTGTCCTCCTCCGCATCTCGCTGGAGCAATCGCAAGGCCGTCCTGAGGCCGCCGTGGAATTGGCCGCCGAGTTGCAGCGGCTCGCTGTGCTGCCGGATCTGGCGGAACTCATCGGGGCGCTCCAGGCGGCCCAGGCGGATGCTGGCGCGGCGGGGCGGAACGATGCCCAGCGCAAGGAAATCCTGCTAAGCCAAGCCCGGGAGCTCTACGCCCGCCACGATATCCGCGGGGGGCCCACGCCGCGCCGGGCCCCGCGCATAAGGGATGCACTGGAGGAACTCGCCGCCTTGTTGCACGAGGCGGACCTTCTGGCCCCGGAGGACGCGGCGATCGAGGCCTGGAAGGCGGAGGTTGACGCCTGGCTGTCTGCCGCGCGCGCGGCCCGCAACGTGCAGTTGTCGCTGGCTCCCGACGAGACGGACCTGGTCGGCCTGGTCGACCTGGAGCGTCTTCGTGCCTGGCCTGCCGCGAGCAGCTTCATCGCCGACTGGTTTGACAGCCCCCAGATCACGGGCCTGACCCGGACGGTCACGACCGTGTTCAAGAGCCTGGGCGTGCGACCGCTGGGAGCGGCCAGCCTGGCTTGCTTCGGAGCGCGCTGGGAGGGTCCCGGCGGCGGCGCGGCTGCGATCGGCTACGCCGCCGATCCGCAGTTCTGGTGTACCGTCGCGACGCACGTACATTGGGCTGAGGCGCTGCGCGCAATTGCGGAGGAACTCGGGGCACGCGATGCCGAGCCGCGCGGCACGCTGCCGCCGGTCCTCGGTGACGAGCGAAGCCTCGCTCTGGTCGTGGGCGGACGCGGCCGGCCTGCGTCGCCGGCTTCCATGCCCGCGACTTCGCCCGCGGGCCACTACCTCGGCCTGGTGAATGGCCTGTGGCTGTTCGAGGAGTCGGCCGAGATCATCGCGCTGACTTCCTGGAACGCGGACTGGCCGACCCTCCGGGGGGCGGACTCACGGCCGGCCCACCGCGACGACGACGACTCCGCGTGGACTCTGGCGGACCTCGAGCGGCGCGATGAAGATTTGTGGCTGGCCATTCGCGCCGTGCCCGCACATTGGGAGCAAGCCCTCGGCCTCCCCGGGCTGTCGAAGTCGCGCGGCGTGCTGCTGACCGCCAGCCACACGGCGGGCGGCGTGCTCGTCGCGGGCAGGTTCGTGCTGCCCGACGCGCGCGCCGCGGCCGAATTCGAGGTCAACCTGCGCGCGGTCCTGTCTGCCGATTCGCCCCCGGCGTCCGACCCGCACGGACTGCGGCGAATCGTCGCGACGCTGGCGCGCCCAGCGCGCTCGCACGTCGAGGGCAGCGCCGCGTGCATCACCCTCGCCGTACCGGACGCGCAGCTCGTGGAGCTGTTCGCGGCGCTGCGTGCCGTAGTCATGCCGACCCACGCCGAATACCCCGACCGTTCACACCAAGGGAGACGACCATGAGAACGTGCGCTTCACCGTGCAGTTGTATCTGGGTCCTGTGGGGGGCCGCCGTGGCCCTGATCGCGCTGGGCGCGTGCCACGAGTCCAAACCCATCACGACCGAGCCGCCGCCTGCCTCCACGCGCCCGCAACCCGCCGAGCGGCGCTACGACTACCCGCATCGCGTCGAGCCCCAGCCGGCCGTGGACGACGCGGCCGCGGGTTCCGAGCGCAAACCCGTCGTCGCGCTGCTGCGCACTGACGACCTGGTGGAATTGGGCACGGCCGTGCCCTTTGGCCGGCGCAAGGTCGTTGCGGTTCGCGATGCGAGCGGCGTCACGCAGGAACTCGCGCTAGAGGGCAAGGACGACGCCCCGGTCCTCCTCCCGCCGGATATCCGCCAGTTTCTCCTGAAAGAACTGGTCGACAGCGGGCCCCTGATTGTCGTCGACCGCGAGCGCATCCTCGAGATCCTCCGGGAGCAGGAGTTCTCGAAGGGTCCCCACGTCGACCAGCCTTCCGCGCCGCAGTCCGGTCGCCTTCTCGGCGTCCACTACATCCTGGAGGCGGCCTTCTTCCCCGCCGGCAGTTCACCCGCCGCGCACTCCGTTTGGGCGGGACTCGACAAGCTCCACGGCCTCCGGCGCAGCGCCCCCGTCGAGCAGACCGCGGTCGTGTACGTGAGTGCGTACGACGTCGAGACCGGCGTCATTACCGCGATTGGTTTCGGGGCCGATGCGAGTCATGTGCGCGCTACCCGGGCCGCCGTCCGCGACGTCGTGAAACAGCTCGCGCGCGCGCACCCGCCGATCCGCGTCGTGCGCTACGATGACCGGGGCAATCCGGTGCTGGACATCGGGCAGCTCAGCGGCGTTAAGAACGGGGACACCTGGCGCGCGCGCGGCGTATCCGGCGAGGAGCAGGAACTGGAGACCTGGCAGGTCGACCCCTTGACATGCCTTGCCCGTTTTCTCCGCGGCACGCCCACCGATCTGCCCGTTGGCGCCACGGTACACCGGCCGCCCGATCCCGCGAGCGAGGGCCGCACCGACGGGTGAGCGCACCCGGCCGGTTGGGAGCAGTCCGGCACGCGGCTCCGGGAAGGCTGGCCGGAAGCGCCTCTGGTCATGGATGATCCGTTCGACAGAGAAGCCGCACTGCTCGAGAGCGGTGGTACGCCGTCGCTGCTACCCGCCCCTTTGACGCTCACGCCCGCCGCAGGAGCGCGCGCGGCGTTGCGAGTTCGCGTAGTCCGCACGGCCGATAAACTCTTGGCGCGCTATATATTTCTCGATCCAGATGTTATAAAATGCGTGCTGGTGGAAAGTGCGGCGGGGGTGGTCGTGTCACTCCCGCCCTGACCGCTCACATGCAGGAGGCAGTCATGCGTAACTGGGTGCGCGTCGGGTTGGCGTGGGGTTTGTTGGTGGTTCTGGTCGCCCCGGGTTGGGCGCAGCTTACGGACGCGGACATCGCCGCGCTCCAGGCGCAGGGCGAACAAGAGGGGTGGACGTTCACGGTCAGCAAGAACCCCGCGACCGAGCAGCCGCTGGAGGAGTTGTGCGGCCTGGTGGTCCCGGACAACTGGTGGGTCGGGGCGCAATTCGACCCATGCACGGCGACGCGCAGTCTCCCCGCCGCGTTCGACTGGCGTAACCAAGTTACGCTTCCGGCCGTCCGCAACCAGGCGAGCTGCGGGAGCTGCTGGGCCTTCGCGACGGTCGGCGCCCTGGAGTGCAACATCGCGATCAAGGACGGGATGATCGTGGACCTGTCCGAGCAGTGGCTGGTGAGTTGCAACAGCGATGGCTGGAGCTGCGCCGGCGGCTGGTGGGCACACAATTACCACCAATGGAAGCCCGATCCCTGCGGCGGGTTCGGGGCCGTGCCGGAGGCCGCGTTCCCCTATGTCGCCGCGAATGTGCCCTGCAACTGCCCCTACCCGCACGACTACCTGATCACGAACTGGGCCTACATCGGCAACTCCTACAGCGTCCCGCCCGCCAGTTCCATCAAGCAGGCCATTCTCGATTACGGCCCGGTCTCCGTGGCGGTGTACGTGAACTCCGCGTTCCAGGCGTACAGCGGCGGGGTCTTCAACGGCTGCGCCAGTGGGCAAGTCAATCACGGCGTCGTGCTGGTCGGCTGGGATGACAACCAGGGCAGCGGCGGCGTGTGGTTCATGCGGAATTCGTGGGGCCCGAACTGGGGCGAGGGCGGTTACATGCGTATCCCCTACAACTGCTCCAGCATCGGCTACGCCGCGTGTTACGTGCTCTATCCCGGTACGGCGGGCATGGAGGTCACGCCTGAGACCAACTTGAACGTGACCGGTCCGGTGGGCGGGCCGTTCACGCCGGAGAGCTTCGTCTACACCTTGGAAAACGGCGGGGGGCTGCCGGTGGAGTACAGCGTGACGCACAGCGCCCCGTGGCTGACGCTCACGAACGCGTCGGGCACGCTCGCCGGTCACGAGACCGTCCAGGTCACCGTATCGCTCAGCTCGGCCGCCAGCGGGCTGAGCGAGGGGCGCTACACGGACACGATCACCTTCACGAATTTGACCAACGGCCGCGGCGATACGAGCCGCGACGTACGCCTCCAAGTGGGGATGCCGAATCGCATGTTCGGCTTCAGCATGGACGCCACGCCGCCCGGCTCCATGCAGGGTGAGTGGGCCTACGGCCAGCCGACCGGCCAGGGCGGCGCGAACGGCTTCCCCGATCCCGCCGGCGGATTCACGGGGACCAACGTGTGCGGCGTCAACCTGAATGGCGACTACTCCACCACGTTTGGCGGCCCCTACTACTTCACGCTCGGCCCGCTCAACTTCGCCACCGCGAAAGACGCGACGCTGTCGTTCCAGCGCTGGCTGAACACAGATTGTCGCCCCTACGTGTACGCGATGGTGGAGGCGTCCCCGGACGGAACCGCCTGGACTACGCTTTGGGAGAACGGTTCCAAGGTGATCAAGGACAAGAGCTGGTCGTGGTGGGAATTGGACTTGCCCGTGAGTCTCAACAACCAGCCCGCGGCCTATGTCCGCTGGGGTTACCAGGTCAGAAACGGGGCCTGGGCCTGTTCCGGCTGGAATGTGGACGATATCGAAGTCTGGGCATTCGGACCGCCGCCGGTGCTCGCTGGCGACATGAACTGCGATTCGGTGGTCGATTTCGGCGACATCAACCCGTTCGTGTTGGCGCTGACGAATCCGGCCGCGTATGCCGCGGCGTATCCGGAGTGCAGCATCGACCACGCGGACGTGAACGGCGACGGCAACGTCGACTTTGGCGACATCAACCCGTTCATCGGGCTACTGTCGCGGTAGGGCGGCCGGCGCGGCCGCGCCGCCGGAGGTCAGGAAGTTCGTCACCGCCGCAGTGACATTGTGCGCAGCGGCCGTGAGGGCGTGAAGCGTACTGATGTGTCGTACTCCCCGGAGGATTCCCTGTGACTAGCTGGCGGAAGATGTCGTGTGTCGGAATCGTGGTGCTGGTTGGCGCGATGTGGGGGCCGGCGGTCGCCTCCGAGGAGGGCCAGGCGGCGGCGAACCAGGTCAGCACGAACAATTACCAGACCTTAATGAACCTGCACCTTTACACGCATACGGGGAACAGCCGCGGGCCCAGCGGTGCCCACCATGACCTTGCCCGCAACAACATCAAGACGCTTTTCGAGAGCTACGGCCTGCCGACGTACTACGACACGTTCACCTACAGCGGCGGCACGTGGGAGAACGTGGTCGCAGAGCAGACCGGGACGCTCTATCCGAGCCAGATCTTCATCGTCGGCGCTCACTACGACTCGGTAAACAACCCCGGGGCGGACGACAACGCGAGCGGCGTCGCGGCCGTGCTGGAAACGGCCCGCGTGTTGAGCCAGTACGACTCCGCCTACACGATCCGCTACATCGCGTTCGACATGGAGGAACAGGGGCTGATCGGCAGCGACCACTACGCGACCGGCCACGCGGGCGACAACATCCTCGGCATGCTCTCGCTCGACATGGTTGCCTATGACCCGAACACCAATCATGCGCTGATCTACGGGCGGGCCGCGTCCGCGCCGCTCAAGAACGCGCTGGCCGACGCCATCGCCGAATACAGCGGCGGCCTGACGTGCACGGTGAGCGGCCAGCTCGACCAGAGCGACCACGCGCCCTTCGAGTGGCAGGGCTTCCAGGCCTGTCTGCTGATCGAAGGTCAGGTGTGGAACAACCCCTACTATCACACTCAGAACGACTCTTACGACACCGCCGGCTACCTCAACTTCGCTTATGCCACCAAGATGACGCGCAGCGTGGTCGGCTGGCTGGTCGATGCGGCGCTCGTGGACGTGCCCGTCGACACGCTGAAGTTCGCCTATCCCGACGACCGGCCGGAGTTCGTCTGGCCCATCGGCGGCACGCGCGTCCGCGTCGTGGTGACCGGAAAGGGCACGATGGTTCCCCAGCCGGGCACCGGCTTGCTGTACTACGCCGTCGATGGCGGCAGCTACGCCGTCGTCCCCATGGAATCGGTGTCTGCCAATGTCTACGACGCCGTCTTCCCAAGCGTACCCTGCGGCGCCGCGGTCACCTACTACGTGAGCGCCCAATCGACCGCGGGCGACACGATCTACAACCCTGCCGACGCGCCCGCCAGTGCGTACGCGGCCCTGGCAGGCTATGGCTGGATCGTCGCGTTCGAGGACGACTTCGAGACGAATCAAGGGTGGACGGTCGGCGATACTGGCGACAACGCGACCTCCGGCCTCTGGGCCCGCAACATTCCCCAGGCGACCGCGGCCCAACCGGGCACCGACCACACGCCCGACCCCGGCGTGATGTGCTGGGTCACCGACTACCGGGCCGGATCAAGCATCGGCCAGTACGACGTCGATGATGGCAAGACCACGCTCAAGTCGCCGATCCTGGACTTGTCCGGCCAACCGGATGACGTGTCCATCAGCTATTGGCGCTGGTACTCGAACGACCAGGGGGCTGCGCCGAATACGGACACGTTCCGGGTGGACATCTCCAGCAACGGTGGCACCACGTGGGTCAACGCGGAGACCGTCGGTCCTTCCGGGCCCGGCACGTCCGGCGGCTGGTACTACCACGAGCTTCGGGTCACCGACTTCGTGCCGCTGACCAGCCAGGTCCGCCTGCGCTTCATCGCGGAAGACCTCGCTCCGGGTTCCATCGTCGAAGCCGCGCTGGATGACTTCCGCATTCAATGCCTGGACTGCGAGGCTCCGGTCCTGCGCGGCGATCTCAACTGCAACGGCTCGGTCGGATTCGACGACATCAACCCCTTCGTCCTGCGACTGAGCAATCCGAGCCAGTACTTCACCGCGTATCCGGACTGCCTGGATGCGAACGGAGACATCAACGAGGACGGCACGGTCGACTTCGCCGACATCAATCCGTTTGTGACGCTGCTGACGCAGGAGTAACGGCGCTCGGACAACCCGGCCGTAAGGCATTGTGGCACCCGCGTCCCGCCCGCGGTTGGCGCGCGACGCGGGTGTCACTGATTGTGGGAGACGCTCCGAGCCATGAGGCTGGGCAGTTCGGTGGGGCCGTCCCTTGCGCGGGCACGCCGCCCGTGCC
>JALHJL010000142.1 GCA_022839625.1 Phycisphaerales bacterium
TTTACTATGTGTAATTCCTGTGGCGTTTATGATAGGTAATTTCACTGCACTTGTTGGTTTATGGGTTGGTCTTTCTTATCCTCTTGTTTTAATGTTTTTCCGGCCTGAAATTTTTGATGAAAAAGTGAGAATGACTTTTCCACGATATCTGATTTACTATGCTTTTTCGCTTGCTGCCGGTATTTTCATGACTGTTCGCGGGTTTTCCATGCTAAATTTCACGGGTTTTCCATTAGAACTCGCAGTTCTGGTAATATTTCTAGGTTTAATAGGTCAAACCATGCCTCTCTTCCCAGATTATATAGAAAAGATTTCAACAATAAAATTAGGCATTAAAAAAGGAATTGCACACTTAACTGTTGCTGAAACGAAAAAAGCCGGGATTTTCATGGCTGCACTATCCATTGTGACATTTTTAATCATACGTTTTATCGCGATGACTGTTCAATCCCAAATCTTTGGAATCCCCACGTAAAATGTGGCGAAAGGATGTACTAAATGATCAAAAACAATTTTATAAAATATGGTTTATGTTTTATGCTGTTATTACTTGCTGTTTTGATGTGGGTTGTCTTTGAATCTCCTTTATCTTTTATTTCGGGATCATTGGGATTGTTATTTCTCATAAGATTTATTTATGAACATAAAACTCAAAAAACAGATAGATATATCACACTGTTTGGTATGGGACTTATAGGGTTGTTACAAGCAGTCTTGTTCTGGATTTATAATCCATACCTATCGTTTATTTTTGGATTATTTGTATTTGTATTTCTTATAAAAGTCCTACACGAATATAAAACCTCAAAAGATAAGTGAGCTAATTTGAATAACTCCTAAAAACTGCATATTAGGTGTAATAAAATTCGGATAGAAAATATTATATGAAAAGTTTTCAACATAAATTTTTAAGGAATTACAGTTTTTGTTTAGGAGGATGAAATTTGGAAAGGGATCTTATAGTATTGGTAGTATGTATTTTCTGTATAATGGTTTCAATATCTGGCTGTGTTTCTGGAGAACAATCCACTAAGCATTATAATAGTAATGGGGTTTCATTTGATTATCCCGCGTCCTGGAAAGAGATG
>JALHJL010000143.1 GCA_022839625.1 Phycisphaerales bacterium
CTGGAAGGGTGTATGGGGTTTGGGGATGAAGGGATTTATACTTATACGGAGTGCTGATCTTCTCTCTGGAATTTCCTCTAAATTCTTGATTAATTTAAGTAGATTATCCAGGTCTTCACTAGTTTCCGTCGGTAGGCCCAGCATGAAGTAAAGTTTAACGTTTAGATCATAATTAAATGCCTTATTCATTATAGTTATGATGTCATCATTGGTGATGGGTTTGTTGGCCACTTTCCTGATTCTCCAGGTGGATTCTGGGGCTATGGTGATGGTTTTAAGCCCGCTCTCTTTCAGGGTGGTTAAGAGTTCATCAGAGATAGATTCAATCCTTAAAGATGGTGTTGTTATTTGGAAATCCCTTTCATATAATTCCAGGCATAATTCTTCGATTTTTGAGTAATCAGATACTGCGGCTCCAATCAAAGCCACCCGGTCGAGGCCGGTGGCCTGCCTGCATTTCTCCGCGATCTCTAACAGATCTTTTAAGGGTGCTTCTCTCCGGGGGCGGTACATGCACCCGGCCATACAGAACCGGCACCCCCTGGTGCAGCCCCGGGACACTTCTAATAGAAATGCCCGGCCAAAGGCAGGTATGAAATCCTTATCATCGGTTTCCGGTATAACCTGTTTGATGGGGTGCCAGGCATCCCGCATATTTTCTACTATAACCATTTCCACAGGGTTATCCGGCACGTAAACCCCTTTGATATCCAGGAAGGCGTCTAACTCTTCCCGGGGTTTGTCCAGTTGGAGGTATGTGTCTATGAACTGGTCCAGCATGGCCTCTGCCTCCCCCACCAGGAAGATATCTATGAAATCAGTCATGGGTGACGGGTTGGAACTGGCACATGGTCCGCCGGCAATTACCAGGGGATCCTCACTGGTTCTTTCACTCTTCCTGATGGGTACTCCCCCTTCCTGGAGCATCTCCAGGACATGGAAGTAGTCCTGCTCATACTGGAGTGAAAAACCGACGATATCAAAATCTTTAAGGGGAGAGCTTGATTCCAGGGTCTTAGAATATGGATATATGGCCCTTTCGCAGTACACGTCTTCCCGTGAATTTAGAAAATCGTAGATTATATGG
>JALHJL010000026.1 GCA_022839625.1 Phycisphaerales bacterium
ATAGCGGTTTTCCACTCCCAAGCGACCGTGAATCCGCGGGCGCGCGTGGCGAACAGCTCGTCCAGCTCGCGGTCGGTCCGCTCGTGCCGTTGGGGGACTCGCACCAAAGGCTCGGGAACCGGGCGCGCCTGGGCGCGCCACGCTTCCAGGTCGGTCAAGCGTTGCGAGCGCAGCGGTTCGGGAAGCTCGGCGATGATGTTCTCGACGGCGACGTTGTACACGGCCGCGAGGGATAGAAGCTTAGGCAGCGCGACGCGGATGCAAGTGCCTCTCTCCAACAAGTTGATGTAGGCGCCGGTGATACGGCCGGCGGAGTCCGCCGTGATGGATGCGACGTGTTGAGCCACCTCGCGCAGGCTTAAAGAGCGCGCGTCCCGGAGCCTTCGCAGGTAGGCCCCGAATCGAATTTGTCCCTGGGCTGCCGTGGGTGACCGAGCCATGCGAGGCGCAAGTCTATAGGGGTCGGTGGTTTACCGCAAGCTGGCGCCGGGCTGACCGGGGGTAACAACTATTGCGCAGCTATGCGCCAAGTACTTGCCAGCGCGCGGGCGGCCCGATAGTACGGATGATGAAGCAAAGCGTAACCCTACTGCTGTCCGTGCGGGCGCTGGCGCGAGGCTGCCAGCGCCTGGTCGTGACGCGCGGCCAGCTTGCCGAGCGCGCGGGTCTCAGTCGAGCCACGGTATCGCGCGCTTTTGCGGGGCGGCCAGTGGGCGTGCGCGCGGCGCGGCGCATCGCGGGCGCGCTTGGCGTCCCGGTCACTGCCATAGTGGGCGGGCAGAACCTGTTGGGCATGGCGATGAGGCGCAAAGGTGAACCCAAAATCCTTGGCGGGCCGGAGAGAAGATGCAAAACGCGCGCGTAAGGATAGTTCGGGACGTACCGGTGGCGTCGGGGACCGAGCCGGCGGCCGGCGCGCAGCGACCGCAGCTCATTCCCAACGCGACGGCTGGGTCCAGCTCAGCGAGCTGGTGCCATCCTGGCCGGGCGGCGTGACGGGGAGAGCCCGCGAGCGCGCGGCGCAGCGGCATTGTGCCGCGCTGGCGGCGAACGACGCGCACACGGCGGAGCGGCGCGGGGGCGAGTGGTGGGTGTCGCCGCTGGCGCGCATGCCTGAGGGCGAGACGGTGGCCGAGTTTTTGGCCGCCGTGACCGGCCGCGCGCCGGCGCGCTTGTGCGGGCTCCCCGTCGGGCCGAACCTGCACACACTATGGGCCGAATGGGGTGACGCCAAGCGGGGGCGGGTACTCACCCACTTCCAGCTTGTGCGGCGGCGCGAAGAACACGCGGCGGCGCACCGCGAGCTGCGCGCTGCCGAGCGCGAGGCACGCTTTAATGCGGACGCGCGCGAGTTCGCCGCGAGTGTTGGGCTGGGCGGCGTGCGCGACCTGGCCCGCGCCGCCGACAACTTCCGCCGCGCGATCCTGTCCGATCGTGACCCGGACCTGCGGGGCCGGCCACGCGGCGGCGGGTTTGCGCCGCCGCCGGAGCTGGCGCGGCTTGTCGCCGACATCGCCCTAGACCCGAACCGGATCGGCGTCGCCGAAGCGGTGCGGCTCGCGCGCCATGAGGCGAAGCGGCTCGCGCTGCCGAACCCGTCCGCTGCGACCTGGCGGAGATGGTTCACGACAGCGTACCCGCCCGCTGTGCAAGAGTGGCATCGTGGCGGCCCGAGGCGCGGAGAGGCCGCGTGCATCCCGAAGGTCCGGCGCGACCTCCCCGCGGCGGAACCCTTTGAGACAGTGGAGCTTGACGGGCAAAAAATCGACATCATGCATCGGGTGGCGGACATCCGCCAGGGCTGGCGACGGCGGCGGCAAGCAGTGCTCGTTTTCGCCGTAGACTTGCGGACGGCTGCCGTGGCGTGGGACTTGCGCGCCGGGGAGTGCGCAGAAGGCGTGGCGGCGTGCCTATATCAGCTTCTGACCCGCTACGGCCGCCCGCGCACGTTAAGGACGGATAATGGACGTGCCATCGACAAGGCGGCCGGCGACCGGATCAAAAAAGTCACTTACGACAACGAAGAAATCGGCGGCATCTGCGCGCAACTCGGCATACGCCGCGAAGGGCCGCCACCGCACCGCCCTTGGAGCAAGGGTTGTGCGGAGCGCTTTGCGCGCGTGGTAAAAGACGAATTCGGGCGGTGGTTTCCCGCATTCTGGGGGGGGTCGCCCGCCGAGCGGCCCGAAGCGCGCGACCGTCAGACGCGCGGGGACGTGATGGCGTTGCCCACCATCGACGAGCTGCGCGCGGCGTTCGAGGAGTGGGTCGAGAACACCTACATGCGCAAGCCGCGCGAAACGCCGGGCCTTGGCGGCCTGTCGCCGGCGCTGGCGCTCGAGCAGCTCCGCGCCCGGATAGAGCGCGTCCCGGAACAAGCCGCTTTCTACGCCTGTGCGCTCCGCGAGAAAGAGCCGCGCCGCTACGCGCGCGACGGCGTGCACGTGGACGGCTGGCTTTACCGCGTGCGCGACGTGGCGGAGCATGTCAGGCTGGCCATGACGAGCGTGTACGTGAGGCGGCCACCAAACACCGCAGACTTTGTGTTGCTGTGTGACGCGGCGGGGGCGGTGGTCGCGCACGCGCATCGGGTGCAGCTCGCCAGCGTTAGTGCGTCGCGCGAAGACCTCCGAGAGATCGCGCGCGAACAGGCCCGCGCTCGGCGCGAACTGCGCGGCTATTACTCCGCCGCGCGTTTTTCGCTGGCGTCGCGCGCCCAGCAACTTGCCGCCCTCCGCGCCGCCGAGGCGCAGGGGCGCGAGGCCGAAGTCCGCGCGCAGCTCCCGGCGGCGGCGAGCCCGGCAGTGACGCTGGTCGCGATTGACGTGGCGGCGAAGGCGGGCGCGCTACGGCGAACGGGGACTTATGGCGCCGCGCACGCGCTGGCCGATGACGCGCGCGACCGGCGTATGGTGGATGAGCTGCTGGCCACCCCCACTGAGCGGCAGGAAGTGCCGAGCGGCCCAACCCAAGATGAATTGTTACATACCCTCGGGGCGTGGCTTAATAACGAGCTGGCTGGCGACGCGGCCGATGAGGACCCGGCCGGCGCGTGCGGCGCGCTGATGGAGTCGCCGCCGGCGGACAGCGAAGAGCCCGCGGGGCCGGGGGAAAACGAGAATGAGTAGGCGTTCTAGACACGCTATTTTTGTGCTTGGGCCGCTTGCGTGCGTGGCGGTCCTGAGCGGCCGGGCCGACGGAGCGGCAGGCGGCTTCGCGGGGCGCGCGGCGCGCATGGATGCGCGCGGCGCCCGGGAGCGGCCGACGATGACAGCGACAACAAGTTTCGCGGGGGCATGGGAAGCCGTCGCGCAGGAACGGGAAGTCCGGGCGGCCGTGCGCCTTGTGCCGGCGGGGGAGCCCGGCGGCAATGACGCGGCGGCCGTGGCGCGCATCCAGGCGCATCTGGCACGCTGGGGCGCGACGCCCGCGGCACTGGCGAAAGCGCTGGACGTGAAAACGTGCGTGGTCACGCTGCTATTGGCCGACGCCGCGAGGATCCCCGCTGCGCAGCGGGCGACGCTACTACGCGACGCGGATGAATGGTGCCGGGCCGACGCGCACGAGCGCGAGCTTCGCGCGGCGCGAATCATCCCGACGGCCGTGACACGCTTGGTAGGGGGGCTAGCACGGGCGGTGCGGGAAACCCGCACCGTCGGCTTGGTGATCGGCGGGGCAGGGCTTGGCAAGAGCCACGCCTTGGCCGCGGTCGCCGCGGAACTGGCGGGCCAAACGGTTGTCGTTCGCGCAACGCCCGACGCGCGCGGCGCGAAGGGGCTTCTGCGCGCGATCAGGGACGCGGCGGGGGCCGGCCCGGCCGCGGCCGTCATTCCTTCGGTCAAGGGTGCGCTCCAGGCGCTCCGCGGCTCGGCGGGGCTGGTCGTGATAGACGAAGTTCAGTTAATCAGCACGCTGGCCCTGGAAGCGGCCCGCGCGATTTTTGATGGGGGTGACGTGGGGCTTTTGCTGGTGGGTACGACCGCGGCGCGTCGCACCCTAAACCCGGCGACGGACCCGCTGGTCGGCCCACTGTGCTCGCGGATCGCGCTCCACGTGGACCTTGACCGCGAGCTACTCGGCTCCGGCCGCGACGGCCGGCCGCGGAAGTGGATCGACGCCGCGACGGTCCGGGCGATCGTTGAGCGCCACGTCGCGCAACCAATCGACGGCGGCGGCCTGGCCCAGCTCGGCGACACCGCGAACTTCGCGCCAGGCCACTTGCGCGCGGCGGTCAACGCGGTGCGGGTCGGCGCCTACTTGGCGCGCCGGCGCGACGGGAACGCCGACGCGCCGGTGACGGAACAAGACGTGCGAACCGCGCTACGTATGGGGAGCTTGGAAGGCGTTTAGATGACCCTTGAAACGGCACACAAAAGGGCTGCGAGGGACTGCTACGGGGCGTGCCGTGTGTGCGGCGGGCCGGCCGGCTCCCCCTACGGCGTGTGTCGCGGCTCGGCGGAGTGTCGGCGCGTGTACGGGCGCGAAAGTGCCCGGCGCGGGCGGCGGGCGCGCGAGCGCGTCGCGCAGCTTGAAGCGCGGCTCGCCGGGCTGACAGTGCCGTCTGAAGCGGCCGCGCGCGAAACCATGCTGGCCCTGGCGCCGGGGCTCGGCGCCCGCGTGCTCGCGTGCAGCGCGGCGCGGCTGATTGCCGTGCTCTCTTGGCTTCGCTACCGGACGGGCGGCGAGCTGCGCATCGCGCGGTGGGGGCTCATACACGGTGCCGGCCAGGGGGCGGCGCCCCACGCGCGGCCGCGCAGCGCCGACTTTGTCGCTCGCTTTCGCCCCGTGGCGGCGCGCGCCGGGATCGGGCTTACGTGCTCTTCGCTGTCCCGGTGGGTCGCGCGCTACATGGCGCTCGGTCCGGCCGGCTTGGTGGACGGCCGCGGCCGGCCGCTCGGGCCGGGGGCGGGCAGCCTGCCGCGGAAGCTGGTGGCGGCGGCGCTCGCCGATATCGCCGCGGGCTGGTCGGTGCGGTCGGTCGCGGCGGCCTTGCACGACACACTCGCCGCGCGTGGCGGGCGCTGCCCGGCCGCGGCGACACTCGCGGGCTGGCTGCGCCGTTATCGTGGCTTGCGCGTGCACGGCAAAAAGCCGAAATCGCGCGGCTCCGGCCCCAAGGGCAAGCCGCCGCGCACGCCGCCGGGCCGTCGCGCGCGGCCAAGCGCGAAAACGAAACAACAGAACTCTAACGTTGGTTTCCTTTGTGCCCGCGGGCGAGTCGGCGCCGTTCATGCCCCCCACTTTTCACCACCTACGGCGTCGGCTGCGTTCGACCGGGGCGGCCCGCTCCATGCGGGTCGCCCCGGCACGGCTTTCTCGTGTGGTTCGGGACGGGTTTGGGCCGGACGTGGTAGAATCGACACGCCGGGGGCCGGCCGCCCCTGCGGCGCGGAAGCCTGTGGGCGTGCGCCGGCGGCTGGCCGCGGCGCGGCGGGCGGGTCTTGCCCGCAAGTCGCCGCAGCCCGGCCACGACGGCTCGTTGACCGCGGAGCGTATTGCACCGGGTCGCCGGCTACGCGGGCCGTCACGTGGCGGAGCCGCGCGGCGTGTGCTGCGCGGTCCGCCGCACTTTCCACTTCCGCTGCGAGACAAGGAGGTCTGCGCTATGGCATTTGAGATTGTGGAACCTGGCCTGTTCACGCCGCCGCCGCCGCTCCAGGAGGGACAGGCGAGCTTGAGCAAGAGCGGCAAGCTCACGGTCCGCGAGCGCGACCTCGCGATGATCGGCGTCACGACGGCAGCGGTCGCCCTGGCGGACCGCGAGCTGTTGCGCCTGGCGCTGCGCGCGCCGCGCGACGGCGAGAAGGGTAAGACCGTGGCCGTCAGCATCGTCGGCAGCGGCAAGGCCAAGAAAGACACCGGCCGGCGGCAGGTCAACATGATCCGCGCGATTCGCCGGCTGGACCTGTTGCCGGCGGCGACGTGCGGGCGCTACGAGCTGACAACCAAGGGCAGCGCACCGGGCGAAGCGCTTCTCATCGTCGGTTTGTGTGACGCGCCCGCGAGCGGCAAGGGCAAGAAAACGACGTGAACGTGAAACAGAAATCGCGAGGGCCGGCGGTCACGCACGCACCCGCCGGCCGGGCCGGGAGCGGCGGACGTCCGAACGCCCCGGAACTCGGCGCGCGTGCGGGCAAGGGTGCAGGCATGAGCACGGTAGCAGTGGCAAGCAGAGAAGCGAAGGGGAACGGCGCGGCGCGTGTGGGCCGGCGAGCGGTGCGGACCAGGTCCGGCCGCGGCAAGGTGGCGGCGACGATCATCCGGCCGGGCGCGCGGCCCGCGGCCGAGCCGGCGGACGTAACCGACTTGCTCAATGCGCACGGCCGGGCCGCGATTGAGTCGCATCGGCGCGTGGTGAGCGAGTCGTACTACGGCGGGCGCGAAGCCGTGGTGCTGAAAGTGGCGACGTACCGGAGCGGGCCAGGCCAGTACACGCCGTGCGAAGTCGCGGATGACGTGTTCATGACGGTCGCGGTGTCGGCGCTGCCCAACGCCCTGGAAACCGCGGTGCGGCGTGTTTTCGAGCTGGCGCGCGAGCTGGACCCGAGCGCCGTGCCGGGCACCGCGCTAACGACTTCGGTGAGCGACGCGGAGTGCCGCGGGTGCGAGGGCGACACGGGCGACAACGGACCGGAGCGCGACGCGGCGCCGTGCTGCCGGCGGCAGGTCCGCGCAGGGTGAGTACACGGCGACGCCGGCCGCCGTCTCGCTGCGGGCGGCGGCCGGCCCGCCGCGAGAAGCAACGGCAAGTAACGAGTGGAACGGACTGGACGGAACTACAAAGGAGAGCATGGATGCTACCGGACGTGCGAACGTTGGGATTCCTGGGCAACTACTCCGCGGGCGACTGGGTCGTTGTGCCGCTCGTGTACCCGGACGGCGTGGACCGGCCTACGCTCTTACCGGATGGAAAGATCGTCGCGTTTCCGCTGCCCTACAATATGGACTACGTTTCGGCCGTGGCGGCGCTGAGCAAGGAAGCCGGCCAGCCGATCGTCGTGACGACGGCCGCCGAGCACGCCTACCAGGACGGCATGCGCGTCTGGTTCCACAACGTCACCGGCGATGACGGCCTGGTCAATCATCGCCACTTCGCGGTCACGCGCATCGACGAAACGCACTTTTCCCTGGACGGCACCGCGGGCGCGGCCGGCGTGGGCGAGGCGCCTTACGCGGGCGAAATCTGGCGGGTGTGCGCGGACGTACCGCAAGCCGGGGCGATTACGGGGCCGCTGACGCTCGGCGCGAACCTGGACACCGTGCTTGTGGAGATCCCGGCGGAGCCGGTCGAGATGCTGCCGGGCACACGGTGGGGCGTCGCGTTCCTGCGGTTCACGGACGGCGAAGAGTGGGTTGACTTCTGCTGCGGCGTTTTCGGAATCGAAGCGGAGCGCGTGCACCTGGGCGACGCGGCGATTACGCCCGCGAAGCTCGCGCCGGGGTTGCGCGTCCCGCAAGTGACGGTGACGGCGCTGCGGACGCCGAGTGTGGACACGTACATCCTCAGCGCCGAGCGCGACGGCGAGCTGGTCACGAGCGGGATCACCGCGGCCAGCATCTCCGTCTACCGTGCCAACCTGACCGCGATGTTCGCCGACGCGGAAATGGCCGACGGCGAGAACGGCGCGTGGGGCTACGAGGAAACGAGCGCGGTGACCACGCGGCGGATCGCGCCCCAGACGATCATTTTCGTGCGCTGGAAGCTGACGCTGGACGGCGTCGAGTACGAAGGCGGGACGCACGCGATTCCGCGCGGGTGACACGCGACCGGCGGGCGTGCCCTGCGGCGCGGCCCGGCCGGGATGGAGGTACGGCAATGCTGAACATCGGACGCGGGCCGCGGGTGCAAGCGGCCTTGACGCGCAACGCGGCTGTGGGAGCGGACGGGTGCGACGATGATCCAGGCGCGGCACCGGGCCGGCCGGACCACGAGAGTCCGGCCGCGGCGGGCAACGATCCGGCGCCGGCGGGGACCGGGCCGGACCCGGCCGGCGAAGAGAGAACGTAGGTCACGGGTCGGGCGCCGCCCGCGGGGGCGGCGCTCGGCCGTGCTTGAGACGAACACTTTAGAGGAGTTGCACGATGCGACCATTGAGTCCCAGGCGGGCG
The DNA here is from genome assembly GCA_022839625.1 of Phycisphaerales bacterium. Classification (GTDB taxonomy): domain Bacteria; phylum Planctomycetota; class Phycisphaerae; order UBA1845; family Fen-1342; genus JALHJL01. The sequence goes on from JALHJL010000026.1 coordinate 8,110, forward strand.
GCACTGATTGCCGCGGCTAAGCTGCACCACGGCGCGTGCGTCCGCCGGCCGGGCGGCGTGCGGGCGACCCTGCGGCAAACGGTTGATTCGCGCCTTCTGGCCGCCGGCGAGCGCCGGCTCAGCGACGCCGAGGCAGCCGAGCTGAACATCGGCCAGCCGCCGACGCTTACCGAGCTGGCGGCCGAGTGGGGCGCGAACCGGCCCGACGCGCGCGGCCGGCGCCCACAGGAAGAGTTCGGCGGCGACTTCGAAGCATACAAAAACTGGCGGCTGGCTGCGCACCACGGGCGCGCGAGCGTTTTCGGCCGGGGTGCGTAGGGCGGTTCGCCCCACCCGCCGGCGGCGCGCTGGTGTGTGCCGGGGTGCGGTTGACGGTGCAGGAGCTTGACGGATGGCGCTACTGTGGGGCAGCCTGACGCGGGGCGTGGACGTGCGGTTGCCGCACGACCGGCACACGGGCCTGCGCAACGGCGCGCGGCTGACGGAAGTCGAGTTGCTGGAGCGCAGCGGCCCGACCAGCGGCGAGTTCATGCTCGATGACCGCGGCCGGCGGACGGGGGTGCGGGTCATCGGCGACCCGGTGTTGTACGAGCTGACGTTGCCGCTGCGGCCCGGCTGGGTGTCGGATGAACACTGGGACGTCGACCCTGACGATCCGATGGCCGTCGCGGCGGCCAAGCAGTACGCCGCCAGCGCCGAGTGGGAAGCGGCCTACGTGGCGCTGCCGCAGCAGCCGAACTACACGGTCGGCCGGTATTGGGTGCTCAACGAGGACGGGGCGTTCGCCGCGTACAAGCCCAAGACCGACCCGGAGGCGCCGGACGAGCCGCTGTACAAGCGCGAGCACGGGCCGTGGGCCGATGACTTCGGCTGGCTGCCGTTCGATTTCACGCCCTACATCCACGACCTGACGTACCGCGGGGACTCCGGCTGGTCCACGCGGCGGCGGCCGTTCCGCGAACCGGAGGCGTACCACATCGAGGCCCCGGCCGGCGGCCAGCCGGCACGGGTTGTGCCGCGGCGCGTCGGGCTGGAAGCAAGCCTGAGCTTCGACGGCGGCGCGACGTGGGAAGTGGGCCTGGTCAACGTCGAGATTGACCCGGACCGCGCGGCGGTCACACTCGCCGCCACCGACCCGCGCACCATCGTGAGCGCCCGGACGGGCCGCACGTTGGTCGAAGCCTACCTGGAGGGCAAGCTCCGCGTGCGGGTCACAGCCGTAATCGAAAGCGACGACCGCGTGTTCGGCGTGGTCCGGCAGGAGCCGTGGCCGTTCTTCCCGCTGCCGTGGGTCGAGCAGGTCGACCGCAGCGCGCAGCTCAAGCACGTGGTCCGCAACGCGCCCCGGAACGATTACTGGCACGTGTGGGGGCTGACCTGGCCGGACAACCGCGATGACCGCGACGAAGCCGAGCGGCTGGCCCGGCGGATCCTTGATGAGGCCCACGTGCGGCGGGCGCCGGGGATGCTGAACTTCCCGTACTTGTTGCGGCCGGACCCGACCGTGCCGTGGGAGAACTACGCCGTCGGAGACGAGCTGAGCCGGCTGCGGACGGACCTGTTCCGCACCGACATCGACCTGCGCACCGGCAACGGGCCGGAGCGGCGCGGGCCGCAGGTGTCGGGGCTGGTCTATCGCTGGGCGCGCGAGCCGGCCGAAATGACCACGCAAGTCCTGGTCGAGGACGACGTATACGCGGGCGTCGAGGTCGCCGGCGACCGGGAGGAACAGTAGCCGTGTCCGAGCCGATGAACGAACTCGACATTGACGCGCTCAAGCGCGTCGAGCTGCGCCGGCTCCTGGAGCTTGCGGCGCCGTTGCCCTTGGACGATTTGAGGGCGCTGTGTCTGCGCGTGGCAGACGGGACGGCGGTCCCGTTGCTGCGCGAGAAGGTCGAAGCGTTGCGAACGTTGATCTTCACCGTCGCAGACTTGAAAGTGGATCGAATCTATGAGCTTGCCGAGTGGGTCGCCGACTTGAAGCGTCGGGCGCAAGGCGCTGCGGCCCCGGTGCGGCGCGCTGGCCGGAGCGTGTAGAAATGCCAGAAGAACGCGACATTTACGGGATCGAAATTCGCACCGGGGACGCGGAGGCGGCCCTGGGCCGGCTGGAACAGCGGCTGCGGCAGACGGCCGACAGCGCGGCGCGGGCCGGACAGGGGGACGCCGCGGGCTTCCGGGCGTGGCGCGGCGAAGAGCTGCGGCGGGAGCAGGAAGAGACGCAGGCCCTGGCCGACGCGGAGCGGGCGCGTTTCGCGCAGCGCAACGCGGCCCTGCTGGAAGAGGCCGCCGCGGCCGAACAGGCGGCGCCGGCCGTCGCGGGGTTGACGGAAGAGGAACGGCGGGCGGGCCTGAGCGCGCAAGACCTGATCCGCAACAAGCGCGGGCTGGCCACGGCGGTCAACCTGATGGGCGGGCAGTTCGGCGGGGCCATTGGGCAGGTCGCCGCCCTGCTGAGCCTGCTGGTGCGCGGCGGGCCGCAGATCGCGGCCATCGGCGGCGCGCTGGGCGCGCTGGGGCTGGCCGTCAAGGAGTTCCGTGACATGGAGGCCGCGGCCAAGGCGGCGGCCGACGCGCAGGACAAGCTCAATGAGGCCGTGGCCCGCGGCCAGGCCGCCAAGACCGAGCCGGCCGGGCGCATCGCGCGGGCGCTGGCCGACGCGGGGGCGTTGACGGACGAACGGCAGCGGGCGGCGGAAGCGCTCTACGGCCGCGCGGGCGCCGAATATGGAATCGCCGAGCCGGAGCTGGCGGCCCTGGCCGCGGCGGCCGGGCGCGGGACGCCTGCGGACGTGGCGGTCCTGGAACGGTTCAAGGCGCGGGCGCAGGCCCGCGGCGTGGACGTGCGGATGCGGACCCCGCTCGAAGTGGCGCAGGTGCTGGACGAGATTCGCGCCGGCGGGGCGCGGGGCGCGCTGGAGGCCGAGGCCGCGGCCCTGGCGGCCGGGCCGGCGGCGCGCGAGGTGCGGGCCGGTTTCCGCCGGCCGGGGGCGCGCGGACCGGCGGGGCGCAGCGCGGTGGAGATCGCGTTCGATGAACTGAGCAAGGCCGGGCAGCTCCCGGAGGGCGTCGAGACGGCGGCGCAGTTGAGCGCACAGCTTGAGGAGCTGCGCACCGCGCCACGGGAGATCGAGAAGGCGCGGCAGTCGCTCGCCGCACCGCACGGCGGCGACGTGAATGGGGTCTATGTGCGCCGCATCGAGCAGCTCCAGAAGATGCAGCGCGAACGGCAGTGGATCGCCGACTATATCGAGGACATCGACCGCGCGCCGGCGCGGCAGGCCGGGACGCCGTCGGCGGGGATGAAGTACCCGCACAGCTTCGACATCGGGATCACGGGGCTCAGCGGGCAAATGCTGCGGCAGTTCTACCCGGTCGGCGAGAGCCCGGTCGGGCAGGTGATCGTCAACGTGGACCGCGTGCAGAACGTCGGGACGATCGTGAACGACCGCGAGCCGGTGCGGCGCCGCCAACGGCCGCCGCGCCTGCCGTGGGCGGGGCACGACGCGGACGTGCGGGGGAGCTGGTGACGGAGTGGAGCCGGGCGGTATGAACGAAGCAACTGGCACACTGTTCCCGATCGAGTGCGTTTCGCGTTCGCGGCCGGTGCGCCGGCCCCGCCGGCGGTGCGGGCGCGGGGCGGTGGCCGTGCGGTGCGTCAGGCGCCGTCTGGACCAGGCCAACCCGACCGGCCGCCGACTGTTGACATTCCGCTACCGGGCAGCACGCTTTCAACGGGCCGACATTCTCGCGGCGGCGTGCGAGTTGCTGACTGAGTACTTCCGGCGGCTCGGCGGGTTCCGCGTGGTGGATGATGCGACGGTGCGGGCCTGGTATGACGCGCTGGCGCGCGGTCTGTTCACGGCGGGGGAGCTGCGCTGGGCCATTGCGGCCAAGGCGGCGAGCCTGGCGGCGGACACGTCCGAGCGGCGGCGCGACCTGCGCCGGTTCGTTGGTTCGCCGCGGCGGTTCCTGTCGCGCGCGGGGTACTGGCTCACATGCAGCGCGGAGTTTCAAGCTGGGCTGCGGTTGCAGCGGCAGCGCGAAGCACAGCGCTTACGGGCGGAGCTGTCGGCCTTGTGCGGGCCGCGCGCGGTGGCCGGCGAGCTTCCCGCCGCAGTCGTCCCGAGCACGGGCCAGGGCGGAAGCACGGGGGTGACGGAACGCATGGCGAACGTGACGGGCAGCGAGGCGGTGAACGCCGGGGCCGGGGCCGCGACTGGCGGCGGAGCCGTGCCGGCGGCTTGCGTGGGCGCGGTGGGGCGGATGGACCTGGCCGCGGCCGTGCGTGCGGCTGAGGCCCGCTACGGGGCCTTGTGGCACGCATTAGGGGCGGAGCGCCAGGCGCTCGCCCCGGCGGCGGTGCGGCCGATCCTGGCGGCCCGGTGCCCGCAGTGGGGGGCTGCCCCGGACGCGCCGGAGCTGTCGGCGGTGGCCGTTGGAATGGCCTTGAATTGGGCGTTTAAGAAGTGGCCGGAGGCGGCCCATTTGGAACCGCTCCCGGCGCCGCTTTTCGAGTCGGTCGGACCCTAACATAAGCCGATTCGAAGCGGTACATGAAGCGACGGCCGAACTCGGCCGTCTTTTAGGGCTCGTGGGGGGTTGCCGGGGAGTTTCTACCCAATTTTTCGATACACGGACGTGCGCGCCAATACGTTATTTTTTGACGCGGAACAACGCGGAACAAACAGGCGCTGCACTTTTCAACCGCCGCTTACATCGGTGTGGGTCGCAACGTCCGATAAGAGATATTATGTTGTGCTATGGCACCCCCGCCTGAATCGCCGCGCCCGTGTCACAGCGGGCGAGGCCAGACCGCCGCCCTTCGCCGCCCCTAGGCCCACCGCGCGCGACGCGGACGCCGGGCGCCGCCAAGCCACGGCCGGCCTTCGCCGTCGCCAGGCCCACCGCGGCCGGCGCGGATGCCTGGCGCGGCCAAGCCAGGGCCGGACGTCATCGTCCCCAGTCCCACGACGCCGTTGCGCTAACGCCGGCGCCTGGGCGTGGGTTGCGGCTCTTCCGCCGGCGCGCGCGGCGTCGGCAATTGGTCAAGTGGAACTTGCCGGAGCATTTCCAGCGAATGATTGTTGTAGTCGTACTCGTAGATGATCATTCGCTTGGCGGCTGCGTCGATGACGACCACACCCTCACTGGTCGTGGAGAGTTGTTGAGTCAGCATAATGTAGTCGCCGCCGCGGTCATTCATTCCGATGCCGTAGGCCGGCGGTTGAGAGATGAGGATCAGTCCGACAAACAGAATGCAGGCGGTGACGCTGAGCACGCCGATGACGAAGGTCTTCTGATCAACACTGTGGTCTGCCGCGGGCGTCATGAATCGCATTCTCAGTTGTTGCGAAAGTCGCGCTCCAGGTCACGATAGCCGGCCCAGCGCAGGTCCCGGCTGCCCCGTACGAAGTAGAACACGTGAAGTGTCCGTTCGCGCAAATCAATGAGATAAAGCGCATCAAACTGGCTTTGTATTTGTCCGCTGACCACGAGGTAGTTTCCGGCGAGACCGGTTCCCTGGGCGAGCGCCGTCTTGGGAGGAACGGCAATCAGGATGGCGGCGGTGAGCAGCACCAGATTCACGCAGAGCAGCGCCGCGATCCATGTGGTCTTGGTCATGGCGCTAATCCAGGTGTGTGCGGTGTGGGTTCTTGAACGCGACGAAGAGGCAGGCGGCGGCCAGGAGTGCACCAGCGACCCACTGGATGTAGGGATCGCGGCGTTCCAGGTAGTTGATCCCCGGCTCGTCGAAGGGCTTGGAGTCCGCGTCGTCGGCGGCAAGAGCGGGAGCAACACACAGGCCGACGTGGAGCACCCCCGCCAACAAGAGCCGGCTGATCGTGGTCGCACGGACGCTCATGACGCATGCTCCGGGGGTAGGCCGCCGGCCGAGTGCCGCGCGCTTCGACGAGGGCCACTCGGCGTTGCATCGTATGATAGCGCGTCGCCGAGGGGCGAACAAGGGGCGGAGTGCGGTGCAGGGAGGCGAGAACTTGAGAGGAAGTGCGGGGGCGGTTATGTTCCCGAATGTAACGGGCGGTGGCGCGATTCGCCGATTCGCGGGCAGCGCTCCGCCGCGACCAGTGCGGCGTGATGGCTGGCAGGAGGAGCAATGTCGCCGGTAAGCGAGGACAAGGTGCGTCGGGTCGTGATCATGGGGGCCGCGGGGCGCGACTTTCATGACTTCAACGTCTGCTGGCGCGGCGACCCGGCGTTCGAGGTCGTTGCGTTCACGGCGGCGCAGATTCCCGACATCGCCGGGCGGGTGTACCCCCCTACCCTGTCCGGGCCGCGGTATCCGCAAGGGATTCCGATCTACGCGGAGGACGAGCTCGGCGACCTGATCGGCAAGCTGCGCGTCGATCTTGTCGCGCTGGCGTATTCCGATTTGCCGCACACGGAAGTCATGCACAAGGCCGCGCTCGTCAATGCAGCCGGCGCGGATTTCTGCCTGCTTGGCCACCGGCAGACCATGCTCAAGAGCAGCAAGCCGGTCATCGCGGTTTGTGCCGTTCGCACCGGGTGCGGAAAGAGCCAGACCTCGCGGGCCGTGGTGCAGATCCTCAAGACGATGGGAAGGCGGGTCGCCGCCGTGCGACACCCCATGCCGTACGGCGACCTGACAAAGCAGGTCTGCCAGCGTTTCGCGACGCTGGACGATCTGGATACGCACGAGTGTACGATTGAGGAGCGTGAAGAATACGAGCCGCACATTGAGGCGGGCAACCTGGTTTTCGCCGGGATCGATTACGAGAAGATCTTGCGGGCGGCCGAGGCGGAAGCCGATGTGATCCTCTGGGACGGCGGCAACAACGACATGCCGTTCTTCAAGCCCGACCTGTTCATCACGGTCGTCGATCCTCATCGGCCCGGGCATGAACGCTGCTACTACCCCGGCGAAACGAATCTCCGGATGGCGGACGTGATTGTCGTGAACAAGGTTGACACGGCGAAGAAGAAGGACCTGGCCGTCGTCCTCGACAACATCCGAGAAGCCAACCCGCGGGCCAAGGTAGTTCTGGCCAACTCGCCGGTCCGGATTGAGGGGCCCGCGCAGGTCAAGGGCAAACGCGTGTTGGTGGTCGAAGACGGGCCGACGCTGACGCACGGCGAGATGGAGTACGGGGCCGGGCACATCGCGGCGCGCATGTACAAGGCGAAGAAGATCGTCGATCCCCGTCCGTACGCAGTGGGCTCAATCAAGAAGACGTTCGCGACCTACAGGCACCTGAGCCAGGTGCTGCCGGCCATGGGCTACGGCCGCAAGCAGATGAGAGAGCTGGAGCGGACGATCAACGCGGTGCCGTGCGACCTGGTGCTGATCGGCACGCCGATCGACCTGGGGCGCATGCTGAAGATCAACAAGCCGGCGGTGCGCGTGACCTACGAACTGGAAGAGCGGCGACCAGGGCAGCTCGCGGCCGCGGTAAAGAGGATTCTGTAGCACCGGCCCGCTGCCTGAGAGTTGCGGTCGGCATCAGGGGAATCCGAAGATGCGCAGGAGCGTCGGCCGCAGGCTCGCCTGACATCCGGCGTGTGGCGTGAGGGCCCTGCGCGCTTCCAGGAGCATTGCCGGACATGCCCGACACCATAGTGCCCATTGCCGCCCTGCCCGCGACCGCGGCCAAGCCGTACGCGCTGCTGGCGCTGTTGCAGGTGCACTGGTTCGTCCGTCTGCGGTGGGTCTTCATGGCGTCGGCGCTGGCGGCGCTGGCGGTCGAGCGGTTCGCGGTTCCAACGGCGCGGCGCCCGTGGCCGGTGCTGGTCATCGTGTTGGGCGTCGCCGCGACCAACGTGCTCTGGTCGGCGATAGCGCGCCGGCTTCGCCCCCAGCTCGAGAATCCGAGGGCAGATCAACGCCGGGCGATCCGAAACGGTCAGATCTTCGTCAGTGCCCAGATTGCCACGGACCTGCTCCTACTCACCGGGATTCTGGCCTGGACGGGCGGGGCCGAGAACCCGATGTCATGGTTCTACCTGTTTCACGTAGCCATCAGCGGGCTGCTGCTGCGCACCTGGCAGGCGGCGATCCAGGGCGCCTGGGCCATATTGCTCTATGGCGGGATGTGTCTGGCGCACTTGTCGGGTTGGCTGGCGTATTACCCCTTCCTCCCACAAGCCGGCACCAGCGGGCTGTACGCCCTGCCGACGTACGTGGCCGCGGTGGTCGTCATCAACGCAGTGGCGATTGTCGGGACGCTCTACTTCACCGACCGCATCGGCAGCGTCCTCGACCGCCGGGCAGACCTTCTCATCAAGACGAACGCGGCATTGGAGCAGTCGCGACAGGCCATCCATGATCTTCAGCACCGGCGCTCGCGCTTCATGCAGACCGCCGCCCACCAACTCAAGAGCCCGCTCGCGATGGCCCAGACGATGGCCAGCCTGGTCCGCGACGGCGTGATGAATGACCCGGAGAGCGTCCGAGCCACGTGCGAACGCATCGCGCGACGCTGCCAGGAGGGCAGTACGCAGATCACCGAGCTGTTAGCGCTGACTCGGATCCGGGACGGCGACCCGCGCCGGCACGCGCTGGGGCGTGCGGACTTGGCGCGCGTCGTCAGGGAGCTGTGTGCCAAGTATCGGGCGGAAGCCGCGCAGAAGCCGGTTGCGTTCGATTGCCGCACCCCTGAGGAAGGCGAGCTGCAAGCGCGGGTGGACCCGACCGACCTGACGGATTGCCTCGGCGCGCTGATCGAGAATGCGATCAAGTTCACGCCACCGGGCGGTAGCGTCCTCGTGACCGTCACCCCGGGCCAGCGCCCGCCGCCGGCCTGCGAACTACCCCCCCTGCCGGCCGCGATCGCGCAGCGCGGCATGGCGGACTTCGTGCTTGTGGCAGTCGAGGACACAGGCATCGGGTTGGGTGACGTCGCGGAGTTCCTGGTGGACGGGACCACCACCGCGGGCTCAATGTTCGACGCCTTCCAGCGCGGCGATGCCGCGGTTGCCGCGGGCATACCCGGCGCGGGATTGGGGCTCTCGATCGTCCGCGAAGTGCTCGAACAGGCGGGCGGGTGCATTCACGTGCGGTCGCGGCCGGGCGCGGGCTCGACGTTCACGGTCCTGCTTCCTGTCGCCGAACAGCGCGCGGGCGTCGTCGAGCAGCCCGCCGCGGCTACGTAGGGCCGGCGATTCGTCGACATCGCTGCGGTCCGCGACGACTCATCCACGGTCTCCGCGCGCGTAGGCGCACGGCTTACATCGTGGAGAGGCTGATCGGGCGCGGAGACGGACCGCCTTGCACATCGCGCGGCGTCGGCCCGACGGTAATTTTTTTCTGGACACGTCCCGGGTGATCGCGTATGGTGAACTTACTACAGTTCACGGCGCGCGGTCGTTCAGTATTCTTGGGAGTCGAAGGTGTGGCGCGGATTGCATCTGGCCCCTTCGCGTCGCGGAAAGCGCGCTCTCCTTGTCCACGCACCGGGAGTGAACCCATGACCATCCCAGTGGTACGGCAGGCGCCCTGTAACCCTCGCGCCGCCAGCGAAAACCGACGGATTCTCGACACCGCGGGCGTGATGTGCCTGAACCTTCTTGGCACGACCGGGTCCGGAAAGACGGCCCTCCTTGAGGCGATTCTGCCGCGGCTGCGCGGCGCGGTGAATACGGGCGTCATCATGGGCGATCTGGTGGGAACCTGCGACGCCAAGCGTGTTGCGGTACTCGGTGTGCCGGTAGTGCAGCTCGTGGCCGATGGAAGCTGCCACCTCCAGGCGGACCAAGTGCAACAGGCACTGCACGAGCTGCCGCTCAATCGGCTCCAACTGGTGGTCGTGGAGAACGTCGGGTGTCCGGTGTGCCAGGGCGCGGCCGACTTGGGCGAGCACCTGCGCGCCACAGCGCTGTGTTGCGCGACCGGCCACGCGGTCGCCCACAAGTACCCGCAGCTTTTCCGCGACACGGCCCTCGTCCTGCTCACCAAGCACGACCTTCTTCCGTACTCCGATTTCGACGTGAACGCGTTCCTCCGCACGCTCGCGTCGATCAGTCCCGCGGCGGAGATCATCTGCACGGACACCCGCAAACGCGTCGGCATCGACCGGCTGGCCGGCTGGATTCTCGGTTACGTGCGTGCGCAGCGTCTTCGGCGCGTCCGGCGGGCGAGCGCAGCCGCACCGGCCTGGCTGGCGACCTGACCCCCCTTCCGCCGTCAGACCTCCCTCGGATCGCGGGGCGCACGCAGCTTGTCCGACGCTCCCTCGGCCCCCCCACCGTTGCCAGCGTCCGGTAAGGTGCGCAGATTTGCGCAGCGACGGCCCCGCCGGGACACACGCTACGGGGCGTGGCGGCGGTGCGGGCAGCCGACGGGGCGGAACGAAGCTTGCAAGTCGGGTCCATAAGCGATACAGAAGACAGGTTTGGCGGGACGGCCGTGCAGCGCCCGGGGCGTTGGACGGCGAGGCCCCGTTGCCGGCCTTTGAGCCCCTGGCGTGGCCGCCCGGCGTGGTCGCCGAGGTGCTCAATTTGGAGAGACAGCCTCATGAACAAGCGCCGTATGGTCACGATTGACGGCAATCAGGCGGCGGCCCACGTCGCCCACAAGGTCAGCGAAGTCATTGCCATTTATCCGATCACGCCCTCCTCGCCGATGGGCGAATGGGCCGACGAGTGGTCGTCGCTCGGCCAGCCGAACATCTGGGGTACGGTTCCGCACGTGGTCGAGATGCAGAGCGAGGGTGGCGCGTCGGCCGCGGTACACGGTGCCGCCATGACCGGGGCCCTCACCTGCACGTTCACTGCGTCGCAGGGTCTGCTGCTGATGATCCCGACCATGTTCAAGATGGCCGGCGAACTGATGCCGACGGTCTTCCACATCACCGCCCGGACGCTCGCGACGCACGCCCTGTCGATCTTCGGCGATCACAGCGACGTGATGGCGTGCCGGGCGACCGGCTTCGGCATGCTGGCCTCCGGCTCGGTGCAGGAGGTCATGGACCTGGCGCTGGTCACCCACGCGGCGGCGCTCGAGAGCCGCGTACCATTCATGCACTTTTTCGACGGGTTCCGGACGTCGCACGAGGTCATGAAGGTCGAAGAGCTAACGCTGGACGACATGCGGGCCATGATCGACGAGCAGGCCCTGATGGCCCACCGGCAGCGGGCGCTCACGCCCGACCGCCCGATGTTGCGCGGTTCGGCCCAGAACCCCGACGTGTTTTTCCAGGCGCGCGAGACGGTGAATCCGTTCTACGAGAAGTGTCCGGCGATCGTGCAGGCGGTCATGGACCGCTTCGCGAAGCTGACCGGCCGGGCCTACCACCTCTTCGACTATCACGGCGCGCCCGACGCCGACCGCGTCATCATCATCATGGGCTCGGGCGCTGAGGCGACGCACGAGACGGTGGATTACCTGAATGCGCACGGCGAGAAGGTGGGCCTGGTGCGCGTGCGGCTGTATCGGCCGTTCGTGCCGGCCAGCTTGTTGGCGGCCATCCCGAAGACGGCTCAGGCGCTCGCGGTGCTGGACCGCACCAAGGAGCCCGGCGCCGAAGGGGAGCCGCTCTACAAGGACGTGGTGGCGGCGTACGGGGAGCTGGTCGCGGGCAACGGCGGCAAGATGCCGCGGATCGTCGGCGGCCGGTACGGCCTGTCCAGCAAGGAGTTCTCGCCGGCGATGGTCAAGGGGGTGTTCGACAACCTGAAGTCTGCTCGACCGAAGAACCGGTTCACGATCGGGATCACGGAGGACGTGACCGGGAGCAGCCTGGACTATGATCCGAGCTTCGTGACGGAAGACCGCGACGTGGTGCGGGCCATGTTCTTCGGGCTGGGCTCGGACGGCACGGTCGGGGCGAACAAGAACTCGATCAAGATCATCGGCGAGGACACGCCGAACTTCGCGCAGGGCTACTTCGTATACGACTCGAAGAAGGCCGGGTCGATGACCGTGTCGCACCTGCGGTTCGGTCCCAAGCCCATCCGGTCCACGTACCTGATTACCTCCTCCAATTTCGTCGCCTGCCACAACTGGGCATTCCTCGAGAAGTACGACATGCTCAAGGTCGTGGTGCCGGGCGGCACGTTCCTCATCAACAGCCCGTTTCCGAAAGAGGAGACCTGGGACCGGCTGCCGCGCAAGGTGCAGCAGGACATCATCGATAAGAAGCTGAAGGTCTACGCGATCGACGGCTATCGCGTGGCGAAGGAAGCCGGCATGGGCGGCCGGGTCAATACGATCATGCAGACCTGCTTCTTCGCCATCTCCGGCATTCTGCCGCGCGAGCAGGCCATCGAGGCCATCAAGAACGCGATCAAGAAGGAATACGGCAAGAAGGGCGAGGACATCGTCAAGAAGAACTGGGAAGCAGTCGACCGGACCATCGAGAATCTCTACGAGATTCCGGTCACCCCGCAGCCCACGAGCACGATTCCGATGCGGCCGGCGGTGCCGCAGGAGGCGCCGCCCTTCGTGCACGAAGTACTCGGGCCGATGATGGTGTTTGAGGGCGACGGCCTGCCGACCAGCAAGCTGCCCTCCGACGGCGGATTCCCGACCTATACCACGCAATGGGAAAAGCGCAACATCGCGCTCGAGATCCCCGTGTGGGACCCGGAGACGTGCACGCAGTGCGGCAAGTGCGCGATCGTCTGTCCTCACGCCGCCATCCGGCTCAAAGCCTATGACCCGGCCCTGCTCAGAAGCGCCCCACCAACCTTCAAACACGCCAAGTACATCGGGAAGGAGTTTGAGGGCTGGGTGACGACGGTGCAGGTGGCGCCGGAGGATTGCACCGGCTGCGGCGTGTGCATCGAGGCCTGCCCGGCAAAGAACAAGCGCGAGGCCCGCTTGAAGGCGGTCAACATGGCCTTCCAGCCGCCGCTGCGCGAGGCCGAGCGCGAGAACTACCGCTTCTTCCTGGGCCTGCCGGAGGTGGACCGCAACAAGGTCCGCATCAACTCGGTCAAGGGCTCCCAGTTCCTCCAGCCGCTGTTCGAGTACTCGGGCGCGTGCGCCGGCTGCGGCGAGACGCCCTACATCAAGCTGTTGACGCAGCTCTTTGGCGACCGCGCGGTGATGTCGAACGCGACGGGGTGCTCGTCAATTTATGGCGGCAACCTCCCGACGGCGCCGTGGGTCATCAACCAGGAAGGGCGCGGGCCGGCCTGGTGCAACTCGCTCTTCGAGGACAACGCGGAGTTTGGCTTCGGCTACCGGCTGACCATCGACAAGCACACGGAGTTCGCCCGCGAGCTGGTCGCCAAGCTCCGCAACGAGATCGGCTCCGAACTGGCCGACGGTCTGTTGAGCGCGGTCCAGCACACGGACGGAGAGGTTGCGGCCCAGCGGGAGCGCGTCGCGGTACTCAAGGAGAAGCTGCACAAGCTGGCCGGGGCCGGTGCCTCGCCGGGTGGGGTGGGCGTCTCGCCCGCCAGTGCGGACGCCCGGCGGCTGCTCCAGATCGCGGACATGCTCGTCAAGAAGAGCGTGTGGATCGTCGGCGGCGACGGGTGGGCGTACGACATCGGCTACGGCGGGCTCGATCACGTGCTCGCGATGGGCCGGAACGTCAATGTGCTCGTCCTCGACACCGAGGTGTATTCGAACACCGGTGGTCAGTGTTCGAAGGCCACTCCGCGGGGCGCCGTGGCCAAGTTCGCCGCGGGCGGCAAGCCGTCGGCGGCGAAGGACTTGGCGCTGATGGCGGTCACATACGGCCACATCTATGTCGCGACGGTCGCGATGGGGGCGAACGATGCCCAGACGGTGAAGGCATTCATCGAGGCCGATGCGTACGAGGGGCCGTCGCTGATCATCGCGTACAGCCACTGCATCGCCCACGGCATCAACATGCGGCTGGGCATGGACACGCAGAAACGGGCGGTCGAGGCCGGGCACTTCCCGCTGTTCCGCTACAACCCGGAGTTGGCGGCGCAGGGCAAGAACCCACTCCAGCTCGACTCCAAGAAGCCGAGCCTGCCGTACGAAGATTTCGCCTATCAGCAGACGCGCTTCAAGATGCTCACCAAGAGCAAGCCCGAGGAGGCCAAGCGGCTCCTCGTGCTGGCCCAGCAGGACGCCGCCCGCCGGTGGCACCTGTACGAGCAACTGGCGGCGATGAACCACGAAATCAGAAGCGACCAGTGAAAAGTGCGGAGTGAACCAAGCGCATTGCGGACAGAGCTCTGAGTTCTTCGCTCTCAACTTGTCATTCGCAAAGGAAGCATCATGGACTTGTCCACGACGTACATGGGCCTTGAGCTCAAGAACCCGCTCGTTCCGGCCGCCGGTCCCCTGACCGCGAATATCGACTCGATCCGCGAGCTGGAGGATTCCGGGGCCGCGGCCGTCGTCCTGCATTCGTTGTTTGAGGAGCAAATCACGCACGAGGCCGAAGAGCTGGCCCATCTGACCACGCAGGGCACCGAGAGCTTCGCCGAGTCTCTGACCTACTTCCCGGAGGCCGGGGACTATCGCCTCGGCCCGGACGAGTACCTGGAGCACATCCGGAAGGCCAAGCTGGCCGTGGACATCCCCGTCATCGCCAGCCTCAACGGCGTCACCGTGGGCGGCTGGATCGACCACGCCCAGAAGATGGAGCAGGCCGGCGCGGACGGCCTGGAGCTGAACGTCTACTACATCGCGACTGATCCGACGCTTCACGCCCCGGATGTCGAGAACCGCTACGTGCAGATTCTCAAGGCGGTCAAGAGTCACGTGAAGATCCCGGTCGCGATGAAGCTGAGCCCCTTCTTCAGTGCGACCGCCGCGATGGCCAAGCGCCTGGACGAGGCCGGGGCGGACGCCCTGGTGCTGTTCAACCGCTTCTACCAGCCGGACATCGACGTCGACAGCCTGGAGGTGCGGCCGGACCTGGTCCTCAGCACGCCGTACGAGATGCGGCTGCCGCTGCGCTGGATCGCGATTCTGTGCGGGCACGTGAAGGCCAGCCTGGCGGCGACGACGGGGATTGCGAGCGGCCGGGACGTGCTGAAGGCCGTGATGGCCGGCGCGGACGCCGCGCAGGTGTGCTCGGTGCTCCTCCGCAAGGGGACGCGCGAGCTGGGCCGCATGCTCCATGACATCCAGACGTGGATGGAGGAGAAGGAGTACGAGTCCGTGCGGCAGATGAAGGGCAGCATGAGCCAGCGCGCCTGCCCCGACCCGGCCGCCTTCGAGCGCGCCAACTACATGAAGACGCTCAACAGCTACGCGTAGGAGCATCCGGGGGCTTGCTTGCTGCGAGAGCCGCGGTAGGGTATCGGCCTTGTCAGCCACAACGTGGGAGCAGATCCGCCGGCTGCGGTCTGCTCCGGTCTTAAGAGGACCAGAACAGCGTGCCGCCGCCCGGGACTATATCTGCCGCTGAGGGGGGTGCGGAACTCCTGTTGGGCCTGGCGATCTTCGCGCTCGCCGCCTTCCTGATGGCCTTTGTCGTGCTCGTGGCCGGGAAGCTGCTGCGGACGCGGGTCCCCCACCCCGACAAAGCGGCCGCCTACGAATGCGGCGAGCAGCCAGTCGGTCCCGGGTGGGTGCAGTTCGACCTGCGCTTTTACGTCGTGGCGCTGGTATTTCTGATCTTCGACGTGGAGATCGCCCTCTTCTACCCGTGGGCCGTCGTCTACGGCGGCGGGTCCGCGCCGGACGCCACGTGGGAACTCCTGCGGCAGGTGCGCTGGGCGGCGCTGTGGGACATGCTGTTCTTCTTTGCCGTCATCGTGGTCGGGTTCCTGTACCTTTGGAGGTTCGGCTATCTCGATTGGGTGCGGACGCTGCCGGAAGAGAGCGGCGGAGTACCCGAAACGACCAGCGCGAGCGATAGGACCTGAGTTCGATGGGTTGGTTGCATAACCGGTTCGAAGAGAACTTCATCATCACCTCGGTCGACTGGGCCTTGAACTGGGCGCGGTCGAGCAGCATCTGGCCGCTGACATTCGGGCTGGCGTGCTGCGCCATCGAGATGATGGCCGCCGGAGCGTCGCGATTCGACCTCGACCGGTTCGGCGCCGGGGCCTTCCGCGCCACGCCGCGGCAGTCCGACCTGATGATCGTTGCGGGGACGGTGACCTTCAAGATGGCGTCGCGCATCCGCCGGCTGTACCACCAGATGCCCGAGCCCAAGTACGTGATGGCGATGGGTGCGTGCACGGTCGGCGGCGGACCGTATGTCAAGTACGGCTATCACGTCGTCAAAGGTGTGGACCTGGTTGTTCCCGTGGACGTTTACATCCCCGGCTGTCCGCCGCGGCCCGAGTCCCTGATCGAGGGCTTGATGCGGCTCCAGGACAAGATGAAGCAGCAGACGATCGCCCGCCGACCGCAACAGGCGTGAGTGAGAGAGGTAGACCCCAGGGTGACGCCGAGCGAGATTGTCGAGATTCTCAAGGGTGCCTTCCCGCAAGCCGTCGGTGAACCGTCGGCTGATGGGAGCCACCCCGGCGTTGCTGTGGCCGCGGAGGCGTGGCACGAGGCAGCGGTGTTTCTGCGCGACGACCCGCGGCTGCGCATGAATATGCTGCGCTGCCTGAGCGGGCTCGACTTGCACCCCGAACCGCACCTCGAGCTGGTCTACGATCTGATCTCCATGCGGCCGGGCGGGGCCGCCGGCCTCTGGGAGAACGCGGGCGAAATCGCCATCCGCGTGCGCGTGCCGCGCGACGGCGGCCGCGTGCGCTCCGTCGCCGACGTGTGGCCGGCGGCCGAATGGCACGAGCGCGAGACGTTCGACCTGCTGGGCGTGACGTTCGACCAGCACCCGGACCTGCGGCGGATCCTGTGCCCGGACGACTGGGTCGGGCATCCGCTGCGGAAGGATTATGAGTTTCCCACGGAGTACGAGGGAATCCCGGCGGCGGCGGCGAGCGCAGACGTGAAAAAGTGAAAAGGTGAAAACGTGAAAACGGCGGCGCCGCAGACGTGAAAAAGTGAAAAGGTGAAAACGTGAAAACGGCGGCGCCGCAGACGTGAAAAAGTGAAAAGGTGAAAACGTGAAAACGGGTCCGGCACACGATAGGCGTGTCGCCTCAGCACGCGGGTACGCAGCGTTTTCAGGTTTGCACGTTTGCACGTTTTCACTGTTCGCTGGACTGTGACTAACCGAATGCCAGACGCGCCTTTGACCAATTCGCCCGACTCGCTCGCCGACGTCGAACGCGTCGTGCCCGGCGAGCTGCGCACCGAGGAGATGCTGCTCAACATGGGGCCGCAGCACCCCAGCACGCACGGCGTGCTGCGGCTGGTGCTGCGGACCGACGGCGAGCTGGTGTTGGAAGCCGTCCCCCACATCGGCTACCTGCACCGCTGCGCCGAGAAGATCGGTGAGAGCGTCGCCTCCTTCCAGTTCATTCCAATCACTGACCGGCTGGATTACCTGGCCGCGATGATCAACAACCAGGGCTTCAGCCTGGCGGTGGAGAAGCTCGCGGGGCTGGAGGTGCCCGAACGGGCGCGCTACATCCGCGTCATCATGGCCGAGCTGAACCGGATCGCGTCCCACCTGGTCTCGTTCGGTACGTACGGCCTCGACATGGGGGCGTTCACGCCGTTCCTGTACGGCTTCCGCGAGCGCGAGTACATCCTGGATCTGTTCGAGGCGGCGTGCGGAGCGCGGCTGACGTACAGCTTCATCACGCCGGGCGGCGTCACCCAGGACCTGCCCGATGGTTTTCTGGACAACCTGGCCCGGTTCCTCGACTACTTCGAGCCGAAGATCGACGAGTACAACGACCTGCTGAGCTTCAACTACATCTTCATCAAGCGCACGGCCGGCGTGGGCGTGATTTCCCCGGAGGACGCGATCGCGTACGGCCTGACCGGGCCGTGCCTGCGCGGCAGCGGCGTAAAGTGGGACCTGCGCAGGTGCATGCCGTACGAGCTCTATGACCGCTTCGATTTCGAGATTCCCGTCGGCGTGGCCGGCGGAACGGACCGCATCCCTCGCGAGGTCGTGGCCGGAGACAGTTGGAGCCGCTATTTCGTCCGCATGCAGGAGATGAAGCAGTCCGTGCGCATCCTGCGGCAGTGCGTTCAGCAACTGCCGGCCGGAGAGTTTCGCAACAAGCCCAAAGGCATCCTGAAGCTGCCGCCCAAAGAAGTGTACCTCGAGGTCGAAGGCGCCCGCGGGCAACTCGGATTCCTGGTGGTCGGCGACGGGAAGGCGGTCCCGCGGCGCGTTAAGATTCGCGGCCCGTCGTTCTGCAACCTGGCGATCACGAAGCACGTTTGCCGGCAGGTGTTGCTGGCGGACATCGCCGCGATTCTCGGCAGCATCGACGTGGTCATGGGAGAAGTGGATCGGTAGCCGCCGACCGTCGGGTCGAACGTGGTTGACAAGACGATGGCCGAATTCACCACCGAAGATGCCCTTCGATCCCGCTGGTCGGCCGCCGCCCGGCCGCGTGCCGTGCGCTGGTTCTCCGGCCTCGGTGTCGTCTTCGTGCTCGGTGCCGCAGCACTCGGGCTCCTGGCAACCCGCCTCACCGGAATGAGCTACGCCGTCGCGCTCGCAGTCGCCGTTGTGCTTCTCTTGACCGGCGGCTCGTGCCTGGGGGCGGCGGTCGTCGTGCAATACCCGCGGGCGGTCGGCCGCCTGCTACAGCGACTCGGGCTGCCGCTCTTTCTTCTGGCGGTGGCTGCGATCATCGTCGTCGCGTGGGCGCCCGTCCTGTTGTGGCCCGACAAGCCCCTGATCGTGCGCGACGTTCTGGCAGTCGTCGGAGCGGTCGGGTTCGTCTCGCTCTTCGCCAGCTTCGCGATCTGGTGGGAACGGAAAGTCGCCGGCCGGATTCAAAGCCGGCTCGGGCCGATGCGCGTCGGCGGCTGGCATGGCTGGGCCCAGTCCATTGCCGACGGGCTCAAGCTGTTCCAGAAGGAGGACATTCTTCCGGGCGGCGGGGATGCAGTGCTGTTTCGGATGGCGGCGTACGTCACGTTCGTCCCGGCCCTGAGCTTGTTCATCGCCCTGCCGTTCAGCGCCGCATGGGTCGGCCGGGACCTCGACGTCGGTCTGCTCCTGATCGTCGCGCTGTTCGGCCTGGGCGTCATCGGCGTACTGCTGGGCGGATGGGCGTCGAACAACAAGTGGAGCATGTACGGCGCCATGCGCGAAGCCTGCCAGGTCATCTCCTACGAAATCCCTCTCGGTTTTTCGCTGCTCATCCCCATCATGGTCGCGGGCACGCTCCGGCTGACCACGATCGGCGAGCTGCAGGCCGGCGGCTTCTGGACGTGGCTGGCGTTCCGCAATCCCTTCACGCTCATCGCGGCGCTGACGTTCCTCATCGCGACGCTGGCGAGTTGCAAGCGGGCGCCCTTCGACCTGCCCGAGGCCGAAAGCGAGCTGGTCGCCGGCTACATGACGGAATACAGCGGGTTTCGCTGGGCCCTGTTCATGTTTGCCGAGTACGCGGAGATGTTCGCCGCCGGCGCGCTGACCGCCATCCTGTTTTTCGGAGCGTGGCACTCGCCGCTGCCGGCTGCTTGGGGTGCGGCGTGGGCTACGGGGCCGCTCTGGCAGCAGGCCCTGCACGGCGTCGTCTTCAGCGGCCCGTTGTGGTTGATCTTCAAGGGCATCTTCTTCGTGTACGTGCAGATCTGGCTGCGCTGGACGCTGCCGCGCATCCGGCTGGACCAGGTCATGCACGCGTGCGTGCAGTTCATGCTGCCGGTCACGATGGTCGTGTTGCTGGCTCAGACGTTCTGGCAGTTGCTGGTGCCGGCCGGCAGCGTGCTGGCCGTGGCTCTCAACCTGGCCTGCACGGTGCTGGGCGCGCTCGTGGCGCTCGGTATCGCGTCCATTGCCGTTTACGGCCTGAGGTATCGCCGGCGGCTGGTCGGTACGCTGGTGGTCGATCACTTGCCGGGGAGCTGACGCGGGATGTACGAGGCAATCGCCTTTTACCTGTTGGCGGCCGTCGTAGCGGGCTCCGCGTTCGGCTGCGTGATCGCCACCAACATCGTCCGCATGGCGTTGTGCCTGCTGGGCACGCTGGGCGGCGTCGCACTGCTGTACTTCCTGATGGCGGCTAATTTCCTGGGCGTCGTCCAGTTGATCGTCTATGCCGGCGGGACGCTGATCGTCATCGTCTTCGGCGTGATGCTCACGAGCCGGGCGGCCGGCGTACGGCTGCGGCCGAAACGGAGCGAGGCGCTCGCCGGGACGCTCATCTGCATCGGGCTGTTGGCGGGCCTGGTGACGCTGCTGGTCCGGACGGCGTGGCCGGCGGCCCAGTCGGAGGCACAGGCGTACGACGTGGCCTGGCTCGGCAATGAGCTGCTGTCTACGTACCTCGTGCCGTTCGAGATGGTGAGCGTCTTGCTGCTGGCGGTCATGATCGGTGCGGCGTTTCTGGCACAACCAAGCGGGAAGGACAAGGAACCAGAGGAGCGATAAGGGATGAGAGATGAGGGACAAGACATGACGGACTCGCGTGTACCTGCGACCTGTGCCAAGTCGCCGACGAACGGGCGCCCCTTATCCCTTGTCCCTTATCTCGTATCTGCTATCGGCGGAGCAGCGGCATGCTAGCCATCGGCCTTACGCATTACCTCGTGCTCGCCGCCTTCTTGTTCTGCTGCGGGCTGTACGTGATGGCGACCAAGCGCAACGCGGTCGGCATTCTGATCGGGGCCGAGCTCGTGCTCAACGCGGCGGGCATCAACCTGGTGGCGTTCTCGCGCTACGAGACGGGCCTGGCGGACGGCCAGATTGCCGCGCTGTTCATCATTGTGTTGGCCGCGGCCGAGGCCGCGATCGCGATCGCGATATTCGTGAACTACTACCGGCTGCTCGGGACCATCGACCCGGACGCGGGCGACCGGTTGCGCGGGTGAACGCATTTTGGATTTTGGATTTTGGATTGAACGCGCCAGTGCCGGACTACAGCCTGCCCGCCGTGGCGGGTGTCCGGCGCTCGACAGCAGATAACGTCGGACACTGAGGTCCGACGCTACAGGAGCGGTGCGACACATGTCGCAGTTGGAAGTTCTTCTGGTCATCGGCGTCCTGATCCCGCTGGCGAGCTTCGTCCTGCTGGCGTTCGTTGGCGCACGGCTGGGCAAGCCGGCCGCGGGCTGGGTCGCTGTACTGGCCATCGCTGCGAGCACCGTGCTGGCGACCATGGCCCTGCTGCAATGGCACGGCATGACGCCAGATCAACGCCTGGCCGCCCACAGCGCCCCGCTGGTTTGGGCCCATCTCGGCGCGGTGCCCATCACCTTCGGCGTCAATCTGGACAGCCTGACGCTGATCATGTTCTTCATGGTCACGTTCGTATCGACGTGCATCTTCGTGTTCAGCGTCGGCTACATGGCCGGGCACAGCGACGAGATCGACGGCGTCAGCAAGTTTCACCGGTTCTTCGCGTACTTGTCGCTGTTCTGCTTCAGCATGCTGCTGCTGGTGATAGCCGACAGCCTGCTGCTCCTGTTCATCGCGTGGGAGCTGGTCGGCCTGTGCTCGTACCTGCTGATCGGCTACTACTTTCACAAGAAGAGCGCCTCGAACGCCGCCATCAAGGCGTTCGTGACCAACCGCGTCGGCGACTTCGGCTTCATCATCGGGCTGGGGATGGTCTTCGCGTACCTCGGCGATCTGTCGTTGGCCGGCGCGGCGCAGGCCTTCCGCGACGGCTACGCGCAGCAGTCCGCCCTGTTCACGCAACACCTGCTCGGCGTGAGCCTGGCGACCTGGATGGGGATGCTGCTGTTCTGCGGGGCAATCGGCAAGAGCGCCCAGTTCCCGCTGCACGTCTGGCTCCCGGACGCGATGGAAGGTCCCACGCCGGTCAGCGCCCTCATTCACGCCGCCACGATGGTCGCCGCCGGCGTCTACCTGACGGCCCGCATCTTCGTGCTGCTGACGCCTGAAGCGCAGCTCTTCGTCGCGGTGATCGGCTGCATCACGCTGAGCATCGCGGCCCTGGTGGCGATTGTGCAGACGGACATCAAGCGCGTCCTGGCATACTCCACGATCAGCCAGCTCGGGTACATGATCCTGGGCATGGGCGTCGGGGCCTGGATCGCCGCGCTGTTTCACCTGCTGACGCACGCGTTCTTCAAGGCCCTCATGTTCCTGGGCTCGGGACAGGTCATCGAGGGCTGCCACCACGAGCAGGACATGCGGAAGATGGGCGGGCTCTGCCGGAAGATGCCCGTCACCTGCTGGACGTTCCTCGTCGGCGTACTGGCGATCGCCGGCGCGGGGATTCCCGCGGCCCACTTCGGCCTCGGCGGGTATTTCAGCAAGGACGAGATTCTCGCGGTGGCCTGGCATCGCGTGTACGGCGCGGCGCACGGCGGCCACGTGGGAACGTGGGAACGTGGGAACGTAGGAACGGAACCGGACACTCGCGTAGTCCTCGCAAGTTACGCGCAGCACGACCCGGGAGAACAGGTTGTGCATCCCGGCCACCTGAACCCTGAACCCCGAACCCTGAACCCCCTGCTCTTCTGGATTCCCGTCCTCATCGCTTACGTGACGCCCTTCTACATGATGCGCTGCTGGTGGCTGACGTTCATGGGCCGCCCGCGCGACGAGCACGTCTATGCTCATGCGCACGAGAGCAAGCTCATGTACCTGCCACTGGTCGTGCTCGCGGCGGGAACGCTCTTCGCGAGCTACTACCTGTTCCGCCCGATGGTCGCCGCCGCCGCGCCGCAGCCTTTCCTCACCTGGGCCTACGACGGCGAAGCGGCGGAGGCCGCCCATGCGCAGGGGGCGTTGATCGACCACGGCGCCCACCGGGCGCTTGTGCCGATCGTCGGCTTCGCTTTCGTGGCGGGGTTCCTGGCGGCGTGGCTGCTCTATCGCCGCGGGCTGACGCTGGCCGAGCGGCTCGCGCAGACTCTGCGGCCATTGCACACGCTGCTGGTGCACAAGTTCTACTTTGACGAGCTGTACGGCCTGGTCCTGGTCGGCGGAACCATGCTTGTCAAGGCGATCTGCTATGCGTTTGACAAGTACGTGATCGACGGTCTGGTCAATCTGTCCGCCCGGGTTACCGAGCGCGTGTCGCGTTTCAGCGGCGTCGTGCTGGACCAAGGCGCCGTGGACGGCGCGGTCAACGCGGTCGGCCGCGGGACCTGGGAGCTGGGCGGTCTGGTCCGCCGGCCGCAGGTCGGCCGGGTCCGCAATTACATTCTGTTCGCCACCGGCGGTGTGGCGGTGTTGGTGTTGTGGTTAGTCCTTGCGTAGCGTGGGCGGTGCCCACCCGACCGAGCCGAGGATTCGAGCTGTGGAATACGGGAATCTCCTGAACTGGGTGATCTTCAGCCCGACGATCGCCGCGGCGGTGTGCCTCGTCACGCCGCGCGTCAGGGCCGTGAAGATTGTGGCCGTGGTCGCCACCGGGATCACGTTCCTGCTGTCGCTGGGGCTGTTCCGGCACTTCGCGTGGTGGGCGCACGGGCAGGACGCACAAGCGACGCTGAACGTCTTTGGGGCGGGCTACGGGCAGAAGCTGTACGAGGTCACGAAGCTGACGTGGATCACACTGGGCCAGGGGGCCGGCGCGTCCCGGATCGAGTACTTCGTCGGCCTCGATGGGCTGAGCTTCCCGCTGGTCGTCCTCACCACCTTCATCACCTTCCTGGCCTGCCTGGCGAGCTGGAACATCGAGCACTGGAAGATCAGCCGCGGCGCCCGCGGGTACTTCTGCCTGTTTCTGCTGCTGGAGACCGGCATGCTGGGCGTCTTCTGTGCCCTGGACTTCTTCCTGTTCTACATCTTCTGGGAAGTGATGCTGCTGCCGATGTACTTTCTCATCGGCGTGTGGGGCGGGCCGCGCAAGGAATACGCCGCGATCAAGTTCTTCATCTACACGCTGGCCGGCTCGGTCCTGATGCTGATCGTGCTGCTGGCGTTCTACTTCTACGCGCCGGCCGGGATGCGGACGTTCAACCTGATCGAAATGGCGACCAACGCCGGGATTCAGGAGGCGTATCGCGAGGCGACGTTCCTCGGCTGGCGGTTCGCGCCGCTCATGTTCGTGCTGCTCTACATCGGGTTTGCCATCAAGGTGCCGGTGTTCCCCTTCCACACCTGGTTGCCGGACGCCCACGTGGAGGCCCCCACGCCGATCAGCATGATCCTGGCCGGCATCCTGCTGAAGATGGGCGCCTACGGCCTGCTGCGGATCAGCTACCCCATTCTGCCCGGGGCCGGCGAGTGGGCGGCCTACGGCCTGGCGATTCTCGGTCTGGTCAACATCATCTACGGGGCGCTGTGCGCCATGGCGCAGACGGACTTCAAGCGCCTGGTCGCGTACAGCTCGATCAGTCACATGGGCTTCGTGCTGCTCGGGATCGCGATCATGACGCCCGCGGGCTTGCAGGGCGCCATGTTCCAGGTCATCGCCCACGGCATTTCGTCACCGATGTGCTTCTTCCTGGTCGGCGTCATTTACGACCGCGCCCACCACCGCGAAATCAACCGCTTCGGCGGGCTGTGGCTCACGATGCCCGTGTACGGGTCGCTGGCCACGCTCGGTTTCTTCGCGTCCCTCGGCCTGCCCGGCTTGTGCGGCTTCATCGGCGAGTTCTGGGTACTGATCGCGACCTTCTCCGCGCCCCAGTGGTGGTGGGCCAAGCCGTTTGCGGTCATCGCAGCCACGGGCGTCATTCTGACAGCCGGGTATATCTTGTGGATGATCCAGCGGGTGTACCTGGGCAAGCAACGTGAGGAGTATGCCGGCTTCCCGGACTCGTCGGCCCGCGAATTTGCGGTGCTCGCGCCAATGGGCGTTGTGGCCCTTCTGCTTGGCATTCTGCCGGACCAGTCGCTCTTTCGGTTCATGAATGGGACGCTGCACCAGATCGCCGACCTGTTCGCGAGCCACGGGTAGCCGATGAATCCACTGACGCCCAATACCTGGCTGCCGACGGCCGCGGAGCTGCGGCTCTTCGCCCCCGAGCTCATTCTGATCGCGACCATCGTCGCGGTGCTCGTCGCACCGATCCTCATCGGCCGGCGCCCCGTAGCGGTGGCGTTCCTGGCGCTCGCGGGAGTGCTGGCCGGGTTGTACGCTTGCGGGGCGGTCGCGGTACAGGTTGGCGCCGGCGCCCAGGGAGTGCTGTCGCCGCCCGCCGAGCCGCCCCTGCCGCCGATGCTGATGGCCGACCGCTTCAGCTTGTTCTTCAAGCTGTTCCTGTTGGTAACGCTGGCTGCGATCGTATGGCTGTGGATGATCGGCGCGGGGCAGGCGCAGCGCTGGGCCGGCGTCGAAAACAGGGCCAGACCGCTGGCGGCCGGGCCGGAGTTCTTCGTGCTGCTGCTGACCAGTGCGCTGGGGATGATGCTGATGGTCGGCAGCCTGAACCTGCTGGTGATCCTCATTGCCATCGAGACGGCCTCGCTGCCCAGCTACGCGTTGGTGGCGACGGACAAGCGCTCGCGGCTCGGCGCCGAGGCCAGCCTCAAGTACGTCATGTTCGGCGCGGTCTCCACGGCGATCATGGCGTACGGCATCTCCCTGCTGTACGGCCGGTTCGGCACGCTCGATCTCTCGACGATCGCGGCTCAGATCGCGTGGATGCCGCCCGCGGCCGATCTCGTCTTCTGGCTCGGGCTGCTAGGACTCGGCACGGGGATCGCGTTCAAGGTCGCCGCAGTCCCGATGCATTTGTGGTGCCCGGACGTCTTCGAGGGTGCCCCGATCGAAGTCACGACGTGGCTGAGCGTCGCCAGCAAGGCCGCTGGGCTGGGGCTCCTGCTGCGCGTCGTCGAGGCCTTCTCCGCGTCGGCGGCGCTGAGCGATGCCGTCGTGCCGCTGACATGGGCCGTGGGTGTCCTGGCCAGTGTGACTTGTACAGTGGGCAACCTGGCCGCCCTGCGTCAGGAGAGTGTCAAACGCATCCTGGCCTACTCCTCGATTGCCCACGCCGGCTACATGCTGATGGCCGGCGCCATTCTGGTTGCCGCGTCCGGCGACGCAGCCGCACACGGCGACCTGCCGCGGGCGGGGATGGCGGCGCTGGTCGCCTACCTCCTGGTCTACGTGACGATGAATGTCGGCGCGTTCGGCGCTACGGCGCTGGTCGCGTGGCAAACGGGCTCGGACCACCTCTCGTCGTTCACCGGGCTGGGGCGGCGGGCGCCGTGGGTCGCCTTGCCGATGGCATTGTGTCTGTTCTCGCTGGTGGGCCTGCCGCCGCTCGGCGGTTTCGCCGCGAAATGGTTCCTGCTCGTTGCGCTCGGCAAGGCGGCAGGAGTGCATCCGTGGCTGTGGGTGCTGGTGACGGTGGCGGTGCTCAACACCGCCCTGAGCCTCTATTATTACGTCCGCATCATCCGGCAGATGTACCTCACCGACGATGATGCACTGCCGCCGGTCCGGGCGCCCGGTGGTGGTTTGGTCATGGTCAACGCGTGCGCCGTGCTCCTGCTGCTGCTGGGTACGTTGTGGTTCAGCCCGCTCGGCCAGCGGGCCGGACGGCTGGCCACCCACGTGTTCTACAGCCCCGTGCCCGCCCGGCCGCAGGAGGTGCCGTCGCCAACCGGGCATCCGCCGGCGGCCCTGCCTGCCGAGGCGCCCAGAATGGCCTTGTCTGCCGGGCACACCCCGCCCTATCATGGCAAATAGCCGGTAGCAGCGCGGCGGTCGGTACGGCAGGTCCGCCGACATCTCTTTGGCAATGACGCCGGCTGCTATCGGGTCATAGTGTGATCGCGCAGGCCGACTCCGCGCAGGAGACGCGATGGCTTCCGGTGCAGACAGAAGAAGCCGCGGCCGGCTGCCACTCGCCCGCCAGAGACGCGGCACGGCGGGAGCGCGGCCGGGCAGGTCGGCGCGTGCCACGGCCCTGGAGCGCGCGAAGGCGGCCTCGGTGCGGCAGCGTTACCGGCTGCTGTTCGAGCACAACTTGGCGGGCGTCTACTGCACCACGCTGGATGGAACGATCCTCGACTGCAACGAGTCGTTCGCCGCAATGATGGGCTACGGCTCGCGGCACGAGCTGTTGGGGCGCCGTGCGCAGGAACTGTACTTCCGCGTATCCGACCGCAACGCCTTCCTGGCCCGCCTGCGCAAGACGGGCATGCTGGTGAACTCCGAGTTGCGTCTGCGGCGCAAGGACGGATCGCCGCTGGACATCCTCGAGAACGTCCTGCTGACGCCCGACGAGCGGGGGCGTCCGAGGATCATCCAGGGCACAGCCGTCGACATCACGGAGCGCAAGCGGGCGGAGCAGGCGCTGGGCGAAAGCGCCCGACGGCACCAGGCGTTGGCCGACGACCTGCGCCGGCTCAGCCAGCACTTGCAGACCGTTCGCGAGGAGGAACGCCAGCGCATCGCGCGCGAGTTGCACGATGAGCTGGGCCAGGCGCTGACCGCCTTGAACCTCGACCTGCACTGGCTGCGCGAACGGCTGGCGAAGAACTCGGCCACCGCCCGCCGGCGCCTGGCCTCGATGTGCGAGCTGGTCACGACGACGATCCAGGCCGTGCGCCGGATCTGTGCCGACCTCCGGCCGGCATTGCTCGACGATCTCGGCCTTACTGCGGCCATCGAGTTTCACGTCCGCGAGTTTGAAGCCCGGACGGGAATCCGCAGCCGGCTGGACCTGCCGCATGCTCCGTTGAAGCTGCGGCCGGAAGTGGCGACCGCGGTGTTCCGCGTCCTGCAAGAGAGCCTGACGAACGCCGCGCGGCACGCCCAGGCGACACACGTCGCGGTCGAGCTGGGCGTCAGGGCGGGGACGCTGGTTCTGCGTGTTCACGACGACGGGGTGGGGATCTCCGACCGTGAGCCGAGCGGGGCCAACCCCCTTGGCCTGATCGGAATGCGCGAGCGGGCCGTGCGCTGGGGCGGCAAGTTGGACATCGTGGGCGTCCCCGGACACGGCACGACGGTGACGTTGCGAATTCCCGCAGTCAAAACAAACCGGGAGCCGGAAGCGTGATCAAGATACTCATTGCGGACGACCATGCGGTGGTGCGCGAGGGGATCAAGCGCATCCTGGCGGACACCGATGACCTGGTGGTCGTGGCAGAGGCCGGCACACCGCCAGAGCTGCTGGCCGCCGCGACCCGTGGCGAGGCGGACATCCTCCTGATGGACCTGGCTATGCCCGGCGCGTCCGGGCTGGAGCTGTTGCACGACCTGCGCCGCCAAGCCCCCGACCTGCCGGTGCTAGTGTTGAGCATGTACCCCGAAGAGCAGTACGCCGTGCGCGCCCTGATGGCGGGCGCGTCGGGGTACATCAACAAGGGCAGCCCCCCTACCGAGCTCATTCGCGCCATCCGAAGCGTGGCGGCCGGCCACCGTTACATCACGCCCAAGGTGGCGGACAACCTCGCCAGCCACGTGGCTGCGTCGGCGACCAGGCCCCAGCATGCGACGCTCTCGAACCGCGAGTATCAGGTGCTCTGCCTGATCGCCTCGGGCAAGAGCGTCGGCGACATCGCGCGCGAGCTATCGCTGAGCGTCAAGACCATCAGCACCTTTCGGTCGCGCATTCTTCGCAAGCTGTCGTTGCGGCACAACGCCGATCTGACGCGGTACGCCTTGAAGCATGGGTTGGTCGAGTAGGCCCGCGGGTATCCGGGGTGGCGGGCAAGAAAACCGCAGCCCCGCTTGACAACTCATCGCGGTATGGTATTATGACCATATGGTGATAGCGCGCAGGAGGACCAAGTACTCCAAGCTCCAATACCAAGCCCGGGCCCGCGTGGCCAAGGCGCTGGCTCACCCCAGCCGGCTGCTAATCCTCGACGCCATTGCGGACGGCGAGAAATGCGTGTGCGAGCTGACCGAGCTGGTCGGGGCCGACCAGTCCACGGTCTCCAAGCATCTCGCCATTCTCAAGCAGGCCGGAATCATCGATGATCGCAAAGAGGGCTCCAAGACCTTCTATCGCCCGAGAATCTGTTGTTTGCAGGGACTATGGGAATGCATCGAGTCCGTGTTACGCGAGAACCTGAAGGCACAGCAGAAGGCGATCGGGCAATAAGCCCCCCTGCTTCTTCTTTTTCGCCGGTTCATGGTGGCGTGGCCATGCCGCCACCCGCGCGGCGACTGTCGCCGGAGTCCGTGCGAGCCACGGCGATCCTCGGCGCAATGGTCGTCGTCTTCCTGCTCGCCTATTTCCTGCCGTTCCAGGCGTTGCCCGCGGGCGAGACGCGGATCGCGGTCGCGGGGCGCGAAGCGCTGCTGATGCTCCAGGACTACGCGCAGCACCACGTGATCTTGTGCCTGGTGCCGGCGTTGTTCATCGCCGGCGCAATCTCATGCTTCGTGTCGCAGGCAGCGGTGATGAAGTACCTCGGTCCGACGGCGAAGAAGCTCGTGGCGTACAGCGTCGCGTCGGTTTCGGGCACGATCCTCGCGGTGTGCTCGTGCACGGTGTTGCCCCTCTTCGCCGGCATCTGGACCCGCGGGGCAGGACTGGGGCCCGCATCGGCGTTCCTCTATTCCGGTCCGGCGATCAACGTACTGGCGATCATTCTGACGGCCCGCATCCTCGGCTGGGAGATCGGCCTCGCGCGGGCCGGCGCCGCCGTCGGATTCAGTTTTATCGTCGGGCTGGCGATGCACGTCATCTACCGCAAGGAGGAGCGCGCCAAGGCCGAGGAAGCAAGAGCGAACGGCGGGTTCGTGCTGCCGGAAGGCGCAGCGGACCGGCCGCTATGGAAGACGGCCAGCTACTTCGCGGCGATGGTGGGGATTCTCGTCTTCGCGAACTGGGCCAGGCCCGCGGCGCCGAACGCGCTGTGGGAGGCCCTGTTTGCCGCGAAGTGGGTGATTACCGGCGTGCTTTTCGTGGCGCTGGTCGCGATGCTCAGGCTGTGGTTCACGCGCGACGAGCTCAAGCAGTGGGTCGGCAGCACGTGGTTCTTCGCGAAGCAGATCCTGCCGCTGCTGTTCATCGGCGTGCTGGTGTCGGGCGTGCTGCTGGGCCGGCCCGGGCAGGAAGCCCTCATACCGAATCGGTGGATCGAACAAGCGGTGGGCGGCAACAGCCTGGGGGCGAATCTGTTCGCCAGCGTCGCCGGCGCTCTCATGTACTTCGCGACGCTGACCGAGGTGCCCATCTTGCAGGGTCTGCTCGGCTCGGGCATGGGCAAGGGACCGGCCTTGGCGCTCTTGCTGGCGGGGCCGGCGTTGTCTCTCCCGAGCATGCTCGTGATCCGCTCGGTCGTGGGCACCCAGAAGATGCTCGTCTACGTAGCACTCGTGGCGGTCCTGTCCACGGTGGCGGGACTCGTCTTCGGCATGTTCAGATAAGCAATCGCGAGGAGACAGTATGTCCACGGGACCGACGGGTTGCTGCGGCGGAAACGGGGAGACGCTGATCTTCACGTGCGCTGGCGCAGCCTACAGCGGCCAAGTGGCCAATCGGGCCGGCGTGCAGCTCATGGAACAGGGTGCGGGCAGCCTGTTCTGCATCGCGGCGGTCGCAGCCGACGTAGCGCAGAAAATGGACCGGGCGCGGGCGGCCGCCACGCGCATCGCCATCGACGGCTGCGAAGACCACTGCGTGCGCAAGGTGCTGGAGAAGGCCCGCTTGAGCGTCGAAATGCACGCCGTGGTCACGGACATGGGCATCGAGAAGAAGCCTGCCCAGCCGAACATGATCAGCGACGCGAAGAAGGTTGTGGAGCACGTGAAGCAGACGCTCGGGCGCGCGGGGCCGCCGGCGCGCAAATGCTGCGGGTGACGGTCGGCCGACGGATTGCAGTGGAGAATCGAAACCTGAGGGCTTGATGATGAAGATCGAAATCCTGGGAACCGGTTGCGCGAAGTGTAACCTGCTCGAGTCCACCGCGAGGAAGGCCGCGGACAAGCTTGGCATCCCGTATGAGCTGGTCCATGTCAAGGACCTCGGCAAGATCGCGGCCTACGGCGTGATGATGACGCCGGCACTGGTCATTGACGGCCAAGTGAAAGTCTCGGGGAAAATCCCCAGCGAGGCCGAGATTACGTCGCTGCTCACCACCGCAACCTCCGAATGAGCCGCACAGCCGAAGGATCAACATGAACCTCTCACCGAAGGTGAAAAACATCCCGGTCGCATTGATCCTCCTGCCCGCGGTGGCCGCGGCGCTCGGGTTATGGAGCGCTTTCGAACGGAATCCCATCCCCGCGGACGAGTCCGCCAAGCCGTGGACGCCCACGGCCATCGAGGACGTTTCGCCGGCCCCCTTGCACGAGTCCTCCGAAGCGGACGCCGGCGATGCGGCTCCGCCGCCGCCGCGGGAAGAGGCCGTCAGTAATCCGGGGCCGGCCGCCGCGCCCGCGGAGGTCGAACGCCGGGAAGTCGCCGACGTTGAATCGGTGCCGCTACAGGACGCGGCTCCGGCGGCGGCCCAACCTGAAGAGCCGGAAGTTGCCACGGTCGTGGTGTACTACTTCCACCGCACGCTGCGTTGTCCGGGCTGCCTGTCCATTGAGAATCAAGCGCGGGAGGCGATCGAGCTGACCTATGACGGCGAGTTGGCCGCCGGCATGCTCGAATGGCGCGCGGTCAACATTGAAGAGCCGGGCAACGAGCACTTCGAGCAGGATTTTGAGTTGCAGACGCAGTCGCTCGTGCTGGCTGAAACGGCGGCGGACGGACAGGTCACGCGTTGGAAGCTGTTGCCGAAGGTTTGGGAGTTCCTTGAGGACCCGCCCGCGTTCCAGGAGTACGTCATTGCCGAGGTCGCCATGTTTCTCCAGGCCCCCTGAGTCACGGCGCGCGATGCGGCTCCGGGCGTCAGAACGCGAAGCGCAAGCGAGCGCGTATTGGAGCACGCGTTTGCTCGCGCGGCGCGTTCGGATAGCGCTTCCGAATCGCGCACGGCCATATAGGAGTTTGTTAAAAGCAGGGACAGGCACCCCGAGAAGACCATGCGGCGCTACCGCGAAAGCCCATCGGCGCGGAGCCAGTTCCCTTTTTCAGCGGCCTGCCGAGGGCGACTTCAGCCGGAGATGCGTCGTGGAGCGGAACGCCGTTGTGTGAGTGTTCGGAGACGGGTCCGACGATCGTCTTTGCGATGCTGGGCGCCGCGGGGATCGTGGCGCTGTGGACGTTCTTCCGCGGAGGTTCAAAGATGAAAGCAAGCAATGCCCTGATCCTGATCGGCGTGGTGGCGGTAGTGGCCGGTGTCGCGTGGTTCCGGTCAGCGCGCGCGGGAGCCGACGCGCACGCGCTCGCGCCGGGGGGGCCTTCCGTACCGGCGAACCCTGCGGCCGAGTCGGCGAGCAACCCCGCCGGGCAGAAAAAGCTGCCTCGCGTGGTGGACTTGGGAGCGGACAAGTGCATTCCGTGCAAGCAGATGGCACCGATTCTCGTCGAGCTGCGCAAGGAGTATGAGGGTCGCGTCATCGTCGACTTCATCGACGTGTGGAAGAACCCCAACGCCGGCGAGCCGTACAAGATCCGCATTATCCCGACCCAGATATTCTTTAACGCCGAGGGCAAGGAAGTCTGGCGGCACGAAGGCTTCCTTTCCAAAGCGGAGTTCGTCGCGAAGTTCGCGGAACTTGGAGTCAAGTAATGAGCGCTACCTGGTGTCATGGAGCGATCGCCCACCGCAACGTGAACGTGCCGAGCGGGACGTCTTTCTGACCAGATGAAGGGTCCACTCAGAAAGCTGTGGCTGCTCACGTTGACGGTGCTGGCGCCCGGCTGCGTGTTGATCAACCCGACCGATCCCTATGCCGGCATGGCGGGGCGTGGGCTGCGCCGACCTGCGGGCGTTGGACCGCGGGTGCCGGCGACGCACCCTGCCGAGGGTCCACTTACGCTAGCCGAGGCCATCCAAGTCGCCTTGGCCAACAATCCGGAGCTGGCGGCCAGCCGACACGACGTCGAGGCCGCGGAAGCCCAACGCGACGCGGCATTCGGGGCTATGTGGCCGAGCATCGGGCTCGTGGGAGGGTACACGCGGCACCTCGACGACCAGCGTCTGGTTCAGGCGCGCTACAACGGCGAGCCAGGAGTGTTCAGCGACGACACCTTTTTGGCGGACGCGATGTTGACCATGCCGCTCTTCACCGGCGGCCGACTCATCAGCGACATCAAGGTGGCGGAGTTATTGGCCCGGTCGGCATCACACCGCTTGGCCCGCACGCAAGGGGAGCTCGTATTCAATGTATCGAGCGTATTCTATGGCGTCTTGGCGCAGCGCCGGGTAATCGAGTCCCTCGAGTTCTCCAAAAACACGCTCCAAGAACACCTGAAGCGGGTACGCGATCTGATCACGGCGCAGAAGGCCGCGGCAGTCGACCAGCTTCGTACTGAGGTGCGGATTGCCGACCTGGAGCAGCGACTGGCCAGCGAGAGAAACGTCCTGGCCATCCAAA
Source organism: Phycisphaerales bacterium (assembly GCA_022839625.1). Taxonomy (GTDB): domain Bacteria; phylum Planctomycetota; class Phycisphaerae; order UBA1845; family Fen-1342; genus JALHJL01. Next base: position 41,344 of record JALHJL010000026.1, read on the forward strand.
CGCATCTGCTCACCAATCTCCTAGGCCTGGCTCGGGCCGGGCAACCGCTGGAGCCGGAGGGCGAGCTCTCCGGCACACCCGGGAACCCACCACAAATCGCCGCCGCCCTGGACCTAGCGTTTGGCCGCCGGCCGGACTATCTGGCCGCGCGGGCCGCGCTGGAGGCCCAGGCCAAGGCAGTGGATGCGGCGCAGGCCGGGCACTGGCCGACCGTTTCGCTTCAGGCGGCGTACGGGCGCCGCTGGGCGGGCCATCCGACGACGCAGCCAGCCGGCTCCAGTCGCGAGGAAGACGTGGGTCGTATTGGGGTACTGGTGGATATCCCGATCTTCGAGGGCGGCCGGATCGCGGCGCGCGTGCGGCAGGAGCGGGCAAAGCTGCGCGCGGCCCAGGAACGACTGCGGCGGCTGGAGCTTCAGATCCAGCTGGACGTGGAAACGGCCATTCTGAACCTCGGTTCCGCAGCGGAGCGGGTCAGGGCCACGGAAAAGGCCATCGAGCAAGCCAAGGAGAGCCTGCGCATCGAACGGGAGAAGTACGAGTTGGGAAAGGGCGCGATCGTTGATGTGCTCGACGCGCAGGCGTCTTTGCTGGATGCACAGACCAGCTACTACCGGGCGCTGGCCGACCAGGACATTGCCGTGACCCAGTTGAAGCTGGCGACGGGTGAGCCATGAACGGCGGGCAGCACCACACCAGGCGATCGCAGCGGCGCGCCCGACTGGCTTGTGCGGCGATAGCGCTGGTCGGAGGTCTGGCCTTGATGGGTTGCGGCGGCCGGGAGCAAGGCGATAGCGCCGGCGCCAAGAAGCGCGTTCCTGTCGTGGCCGTGGAGGCGGCGCGGCAGGAATCGATAGCCAGGCTACTGGACTTGACGGGGGAAACCGCGGCGGTGGAGTCGGTGGTTATTGCCGCCACGGTCGAAGGCCCCATCAGTTACTGCCCGTGGCGCGAAGGCGACCGCGTGGAAACCGCCCCGGACCAACCGACGAAGCTGATCGAAATCAACCGCGAATTGTACCGTTCCGAAGTCTACGCGGCGGAGGCGGCGCTGGGGGTGGCGCGGGCCAAGCTGGCCGATTTGATGGCGGGGACGCGCCCCGAGGAGATCCTGAAGGCCGCTGAGGCCGTGCGGCAACTCGAGGAGAGCGCAAGCTTCGCAAAAAACGATCTTGATCGCGTCACGCAACTCGTGGAGAGCGGCTCGATGCCCGGGGAAGTCCTGGAGAAGGCGCGCGTGGAGTACGTCGCCGAGCAGGCCAAGCTGTCTGCCGCCAGGCGCCATCTGGAGATGCTCGAAGCGGGCTACACCAGGACGGCCATCGCCGTGCAGGAGGCCGTGGTTAAAGAGGCAGAGGCCAAACTGGAGTTGGCGAAGGCGCGCCTCGGCGAGTGCGTCATCTATGCGCCCTTCTCCGGCACGATTACGCGCGTTCACGTCCGCAGTGGCGACATGGCCTCGCCGAAGGCGCCGTTGCTGGAGATGGCTGATCTGTCATCGCTTGTAATCCGCGTGGCCGTACCCGAGGCCTACACGTCCACGGTGCGGGAAGGCATGCGCGCGCAAGTTCAATTGGACGCGCTGCCTGGCCGGACATTCGAGGCCCAGATCGCGCGCGTCTACCCGGAATTGGACCGACGGATGCGGACGCGGACGGTGGAGCTTGTCTTGGCCGAGCTGGTGCCACTGATGCCCGGGATGTTCGCGCGCGTTCGGCTGGTGTTCGAAGCCGTGGACGAAGCGGTCACGGTGCCGCTCCAAGCGGTGGGCGCGACGCCTGCCGGCGCGCCGGTCGTTTATGTTGTCGTGGATGGCAAGGCGGTCCAGCGGAAGGTGAAGACCGGCATCGAACAGGCTGGTCGCGTGCATGTGATGAGCGGCTTGGAGGCGGGCGCGAAGGTCGTCGTCGCCGGGCTGGAGAAACTCAAGGACGGAGTGGAAGTGCGCGTGCCGGAGCCGGGTAAGTCAGCGGGCAGGCCTGAAACCACCGCGAGCGCACCGGCGCAGAAGGCAGGTTTCACGCCATGAGACTGACGCGCTCCGCTGTTCATCGCCGATTGGCCACCAGCGCGATCGTCGTGGCGCTGGTGGTGCTTGGACTCTACGGCCTGTGGCGCCTGCCGGTGGACTTTCTGCCCAACGTCACCTACCCGATGATCAAGGTGCACATCTGGTGGCGTGGCGCGACGCCAGAAGAGATCGACAAGAACATTGCCGACCCGATTGAGCGCCAGATGGCTACGGTGGACGATCTGGATTATCTGGAGTCGTCGTCGATCGAGGGCATGTATACGCTGCAGGCCAACTTCAAGTACGGCGTGAACGTGGATGTGGCGTACCAGGACGCCCTGGCGGCTATGGCCCGTGTGGCGCGCGAGTTGCCGAAGGACATGGATCCGCCGGTGATGATCAAGGCGGACCCGTCGCAGCTCCCGGTCGTGCAGTTAACCATCAGCAGTGAGCAATGGAACCTGACGGGGTTGCGCACCTGGGTGGATGAGTGGCTCCAGGATCAACTGCTGGCCGTTCCGGGCGTCGCGGGAACGGAGATTGTCGGCGGCCTGAAGCGGGAAATCCGCGTGCATCTGGATCCCGAAGCCCTGGAAAAATACGGTCTGACCCTGCCGAGCGTTTTGAAGCGGCTGCGCGAGGAGAACATCGAGCAGTTTGGCGGCCGGGTGACCGTCGGGCCGAAGGAGATCATCGCCCGCACGATGGGCGAGTACAAATCACTGGACGAGATTCGCGACGTCCTGCTCGTACGCGAGGATCAGAAGAAGGTCCACCTGCGTGACGTAGCCGAGGTGCTCGATTCGCACGAAGAGGCGCGCGTCATCACGCGACTGGACGGCAACCCCTGTGTGAAGCTGAGCGTGCTCAAGCAGGCCAACGCCAACACCGTGGAAGTGGCCCAGGCGGTTAATCGCCGGCTGGCCGAACTCGAACCGGTGCTCCCCACCGGCATCAGCCTGGGTATGGTTGAGAACCAGGCCGACTATGTGGAGGCGGCGCTGAACGGCGTGCGAAATGCGGCCGTCGAGGCAGCCATCCTGGTCGTTCTCATCGTCTGGCTGTTTCTCGGTTCGTGGCGACAGGTGCTGGTCATCATGCTGGCCCTGCCGTTAACCCTCGTCCTGAACTTCGGACTGATGGAACTGGCAGGGTTCTCGCTCAACATCTTTTCACTGGGCGGCTTGGTAATCGCCATCGGCGTGCTGGTGGACAACTCGATCATCGTCATCGAGACCATCACGCGCCGGCGGCACGACCGCCCCGACGCCCCGACCGACGCGGTAGTGGTCGATGCGACGGCGGAAATCGGCCCGGCCATCGTTGCTGCCACGTTGTCGTTCCTAGCGCTGTTTGTGCCGTTTCTGCTGGTGCCGGGCCTGATCAGCCTGTTGTTTCGCGAATTGATCCTGGTCATTGCGGGCATTGTCATCATCAGCCTCGCCATGGCGGTCACGGTGACGCCGATGATCACGGCGCTCGTACTCGGTCGGGCAGCGGGCGGCCGCAAGGCGTCCCGTTTCGAGCGATTCTTCGAACGAATGACGGTGGGCTACGGCTGGACGCTGGAAAAGGCGATCCGCGGACGTTGGATCGTCATTCCCGTGTTTGTCGCGGTACTCGTCGCGGCCGTTTTCCTGGCGGGCCGCTTGGGCAGCGAGTTCCTGCCGCAGATGGACGATGGCCGCATCATGGTCAAGGTGAAGCTGCCGACCGGTGCGTCCCTGGCGGAAACGGATGCGGTTCTGGACAACATCGAGAAGCGCGTCGGCGATGACGAGCGGATTGAGAGCCTCTTCACGCTTTCGGGCGGCAAGGTGTGGGGGCTGTACACCTATGAGATCGCCAATGAAGGTGAACTGAACATCCAGCTCGTTCCCCGACACCGGCGTGACGTGAGCACGAAGGAGTACATTGAGTATCTCCGGCCGATCGTGGCGAAGGTTCCCGTCCCGGGCGGGATGGCCATGGTCATGCAGATGAAAATTAAAGGCATCCGCAAGCTGGGCGACGCCGACATCGAAGTGAAGATCAAGGGGCAGGACATCCCCACGCTTTATGATCTTGCCCGTCAGGCCGCCGGCGCGATGAACGAACTGGCCCACTTCACGAACGTCTATGTCTCGATGGACATGACCAAACCCGAGTATCAGGTGATCGTGGATCGGCAGCGCGCCGCGGAGCTGGGCGTCTCCATCGGCGATATTGCGGACACGATGCGTTCGTTGATTACCGGTGCGGTCGCGACGCGCTTTCGCGACAAGGACGAGTATTACAACATCCGCGTCATGATCCCCGAGAGCAAGATCGTCAGCCGGCGCGAGGTGGAAAACCTCCCGCTCAATTGCGCCCAGGGCGGCTACTTGCGCCTGCGCGACGTGGCCGAGGTTTGCCAGGCAGTCGGCCCGGTCGAGATCGTGCGCGAGGATCAGGTCAAGCAGGTCATCGTGCGCGGCGATGCCGCCGGCGTCAGCGTCGGGCAGGCGCTGGCGGAGCTTCAGGCGTCCCTGGCGAGCAGGGAACGCCCCGTCGGGTACGACCTCAGTTTCGGCGGCCAGGCGCAGATGATGGCGGAGATGCAGCAGGCCGTGCTCGCGATCCTGGTCTTCGCCGTCTTCTTTTCGTTCATCGTGTTGGCAGTGCAGTTTGACAGCCTCAAGCTGCCGGCGCTCATCCTGGGCAGCGTGCCCTTCTGTCTGACTGGGCTCGTCTTCATCATGCTCGTCACGGACCTGCCGCTCGGGGCGACAGTCATCATCGGCGTGCTGGTCGTCATCGCCGCCACGGTCAACGACGGCGTGTTGCTCCTGACCTTCGCCAACGCGCTGCGGGCCGGTGAGAATCTGTCGCCCCGGGAGGCCGTCGTGCAGGCGGCCAAGATCCGCCTCCGCCCCCGCGTGATGACCACCGTCGCCATCCTGGTCGGGTTCATCCCGCTGGCGCTGGCCATCGAGGAAGGTGGCGACATGCTCCAGCCCATGGCCGCCGCCGCGATCGGCGGCTTGCTCATGGAAATGCCCGTAGCCCTGTTCCTGATGCCGTGTCTGTACGTCGTTTTCAGTCATAAGCACGTCCTGCCGTCAGCCGCGGATGCCGACCGCTCAAGCGGCGCCGTCGCGCAGGCGACGTGGAGTCCCTCGTAGAGGCGAGCTGGGAGTTGAATGCATGTTGGATGCACTGGCCGAGAGCCTGGCCGAGATCGTCAAGACCAACTTCTGGCTGGCCCCGCTGGCGGCGATGATCGGCGGGCTGCTGACCGCGGCGAATCCCTGCGTGCTGGCCGCCGCCCCGCTCATGGTTGGCTATGTGGCAGGCCAGGAGAACAAGAGCGTGGCGCGCTCCTTTCTGCTGTCGCTCGCTTTTACCGTTGGGCTCACAGTGATGTTCGCGCTGATCTGGTTCGGCGCATGGTCCGCCAGCACGTTGCTGCCGACGGCGTGGTGGGTCTACGTCGCGGCCGTCGTCTGTTTTCTGATGGGGCTGCACCTGCTCGGTGTATTGCACTTCACGTTGCCGGTGCCGGCGGGTCTGAAACCGAAACAGAAGGGCGTCGTCGGGGCCGTGGCGCTGGGGCTGCTGTTCGGCCTGATTTCACTGCCCTGTGCCGGCCCGGTGCTGGGAGCCCTGATCGTCGTCACGCCGCTGTACGGGATGGCGTTCGGAATCATGCTCCTGGTGGCGTACAGCATCGGTCATTGCGGCCTGGTATTGGTCGGCGGGACGTCGATCGGCATGGTGCAGAAGCTCGCGGACTCCAAGGGCTGGAATCTCGGGACGAATCTCCTGCGCCGCGTGGCGGGCGTGCTGATCATTGGCGTCGGTGTGTGGGTGTTGCTGTTTGCATGACTGGGAGACGGTTGATTTGACATAGGCTCCCGCGCAGAATCCAGGCATCACTGACTCCGTTTGTCAAAGGGGCGCGGCAGCAGCGATTCGCCGGCGCAGTCCGCGACAGGTGTTTGTGGAGCTTTTTCGGTGGTTCTTTTTCACGACAGGAGGATGTCATGCGACGACTGGTAGGCTGCGCAACGTGTGGCCTGTTGGCCCTTCTGGCCATCACCCTGGGCGGGTGTCCCGGCTGGCCTCCGACGGCCACGGACGGGGTGCAGAAGCCCGTGGCGCTCATTCAGCTCATCGAGTTTCACGGGATTCAGG
>JALHJL010000005.1 GCA_022839625.1 Phycisphaerales bacterium
CAGGCGATAGACGTAGTCCAGCGAGACCTTCTTTCCGACCGCTTGCCGGACACGTCCATGAATCTGCTTGGTGGTGAGCACCTGCCCGCGCCCAGCCTGTTCTTGCAGCGCCGCCAGCAACTCCCGCTCCTGGTCCAAGGTCGAAAACGCCCAGCGTCGAACGCCATGCCCGCGGCGTGCCAGCCCCGCCGGCCCCTGCCGGTTGCATTGGCTGAGCCAGCGCCACACGGCGGGGGTCGAAACGCCCAGCAGCGTCGCCACCTCGTGGGCTGGGAAGTGGCGCAGGTACGTCAGCCACACAGCCAACCGCCGCTGGTAGGCGGCGCGGGGCTTGCCCGCCCGCACCCACTCCAAGAGCTCCCGCTCCGACAGCCACGGCTCGACATGCGTTCTTCGCGGCATGGCCAGCGCCTCCGTGCACCGGCCGGCCAGAATACGTACCTATACGTTTGATGTAAGACTTGTATGAATCCTCAGCCGGAGAGTGCCGGGAACCCTGTCCGGGAGGGGCGGGCAGACGCGGCCCGAATCTCATGAGAACTGGTATACCAACCGGGGGGCAGTCGAACGGCGCTGCCCCTGCGCGTGCATTGGGCTCCGGCGGGGGCGCAATCGGCTCGCAGCGTGGGCTGTCGGCGGGGTGCGACGCTGCGTGACGTTTCGCACGAAGGGCGGCGACTACATCGCGGACTCGCTGCTTTCGGCCGCCTCGGCGGCCTTCATGGCTTCCAGGAAACCCTGGAGCTTGCGGGCCCGGACGGGGTGCTGCAGCTTGCGGATCGCCTTGGCCTCGACCTGCCGGACGCGCTCGCGCGTGACCTTGAAGATCTTCCCGACCTCTTCGAGCGTGTACGTATAGCCGTCGCCGATGCCGTAGCGCAGCTTGATGATCTCGCGCTCGCGGTAGGTCAACGTCTTGAGCACCGCTTCGATGCGATCTTTCAGCATGTCGCTGCTGGCGCTGATGACCGGCGACTCGGCCTTCTCATCCTCGATGAAGTCGCCGAAGTAGGAATCCTCGCTCTCGCCGACGGGCCGGTCGAGGGAGATCGGGTGGCGGCTGATCTTCATCACGCGGCGGGCCTCGGACACGGGCATCTTCGCGTCGCGCGCAATCTCCTCGATGGTCGGTTCGCGCTTGAGGTCCTGGAGCAGCCGCTTGCTGATGTTCCGCAGCTTGCTCATGGTCTCGATCATGTGGACCGGGATGCGGATCGTGCGGGCATGGTCGGCGATGGCGCGCGTGATCGCCTGCCGAATCCACCACGTCGCGTAGGTGCTGAACTTGTACCCCCGGCGATACTCGTACTTGTCCACCGCCCGCATCAGGCCGGTGTTGCCCTCCTGGATGATGTCGAGGAAGCTGAGGCCGCGGTTGCGGTACTTCTTGGCGATCGAGACCACCAGCCGGAGGTTGCCCCCCGCCAGCTTGCGCTTGGCGTCCTCGTATTCGCCGAAGACTTTCTGCGCCTCGCTGACGCGCCAGCGCAAGTCTTCGGGGTTCTCCATCACGAGGTCGATGAGCCCCTGCAACTCCTCCTTCATCGCCTCCACTTCTTCGGGCGGCAGCGACTTGCCGCGCGTCCGCAGCTCCTCCTGGAGACTCTCCATCTTCTGACACATGGACGCGAGCTTGCGCATCATCGGCGTGATGCGGCTGGTGCGCAGCGAGAGCTCCTCCAGCAGCGTCACGGCCCGACGACAACGCTGACTCATGCGCTGCTGCGCGGTGTGGCGGACCGTGCCGGAAGCCCGGCTGTCGCGCACCAGGCCCCAATCAGCGCGATTGAGGTCCAGCAGCTTCTGGACGGTGGCCAGGTTGGCCGGCAGACGCTTGATGATCGTGCTCTTGGCCATGCTCTCGGTGGTGGAGATCTTCATGGTGCGGTCGAACGGCATGCGCCCGTCCGCCACCGCCTGCATCGTCTCCACCGCCTGCAGCATGCAGTAGTCGTTCTCGAGCACGCGCCGCCGGAAGGCCATGCGCGTCAACTCGATCTTCTTGGCCAGGGCGATTTCCTGGTCGCGGGTGAGCAGGGGAATCTCGCCCATCTGGGTGAGATACATGCGCACGGGATCGTCCACGCGCCGGGCGCTGGTGTCGGTCAGATCGACCTCGCTGACCTCGTCCAGACTCTCGCCCCCCTCCAGGGTGGCGCCGCGCTTCCGCTCCGCGTCGCGCAGGCGGTCCGCCTCGATCTCGTCGATCATCTGGATGCCGTTCAGCTCGATGCGGTTCAGGACGCTCTCGAGCTTCTCCGGCGAGATGGCCTCATCGGGCAGGGTCTCGTTTAGCTCCTCCCAGGTCAGGTACTTCCGGCGCTTGCCGCGCTCGATGAGTTCGTTAACACATTGCTCGATCGGATCTATGTCCGGCTGCACAATCGCCATGCATCTACTCCCTGGTGCTACACCGGCGTAATCCGCGCCATCGCGCGCTCGGCGGAAAGGCTGCCGGCCGCCGCACGGGCGCTCGCCTGCAAAGCGCGGAACGCCGCCTCGTCCTCTCCTCCGGACCGGCGCAAGTCGTCGCGCAGGTCGCTCACGCGTAGCACGTCAAGCTCGGATGCGAGCCGGTCGCGGGCGGCACGGAAGGTGTCGCCGTCGGACGGCAGACCCGCGCCGCGGGCGCGCGCCCGACTCACCAACTCGCACAGTGCGCCGTCCTCGCAGCGCGCCACAATGTCTCCCAATGAGTATTCGCCGACATCCGCATGGACTTCAAGCAGCAGACGGTAAAGACGCTGCCAAGTCTCAGAACGCTCCGCGCCACGCGCCACTGTTTCGTCCACCCATCGCCAATTTCCTGGTCCGCAGACCAGAAGTCCGAAAACGGCCTCCATCGCGGTGGCCAACCCGGCCGGCAGGCCACGAATCGTGGCCTCATAATCGGACACGACTGCGCTCGACGTAGCTGTCGCACTTGCCGCGCGCCGCCGCAGCAACCCCTTCTCCTTCGCCAGCAGGTCGAAAATCTCCTCCGCAGGCACGCCGAGCAGGTCGCCCAACCGGCCCACCAGCAGGTTCTGTTGGAGCGGGTCTGCCCGGCCGGCGACAACGATGCCCGCAACGAACCGCACGAACTCCTCGATCGCGGCTCGCCGGCCCCGCTGATCACCTTGGCCAAAGGCCGTAAGTGCTTTTGACCACTTGAATTCTAGCGCATCGACCGCCCGGTTCAACTGCCTCTCAAAGGCCTCCCGCCCGCCCGCGACCACGCAGTCGGCGGGATCCTTGCACCCTTCGAGAGCCACCACGCGGACCTGAGTTCGTGTCAGCAGCGCGACCTCGGCCGCCCGGTCGGCCGCTCGAAGGCCTGCCTCGTCGCTGTCAAAACAGAGGAAAATGATGTCGGCGAGGCGCGCCAGCGTATTCGCATGGGCGTCCGTCAACGCCGTCCCCAGGGTGGCTACCACGCTCTGGAACCCGAATTGGGCAAGCAGCACCGCGTCCATGTAGCCTTCGACGACCACAACGGAACGCTGGGTCTGAATTGCATCGCGCGCCAGATTCAGGCCATAGAGGACACGCGACTTGCTGAACAGGGCGGTTTCCGGGGAGTTCAGGTACTTCGCCGGATCGTCGCCGAGCGCGCGCCCTCCGAACGCGATGGTCCGGCCGCTCGGGTCGAAGATGGGAAAGATCAAGCGGTTGCGAAAACGATCGTAAGTTCTTCCCGAATCGTTTGTTACGACAAGTCCGGCGTTGACCAGCGACTCGGCTCGCACCCCTTTCTGACGGGCGGCGGACAGGAGGCCGTCCCAGGCATCCAAGGCGAGCCCGAGGCAGTAGCGCTCGATGGTCTCCGGTGTCAGCCCGCGGCCAAGCGCGTACTCCCGGGCCTTCGCACCGCTCGGACTGGCAAGGTTGCGGCGGAAGTGCTCACGGGCCCATGCGAGCGTCGCGAGCAGCTCGTCGCGTTGCTGGCGGGCCCGGGCGTCGTCGCCTGTCGGCTCAGAGTGGATTCCGGCGCGGGCAGCGAGCATCCGAAGAGCGGTGGGGAAGTCAACCCGCTCGATTTTCTCAACGAAGCGGATCGCGTCGCCGCCCGCCCCACAAGACCAGCACTTGAATATTCGTTTCGTGGCGCTGACTGACAGCGACGGGCGGTGGTCGGGGTGGAACGGGCAAAGGCCGACGAAGTCCTTCCCCTTGCGGGTCAACGTGACGCGCTCGCCGATCAGCTCGACGATATCGATTGCGTCTAAGACCTTGTCTTTTAACGAGTTATCCATCAATCTAGATTAGCCAGCGGAATCGTGCGTCGCTACCCATTCACCGACCGCCGCGCGAGACGCCCGCTGCCAGGGTCACGGCCAAATGAATCCATTTAGTATAACTCAGGAACCGAGGCCGGTCAATTCTTCGGACCGCGGAGCCACTCGGCGAACCCCGTGCGTGGGCGCGACGTGCCAGGGGATTGGCGGGGCCGTCTTGGACCGCGGGGGGCGGCCCTGCTATAAAGCGCTCCGTGTACAAGCTGTTCCTGACCCTGCGCTACCTTCGCAAGCGCCGGATCGCGTATTTTGCGATCGCCGCGGTGATGCTGTGCACCGCGATGGTGCTGATCGTGATGTCGGTGATGGGGGGGTTCCTGGACCAATTGAAATCGAAGGCCCGGGGGCTGCTGGGCGACATCATCATCGACAACCGGTCGTACAGCGGGTTTCCGCTGTACGAGGAGTTCATCGCGGACATCTCCGCGTGGCCGGAGGTCGTCAAGGCGACCCCCGTGCTGTACTCGTACGGTCTGCTGCGTTTCTACGACTCGCCGCAGACGAACACGGTGCGCGTGGTCGGCCTGCGGCTGGAAGACGCGTACCACGTCAACGCGTTCAAGAGCAGCCTGTACTACGAGCGGTTCTACCCCGGCACGACCACATTGGCTGAACAGCAGCAACCTCTGCTGGGCTTTGACCTGCGGTCGCCGCCGATCGACTGGCGCGACGAGCGGGGCGAGGTCATGGGCCAGGGTCCGCGGCCGGCGCTGCCCCCGCCGTACCAGGAGGCTCTGGAGCAGAGTTGGGCGGCGGGAGTGCGAGACACCGAGTCCCCGGAAACGGAGTATACGACGACGATGCAGGCGGCGAACCTGCCGCCGATTGCAGGGATATACGGGGTCGTGCCCGGCGTCGGCGAGCCGGCGCTGATGGGGGAGGAGCAACCCGGCCTGATTATCGGGCGTGACATCCTGGCCAAACGCCTGCCCGATGGCCGCTACCAACGCCTGTGGCAGTATCCGCGCGGCTGCCTCGTGTCGCTGACGCTGCTGCCCGCGAGCGAAGCGGGTACGCTCGATACGCCGGTGAAGCCGCTGCTCCGGTACGCGGACGATTCGCGCACCGGCATCTACGAGATCGATTCGCAGCACGTGTACTGCGACTTCGACCTGCTCCAGAAGCTGCTGCACATGGACACCGCTGAGCGGGTCGATCCGGAAACGGGCACCGTGATCGGTACAGCACCGGCACGCTGCTCGCAGATTCAGATCAAGATCCGGGAGGGCGCGAATCCGCGCGAGTTGGCCCGGCGGCTCGAGCGCCATTACCACGGGTTGGCTTCCGACCCGCGCTTCCAGGACCAGCTCAGCCTGAACGACATCCAACTGATTCACTTCATCGAGGGCATGACCTGGGAGCAGTCGCAGGCGCACATCATCGCGCCGGTCGAGAAGGAACGGCAGCTCGTCACCATCCTCTTCGGGATCATCTCGCTCGTCGCCGCCGTCCTCGTGCTGTGCATCCTGTACATGATCGTGCTCCAGAAGACGCGCGACATCGGCATCATCAAGGCCATCGGCGGATCGTCCGCCGGCGTCGCACTCATCTTTATCACCTACGGGGCCGCGTGCGGCGTGGTCGGCAGCGCCGTCGGCTCGCTGCTCGGCTACTACTTCGTGATTTACATCAACGATATCCAGGACTGGCTCACGTCGCTGAATCCGGCGTGGCAGGTGTGGGACCGGTCCGTGTACTCGTTCGACGCCATTCCGAATACGGTGCGCACCGGGGACATCGTTGCAGTCGTGGTCGCGGCGATCCTGACCTCGACGCTGGGTTCGCTGGCCGCAGCCTGGCGGGCGGGCCGCATGGAGCCGGTCGAGGCGCTGCGCTATGAGTGATGCGCTGCTGATCGCCGACGGCGTGCACAAGACCTACGACATGGGTCGTTCGCAGCTCCACGTACTGCGCGGGTGCAGCCTGCACGTGGCGGGCGGCGAGTTCGTGGCGATCATGGGCAAGTCCGGCAGCGGCAAGAGCACGTTGCTGCACATCCTGGGAGCGCTCGACGTGCCGCAGCAGGGGCAGGTGCTGTTCGAGGGCCGGCCGGTCTTCGCCCCGCCGAAACAGCGGCACTTTTATGCCCACGCGCTGGATGTGCTCTCGGGGTACGAACGCCGCCGGATCGCGTTGCGGCGGCGCGCGTTCGGATTCGTGTTCCAGTTCTACCACTTGCTGCCCGAGTTGAACGTGCTAGAGAACGTGCTCGTGGCGCGCATGGTCGGGGCCTCGACCTGCGCCTGGCCGGCCCAGCGCCGCCCGGCCCGCAAGGATACCCTCGCGATCCTCGAGCACGTCGGCCTCAGCGACCGCCTCAAGCACCGGCCGGCCGAACTCTCCGGCGGCGAGCGCCAGCGCGTAGCCATCGCGCGGGCCCTGGTCCACAAGCCGCGGATTCTCTTCGCCGATGAGCCGACCGGGAACCTGGACGCCGTCGCCGGCGACGAGCTGATGGCCCTGCTGAAGGGCCTGCACGCGGTGGGTCAGACGATCGTGATGGTCACACACGACCCCGGGATCGCGGCCCGCGCGGACCGTGTGCTCCGTTTGGAAGCGGGCGTGTTGCGCGAGGGGTGAGCGCCGCCGGGCCGGCAGACCAGGTGCAAGGTTGCCCGCGCGGGGCGTGCTGCGGTCACGCGCCGCCCCGGCGTTCCTGGAGACGCTGCATCTCGTCCACGAAGGCCATCGGGTGGTTCGTCCACTTCTCGGCTTCGAGCGGGCTGACCAGGCCGGCCTTGACGAGCATCGCCAGCGAGCGCTCCAGCGTCAGCATCCGCTCCTCGGGCACGTCGCGCGTGTGGCTCTGCAACTGCGAGTAGATCTGCTCGACCTTGCACAGGCGGATCAGGTTCGCCACGCTGTAGACGTTGTTCAGCACCTCCATCGCCACCACGCGGCCCTTGCCGTCCGAGCGCGGGATGAGCTTCTGGCAGAGGATGTGGCTCAGCCCGAGCGAAAGCTGGCTGGCGATTTCGTCTTGTTGCAGGGGCGGGAACAGGTCGAGAATCCGCGTGACCGTGCCGCGCACGTCGCGCGTGTGCAGCGTCGAGAAGACCAGGTGCCCCGTTTCCGCCGCCGTGAGCGTCCATGAGGTCGATTCGCGGTCGCGCATCTCGCCGACGAAGATCACGTCCGGGTCTTCGCGCAGGCAGTCGCGCAGCCCGCGCTCGAAGCTGGGCACGTCGCGGCCGACCTCGCGCTGCGAGATGATCGCCTGCTTGCTCGTCAGCCGATACTCGATGGGGTCTTCGAGCGTGATGATCCGGCAGGGCCGCGTTTCCGCGATGCGATTGATGAGGGCGGCGATGGTCGTGGACTTGCCGGCGCCCGTGATGCCGGTCACCAGGACCAGCCCGTGCTGCCGGGTCACGATGTCCCGCCACACGCCGTTCGGGAAGCCGATCTCCTCGAGTACGGGCGGGTCCGACTCGAGGGCCCGAATCGCCATGGACAAGCCGTCGTTGTCGGAGAAGCAATTGAAGCGGAACTGCATCGTTTCCGTGATGTACGAGCCGTCCGTCGAGCCCTTCGTTTGCAGGCTGTGCCACTCCTCATCGCTGACGATGCCGCGGACCAGGAGCTCCATCGTGGCGGTGTCCAGCGGCGCACCCTTGGTCTTCTGGAGTGCACCGTCCACCCGATACACCGGCGGACAGCCGACCTTGAGGTGCAAGTCCGACACGCGCAGGCTGCCGTGGCGGGCGAAGTAGTCGAGCAGGTCCTTCAGGCTCAGCTTGCGTTCGGGCGTGGCGGCGTAGACCTTCGCTTCAATGCTGGTTGGCTGCGGCATGTCGTTCTCCCGGGGTCGGCGGCGCTGGCCGTTTGTGCGAGACGCCGGATTACTCGCGTAAGTCTGGAACCAATCCCAATGCTCTGCTCCCCGCTGGGGAAAGGGTAGAGCGAGGGGCGAAACATCGGCGAATTCGACTCTCCACTAACCGCTCCCTCGGATGGAGAGAAGTTGCGGGATAAGCTTCTACCGCCCGCGCGCGGCTCACGCCACCGCCGCCGCGCGGCCGACGGTTCGCACGGAGCTTCCGAACGCCGACAATGCCGTACGGCGGGCGGATTTTCAAGCGGCCGAGATTGGGTTCGCGGGCGCCGGGATCGCTCCCGAAGCGGAACCGAGTGCACCGGCGACCGAAATCCGGCTTGCATTCGCGCGCTCTGGGTGGTCAACTGAGCATACAGGGCCGGGACACCACATCCGTACGGCAGCCCGCGGCCTTAACAGTCCGCCGCTACGGCTGAGCGGTCCACGAGGAGTTCTGCGGCGGACTGCTAACTGGCGAACAGGTGATTGCTGGAGTGCGAGGCGGCGAGCGAGCGTGCGCGTCGCCATCGCACGGTGCACGCGGCACGGCGGCCGAGTTGGTCAGGTGCCAAGTGCGAGGGGAGTAACGAGGGTGCGCGGAGAGTAGGGGCACGGCCGTCAGAGCGCGGACGGCGTGCAGCGTGGTTTCGTGGGTGGCAGCGCGGGGTACGCCCGGACGGCAATCGGGGTTCACTCCGGAGGGGCTCCTGAGGCGGGTGCGCACGGACGCAGGTGCGGACCCCCGGTGCCCGTAACCGCTCCCGACAGAAATGTGAAAAAATTCCGAGAATTCGCGCTGCGCGGAGGCTTGGGCAACGACTGTAGGGACAGAGAGAGCAGCGTCCAGGAATCGGGCAGATCGACTCCCTCGCCGGCGGAGGCGAGGGTCGAACCCTAGATCTGCCCGCTGCCAGGTGAACGAGGGTGATAGCGAGGGAAGTGCACCGAACGAGTAGGTGCACTCAGCGAAGGGACTTGTAGCAAGGAGGAACGTAAGATGGGACGATCACTGGGTCTGGTAGTGTTGGCGCTGGCCCTTGCGCTCGCCGTGGGCGCCTCGGCTGGAGAGTGCGACTTCTTTGCCAAGCACTGGGGCGGCAGCCAAGACGAGATCGGGTATGCGATCGCCCGCACAGCCGATGGTGGATGGGTCGTGGCCGGATCGACGACGAGCTTCGGAGCGGGGGCCAAGGACGTGCTGGTGGTGAAGTTCAACTCGGAGGGGAACCGCGTGTGGGCAAAGGCGCTGGGGGGGACTGGGTACGACGAGGCGCGCGCGGTGGTCGTATTGCCCGATGGTAGCATCGTAATCGCTGGTGCCACGGAAAACGCTGGCGCGGGCGGTACGAATGTGCTCCTATCGAAGTTCAGCTCGACTGGTACTCATCTGTGGTCGCGCGTGTGGGGGCGTAGCGGCGACGACGGGGCGTACGCCCTGATTCGCATGTCGGACGGTCGCCTTGCGGTAACCGGGTACTCGCAGGAAGGGGTCCGGTACGAGGTACTGCTGGCAGTCTTCGACGCGACGGGAAACACCGTCACGTACAACGTGCTCGGCGAGCTGCTCAGGAGCTACGTTGGCCGGGCCTTGGTTCAGGTGCCCGACGGCCGGCTCGTGGTCGCCGGCGCCTACTACTGGGGCGCCGATCAAAGCAACATCCTGGTGATGCGGTTCGGCAGCAACCTATCGTTGCAGGCGGCAAAGCAGATGTATTTTGGCAGCGACGACGAAGTGGCAACCACTATCGCGACGGCCTACGACGGCGGGTTCCTCGTAGGGGGGTCGATTAACAACGGTGCACCGTCCGGTTTCGTGATGAAACTCACCGCCGATCTCAATGGAAGCTGGGCCCGAATCATTCCCGCGCCGGGGCTCTACTACAAGGCCGGAGTCGAATCTGTTATCGAGGTTGGGTACGACGACGTCTTGGCAGTCGGCCACTATCGAGGCCCCGATCCGAATGTGCCGACGCTCTTCTACGACGACGTGTTGCTATGCAAATGGAGCGCGGGAGGTGCACTGCGCTGGACCCGCACGTTCGGCGAGCGCTTCGTTGACGAACTGGGGTACGCCGTCGTAGAGGACCCGCAGCTTGGGCTTCAAGTCGCCGGGTATGCATACACGGCGGCCGGAGGTGGACAACAGTTGCTGCTGGCAAAGACCGACCGTACAGGGCGGACTTGCCTGGGCGAGGAGGATGGGCCGACTCCGACAACATCCAATATCACCTGGTCATCGCTGACTCCGGCCAACGATATAGACACCGTGTCAACGGCCGCTTGGTCGCCAACGATTGCGACGATTGGCAATGAGGTCGTCGAGGCATGTGCGCCAACCACGTGGACCGTCTGTCCATATGGCGACCCTGACTTCGAGACAATCCAGGAGGCCCTCGATGCGGCAACCAACGGTGACACGATCCTGCTGTGCTGCGATGTAAGCTTCTACGGTGATGGCAACTGGAATCTCGACTTCCATGGCAAGGCGGTCACGCTGCGTTCCGAGTGCGGGGACCCGGAGCGCTGCGACATTGATTGTTATAACCCTGCCTCGTACTTGACCCGCGGTTTCCGGTTCCATTGCGGCGAAGGGCCGTGCTCTGTCGTCGAGGGCATTACCATTCGCAACGGGTTCGTAGGTGTCTACCCCAGCGGAACCGGCGGCGCCATTCTGTGCGAGAACTGCTCGTCTCCCACCATCGGCAATTGTCGGATTATCGCGTGCCACGCTTCCAACGGTGGCGGAATCTATGCCGATGCATGTAGTGCGCCGACGATGACGCAGTGTGTGCTTAGTGGAAACCACGCCACGTTCGGCGGCGGTGCCCACGGTGCGTTCGAGCTTACTCATTGCACAATTGCTGGAAACTATGCATACACTCAGGGTGGGGGGATTTGGGGCGCAGCATTACCGATGTACTCGATCATCCGGGCGAACTGTGCTCCCGTCGGAGCTGGGCCCGATTGGTGGGGCGACGGCGGTTGCACGGTGATCTGCTGCAATGACTACGACCCTGCCAAGCTAGATGGCTTCGGCACTTGCAGCGTCATGTGCTTTGGCAACAAGCCGAACATCAACGCCGATCCGCTGTTCTGCGACCTGGAGCACTGCAACCACGCACCCACGGAATGCGGCGATTACCACCTCTGTTGGGCCTCGCCGTGTGCAACCGGCCCGGGCGAGTGCGGCCTGATCGGCGCCTTGCCGGCGGCCGAGTGCGCCGGGTGCAAGGGCGACATGAACTGTGATGGCCAGGTCGACTTCGGCGACATCAACCCCTTTGTTCTGGCGCTCAGTAGCCCAGATACGTGGGAGAACACCTTCCCATGCTGCCCAATCCTAAACGGTGATATCAACGGCGACTGCCTGGTCGATTTCGCGGATATCAACCCGTTCGTGGCGTGTCTCAGCTCAGGCGTGCCAAAGCCGTGCCCGCCAGGGTGCGGTACGCCGTAGAGAACGTCGAGGTTAGTCGATGCGGCAGGCCGGTGCGGAAACTCGCCGGCCCGCCGCGGCCCCTTGGGACATGCCGGATCGGCCTGCAAAGCAGAGCTTCGCGCTACTGCAAAGCAGAGCTTTGCGCTACTGGCATGATGGCCTTGCGGGGTAGGAGCGGAGTAGCGCCCCACGGGTAGGCGAAGCAGAGCTTCGCGCTACTGGGAAGCAGAGCTTCGCGCTACTGGGAAGCAGAGCTTCGCGCTACTGCAAAGCAGAGCTTTGCGCTACTGCAAAGCAGAGCTTTGCGCTACTGGCAAAGCGGAAGTAGACGAGCACCCTCTCAGGAGGATCGTGGCTGATTAGCGGCGCCGCGGCGCTCTGGCTGGGGTCCAGCCGCACTGCCGGTGCACGTCCAGCCGGATTGAAGTAGGCCGCGGCGTCCCGGGGATTCCGGCCGGATTGAAGTAGGCCGAGGCGTCCCGTGGATTCCAGCCGGATTCAAGAAGGCCGAGGCGTCCCGGGAATTCCAGCCGGATTGAAGAAGGCCGAGGCGCTCCGGGGATTCCAGCCGGGGCGCCTCGCCACGTGCCCGATGGCAAAGGTTGGGGGCGCGTTCGACAAGCCGCCCACAAACTACTTCTGTCCTGAGGCATCAAGGACCTTCTTGCTCAATCCGTCCACCTGAACAGTCTGGAGCTGATCCTTGACGAAACAGGACACCTCGTAGACCAGCCGCTTGCCCTTAGGCTGTGCCTTCTGCAGCGACGGGCCGCGGGGACGATCCGGCTCGCCCGGCGCAGGAACCGGTTGAGGCTGCGGTTCGGCGCCCTCGATCGTGCACCGGGCCTCCAGGGCCGTGCCCTTGCAGTGTCTCTCCGCCATCGCGGTCGCGTCGCGCAGGTTCATCTGCCCCTGCTCGATCAACGCCGCCATCTCCTTGGCACGGTCCAGCTCGCCCGACGACGGTTGCCCGCCGTATTGGGCCAGGGCTGGCCAGCCGGCCAGGCCGAGGGAACCGAGCAGGACCAGGGATGGGACACCCCATCGCAATACGGTACGTGACATGTGGGTCTCCTTTCTGGTCCGGTCGTCGCGACGGCACCGCGCCGTGCAGGCCCGACCAGACCGCTTTGGAACGTCGTACCCCAATTAATCGGTTCTTCACCCATTTCCGGGGAAAGCGGCTCGGATTCTGAGGAAGAAGTATTCGTCATCGCGGAACACGTAGGCCATTCTCTTCATCACTTTGATCTTGTTGTTGATGCCTTCCAGCAGGCTGGTGTGGAGCGGCCAGCGGCAGTGGGCCAGGACACCGTCGATCTTGGCCCGCAGACGCCGGGCGAAGGTCTTCAGCGGCTCGATCCGGCTGCGGATCGCTCGCTGGAACCAGTCCAGCCAGAAGCGCCAGGCGTAGCCGACGTGCCGGTAGTCCCACAGCGTTTTCAGATCCTCTTTGAGGATGTACACCTTGGCGAGCTTGCGGTTGGCTGCCAGCAATTCGTCGAGTCGCACGCGGTCCTCGTCCCGCTTGATGTTGTCGGGGTTGCGCAGCAGCAACCAGCGTGAGCCCTTGACCACCTTGCGCGCCGCCTTGTCGTGCTTGAGCCGATTGGCCTCGTCCACCCGCACCCGATCGATCACTTCGTGCCCGTACTTGGCCACCACGTGGAACAGGTCAAACACCGCCTCGGCCTGCGGACACTGCGCCCGCATCTCCTGTTCGTAGGCCCCATTCATGTCCATCACGACGGCCTTGAGTCGCGCCCGGCCCTCCGGCCCGAGCCGTTCGTAGTACGGCCGAACATCTTCGCGACCGCGGCCGCGTCCCACCCAGAGCACCTGCTTGCGATACGGCTCGACGACGACGGTGGCGTAGCGCTGGCCCTTCTGAATCGCAGACTCATCCATCGCGATCACCTCGATGCCCGCCAGATCCGCCGGCCCCAGTGTCCGCTGCAGATGCTCCTTGTGCAGGCGTTTGACCGTCACCCAGTGCAAAGCGTAGAACTCGGCCGCCTGTTGGAGCGGCAAGACCGCCGCCAGCCGGACCACGCTGTCCGCGAAACGCCGCGTGAACCGCGCCCAGGGGTCGAGCCAATCCAACTGCTCCACCCGCGGCCCGCAGTCGGGACAGTTCACACGAACCCGGTGCACCAGCAGCCACGTGTCCGCGTCGAGAATCGGCAGGTCACGCACCCAGCGCTCGGTCGTCTCGTGGATCTCCGCCACCACCTGGCCGCAGCCGCAGCAGCGGCGGGAATGGTGAGGATCCGGATGCAACTCGATCCAGATCTCGGGTCGATCGCCGCGTTGTTGTGCCTTCGCAGTGCGACCGACCGTGCCGAGCCGGTAACCTTCCCAGCCCCCCAGCAGTTCGTTAAGCTCGCTCGTGTCCAACGGCAGCCTCCTGCATCTTGAAGTCTTGAACCAACAACAAGATACGCAGAGCTGCCGTTGGGCATCATCTGCTCCCCGCTAATGTCTGAAGGACCGATTTTTCCCAAGGCCTGGCGCGCGTCAAGGTCGAGGGCAAATGGGGCTATATCGACAAAGAGGGCCGCGCGGCCATCAAACCCCAGTTTGACGACGCGGCCGACTTCTCCGACGGGCTCGCGCGCGTCAAGGCCGGCGGCGACTGGGGCGGCAAGTTCGGTTATATCGACCCCGCCGGAAACCTGAAGATCAACCCGCGCTTCGGGGACTGCGGCGATTTCCGCGAAGGACTGGCGCCCATCGAAATCGAGGGCAAGTGGGGCTACATGGACTCCAGCGGTCAGATCGCGATCGAGCCGCAGTTCTCCGGGGCGGGGCCGTTCTCCGACGGACGCGCGTTGGTGCGCGTCGGAGGGCTGCTGGGCGCCAAGTATGGCTTTGTGGACAAGTCCGGCCGCGTAGTGATCAACCCCCAGTTTGCCGACGCGCGCGGGTTCGTGGAGAAACGCGCCGCGGTCAAGAACGACGGGCGGTGGGGCTTTATCGACCCCGCCGGTGAATTGGCGATCGAGGCCAAGTACGACGAGGTCCACGACTCTGGCGGCGGTTTGGCGCGCGTGAAAGCGCACGGCCACTGGGTCTGGATCGACGCCCGCGGAAACGAGGTGAGGTCGGCTTCGCGATAGCTGCAAGTCAGCGTTCGCGATCACGCGAAGCAGGGACAGGCGCCCACCGTGGATCGACCGGCCACGGCCGGCGCTGTCGCCTTGGCAGTTTGGGCGCCGCTGAGCGGCGCGCGGACTGTTAGGCGCCGGACCCGCCGACCCGACCGGCGCTCACGGCGCAGTTCGGCGTGACGGCCCTTGGTCGCATCACGGGGCAAGGCGCACTCCCGCCCGCCGCCGTCCGACCTACGGCCCCCCTCGCGATCCTGGCACCTCGCCGACCACGGTGAAACTGATCGCCGAGTAATCGCCCAGTTGCTCCTCGACGGCGACTTTGCGTCTCAGGGCCTGTTGCAGGGCTTCCTCGGCCGCGCGGAGCTGCTGCGGTATCTCGGTGTCGTACCGGCTGGCAAGCTCGAGCAGCTTCCGCTCCCGCGCGTGGTCCAGGTACGAGCGCAGGCTGAGGCGGCGTGCCTCCGTCTCCGCGATATCGACGGCGAGCATCACGACGTCCCTGTTCAGGTCGGCCAGCAGGCTCCCGCCCACCGCCAAGCTCGCAGTCTGTTGCTGCCGGGCCAGTTCCGCCCGCGCCAGGGCCAGGCGCTCTTCGGCATCGGCGATTTCCTGTTCGCCCACCTGGTGCTCCTGTTTCCGCTCGCGCATCTTCTGCAGCGCGCGCTCGCGAAGCTCGACGACTTTTCGCAGCTCCGCGGCGACGGGGTCTTGCTCCGCGCGGGCCGCCGCATGGTGTCCGATGCGCGCGATCTCCTCCGTCAGCGCTTTCTGGCGCGCGCGCAAGGCGGCCAGCTTCTGTTCCAGATCGCGCCATTCCCGATCCGCCGCCTGGAGATGGGCGAGGACCACCGCGTGTGACAGCTCGGTCTGCCCGGCGTCGGCGTAGAGCGTCTGCTGCAACTCGTGAACCCGGCCCAAGCGCTGTTCCGCCTGCGCCACATCCCGTTCGGCCTGCATCAGCACCTCGCGCCGCCGGATCAGAGCCTCATCGCTTCGGTCCTTGAGTACGCGCTCCGTACCAGCGCACAGTCCGGCGAGCAGGCGCGAGGCCCGCGCATCGGCTTCGGGGATGTGCTCACTCAGTTCCACGCGCAGCCTGAACAAACTGGTGAGTACCGGGTTCCGCCCCTCCCGGCCCGGGAACCGGCCCACCTCCGCTACGCGGAGAACCAACGCATCCTCAAACCCGGCCGCCGGGGCACCGAGGACGTCCTTCGCGGCTGCCCCCAGCACGCCGCTGCTCTCGATGATGCTCCTCAGCGTGTCTTCGTTGAGTGGAAAGTCGTCCGGCGCAGAGACGATGCGCAACACGCAGCTCGCCTCGGCGTACTGGCTCCGAGGCTGAGTTTCGGCCGTGGGCGGTTCGGCCGCCGTGCACGCCAGCCCCGCTGCGACCAGGTAGACCAGAAACGATCCAACCGCTCTCCGCTTTTCGTGACTCATAGTGTTTCTCCTTCGTGTGCTGCCATGTCAGCCAATCGCTGCCGGGCCAAGGCCGCCGAGGGCGTCTGCGGAAACAGCCGCAGCACTTGTCGGTAGCTGTCCGCCGCCGGCTCCCTCAGCCCGAGCTCGCGATGCAGGTGGTCTCCTTGCTGAACCAACGACCGTGCCGCCTGGGCGACTTCGGCACGTACACGCAGCAGGGGGTCCGGGCGCGCCGCCTCGGCCTCCGCCGCGGCCAGCCGGGCGGCACGCTCACACAACACCCGTGTCCGCCGGGCGACTGCCAACCGGGAATCCGCCTCGAGCTGTAGCCCGACTACGCTTGCGGCCGGCTCCTCGTGGACTGCGATCTGCCGGCCGGAATCAGGACGATCAAGACCTGGGCCGGTTCGGGTTCCGCGGACCAGGGCCACAACTCCAAACGCCAGGACGACCGCCGAGGCGACACTGCCCCAATTCGCGGCCCGTAGCGTGGAGCGTCGAGCGGATAACCGCAGCACGTGCTGCGGCAAGTCCTGCGGCATCTTCGGCGGCGGACCGGCCGCCTGGTCCGCCTGCTCCAGCAGACTCTCTAACGTGTCCCGCGTCATAGCCTCAGGTCTCCAACAGGTCTGCCAATGCAGCGCGAAGCCGGCTGCGAGCGCGGTTCAGTCGGACATCGACCGCGTTCGATCGCAACCCGAGAATCCGGCCGATCTCGGCCGCCGGCAGCCCTTCGAGGTAGTGCAGAACGACGACTTCGCGATAACGCCGCGGCAGTTCGCGAACGGCGGCCTGGACTCGGTGCGCAACGTCGGCCCGGTGCGACGCCTGGCCCTCACAACCCGCCTCGCCGCGTGCCGCCAGAAAATCGCCAATCCGAAAGGTCAGCCGCAGCAACTGTTTGCGCCGCATCCGCCGGCATTCGTTCACTGTGATGCGGTAGAGCCAAGTCGTGAACCGCGATTCGCCGCGGAAGCTCGGGAGATGCTTGAGCACAGACACGAACACGTCCTGCACGAGGTCCTCAACGTCGCCGCGCCAACCAAGCAGGCGGTACGCCAGCCGGGCCACGCGTTCCTGGTGTTGGGCGACAAGCCGGAGCTTGGCGAGGGCGTCACCGCGTACGGCCCGCGACACCACGTCACGTTCGTCCGGTGCAAACCCGACTGCCGCCGTCGTCGCCATCCCGGGCGTTCTCACCATGGCCGCCCTATTTAGAGCACTCCCGACGCAGGAACTTACACGAAACCCGTGGCTTGGCGTCACCGTCAGTCTCGCGGCCGGATAATGAAGGCCCTGAACTTGGCGTGGACGTCGTTGCGTTTCGAGCGGGCCGCGGGCCAACGTAGCCCCAAGCCGCCCCCGCGCGTCGCCGGATGCCGCCGTCGAGGTAAGGCACGGCGGCGACCCCTTGCCTACCCTGGCCGCGGCGGCGTGCACGGCTCCTTTGGCGCCGGGCAGCCGTTGCGATAAACTGACTGGATTGTACCGGTCAGGAGCACGCCCCACATGCCGTTGCCGTTCAAGCCGTTCGACGAGATGACAGACGAGGACTACTTCAACATCGGGTTGAAGGTTGGCCTGGAAGTACACCAGCAACTGCTGACGCGGCGCAAGCTGTTCTGCCGCTGTCCGGCCGGCCGGTACAGCGACGAGTTCGACGCCGTTATTCTGCGACACATGCGGCCCACGCTGTCGGAACTGGGTGAGTATGACGGCACGGCGCTGATGGAGAAGAAGACCAAGAAGAACATCTACTACCGCATCCATCGCGATACCGTCTGTACCTACGAGTTCGACGACACGCCCCCGTTCTTCATCGACGACGAGGCCCTCGACATCGCGCTGGAGATCGCCCTGCTGCTGCGGCTGAACCTGGTCGGCGAACTGCACATCGCGCGCAAGCAGTATCTCGACGGGTCGATCCCGACCGGCTTCCAGCGCACTGGCATTCTGGGAGTGAACGGTTGGATCCCGTTCCGCGACCGTCGCGTCCGCATCCGGCAGCTCTCCATCGAGGAGGACGCCTGCCGGGAGGTCTCCGATGTCGGTCATGACCGCGTCTACCTGACGGACCGGCTCGGCATGCCGCTGATCGAGACGGTCACCGAGCCGGACATGCGCACGCCGCAGGAGGCCGCGGAGGTGGGCCAGGTTCTCCGCCGGCTGGCGCGAAGCACGGGCCACGTCCGCACCGGCTACGGGGCGGCCCGCCAGGACGTGAATGTCAGCGTTACCGGCGGCCAGCGCTGCGAGATCAAGGGCACGCCGCAAATCTGGCGGAATCCGCGCCTGATCTACAACGAGGCCCGGCGGCAATGCAGCCTGCTGTACATCCGCGGCCTGTTGCACGAGCGCGGCGTGCGGCCCGAGTCGCTCCAGTGGACATACCAGGACGTCACCACGGTCGTTGCGAAGAGCAGCTATGAGCCCCTGCGCAGCGCACTGGCCCTGGGCAATGTCGCGAAGTGCGTGCTCTTACGCGGCTTTGGGGGCCTGCTCAACGAGCCGACCCAGGAACACACCACTTTCGCGAAGGAATTCTCCGACCGCGTCCGCGTCGTCGCCTGCCTGACCCAACTCCCCAACCTGATCCATTCGGACATGGCCTCCGAGACGCTCGCCGGCCGCGATTGGAAGACGCTGCGGCGTCGCTTGCGGGCCGAGCACGGCGATGCGCTGCTGGTGGTCTGGGGAAACGAGCAGGACACCGTGGCAGCCTGCGAAGAGATCGCGCTGCGGGCGAAAGAAGCCACCATCGGCATCCCGAACGACACCCGGCAGGCCCTCAAGGACGGCACGAACGGGTTCGAGCGCGTGCTGCCGGGGCCCGACCGCATGTACCCGGACACCGACCTGCCGCCGCTGGAAATCCGGCAGGAACGGCTGGATCGGATCGCGGCCGGTCTGCCGGGTTCCGTGTGGGACCGGGAGGCCCGCTATCGCGACCTGAAGCTCCCGCCGGATACCATCCGGCCGCTGTGTGCGCCGCGTTGGGCGCGCTTGTTCGACCGCCTGTTGTCGGAATTGGAGCAGAGTGCGAAGTTCGTCGCCGTCACGCTGGTCCAGCGGTTCAAGGCCATGCGCCGCGCCGGCCTGCCGATCGACAACCTGTCCGATGACGAGATCTTCGCAGTCTTCGAAGCGCACTCCAAGGGGCTCTTGAGTCGCGAGGGCGTTGCTCACGTCCTGGCGCTCGTCGCGCGACATCCGCCGGTCGAGGGCGGCACCGGCGCGGCGCGCGTGGCGGCGGTGTTCGCCGAACACGATTTCTCGCCGCTAAGCGAGGCCGAGCTGAACGAGGCCGTGACTCGCCGCCTGGCCAGCCTGGACGGCCGGCGCTTCGAGACGGCGTGTCAGAAGGCCCGGTATCTGTCCGGCCGGGTGCTGGAGGATTTCGTGGGCCGGACTGACGGGGCGAAAGTCGTGCAGTACGTGAGCGCCAGGCTGCGAGCCTGCACCAGAACGGACGACACCCCCGTCAGTCGGAAATAGCCGCCGGGCGCTTCCGGTGCCAGGATCCCGTGGCGGTCGACCTCCGCGGTCGGCCGGGGGGATGCCGAAACGGACTCGGGCTCCGGTGGGTGCGAGAAGGGATTCTCGCACGGGCGCGTGAATACTCAGAGCCGCTGTTGGCCACGGGATCCAAACGGAGGGGGCCACTCGCTGGCGCTCGGGGCTCGGACGCGGGCCTCGAAAGCGCGGGCCGCTCGACCGCGCTGCGGCACCGGCGACCGACGTTTCTATCTGCCGGCCTGCTGGTACTCCGCGTATTCCGGGTACCACATCGAGTCGCGCACGAACTGGTCGATCTCGTCTTCCGGAATCAGCCGGCCGATGTTCAGCCGCCTGGCCTCGCGGATCACGTTCGCCGCGATGCGGGCGCTGATCTCGCGCAACATGCCCTGATCGGGGTAGAGCGAGCCCTGCTCCAGCCGGTCGGAGGTGATGCACTCGGCGAGTGTCTTGGCGGCGACCATGAAGAACGACTGGGGTACCTCGCTGGCCTCGGACAAGATCGTGCCCAGCCCGACGCCGGGGAAGATGAAGACGTTGTTGCCCTGGCCGATGACGAAACGCTTGCCGTTGTACTCGACCGGATCGAACGGACTGCCCGTGGCGATCAGACCGCGGCCGTCGGTCCAGCGGATAGCCTCGGCGGGCGTACACTCGGCCTTTGAGGTCGGATTGCTGAAAGCGAAGATGATCGGCCGCTCGCAGTGCTTGGCCATCTCGCGCACGATCTCCTCGGTGAACGTGCCCGGCCGGGCGGTCGTGCCGAAGAGGATGGTGGGCTTGACGCGCTTGACGACCTCGAGCAAGTCGTGGGGCCCTTCGCCCTTGAAGCCGTACTCCTTCATCTCCGCCTGTGTCATCGCGAAGGGGCGCTTGTGTGGGTCCTTGATTGGGACACCGTCGTGGACTACCCCGACGGAGTCGAGGAAGACCTGCGCACGGTGAATCTTCGCCTTGTCGCCCGTCTCGAACTCCATCGCCGCCGCGACCAGCCGCCCGATCCCGACGCCGGCCGCCCCGGCCCCGGCATACACGATGCGCTGGTCGGAGAGCTTGCTGTTCGTGATGCGCAGTCCGCCGTACAGCCCGGCCAGGGCGACGCCGGCCGTGCCCTGGATGTCGTCGTTGAAGCAGGTCAGGCGGTGACGGTAGCGGTCGAGGACCATGAAGGCGATGTTCTTGTGGAAGTCTTCCCACTGCACGAGGGCACGGGGGAAGACCTCGCGCACGCCGTTCACGAAGGCTTCGATGACGCGCTCGTACGCCTCGCCGCGCAAGCGCCGGTTCCGCCAGCCCACGTAGTACGGATCGTTCAGCAGTTCGGTGTTGTCGGTACCCACGTCGAGGCTGACGGGGAGCGTCTGGGCCGGGTGAATGCCGGCCCCGGCGCAGTACAGCGCGATCTTGCCGACCGGAATACCCATGCCGCCGGCGCCCTGGTCGCCGAGGCCCAGGATTCGTTCGTTGTCCGTCACGACGATCAGCCGGATTTCGCAGTCGCACGCGTTCCGCAGGAGTTGCGGGATGCGGTCGATGTCATCGGGCGTGATCCAGATTCCGCGGGTCTGACGCACGATGTGGCTGTACTGCTGGCAGGCCTGCCCGACCGTCGGCGTGTACACGATCGGCATCAGTTCCGCCGTGTTCTCGACCAGGACACGGTAGAAGAGCGTCTCGTTGCGGTCCTGGAGCGCGGCCAGGCCGATGAACTTCTCCAGCGGCGTACCCTTGGCACGGATCTGCTCCAGTGAAATCGCCACCTGCTCTTCCAGCGTATGGTGCGCCGGCGGCAGTAACCCGCGCAGGCCGAGCGCGTCGCGCTCCTGTGGTGTAAACGCCACCCCCTTGTTCAGCAGCGGGTTCCGCAGCAGGTCGCGGCCGGACTGCTTGACCAGAAACTTGCCATCCTTCGTCTTGATCATCGGGCTTGTGCTGTCCGTCATCGGAACTCGCTCCTCTCGCGCGGCTTGTGAGTGAACTAGGCGTTACTGCCGCCAGACCCGGTAGGATACCGCGCACCGGCCTCGGCGTGCAAAGCGCCATCGGCGCCCGTAGAATCCGGAAGCCGTTTGCATCCGCAGAGTGTGATGGTGCCATGACCGCTCGCTGGCGTCTGGAACTCCGGGGTCAGGTACAGGGCGTAGGTTTTCGCCCGTTTGTGTACCGCCTGGCCGCCGCCCGGCGCCTCGGCGGCTACGTCGCCAACGACAGCAACGGGGCCGTCGTCGAGGTCGAGGGGCCCCCGGCCGCTTTGGCGACGTTTGAGCACGACCTGCACGCCAACCTGCCCCCCCTCGCTTTCATCACGCGGGCGGACAGGCGTGTCGTCGAGCCGCTCGGCGAGGCCACGTTCCGCATCCGCGCCTCGCGGCCCGATCCGGCGCGGCGCCCGGAAGTCACCCCCGACGCGGCCACCTGTGCAGACTGCCGGCGCGAGCTCTTCGATCCCGCCGACCGCCGGCACCGCTATCCGTTCATCAATTGCACCAACTGCGGCCCGCGCTACTCGATCATCCGCGGCGTGCCGTACGATCGGCCGAAGACGACGATGGCCGACTTCCAGATGTGCGCGGCGTGCCAGCGCGAGTACGACAGTCCCTCCGACCGTCGCTTCCACGCGCAGCCCAATGCCTGCCCGGCGTGCGGCCCGCAGGTGCGGCTGCACGTCGGAGACGCCGGAACGGCCGGCGGGCCGGTCAGCGACGATCCCATCCGCGCGGCTGCGGCGTTGCTGCTGGGCGGCGCGATCGTCGCAATCAAGGGTCTCGGGGGCTACCACCTCGCCTGCCGCGCGGACGGCGAGGACGTTGTTCAGCGCCTTCGTCAGCGGAAGCTGCGCGACGGCAAGCCGCTGGCCATCATGGTCGGCGACGTGGCCGCAGCGCGGCGGATTTGCGCGCTGACCGCGGCCGACGAGCAGGCACTTGCGTCCACTGCGGCGCCGATTGTTCTGGCGCGCAAGGCCGGCGAGCACGGGGTGGCACCGTCGGTCGCACCCGGGTGTCGCGACTTCGGAGTCATGCTGCCTTACACGCCGCTGCACCACCTGCTGTTCGCGGAGGGCCTCGGGCCGCTGGTCATGACCTCGGCGAACCTGGCCGGCCAGCCGCTGACGTATCGTGACGACGACGCCCGGACCGAGTTGGGCGACGTTGCCGACGCGTTTCTGCTGCACAATCGGGAGATCTTCCGCCCGATCGACGACTCGGTCGTGTTCACGTTCCGCGACGAGGCGGTGCCGCTTCGCCGGGCACGCGGCTACGCACCGCGCCCGATTCGCCTGCCCGTGCTCGACGCCGCCGGCGGGCGGCCCGTGCCGCGCATCCTCGCGGTCGGCGGCGAGCTCAAGTCAACCGTCTGCCTGTTCGCCCGCGGCGAGGCCGTGTTGAGCGAGCACCTGGGCGACCTGACGCGGCCCGAGACGTTTCGGCACTTCGTCCGGGCCGTGGACCGCCTCAAGGAGTTGTGCGGGTTCGAACCCGAGCTCGTTGCCTGTGACCTGCACCCGCGGTACCTGGCCACCGAGTATGCGCAACGGCTGGCGCTGCCGGTCGTTCACGTTCAGCACCACCATGCGCACATCGCCAGCGTGATGGCCGAATGGGGCGAAGTCGGCCCCGTGGTCGGGCTGTCGTGCGATGGCACCGGCTATGGTCGCGACGGCGCCGTCTGGGGCTGCGAGGTGCTGCTGTGCGAGCGCGGCGAGTGTCGCCGACTGGGGCACCTCGAGTACTTCCCCCTCGTCGGCGGTGACCTGGCGGCACTGGAAACATGGCGCCCGGCGGCGGCGCTGCTGCGGGCGGCGTGCGGGGATGGGTGGCGCGATGTTCTGTTGGCGGGCGAGACGCCCACCCCACCCGGCGAGACGCCCACCCCACCCGGCGAGACGCCCACCCCACCCAGCGAGACGCCCACCCCAGCCGACGCGCTGCGTGTCTTCGAGCAGCAGGTTGTGCGCGGGGTCAATGCTCCGGCCACGTCGAGCCTGGGCCGCGTGTTCGACGCCGTCGGATACCTGCTGGGGCTGTGCGATTACAACCGCCACGAAGCCGAGGCCGCGATGGCGGTCGAGGGGGCCGCCGACGCTGCCCCCGGCGATGTCCCACCTTTTGCGTACCAGCTCTCGCCGGGGTCCGACGGATTGCGGCTGTCAGTCCTCCCCACGATCCGCGACATGGTGGCGGCGCGTGAGGCGGGCGTGGATACAGCGCTCATCGCCGCGCGGTTCCACGAGACGGTCGCCCGGCTGCTCGCGGACGCTGCCGGCCAGGCCTGTCATCAATACGGCGTTACGAGGGTCTGCGTTTCCGGCGGCTGTTTCGCGAATCGTCGCCTGCTGGAGCGGCTGGTGGGGCTGCTCGAGGAGCGCGGTCTCACGGCGCTGTACCACCGGCAGGTTCCCGCGGGCGACGGCGGCATCGCGCTTGGCCAGGCCTTCGTCGCCGCGTGGCAACCGTAGGTTCGGCCCCCTCGCGCGTCATTTCGAGCGGCACGCCGCCGGAGCACCGGCAGGTCGCCCCGCGGCGGCCCCCAGCGGCGTCACACCACGTTCTCCACGGAGTGGTCCTCGCATCCCGCGTTCATGATGAGCTCGACCGATACCCGCTTGCGCAGGCTCCATTCGGCAATCGCCACGGGTAGCCGTCGTCCGCGCGCGCCACGGCGTGCGGCTACACCCGCGCCAGCGGGTGCGTCGGGCAGGTCGAGAGCGCCCCCCGGGGCAGACGAGACCCGCCTGAACCCCGCGTCGCGGTGCCACCTGCCCTACCGGCTTCGTGTGCAGCCGAGCAACGGAACGTATCGCGACTCCAGTTCTGCCAGGTACTCGGCAAGCCCGTTCCCGCCGCCGCGCTCTTTGAGCACGTCGAGTCGGGTCTCGCGTAGTCCACGTTCACCGCCGTCGGGGCACAAGGTACCAAGCACGCGCTTGGCGTTCCGCTTGGCAGTCTCGGCCTGTGCAACCAGCTCATGTGACTGGAGGCACGGGTCGAGCCCAAGTTCGCTACGAACGGCAGCGTGGCCCGACTGCTCTTCATCGCCCTGTGGACAGAACGCCGCGAGCAGCCAGCACTCGCGCTTGGCGTGCGCGACGCCGATGACGATCTCGAAAGGCCAGCGCGCGCAATCACGAGCTTGGTTCAAGCCCTGCCGACGCTGCAGGTCGTTGTCGGAGTCGCGAATGAGGAAGACGGCCGCCAAGTGGGGAACGGCCTTCTTTACTACAAACAGTGCACGGCGAGCCGCCCTTGCATCGGGTGCCCCAGGTTCGCCGCTGAAGTGGCCGTGTACTACCACACTGCGCCGATCCGCCTCGCGCCGGACTGCCTTCCACGGCAGGAAGCTGTCAGCCTCTGACACGCCGCGCCAGCACCGCGCGGAATCCAGAGACTCAGGTACGAGCCACCCGACCTGCTCACATGCTACGCGGTCGGCCAGCAGGCACGCGGTCCGCTGGTCGGCGTCGGCCTCGCACACGACGGCAATCGTCAGCGGCCCCCCATCATTCATTGGCCGGTGCCTTCCGGTCGCGGAGCCAGTCTTCCCCGACCGTGCTCCAGAACTCGCCGGGCTTCATCTCGTCTTTCCAGCGGTCGAAGTCCGGGTGTTCGCTGAGAGTTCCAATCAGCACTGAGCCGTCGTCTGCTGTGGTCGTGAGCCTGATTTCCTCAGGTCTGAAGTGATCGACGAGGTATGGCGAGTGTGTCGTCCCGATTACCTGCAAGTCCGGGAACCGCTCCATGAGGGCGCGAATCTGTCGAACCAGCTCGCCAAGGGCCTTCGGGTGCAAACCACGCTCTAGTTCATCGATCATGACCAGGCGAGGAACCGGCTCGCGACTCAAGACCGTCAGTAGCCCGAGCGTGATCAGCGTACCCTCTCCGGCGGCGTGGGCGGGGACTTGCCCACCTCCTCTTAGGACCAACCTCACTTCGTAACCCTGGTAGGTTGCTCGTGACTGTTGGTATAGCCCCTTCGTGCTATTGCTGGGGACGTATTCGAGCTTCGAAATCGGCGCGCGCGCAATCGAGACCGAGTCTACGATGCGGACCACGGCGCGAACGCGGTCCAGGAGGTCCTGCAAACCCCTGGGACTAGTGAGTGCAAGGTCGGCCAGCGCGGCGCCCAGGTTGGTGCCATCGAACTGAACGCCAAGCGTTGAGTCGGCGCTGTACGAGGGTTCCGCCAGCCGCCGAGGGTCAAGCCGCAGCAATGCAGCAGAACTCACGTCCGCCAGCACCTCGCCTGCCAATTCGGACGGAGGCGGCGCCTTCGGATTCTCAAGTTCCAGAGACTCATTGCCGACAGCTATGCTACCGGTAAAGGTGGGCTTGGTCGGGCCCGACGCGGCGCTGCGCTCGATCCGTACGCGCATTCCACGCCACACGCCTTCCATGACCAGCACCATCGGACCATTGGCCCCACATGAACGGAGGACGTCAACGCTGCGCTCGCCTTGGAACAACGGGGCTGCCCGCCGCGATCCGAGGCTCGCGAGGTAGTAAAGGCCCTCTAAAATGCTCGTTTTCCCGGACGCGTTTGGCCCCACGATGAGCGTGAACGGCGAAAGCCTGGTCCTAAGACCCCGCAGCGCCTTGAAGTTCTTGAACTCGATCGTGTCAATCATTGCCGGCACCCCTGCTCGGGTCAGCGCAATCTAGCAGAGCCGGGCCGCTTCGACCAGCAAGTGCCGAGGCCCCGTGATTCATGCCCCGTCACGGTTTCCTCCGGCGGCGGGCGCCGTTTTCCACTTCGATGCTCGTGACGAGCAACACATCGACGATTTCGAATTGGTCCCTGGGTCCAAACACGATCGCGACGCGGCCGCTGGGGTGGATGGCCACGAAGTCCGGGTGCGGCACGTCCAACGCGCGGCCATCTCCCATATGGAGCCGAAACGGCTTGAACGGTTGTGCCTTCACCACGTCGCGGAGATGTCCGATCGTCATCGCCGGGCTCCTGACGGCGGTACTCCTGCCCCGCTTCGGATTATACCACGCCTCTTCACACCGGGGCCGGCTCCGGCTGCGCGGCCTCTTCGACGCTCGGGCACGTGCAGAACAGGTGGCGGTCGCCCCAGACGTTGTCGATGCGGCCGACGGGCGGCCAGAACTTGTGCGCCCGGACCCACGCGGCCGGATATGCACCTTGCTCCCGCGGATAGGGGCGATTCCACTCCGTCGCGCTGACCGCCGCCGCCGTGTGCGGGGCGTTTTTCAGCGGGTTGTTCTGCGGGTCCATGCGGCCCTCTTCGATGGCGCGGATTTCCTCGCGAATGGCGATCAGCGCGTCGCACAGGCGGTCACACTCGGCCTTCGACTCGCTCTCGGTGGGCTCGATCATCAGTGTGCCGGCGACGGGCCACGACATGGTCGGGGCGTGGAAGCCGAAGTCCATCAGCCGCTTGGCGACGTCATCGGGCATGACGTGGGCCGTCTTCTGAAACTCGCGCAGGTCGATGATGAACTCGTGCGCCACGCGGCCATTCTTGCCCACGTACACGACGGGGTAGTGGTCCTTGAGGCGATGAGCCATGTAGTTGGCGTTGAGGATCGCCACTTGCGTGGCCTTCTTCAGCCCCGCCTCCCCCATCAGGCCGATATACATCCACGAGATGGGCAGGATGCTCGGGCTGCCAAACGGGGCCGCCGACACGGGCGGTACTGCCTTTTCACCGCCGCAGGCCACGAGCGGGTGGCCGGGCAGGAACGGGGCGAGGTGCTCGGCGCAGGCGATCGGACCTACGCCGGGACCGCCGCCGCCGTGCGGAATGCAGAACGTCTTGTGCAGGTTGAGGTGGCACACGTCAGCCCCCATGTCCGCCGGCCGGCACAAGCCGACCTGCGCGTTCATGTTGGCCCCGTCCATGTACACCTGCCCGCCGGCGGCATGGACGATCTCGCACAGCTCGCGGATGCCCTCCTCGAACACGCCGTGCGTCGAGGGGTAGGTCACCATGATGGCGGCGAGCTTGGCGCGGTGCTCGTCGGCCTTGGCCTTCAGGTCGGCCAGGTCGATGTTCCCGTGCTCATCGCAGGCGACCGCCACGACGCGGCAACCGGCCATGACGGAGCTCGCCGGATTCGTCCCGTGGGCCGAGACCGGGATCAGGCACACGTCGCGATGCCCCTCGCCGCGGGCTTCGTGGTACGCGCGAATGACCAGCAGGCCGGTGTATTCGCCGGCCGCGCCCGAATTCGGCTGAAACGAAACGGCCTGCAAGCCGGTGATCTCGGCCAGCCAGGCGCCGAGCGTGCGGAAGAGCTCCGCGTAGCCCGCGGCCTGCTCGGCGGGCGCGAAGGGATGGACGTGGGCGAACTCCGGCCAGGTGATCGGCAGCATCTCGGCCGTGCCGTTGAGCTTCATCGTGCACGAGCCGAGCGGGATCATCGACTGGCACAGCGACAGGTCGCGCGACTCCAGCCGCTTGATGTACCGCAGCATCTCGTGCTCGGCGTGGAAGCTGTTGAACACGGGGTGCGTCAGGTACGTGCTGGTCCGGGCAAACGGAGCCGGATACACGATTGCCGCCGCACCGGCGAGTTCATCGACGGAGGCGGAAACCGGGTGCTTGCCGGCGAAGATTTCCCAAAGCGTCGCCACCTCTTCCCGGGTCGAGTTCTCGTCCAGCGACACGCCGAGCGTCCCGTCGCCGTAGTCGCGCAGGTTGATGCCGTGCTTCCGGGCGCGTCCGAGGGCGGCGTGGGCTTTCCGCTTGCCCAGCTTGAGGCGCAGCGTATCGAAGAACGGATCGGGTCCGATCTCGAACCCCAGTCGCCGCAAGCCCGCGGCCAGGACCCGCGTCAACCCGTGCACACGTTGGGCGATGCGGCGCAGCCCCTGCGGCCCATGGTAGACCGCGTACATGCTGGCCATGATGGCCAGCAGCACCTGGGCCGTGCAGATGTTGCTCGTGGCCTTCTCGCGGCGGATGTGCTGCTCACGCGTTTGAATGGTGAGGCGGCAGGCGGGCTGCCCGTGGGCGTCCTTGGAAACGCCGATCAGCCGGCCGGGCATTTGCCGCACGTAGTCCTCGCGCGTGGCCATGAACGCCGCATGGGGGCCGCCGAAGCCCAGCGGCACGCCGAATCGTTGGGCCGACCCGACGGCGATGTCCGTCCCGAACTCGCCCGGCGGACGCAGCAGCGTGAGCGCCAGCAGGTCGGTCGCCACGACCACGAGCACCCCCGCTTCGTGGGCACGCTCGGCTGCGTCGGCGTAGTTGCGAATGCGCCCGTCGGTAGTCGGGTACTGCAGCAGCAGCCCAAAGAGGCTCTGGTCCTGGAAATCGAGCTCCGCGACGTCGCCCACCGTGACCTGAATTCCCAGCGGCCGGGCGCGGCCCTGCACGACGGCGATCGTCTGCGGGTGGCAGTCGCGCGCGACGAAGAACCCGTGCCGGTCGGACTTGCTGATGCGATGACACATCGTCATTGCTTCGGCGGCGGCGGTGGCTTCGTCCAGGAGCGAGGCGTTCGCCAGCGGCAACCCCGTCAGGTCGGCCACCATCGTCTGGAAATTGAGCAGCGCCTCCAGCCGGCCCTGCGCGATTTCCGCCTGGTACGGCGTGTACTGCGTGTACCAGCCGGGGTTCTCAAGGACGTTCCGCTGGATGATGGGCGGCACGGTGCAGTCGTAGTAGCCCATGCCGATCAGCGACCGGCACACCTGGTTGCGGGCGGCGATCGCCTGTAACTCGGCGAGCAGCTCGCGCTCCCCGCGCGGCCGGCCGAGCTTCAACGGCTGGCTGAGGCGGATCCCGGCGGGCACCGTGTCCGCAACCAGTGCGTCGAGGGAGTCGTAGCCGAGCGCCGCCAGCATTTGCCGGATGTCGTCGGGGCTGGGGCCGACGTGGCGGTGAACGAACGTATCGGTGGGATCAAGCAGCTCGTGCGTGCCAAAGTCGTGGGACATTCTGTTTGAGGCTCCTGAGGATGCCGCGCGAACGGCACACTGAAAACGTGCTAACGTGCGAAGGTGAAAAGCAGCAACGCGAAACGGTTCTGCACCCCGGAGTCGTTACGTTCTCACGTTATCACGTTATCACCCTTTCACCCCTCGCTAGTGCTCACTGACCATCTTGTCGTACGCCGGTCCGTCCAGCAGGTTATTCAGCGGGCTCGGATCGGGGCATTCGATCTTCAGCATCCAGCCGGCGTCGAAGGGGTCGGTGTTGAGCAGGCCAGGCTCATCGGCCAGCCGCCCGTTGACCGCCACCACCTTCCCTGACACGGCGCAGAACAGCTCGCTGGTGGCCTTGACCGACTCGACCTCGCCGAAATGGCTGCCGCCTTCGACCACGGTGCCCACTTTGGGCAAGTCAACGAAGGTGATGTCGGTCAGCTCGTCGGCGGCGAATTGCGTGATGCCGACGGTAACCACGTTGCCGTCCAACTTGAACCACTCGTGCGTTTGCGAATACCTGCGATCGTTAGGCACCGGCATGCTCGTGCTCTCCTGTGGCTTGGGATCTCCGCGGCCCGGCGGCCGGCCGACGGGCAAAACACCCATGATACGCCGGGCTCGCGGGGCACGGTAGGGCGCGGCGTGCGTGAGCATCGAGTGGGACTGAAGAAGCACGCCGCCGAATCTGGTATGGGCCCTGCGGCGTGGACCGGGCAGGGCGCATCTTGACGAGCCGCGCCGCGGGTCGTAGCGTATGCTGCGCTCGGGTGGCCGCCGGCAGGTGGCCCCTGGCGGCGGTCAGGTAGCTCAGTTGGTAGAGCAACGGACTGAAAATCCGTGTGTCGGCGGTTCAAATCCGCCCCTGACCATTGCGGTGAACATCGCGCGTGACCGGAAGGAGACTGGCTGGCGAACGAAAAGCGATGGCTGACAACTCCATCTGGGGCCGTAGCTCAGTTGGGAGAGCGCTTGCATGGCATGCAAGAGGTCGTGAGTTCGAATCTCATCGGCTCCATTACGCTGACCCTTGTAAACAAAGAAGTTACGAACGGTCAGCCGCACGTCATTCGTCTCGAGTGACCGTGGCAGTGCACTTTGCCCGACGTTCTTGGAGGGGTGCCGATCCGCGCAGGATATAGTCTGAACGCGTTCAGAAGTACTTTCGACAGAGTTGCGGGCAGCGTTTCCCTGCATCCCCCGTGCGAAGCCCAAACAGCCGCCGCCCGAAAGCGGCGGTCTCTGCGAACCGAGGTGGGGCGGGGGTATCTTGTGGCCCGCTCGTGTCCGGTCTTTTCGGCTCCTGGCTGATTCGTGTGGGTAGCACGGGGCGCTTGGTCGTCTGAGCTTTCCGGGGCTTGTCACATTCGGATTGGCGGGTGGGCGGAGAGGATGCGGCTGGTCGGGCGGCCACTGGGGCGGCCCCTGGGGCTCCACCCCCGTCCCCGCCGGGGGCCCTGCCCCTGGACCTCGGCTTCTCGCCCTCCGGCGAGAAGGGAGAAACGGGAGGGTTCGAGGGCTAGCCGTCGGAGCCGGTTGCGTTGTAACCGGTTGGGCGGGCCGGACGCGCGCACCGGGTGACGGGCGATGAGCTCGGCGGGTCGGAGTCGGCAGCGCAGTGGCCGGGGAAAGGGGGCCAGGGTGGCCGAGGCGGGTGCGTGGGCGCAGCGAACTACGCTCCCCCAGCGCGAACGCAAGTCTCCTGTGGCGCATCAGGCGCTGCGGCGGGCCCGCAGCTTCTGTGCGATCGCCGACAGGCGCAGTTGGCCGAGCGGCCCGTCGCGACGGGGGCTACTGGCCAGCAGCGTCGCCAGGCCGGCATGCACGACCAGCACCGCGGCCAGGAACGCGTGAAAGCGGCGTGGACCGACGATATTGCCATCGTCGGCGCCCCAGAAGATCTTCAGTCGGGCATTGACGCGTTCGACTGCGGTGCGGCCCTTGTACAGCCGCTCGAACTGCTGCGTGGCCCGCGGGATCGGCGGAAAGCGGCGCAGATCCAGTTCGCGCTTGATCCGTACCGTACGGCCGTATTTCCGGCCGGCATTGCAGCGCGCCGCGCTCGGGCAGGTCCAACCTTCGTGGCACGCCGGTGCGCTGCCGCAGCGTGGCACCCAGCAACTCGCGCGTCCAGGTCGGCCGCGGCCAGCCATAGTCTTGCGACGTGTCTCGCACCAGCCGATCGAGTTCGGCCAGAACGTACTCGCTCAGCTTCGGCTCGCCGTTGTCC
Source organism: Phycisphaerales bacterium (assembly GCA_022839625.1). GTDB lineage: Bacteria > Planctomycetota > Phycisphaerae > UBA1845 > Fen-1342 > JALHJL01. Next base: position 31,718 of record JALHJL010000005.1, read on the forward strand.
TCGCGCCGGTCCAGCAAACCCCACTCGCCAAACTGCCGAAACCGCTCGGCCACCCGGTATACCGTGCTGCGGGCGATGTGCAGCGCAGCCGCGGTCTGCGTCGGCGTGCGTTTGAACAGATTGACAATGATCAGGTAGCGCGTCTTGAGTCCGGCGTCGCGACATTTCCGCATGTGGCGGAGCAGCTTCTGCTTGTCGGCGAACCGCAATTCGGGAATAATCCCGTCCATGGGAACTCCTCCTCTGGGCTCGTGGCCCGGTTGGAATACAACGCATTGGAGTTCCCATTCTTATACCCACAACATGTTGATTTACAATAGGTTACAAGCGCCGCGCGATTGCGCACGGTGATTTGGTATTCGTAACACCAGGGCTGTGCGCAGCCGGCGAGGTGGTCCTTTTGTCGACGGCCGACACCTCCTTGAACGCCTCAGAGCCGGACGTGCCCAAAGGGGACTTGGCGGGTCTCGATCAGTTTGGGTATATCGGCCTCTATCCCCATCGCCCCCTGTTGAAGTTCGACCTGAGCTCGATCCCCGACGGCGCAACTGTCCTGCAAGCCGAGCTGACCCTCGAGCTGATTACCACTTACGGAGGTGGAACCGCCTCGCTGTTGGTGTGGTTGCCGAACGACGATTGGGCCGAGGAGACGGCGACCTGGAACTCGTACGATCAGAGCGGCGCGATCTACCTGGGCAGCCTGCCGAGCGCGGAGGAGACGGGCCCAAGAACGTGGTCCATCAACATGGCGGATTGGAACTACGCGGCCGACCTGTTCGATAACGCTGTGACGTTCAGGACCCGCTGGGAAGCGGAAGGAAACGGGTCTTACAAATGGAACGTGTACAGCAGCAAGGAAGGCGGCGTATCCCCCAAGCTCACGCTGACCATCGCGGCGCCGCAAATCCTCGGCGACTTGAACTGCGATGGGGCCGTTGACTTCGGCGACATCAACCCGTTCGTGGCACTGATGACGCAGTGCGGTACCGGGTGCAGTTGCCCGGGGCCGGCGAACTGCCCGTAGCACGCCGCCAGCACCGGGACGCCGAGAGGCCAGTAGCGTCGGCCCTGGGCTCGCCGGACACCCGCCACGGCGGACAGGTCGTTACAGGCGACTCGCTGCGGCGGGCTCCGCGGCGTGACCCTGTACCCTTTTTCAACGGGCTGTCAGGCACGGGCGCTCTGCGTCACAAGCCTGCGCGAGAAGTGGGGCGCGCAGGCCTCTACGTGGATGTGCAAAGTGGAACTTCGCACCACCCGATGCAAAGCAGAGCTTTGCGCTACTGGATGCAAAGCGGAGCTTTGCACTACTGGATGCAAAGCGGAGCTTTGCACTACTGGATGCAAAGCAGAGCTTTGCACTACTGGATGCAAGGCGGAGCTTTGCGCTACTGGATGCAAAGCAGAGCTTTGCACTACTGGATGCAAGGCGGAGCTTTGCGCTACTGGATGCAAGGCGGAGCTTTGCACTACTGGATGCAAGGCGGAGCTTTGCGCTACTGGATGCAAGGCAGAGCTTTGCGCTACTGGATGCAAGGCGGAGCTTTGCACTACTGGATGCAAGGCGGAGCTTTGCGCTACTGGATGCAAGGCGGAGCTTTGCACTACTGGATGCAAGGCGGAGCTTTGCACTACTGGATGCAAAACAGAGCTTTGCGCTACTGGATGCAAAGCGGAGCTTTGCACTACTGGATGCAAGGCGGAGCTTTGCGCTACTGGATGCAAAGCAGAGCTTTGCGCTACTGGATGCAAAGAAGAGCTTCGGACATCGGAACCTGTTGCCGAATCGCACGCGGTGACTTAGAAATGTCGCCATGCGTGCCGACGGTCGCACAGCCGACGAACTGCGTCCGGTCCAGATTCAGCGCGGCTTTACCGACGCGACGCCGGGCTCGGTCCTGATTCGGGCCGGGCGGACCCGCCTGTTGTGTACCGCGAGCATTGATGACGCCGTTCCGGAGTGGCGCGAGCCGAGTGGCCTGGGGTGGGTCACCGCCGAGTACGACATGCTGCCCGGGGCCACGACCCAGCGGCGGCCGCGCTCGCGCGCCAAGCTCGATGGCCGCACCCAGGAAATCCAGCGGCTCATCGGCCGTGCACTGCGGGCCGTCGTGGACATGCGACAATTGGGGCCGCGGACCATCATCCTCGATTGTGACGTGCTCCAGGCGGACGGCGGCACGCGGACGGCGGCCGTGACCGGCGCGTACGTGGCGCTCCACGACGCGGTCACCGCCGGGCAACGGCGCGGCCTGTGGGGGGCCGATGTCCTCACGGCCGGCGTTGCCGCCGTAAGCGTCGGGATCGTCGACGACCAGCTCTGGCTCGATCTCGACTACCGGGAAGATTCCTCGGCGGCGGTGGACTGCAACCTGGTGATGACGACACGCAACGAGTGGGTCGAGGTGCAGGCCACTGCGGAACGAACGCCGTACACCGCCGCGAACCTGACGAGCATGATGGAACTGGGCCGGCGGGGTATCGAGCGGCTCTTTGAAATCCAGCGGGCGGCGTTGGAAGGGCCCGTTGCGGGCGGAGGAGGCTAGCGTGTCTACGCTGGGCAGAGCGGGGCGACTGGCGGCGGCGATCACCGGGGCGGCCTTCGTCTGGGCGGGTTGCGAGAATCCGCCCGGGACGCCGAGGTTCACCGCCGGTCCGACCGACGAAGAGGTCTGGGCGATCCGCTGCATCACGCTGACCACGCCCGACCGTTTTCAGCAAGCCGAGTCTTACGCCGAGGCGTTGAAGAAGGTCGCCGGGCTGAAACCGGCGCTGGTACAGGTTCTCAGTGACGAGGACGGCACCGCCGTGTTCTATGGCCGCTACCGGCGCGAGTACGGTCCGACGGGCGGCGGCGAGCGCTTCAAGCCGGACCACCTGCGGGACATGGAGCTGATCCGCTCGCTACGGTTCGCGGGTGCGGAGGTCTGGCCGTTCATGCTGGCCTCGATGGACGTGCTGCCCACGTATCGTTCGTCGCGCCCGGAATGGAACCTGGCCGCGGCGGACGGTTACTGGTCGCTCCACGTCGCGGTGTTCTACAACACCGAGACCATGCAGAGCCGGCGCTCGGCGGCGGAGGAGTACTGCGCGCTGCTCCGCCAACAGGGCGAGGAGGCCTATTACCACCACGGCCCCGCGAACAGCTCGGTGTACGTGGGGACCTATCCGGAGGAGGCTGTCACGAACGTGCGGCGGGAGAACCCGCTGACCGGCGTGGTCCAAAACGTGCTGCAGATCGTCGACCCGCGCATGCTCGCGGCGCAGGCCCGGTTCCCGCACGGCACCGAGAACGGGCACACGGTGTACGAGATCATCCGCGGCGCCGACGGCGCGGTTCAGGAGCGCATCCCCACGCCGTCGTTTGCCGTGATCCTTCCGAAAGCCCAGCGCCAGTTGGACCGGGGCGAGGGTCGCTAAGAAACATGCTTCCTGTTCTCGTGGCCACGCGGAACCCGGGCAAGCTGCGCGAGATTCGCGAAATCGCAGCAGGTCTGCCGCTGGCGTGGCGCGGCCTGCACGAGTTTTCGGACCTCACGGACGTCGAAGAGACCGGAAGCACGTTCGCCGAGAACGCGCGGCTGAAGGCCCTGCACTACGAACGCCGGACCGGGCTGCCCACGCTGGCGGACGACTCGGGCTTGATCGTCGATGCGCTGAATGGGGCGCCCGGCGTACACTCGGCGCGCTTCGCCGGTACGCCGCGCGATGACGCCGCCAACAACCGGAAGCTCGTTGCGCTGCTGGCGAGCATGCCCCCGGCGCAACGGACGGCGCGTTTCCGCTGCGCGATGGCGTTTGCCCGGGGCGGACGAGTCGTGCTCGAGTCGGAAGGCACGTTCGAAGGGCTGATCGTGGACGAGCCGCGCGGCACGAACGGCTTCGGATATGACCCGCACTTCCTGGTGCCCGGCCTGGGGCTCACGGCGGCCGAGCTGCCCCCGGCGGACAAGAACGCGCGCAGCCACCGCGGCCAGGCCCTGCGGTCCATGCTCCGGCAAGTCGAGGCACTGTACCGGTCGGCGGGGGAGTGGGAGGCCTAGCGGTCCGCCGCAGAACTCCTCGTGGACCGCTCGCCCGTAGCGTCGGACCTGAGCCTGCCCGCCGTGGCGGGTGTCCGACGTTTTTCGAGCCGAATGAAATCTTCGCCGGACACGGAGGTCTGGCGCTACACTTCTGCGGCGGACTGCCGGGAGGCGTGCGGCCGGCGTGCTTGCACACCTTCTCGGCGCGCGGCTAGCATGAGCAGCATGCCACGAAAAGGCCAGAGAATCACCGCCGTTTTTCAAGGATCGTTCGACCCGGTCACCTTCGGCCACCTCGATGTCATCCGCCGCGCGGCCCGGCTCTTCAATGAGCTCGTCGTAGGCATCGGCCAGAACCCGGACAAGGAGCAGCTCTTCACGCCGCGCGAGCGGCTGGAGCTGCTGCTGCCGCATATTGCCGACTTGCCCAACGTGCGCGCCGCCTCGTATGACGGACTGACGATCGACTTCGTGCGGGAATGCGGGGCGCACGTGCTGGTGCGCGGGATTCGCGACATGGCCGACCTGAACCACGAGGTCCAGGTCGCCAACCTCAACCGGCTGGTGGGCGGCGTCGAGACGGTCTTCATTCTCACAAGCGACCAGCACGCGCTGACTTCGAGCACGTACATCCGCCAGATCTACGAGATGGGCGGCGGCGACACCAGCCGCATCCAGCAGCTTGTGCCTGCCAACGTGGCCGCGCGCCTGGCGCGGAAGCTCGGTCAAACGCCAGGTCCCCAGCGCGTTCGCCGGCGGGGCCGGAGCTCGGTTCACAGGCGATGACCCCGCGCCGCAAGAGGTGCAGCATGGCTGAGTTCTCCGTGTTCGCGACCGGCCGGCGTGCGGCGCGCGTGCACCCGCGGGTCATTCTGCTGGGGGTGGTCTGCGCCGTCGCGGTGGCGATTCCGCTGTACCTCGTCGCCCCGTGGGTTCTCCCCGTGCGCGTCTACGAGGGGCCGCTGGTGCAGATGACCACCGAAGATGGCGTCACGCTGGTCTGGTACACGACGCGGCCGGCCGCGTGCACCGTAGAGGTCAGCGGGGCCGGCGAGCAGCGCCGCGAATCGGCCGAGGCCGACGGGACCCGAAACCGAGTGGAGCTGGCCGGCCTGCGGGCCGGCACCACCTACGCGTATGAGGTCCGCGCCGGTGGCCGCCCGTTGACCAAGGGTCTCGTCTTCGAAACCGCGCGGACCGCCGACGAGCCCTTTACCTTCCTGGTCTTCGGCGACAGCGGGCGCGGCACGCGCGCTCAGTATTTGCTGGCGGCCGAGATGGTGCAGGCTCTCCCGGCCGCCAACCTCGTGCTGCACACCGGCGACCTCGTCTATGGCCGCCCGGATCGCCGCCGGTACGAGGAACGCTTCTTCACTCCCTATCGCCCACTGCTGGCCCGGGTGAACTTCTGGCCTTCGCTCGGCAACCACGACTTGGATGAAGAGGGCAGCGCGGCGGTTTACCAGGGGGTCTTCGAGTTGCCCGAGAACGGGCCGCCGGGATTGCCCGAAGAGCGGAACTACTGGTTCGACTACGGAGCCAGCCGGTTCGCCATCCTCGACAGCAACATGGACGAGGCCGCGCTGCGCGAGCAGGTGGCCCCGTGGTTGGCGGAGGTCATGGCGGACCCGATGGTCCGGTGGCGTTTTGTCGTCCTTCATCACCCGCCATACACCGGCGGAAAGTACGCGCCCGACGAACGCATCCAGCGGGCGCTGGTGCCGACGTTCGAGGCCGCCGGTGTGGACGTGGTCTTCAGCGGGCACGACCACAACTATCAGCGCTCGCATCCGCTGCTGGGTGGGCAGGTAGTCGAGGTCGGCACGGGCGTCGTGTACATCGTTACCGGAGCGGGTGGGGCGGGACTCTATTCCGCGCGCCAGCCACGCCCCGAGTTCGTCGCCGCGATCGATGACCAACGCCACAGCTTCACGCAGGTGACGGTCGACGGAGACTTGTTACGGCTGCGGCAGATCGCTTTGGGCGGGGACCTCCTCGACGAGGCCGCCTGGCACAAGCGCACCGCCGCACCGCCGCCGCTTGAAGAACCTGCCGAAGCCACAACCGTCCCGGATACCCCCGAACCCCAATCGCCCTGAGCGTCTTTGCCGCACGATGCGGGACGGCCGTCCCGTCACAGCGACTCTTCGGGCCCGGTGCTTTGCGCGGTCTGGTCACCCGGCGCGGATCGGTCGCCCGCGGCGGAGAGCCCCCGGCAAGCCGCGAGCAATTCGCCGCTTGGCACCTGGTAGCCGCGGACGGTCGGCGGCGCAGCCGCCTCGGGGTGCTTGATCTGCACCTCCAGAAGGAACGCCTGCACGCGCTTGGCCAACCGCGGGTCGAGCCGGGCAGAGGCCACCACCAGCACATCGGGCAGGGCGACCGTCCGGGCGATGACCCTCAGCCGGTCCGGGTCGGCGTCGGAAGGGTCGGCGCCCTGCGCTGGCAACGCCTCCCAATCCGCTTCGTCGATGAAACCGGCCGCCGCGCTCCCGCTTGTGATCGCACGCACCACCGCGCCCGCGTCGGGCAGGTGACGCAACGCGCCGGGCACCGGCAGCAGGTCCAGCGCCAGGTCGCCCTTCTGCACTCCGCCGGCTTCGAGCAGACGCAGCGCGGCGTGATGCGCGCGGCTGTCCCCGGCGGGGCCGAAGGCGACGATGCGGCCGCGCAAGTCGGACACGCCGCGCACGTCGGAATCCTCGCGGACCAGCAGCACAGCGCTGCGCCCGGCACGGTCCCGGCTATCCACCGACACGGCCAGAACATTGAGCGGCCCGCATTTTGACAGGCTCGCGTACTGCGCCGGCGTGACCACCGCCACGTCGTACCAGCCGCTTCCCAGGGAGGAATCCGCCTGGAATGGGAGGCAGACGTCGATGGCGACGGGCCGCCCAACGTGTTCCGCGAGGGCAACCTGGAACGGCGTGTAGGATGGAAACGGATTCAGGGTACGCACGACGAGCGCTGTGGGCTGGTCCGCCACGAGCGCCACGGACAACGGCCGTTTCTCCAGGCCGATCAGATTGAGGAAGCGAGCTCCGGCGCTCTGGCAGCCGGCCAACAACGTGGCGCCGGCGACAAGCACGATCAACGTCGAGAGTGTTGCGCTCCGTCGCATGGGACACTCCTTGTGGCTCATTATGCCGGCGCCTTGCCCCCGTCGTCGAGTAGTTCGTCGCGCGAAAACACAGGGCCGTCGGTGCAGGCCAGTGCCCAGCGCCAACCCGCCGCCTGGTTCGCATCGCGCACGCGCACCACACACGACAAGCACGTCCCGATCCCGCAGCCCATGACGCGCTCGATGCACAACTGGCACCGCAGTCCGAGCTGCCGGGTCTGCTGTGCGACGGCCCACAACATGGCCTGCGGCCCGCAGGCACACACCATCGCGGGTGCGCCCCGGCCGGCGCGTCGGCTGTGCCAGGCCCGCAGCGCTGCGGTCACCATCCCTGGCAGCCCCGCGCTCCCGTCATCCGTCGTCACGATCGCCGGATAGCGCGCGGCGCCCGGCAGATCGACGCACACGCGGGCCGTGCCGTCCGTCGCGGGCTCGCTCGAGAGACGGACCGGAAGCAGGTCGCGGCTGGCGGCCCCGAAGATCGCGGTCACGTCTGTACGGCCGGCCTCGTGCAAGCGGCGTGCGAGATATAGCAGCGGCGGGATGCCTACGCCGCCCCCGACCAATACGAGCGGAACGTCCGGCGGCGGAATTGCGAACCCGCGCCCGAGGGGGCCGGTCAAATTCACGGTGTCCGTGGGCCGGAGATGCGCGAGCCAGCGCGTTCCCATGCCGACCGTGCGCGAGATGATCCGCAGCCCGGCCGCGCCGTCGGAGTGTTGCCAGCGATCGGCAATACTGAAAGGTCGTCGCAGGAACGGCTGCGACGAGGCGAACTGCCGGTCTGAAATCGACGGAAAGCCGTCCGCGGGCCAATCGGCCTCGATCGGTTCGGTCGGGCCGGATTCGCAGCAGCGCAGTTGCACAAACTGGCCCGGTTCGCTGGCTGGAAAGCCCGGGACCGCCAGGTCGATCGCGACGTGGTCGCGGCAGATCGGGTCGCAGCGCAGGACGGGCACATCGACGGCACAGCGTGTTTCCGTTCCGACTACTTCTGGCATGCACTGCCTCGACTCGTGCTCCCGCGCACTATACCATGCGGATGCGAGCCGGGTTGCATGGACACGTCTTGCGGTGCAGGCAGTTGACGGTTGAAGTCCGCGGCGACGAGGTGCAAAAAAAGCTTCCGGAACCAAACCTGCACGGTCGATCCCGGAAGCGCGCCACGGCTAGAACAGCCGCAAAATCCAAGGTTTTGAGTGGGCAGGCGATCCTACCCGACACCGGGACTATAACAGATCACCCTGGCCCTGTCCACCAAAAGGGCGCCATTTGTCCGTCGCGTTGAAATATCTGTAACGCTATGTATATAAACGATTTAGAGACGCACATGTTGCGGGCCAGACACATTCGGACGCCTCCGGGAGCGGTTTCGGACAAGCGCACGGATCGGGCCGCCTGATGGTCCCTTCGGCTGTGGGTTCGACTGGCCGCGCGAGTCATCCACGGCGTGCCAAGGAGTACGCGATTTGTCTCGACCGATGCATGAGATCGCGCTCGCGCTCGTCTACCGCGGCCACACATGGTTGGTCGCGAAGCGCTCGGCCGCCGCGCATCTCGGCGGGTGTTGGGAGTTCCCGGGCGGCAAGCGCCTGCCACACGAGGACCCCACGCACGCCGCGCTCCGCGAGCTCGATGAAGAGTGCGCAGTGCGCGCCTGTCCACGGCACGTGCTGGAACCTGTGACGTGGGAGTACCCGGACCGCGTAGTGCGCATCACGCCCGTGATCTGCGGCTGGGAGGCGGGCGAGCCGTCGGCCCGTGGGAATGTGGCCTGCCGCTGGGTTGACGCCGCGGAACTGCGACGCCTCGACATGCCGCCCGCGAACGCCGAGATCATCCGTGCCGCGCTCGAATGGCACGCGCGACACGTCGCGCCATCCGCCTGAAGCCGGCGTCGGCGGTCACGTGCCGCCGGCTCTCCACCGCTCGAGTTCCGCGCGCAGCTCCTGCTCCTCGCGCAGCTCGAGGACGTGGGCGATGTCGATGGCCTCCTGGAGTGCCACGAGCGCCTTCTCGCGCCGGCCGAGTTGCATGCGGGCGCTGGCAATCTCGCGCAGACACGTGAATTGGCCGGCCAGGTCGTCGGTCGTGCGGACCTGCTCGTACGCCAGCTCGAACTGGGCCAACGATTCCTCGTGCAGGGCCATCTCCCGGTAGATTTCGCCCACAATCATCCGCACCGAGGGTTTGGAGGTTTCGTCCGCCAGCGCCAGGCAGCGGGTGGCGGCGTCGAGCGCCTCCGGGGCGCGCCCTGCGTTGCGATACCACTGCCCGAGGTAGAGCCAGGCGGTCGCTTGGTGGCGGCGCGATCCGAGCTGATCGGCCAGGGCCAGCGCGCGCTGGTGCATGCGCAGCGCCGGTTCCGGCTGATCGAGGCGTTCGTAGATTAGGGCGAGCTTGTTGGCCGCGGGCAGGCCGGCAATGATGTCCCCCATCGCATCCAGGGCGTCGACCAGCAGACTCTGCCATTCCGCGGCCCTTCGCAGGCACTCGCGGATATACGTGGCGCGGGCTTGCGCGGGAAGCTCAGGTGTCTCGGGCGGCGTGCGCAACAGGTACGAGTCGCACAGGGCGGTCATCGCCGCGAGCTGGCCGTAGCGGTCGCCGTGCTCGAACGCGACCAGCAGGGCCGTCTCCGCGCGCGTTGCGGCGGCTTCGGAGGCGCCGTCGGCCTGTGCCAGCAACGACTGCCCGAACTCGGCGCGGACGCGATCGAACGGGTCGCTCTCGAAACGCGCCAGATCGCCGAGGGCGCGCAGGCGGCGCCCGGACGAACCGCGCCCCGACGGTCCCAACTGCATCTCCACTTGCGCCAAGACCGCCAGTGCGGGGCGAAACCGCCGGTCCGTGTCGAGCGATTGCATGGCGTACCGCAGCGCGTCGCGAGATCGCTCCGCGCGCTGGGCCGTCAGCGCGAGCGCGTAGTACTCGACGGTGGTGGTCGTGTGGCTCGCCGGCGCGAACAGCTTCTCGCGCAGCTCCGGCGGCAGGTCGCTCTGGCCAAGGACATCGAGTGCCCAGCGCGTGGCCTCGTCGAGCGTCTGGAACAGGCGCGCCGCCGGAAACGTCGCCTGCCGGGCCGGGGGGGCCGGATCGCGCAGGCCGCTGAGCGTCAGCTCCAGCGCGGCGGCGTTGTCGGGTCCGCGGCAGCAGCCGGTCAGCAGGAACTCGGCGCCCAGGCCACGCACCACGTCGGGCCACGGGGTTGCCGCCTCGCCAGGATCCGAAAGCTCACTGCGGGCTTGGTACAGCCGTAGCGTCGGAACGACGACCAGGCCGGGCACGCGCTGGAGCCGCCGCGCGAGCAGTTCCTCCAGGGCGACGGCAATCCACGCATCGCGGGGATCACCGTCCGCGTCCGCCTGGAATCCGACGACGGCCAGCCGGGGCCGGGCATCGACGGCGGCCGGCCGGGACGCAACCGCAGACGGCGGGTCCTGGGCCGCCGCGGGCAGGGCGACCGCGAGCAGCACGGCGATGACGTTCGCCGCAACCACGGCGCCGGGCTCGGATTGTCGCGTTGTCACGCTGACGAGGGAACCTCCAGCCAGTCGGTTCGGTGCTCCAGCGATCGTCAAGGACCGCAACGGGAACTGCGAAGCGGTGGCAGTATATCACGAAACGCGTCTGACACCCGGCCGAAAACAGGAATCGCCTCGCGCACCAGCGGACCGGCGGCCAGCGTCCGCGCTCACCGGAAGTATCAGCTCTCCTTCTCGATTTGCGCCCCGGCGCCGCCCATTGCGGCGTGCATGATCCGCTCCTGAGTGGCGATCCGACGGTCCAGCTCCGCCACGATCCGCCCGCGGTGCAATACGAGGATGCGGTCCGCCAGCGCGAGCAACTCCGGCAACTCGCTGGTAATCAGCAGGATTCCGAGTCCGGCGCCGGTCAGTTCGCCCAGCAAGGCGTAGATGTCGGCTTTCGCCGCCACGTCGATTCCACGCGTCGGCTCGTCGAGCAGCAGTACCGTGGGTTCTGTCAGCAACCAGCGGGCCAGCAGGACTTTCTGCTGGTTGCCGCCGGAGAGCGCCGCGGCTTCCACGCGCAGGGAGGGGGCTTGCAGGTTCAAGCGCTCCAGGACGGGGGCGGCGCGCGTCAGCTCACGTTGCGGGCTGGTTACGCTCCAGCGCGTGCAGCGGGGGAGGGTCGCCAGGCTCACGTTGTGCAGCACCGACATGGGCAGCACGAGCCCGCTGACTTTGCGGTCGTTGGTGAGCAGCGCGACCCCATGCCGCAGGGCTTCGCCCGGGTTCGGGTTTGCCAGCCGCCGCCCGTTCACCCAGATTCGTCCGCCCGGAGCGGCGTCGTAGCGGCCAAAGATGGCGCCCAGCAACTCGCTGGCCCCCGAGCCCATCAGACCGGCCAGACCCACGATCTCGCCGGCATGCACGCGCAGGCTCGCGTCGCGGATGACCCATTGGCCGCTGCCGGCGGCGCGCAGGCTCAAGCCCTCGACGCGCAGCCGCTCGGGACCGGGCGCCGCCGGGTGCCGCGGTGCTTGCTGCTCGATGCTCCGGCCGACCATCCAGCGCACGAGCCGGTCCTGCGGAAGATCGGCGACGGCCGCCGTACCGATATGCCGCCCGTCGCGCAGCACCGTGACGCGGTCGGCCAGGGCGTAGATCTCGTCCATCTTGTGGGAGATATAGACCACGCCGACCCCCTGGCTGCGCAACTGGCGGATCACGCGGAAGAGCTGCCGGGAATCGGCGTCCGACAGGGCGCTGGTGGGCTCGTCCATGACGAGGATTTCCGCCCGGCGCGAGAGTGCCCGGCCGATCTCCACGAGTTGCTGGGCGGCGATGGGCAGCCGGGCGACTGGCTGGGTTACGTCCAACGTGAGACCCAGTTCCTCGCCCAGAACGCGGCGTGCGGCATTCTCCATCGCCCGGCGGTCAAGCCCACCCCAGCGACGGACCGGCTCACGGCCGAGCGAGATGTTCTCCGCGACCGACAGGTGCGGAATCAGCGACAGTTCCTGGTGGATGACCGCCAGGCCGTGGCGTTCCGCGTCGCGCGGCCCCGAGAAACGCACCGCGCGGCCGCGAAACAGAATCCGTCCTTGGTGGTCGCAATGCACGCCCGCCAGGATCTTGATGAGCGTGCTCTTGCCCGCCCCGTTCTCGCCCACCAGGGCGTGAATCTCCCCGGCGTGCAAAGCGAAATCCACGCCGTGCAGGACCTCGACCCCGGAGAACGCTTTGCGGATGTTCAGCATTTGCAGGAGTGGGATATGATTTGTTGTCGAGCGGGTCGGCGGTGGCTCGTCGGGAGCGATCACCACGGCACGCTACCGCCCTGAGCACAGGGTTGGCAAGGTTGCCGCCTCGCAACGGCCGGCCGCTTGAGTTCACCGGGCGGGCGTGTATAAGAGGCGTCCGTACGGCGTGCGCGGAGGTAAACGATGCGAACAACCGTATTTGTGATCGTCGGTGCGGCGTTGGCCTGTGCGGTGGCGGCACACGCCGATCCGAAGATCGGCAGCTATGCGCCCGACATCGAGGCCAAGGAATGGCTGAACACCGATGGGGGCGAGCCGCTCTCGCTCGCCGAGTGCCGCGGCATGGTGGTCGTGCTGTTCTGCTGGGTCACGTGGCACCCCGGCGGCGAGCAGGTCATGCCCCTGATGGCCACGCTGCACAACTCGGGCTTCGGCCGGCGGTCCGGGGCCTTCATCATTGGCGTGACGGACGCCGAGCGCAAACGCGTGGAGGAGATGTTGCAGAAGGAGAAGGTATTTTTCCCGATCGCCACGGAGGCGAAGAAGACCTTCGAGGATTACAAGCTGACGACATTCCCGCGGGTCGTCATCCTGGACCCCGGCGGCAAGGTAGCGTGGGTGGGCTGGCCGGGTGAGAAGGGCGGGCAGGGGCTCATCAGCGAAGTCGGGAAGGTCATCAACGAGACTCCGCCCACGCGCACGCACCCCGAAGAAGCCGTCAAGGTCGAGGCGTATCTCCGGCAGGGCCGGCAGGCGCTGCGGGAGGAGCGGTATCAGGATGCCTTTCGGGCCGCCACCAACGCGGTCGAACGGGCTCTGCTCGGGGACGAGCTGCGCAGCCGCAGCCAGGAGATGCTCGATCTAGTGATGGTGCTCGGGCGCGACAGGCTCGCCCGGGCCGAACAAGCGGCCTTTGAGCAGGATTTCGAGGACGCCGTCAGCATTTTGTTGGAAGTGCAGCAGGAGTTCCGCGGCACGGAGGTGGCGCGCTCCGCCCGCAAACGGCTGGAGGCACTGAAGAAGACCGCCCCGGAAGTCGCCGAGCTCGTCCAGCGACAGGAAAGTGCCGGGCAAGCGGAGACGATCCTGGCATCCGCTATGGACCTGGTGCGCGACCGGAAGTTTGGCTCGGCCTACGAGAAGCTGGAGCAGATCGTCGAGGCCTATGGAACGACGGAGACCGCGGGCAAAGCGCAGACCCTGCTCGAGCGGATGCGGACTCACGAAGGGATCATGGGGTACGTACGCGACCATCTGGCCCGCCGCGAGTGCAGTACGCTCCTGTTCCAGGCCCGGGCGTACGAACAGACCGGGCAGATCAGCAAAGCCCGCGAGTTGTACCGCGAAGTCATCGACAAACATCCGGAAACGACCTACGCGGACCAGGCGGCCGAGCGACTGATGCGGCTGCCCCGGCCGTAGCAACGCAGTCGGCAAGTCGGACTATGAGCAATAGCAGGGACCCGTATGAAATCCTCGGCGTGAGCCGCACCGCAACGCAAGAGGAGATCAAGAAGGCGTATCGTCGGCTGGCCAAGCAATATCACCCGGACCGGAACCCGAACGACAAGTCGGCCGAGCAGCGCTTCAAGGAAGTGCGCGCGGCTTACGAGGTGCTCGGGGACGCGCAGCGCCGCGCCCAGTACGACCGCTTCGGGGCCGGCGGACCGGCACCGGATGTCCGCGCCTGGACGACCGGCCGCGGCGTGCGTTTCGACGACATGCCCTTCGACGTCGGGTCGATCGGCGGCCTGGGAGACCTGACCAGTATCCTCGAGCAGTTCTTCGTCCAGGGCAGCGGCGCACGGTCGCGGCGAAAAGCCGGGCCGCGCGCGGCGCGCCGCGCCGCACGCGGCGCGGACATCGAGCACAGCATCGAGCTTTCCTTTGAGGAAGCCGTCAAGGGCACGGTCCGGGAGGTCGTTCTGACCTCGAGCAACACGCGGGCGCCAAGCGAGCGCATCCAGTTCCGCATTCCGGCCGGAGTTCACGACGGGCAGCGCATCCGCATCCGGGGCCAGGGACAGGAGGGTGCCGGAGGGCGGGGGGACCTGATGGTCCTCTGTCGAATCCGGCCCCATCCGTATTTCCGCCGCGAAGGCCAGGATATCCTTCTCGATGTGCCGTTGACGTTCGCCGAGGCGGTGCTTGGTACGCAGATCGAGATTCCGACGCTCGACGGCGTCGCCGTGGTGAAGATCCCGCCGGGCACGTCGAGTGGCACCCGGCTGCGCTTGCGGGGGCGAGGCGTCGCTGCACTTGGCGGCCAGCGCGGGGACATGTACGCCCTCGTGCACGTCCACGTGCCCAGGACCGTAACCGACCGGGCACGCGAACTGGTCACGGAGTTGGACCGCGAACTGAAGCAGCGCCCGCGTGAGGGCCTCGGTTGGGCCAAGTGAGGAGCCGTTGATGTTCACCACGCCCGGGTCATCCCACGGCCGGACGATGGCTCTGCTCGCGCTGGGCGTGCTCGCGGTTGTGGCCGGCGCCGCGGTGTACCTGTTCCTCGCCCAGGGCTTGTCGCCGGCGAGGGAGGGCGACGGGCCCGGTCCCGCTGGGCAGACTGCCGCAGCGCCGGCGCCCGGGCCCCGCAAGGCCGCGACGATTCTGGTGGTGGCATCGATCTCGGCCCTGCTAATCCTGTTGTTCGTTCTGGGGGCCTACCTGGTGATACGCATCGGGCACCACCTGGCTCAGCAGCGTGTCGGCGGCAAGCCCACCGAATACGTCGACGCCTGGGGAAGCTACCGGCTGACCGATGAGCAGATTGCTGCCGCCACGACCGAAGGCAAGCCCGACGGGGACAATGATTCAGACGACGCCGCGCCGCCGCCGCGGCCCGATGAGCCGCCCAAAGGGAGATGAGCTGATGCCCACGACGAAACCCGAGGCCCCGCAGTCACCGCACTCGCGCCGGGTGCCCGACGCCCTGGAGCGCCTGTACGTGTACTGGCTCATCAGCGTGGCCTTGCTGACGCTGACGGTGGTCGTGGTGGCGATCACGACGCACGGAACTCTGAAACGGCAAAGCGCGGTCATCGACGGTCTCGCAGAGCAGACCGCCGCTCTGCAACGGCAGGTGCGCGAGCTTTCCACGTCCGGCGACACGCGCGATTGGAGCAGCGTGCTTCCGACCCCGGCGCCCCCCGACGCCGCCAACGAGGGCCTCAGCGAACCGCCGGACACACCCACTCCCGCCTCCGACGCGCCTCACGAGTTCAGCGCGCCGCAAACCGCCGCCCCCGCGACGTCGGAGCTGTCGGACGATGCGATGCGCGCGCGCCTCGACGAGATCGTGGGCGACGAGCCGGCCACGCCGGCCGATGTCGCGGGCCGTCAGGCCGCCGGCGCGCTCCTGGAGATCGCAGCACAGCACGCCGGTCAGGCGCGCTGGAGCGGGGGCACGTGGCTGCGGCTGGCCGTGCTCGCGCGGCTCCTGGCACAGGATGCTCTGGCCGTTGATCTCGCCGCACGCGCCGCCGCGGCGGGCGAACCGCTCGCCGGCTACGCCACGGTATCGGCGCGGGCGCTGTTGGTGCGTGGCCGCGCCCGCGAGGCCCTGGAGCCGGCCCAGGAGGTGGTCCGGCAGAATCCGAAGTCCGCGACCGCCCGGATTCTCCTGGCCGCGGCCCTGTTGAAGGTCGACGACCCGGCCTCGGCGGACGAGGTCCTCGAGCATCTGCCGGTGCCGGTGATCGCTCACAGCTTCGACAAGCTCCTCCTGGCGCGCGTGTTTCTGGAGCTGGAGCATTGGGAGCGGTTGGAGGCGGTCTTGAGTACGGTGCCGCCGGTGCCGGCTGAGCTGGTCGCTGAGTACAGCCTTCTCCTGGCTACCACAAGGGTCCATAATGGCCAGTTGGCCGAAGCGCTCGCGATCCTGGACGGGCTCGCGGCGGACGCCGGCGCCGGGCAACCGGGGGACAGTGTGTGGCCGTGGCCGCGGCTGGATCGTTACGAGATCGAAGTCTGGCGCGGGGTGGCCTACTTGCAGGCCAGGCAGTTGGACGACGCCCGCCAAATCTTGCAGGAGGCCGCCGCGCGCGACCCGGGCCGTCCGGCGGCGCAATATCACCTGGCTCTGCTGGAGGCGGCGAGCGGACGGCCGGATGTCGCCAAGATGTACCTGAAGAACGCGCTGGCCGGCGCGCCGCGCATGATCGCCGCCCACGAGGCCCTGGCGACGTTCGCGATTAACGACGGCGAGATCAACCTTGCCCTCCAACACCTGTCCCAGGCCGTGAGCATCAACTTCCGCCGCGCGCCCGCGCACTTCCTCATGGCCATTGCCCACGCGAAGGTGTCGCAGAAGGGGCCGGCGGCGGAGGCGCTGCGGATCACGTTCCATCTGGACGGCGGCTACCTGGCCGACGCAAAGCAGATCGAGGTCCTCTTGAACCTGTTTACTGAGGCAGAGCTGGACGCCCTCGCGGAAGAAGCCGTCCCCGCCTGAGGACGCCGGTCCGCACGCGACTGTGCTACACTGGAGCGGAGACCACTGCGGTAGCCGAGGGAGCGACCGGTGTCGTTGAACCCGCGCGAGAACCTGTCCGTCGGCCGCGAGAATGCCCTGCTGGTCAAGGTCCTCATCGGCGACGTGCCGCTCGTCGATGACCCGGTGGTCGAGCTGGCGGAACTGGCGCGCTCGGCGGGGGCCGTCGTCGTCGGGCGCGTGGTGCAGCGGCGCGCCGCGTACCACCCGGCGACCTGCGTGGGCAAGGGCAAGCTGGAGGAGATTCGCCAGCGGGCGGACG
Organism: Phycisphaerales bacterium; assembly: GCA_022839625.1. Lineage (GTDB taxonomy): Bacteria > Planctomycetota > Phycisphaerae > UBA1845 > Fen-1342 > JALHJL01. The sequence goes on from JALHJL010000005.1 coordinate 48,845, forward strand.
TCTACGAAGCGGACGTCGTCATCTTCGACAACGACCTGAGTCCTTCGCAGATTCGCGAGATCGAGAAGGCCGTCGGCCGCAAGGTGCTCGATCGGAGCGAGCTGATCCTCGACATCTTCGCGTCGCGGGCCCGGACGCGCGAGGCCCGCCTCCAGGTCGAGCTCGCGCAGCTCGAATACACGGCCCCGCGCCTGCGCGGCATGTGGACCCACCTGGAACGGATCGCCGGCGCGGGCGGGGCTACGAGCGCCGGCGTGGTCGGAGGAATCGGGACGCGCGGCCCCGGCGAAAGCCAGATCGAGATCGACCGCCGGCTGGTGGACCGCCGCGTCGCCCTGCTCAAGCGGCAGATCGCGGACATCGACCGGCGCAAGGTGCGCGAGGTCCGGGCCCGCCGGGACTTCTTCACGGCCTCGCTCGTCGGCTACACGAACGCCGGCAAGAGCACGCTGATGAACGCGCTGACGAGCGCCGGGGCACACACCGAGGACCGCCTGTTCGCGACGCTGGACACGCTGACGCGGCGCTGGGACCTGGGCAACGGTCGCTACCTGCTCCTGTCGGATACGGTGGGGTTCATTCGGGACATCCCGCACCACCTGGTCGCTTCGTTCCGGGCCACGCTCGAAGAGGCCATCCACGCCGACCTGCTCCTGCACGTTGTGGACGCGGCCAACCCGGAGGCCGAGCAGCAGATTGCCGCCGTCGAAGGCGTGCTGAGCGACCTGGAACTGGGCGCGCGGCCCGGGCTGCTCCTGCTCAACAAGGCGGATGCCGTGGCGGACCATGCCGCGCTGACCGTCTTGCGCCAGCGCTTCCCGGATGCGTTGCTCGTCTCGGCCCGAACCGGCGCGGGCCTGGAGCAACTGACCGCGGAAGTGGATCGCCGCATGCGCGGCGAGCAGCGGCGCATGACCCTGTCGGTGCCGGCCCACGATGGGCGGGCACTGGCGTTTCTGGAGAGCTTCGCGGACGTGTTCGAACGGCGTTTCGCCGACGGGCGCGCCGTTCTGGACGTGGCCATCGCACCGCGCGCCCTGGAGCACCTGCACCGTTTGGCCGCCGACGTGCGGCACGGGGAATAGGTCGGGAGCGGAGGGTCGGGGGTTTCAGCGTGCTGCCCTGCGGATCGTGGCAGGCTGCGCTTAACCCGCCCTTCCATGAGCTATGGCGGCGGACGGCCAGCGTTTATACTGCCCCCGGCGTGAGTGTGGAGTGCCGGCGCCGCGCGGTGGCACGATCGGTACTTCACGGGGTGACGGAGTAGAGCAGCGGGAGCGAGCGCATGGCAGTAACACTGGCGTGTATCGGGGGCCGCGATGCCTACAACCTGCTTCAAAACGGCGCGCTCGTGGCGGAGCGGCTCGGGCCACAGACCACCCCCTTCGGCGATTCGCAGCCGATTTACCGGTGCGAGTCGCGCTTCGGCGGTTTCTTCTTCCTGTCCCGTCACGGGGAAACCGGTTACGAGCGAACGCCGAGCTTCGTCAACTACCGGGCCAACATCTACGCGCTGAAGGACCTGGGCGCGCGCGCCATCGTGTCCTGGAGCGAGACGCGCGCCATCAGCCACAATTTCAAGATCGGCCAGTACGTGATCGTGGACGACCTCCTCGACGAGACGGTCTCGCGGCCGCAGACCTTCTTCGAGCATCGGGGCTTCGGGCACCTCCGGCAGTGGCCGGTGTTCTGCCCCAGTCTCCGCAAGGCCCTGATCCAGGCCCTCGGCGAGGAGAAGTGCGAGTTCGCCAGCCGCGGCGTCTACGTCTGCGTGGAGGGTCCGCGGCACGAAACGCCGGCGGAGACCCGCAAGTACGCGATTACCGGCGGCGAGCTGCTGGGACAGGCCCTGGTTCCCGAGGTCTTCCTGGCCAAAGAGCTCCAGACCTGCTATGCCAGCGTGTGCTATATCGCGCGGTATGCCGAGGACGGCACGAACTACCGGCCCTTCGAGGACGGACGAGTGCTGCCGGAAGAGGTCGAGGGGCAGCGCGCCACCGCCGCGGTGGAACGTATGCCCCGCCTGCTGGAGCGCTTCTGCGACGTCCTGTCCCACACTCCGGGCATCTGCAAGTGCGACTCAACGATGACGCCGTATGTGCTGGAGGGTCAACTCGGTCGTGACTGGCGGACCTGGTTCCAGCAGAGCCCGCCCGGGGAGCAGGCTCGCAAAGGGCGGCCGTGATTCTCAAGGCCGCCTGGGTCCTGCCGATCGTAGGGCCGCCCATTCGCGACGGCGTGGTGCGGGTGGATGGGCAGCGCATCGCGGAGGTCGGTAGCGTCGCGACTCTGCCGCCGGGGGGCGAGGCGGTGACCGACCTGGGGGCAGCCGTCCTTCTGCCGGGCCTGATCAACGCCCACACCCACCTGGAATTGACCTGCTACGCGGGGCGGTTCGGACCCGCGCCGTTCTGGGATTGGCTGCGGCGCCTCGCGGCGTTGCGTGCGGCACGTGGCCAGGTCGAACGTGAACAGCAGGGCGTCTGCGACGGAGCCTGGCAGTCGCTCCAGGCCGGCGTGACCTGCGTCGGCGACATCTCGCGCCGCAGCCTCAACTGGCAAGTCCTCAAGTCCATCCCCATCCGCAAGGTGTGCTACATCGAGCTGTTGAGCCTGGCCGATGACCCGCCGCGCGATCCCGCCGAGCTGCGCGCCGCAGTCGAGGAGGTCGAGGAGGACGAGTTGCTCACGGCGGGCATAACGCCGCACGCCCCGTACACCGTGCCCGCGGCCCAGATTCAGGCGGCGCTGGCGATCGCTGCCGAGCGAAAGCGGCCCTGGTGCACTCACTGGGCGGAGACGCGCGAGGAGCGCGCGTTCCTGCTCGGTGACGACCGGGCGCTGCCTGGGTACCTGCGCGACCTGCTCGCACAGTGTCAGTTGCGCTCGCCCGGGTTGTCGGCCATCGACTTGCTTGAGCGGTGTGCCGAGGGCGTCCACGCCGGCGCGCTGGCCCACTTCAATTACGCGCAGCCGGGCGACGCGGAACGCCTGGCCGCCGCCGGCCACACCGTCGTGTACTGCCCCCGCGCCCACCGCTTTTTCGGGCATCCGCCGCATCCGTACCGCGAACTGATGAACACCGGCGTGGCCGTCGCCGTGGGCACCGACAGCGTTGCGAGCAATGACAGCCTGGCCGTGCTCGAGGAACTGAGATTCATGCACCGCGAGTTGCCCGACCCGCCGCGCGCCGAGGCATTGCTCGAAATGGTGACCACCCGCGCGGCGCGCGCGCTTGGGCTGCACGAGCAAGTCGGATCGCTCGAGCCGGGCAAGCTGGCCGATCTGGCGGCCTTCCCGTGCCCGCCGGACAGCGTGGATCCGGCAAGCGAGCTGGTCTCGCGGGCACCGGCGCCGGTCGGCGTGTGGGTCGCGGGGCGGCCGATCATCGCGGGGGATATTCCATAAAGCTATAACAGTAAATAGCTTGCGAATCGTTTCCGGAGGATCGAACGATGCGCCCCGTGACCTTCGGTGGCTTGTGACGTATACTGCCATAGTGAACTAGTGCAGTCAATCACCGGTGCGATGACGGCCATGCCGGTCGATCCGAATAGCCCGGTGCCCATTTACCAGCAGATCGCCGATCACGTCCGGCGTGCCGTGGCGGCGGGCGTGCACCGGCCCGGAGAGCCGATCCCCTCGCTACGAGCCCTCGCGGTCGAGTTGGTGGTCAACCCGAACACTGTCCAGCGGGCTTTCGAGGAGTTGGAGCGGGAGGGGCTCGTACAGGCCCGCAAGGGGCTCGGCATGTTTGTGACCGAAGACGGCGTGGCCGCGGCCCGGTCACGCCTGGTAGCCGGTGCGTCTGCCGCGTTCACGTCGCTCCTCGCTTCGGACCTTGCGGAGGTAGGTGCGATGTTGAAACCACGTCTGGGAAGGTTGAAGACCCTGGCTCATCATTGCAAGCGTGAGTTGTCTGGCGGCAATCGACGAGTGTGGATCCCCCACCTGTGATGGCAGTTGCAGCAGCCCGTCTGATTGGGACGACTGCGCGATGTGCTGCAATCAGAGTGAGGCGCAGGGCCTGAGTTGCTGCACCGCGTCGTTTCCTGCGGGTTCGAACCAGCTTGCGCTGTGCAAGAACGCGGTGACGGTGCGCTGGTCGAAGGACAAACCTGCGGCCGGGGACGACGACGAGCCCGTTCCCTAGGAAGTGCGTTCGGTCCCCAAGACTGAGTCGCGGTCGCGCGGATACCATGCGGGCATACCCGGAAGCCGCACTTACCCCGGTGCAGACCGAGAGGTGTTGCGATGTCCGTCCTGTCGCTTTCCCCGCTCCTCGTGCTTGCTTCGTGCGTACTGGACACTCCGGTGGAGTTGGACGCGAAGACCTGGTGGAACGCGCCGGCGATCCGCATACCGGACGACCGGACGTATGTCATACTTTTCTTTACCTCGCGCGTGGAGGAGAAGGTCGTTCCTCACCTCAAAGCCCTGGAGCGGCTCAGCCGTCGCCGCAACGTGGAGGTCGTGGCCCTCAGTCCCGAGCCGGAAGACAAGGTGCGTTCCTTCGTGGAGAAGCACAAGCCGCCGTTCGCGGTCGGCGCAAGCACAACCGCGTTCAGAAGGTTGCGTGTCCGGCGGTGGCCGCAACTGGTGATATTGCGCCCCGCCGACAAGCAAGACCGCGGTCCCAACCGTGAGGAGATCGACTTGAGCGCTGGAGCGCTCCTGGACGTCGAGAAGCGGCTGGGCGCGCACGATGATCCGGTCCCTATCGAGGCAACCAGCATCAACGAGACTACGCCTCGCGACTTGCTCTTGCGGTGTGTGCTGCACAGTCCAGACGTCGGTGCCCGCCTGTGTGCCCTCCCATTCTTGCGTGAGAAGATGTCGCCGGCCGATTTTCTGCCTTTGTGCGACCGGCTGCTGGCGGAGGGTGGGCCTCCGAACCTCACGGTTCCCTGGCGGGCTGGGTGGCTTCAGGCGCTCGCATATCAACGACACCTGGCCGCTTCCCCGCCGATGGCGGAGGTGCCCGAGTACTCCCCGGAAGGGCGTGCTTTCCGCGACCTGCTTCGCGCCGGAGTGGATGCACAACTGCTCCAGGACATCTACCAGGTGCAGCTCCGGTCAAAACCCTTGGCGGGCGTGCGCGAAGACTACCTGACCCATCGCACTGCCGACCCGAAGGACGTGTTGCTGCGCGAGCGGGTCGCCGGTCACTTGCAGGAGTGCGCTGCGACCGACAAGGCCGCTGTCCGAGCCCTGGCGATGGAGTTGCTGCCGCTCGAGTCGGAGTTTTCGGTCCGCATCATGCTCCTTCACGCCCTGTACCAGGCGTGTTCGCCGGGCGATGACGAGGCCATCGCTTTTCTGGAGCGGCAACTGGAGTTCGACCGCGAGCCGTATGGCGCACGGCCGTTCATTCAATGTCTGCTTGATTACCTGCGCACGGGAGTCGAATAGTGGAGCCCCGGCCGCCGGCCGTAAGCCATCAGCCAGTTGCGGCGCGGACCCGGGCGTGGCGTGCTGCCCGCGCGGCCCGCGCGGACGGCCCCAGCCGCAACGCGTGCCGGCCCCGGGAGATCAGCCGCAGCAACTCCTCCAGGTAGGCGGTGAACGGCGGCAACGCCGGGAAGCGGTCGCCAAGCTCCGCCCGCAGTCGGCTGTTCTCGAAGAGCACGTTCATGTTCAGAAACGGCAGGTAGTTTCGCAAAGCCGCGAACACCCGGCGCTGCTCGGGAGTCGCCACGTACGTCCGATGGGTCTCGCGCGTCCACTGCGCCGGCGGGATCAGCCGCAAGGGCACTTCCCGCTCGTAGAAGCGGTCGAAGATGCGGGCCAGATGCGCATGCTCGACGGCGGCCTCGCCGCCGGAGATGTGATAGCAGTCGAAGCGCAGCCGCGGAAGTTGCAGCAGGCGAACCAGGCTGTCCACCACGAACTGCACCGGTACCGTGTCGGCCCGGGCGTGCGGACTCACCGGGACCGCGTCCAGCTCCCGGAGCAACGGTGCGAACCCGAGAATCGCCCGCGCGAACGCCGCATCCGGCACCCCCGCACTCAGCACGATCGACGGCCGCACGACCAGCACCGGCACGCCGCTGGAGCGCACCAGTTCCTCGGCCACGGCCTTCGAGCGCGTGTACTCGTTGTGGTGCTCGCTCCCCGGCCGGCAGGCGTCCTCCTCCGAAATGCACGTGTTCGCCATGGTCCCGCTGACGTAGGCCGTGCTCAGGCAGACCAGGAGCGGCTGTCGGCGGCACGCGCGGCTGAACGCGACCAGGTTCTCCGCGCCGGCGATGTTCGTGCGGCGGCAGTCCGCGGCGCGGATGAAGGAAGTTTCCGCCGCGCTGTGGATGATGATGTCCACGTCGCGGCGCACCTCCTCGTAATCGGCGGCGGACAACCCGAGCTGGGGCGCGGTTACGTCGCCGGCCAGCGCGCGGGGCGGCGCCCCCGTGCCCCCGGTCAGCAGCGCTCCCGAGCGGCGCAGACGGTGGTCCAGGCGGGCTGCGGGTGAACCATCGTGAGCGACCCGCACGAGGGCCCAGATCTTTCCGAGAGGTTGGGCGGCCAACGTCCGCACCAGCTCGCCGCCGATCAAACCAGTGGCGCCGGTGACGAACACATTCGAGCTGTCGGTCAGCACTCAGCACTCCGCGCGCATCGGCCAATCCCATCAAACGCCGGGCTCGTGCGGACCAGCGCAGAACCCGACGGGGCCATCGGACGTGCGCCCGCGGCCATCGTAGTGAGCTATTGTAGCACGGCTGCGCCGGCAACGCGCCCCCCGTCCAGCACGAAAATGTGCAGCACCCGCCGGCCGGCCGGGGCGAGCCCACGCGCGGGACTCCGCGCCGCCTACCCGGCGGTGGCTACGGTGCTGTCCCGGTCCCCGTGGGGCCCCGCGACTACCGTCCGTCGTACAGCCGCGTGCCGAGCAGGTCTTCCAGGTTTGGCTCGGCCAGGATCTTCTGCACCGTCTGCTCGAGGTCGTACTCTACGCGGACGAATTCCACCTGTTCGATCGAGCAGTTCAGCGCCGTCGCCGCCAGGCTCTCGGCGCCGTCTTCCAGCGCCTCCGCCCGGCGATGCACGATCACGTAGCACGCCCGCGCGTCGCGGTCGCGCGGCTGACCCACGCTCCCGACGTTCACGATTGCCCGCTCGGTGTCCACCTCGTAGAACGGGGAGTCGGGGAGCTCGTCCGGCGGGTCGAAGTACGGGTCGTCCACGAAGACGCCCGGCTGGTGCGTGTGTCCCACGAAGCAGATCCGTGCGTCCAGGCGCTCGAAATTCGCCAACACCTTCTGCGGATTGGTGAACACGTCCTCCGGGAAGATGTACTCGTTCATCGGCCGCCGCGGCGAAGCGTGCGCGAACAGAATGTCCTGTTCCTTGACGCGGGTCGGCAGCTCGCCCAGGAACTTCCAGCGTTCCTTGCGCAGCGCCGCGTCGTCCTCATCCTCCAGCATCTGCCGCGTCCAGTAACAGGCCCGCTCGGCCGGCAGATTGAAGTTGGTCGGCTCGAACAGCACCGCGTGGTCATGGTTGCCCATCAGCGTCACCCGGCAGCGCCGCCGGACCAGGTCGAGGCATTCTTTCGGATCGGCTCCGTAGCCGATGATGTCGCCCAGGCAGACGATCTCCTTGATGCCGCGCGCGTCGATGTCCTCCAACACCGCCTCCAGCGCCTCCAGGTTGGAGTGAATGTCGCTGATGAGCGCGAAGCTCTTGTTGACGGACAGCGCGCGTCTCACTTACGGCTCCGACGGCGGCTCGGCCTCTTCCGGGATCAGCACCGGCCACCGCTCTTCGACCGGGTAGCGCAGCCCGCAGCGCAGACACACCAGTCGCTTGTCCCGCAACTCCAGCTCCCCGTGGCACGTGCTGACCGGGCAAACCAGAATCGCGAGCAACTCAGGGCTGAGCGGCGACATCACTCCGACAGTGCTCCCATCTCACGCCGACCAATCAAAGGATAGATCGGCGGCGGGACGAAATCAATTGCCCGGCTTCGCGTGCCGGTTCCGGCCCCGTTCACGGGCCTACGGCGCGCGGCCCCCCATTCCGCACGAACACCCCCAGCGGCCCCTGAACCGCGTGCACCCGCTTCAGGAACTCCAAAGTGTCCCGAACCGGCTGGCCGTCGACCTCCTCGATCACGTCGCCGATCTGGATGTTCGCCCGATTCGCCGGGCTGCCGTGCGCCACGTCGGTCACAATGACCCCGGCCGCAGGCGCGTCTGCGCACATCCTGCGCCGGGCGTCCGCCGAAAGGTCTTCCAGCCGCATGCCGCGCCAACACACGGTGCCGCCGCGCATCCAGGTCACCCGGCTCACGTCTCGCAGATCGAGCGACACCCGCAACGACAGCGTCTGTCCCCCACGCAGCAGCTCCAGGTCCACCGAAGTCCCGACCGGCGATTGCCCGACCAGCTCCGCAAGCTGCCCGGGGCCGGTGACCGCTTGATCGTCGAACGTCAGAATCACGTCGTTCGCCGTGAGGCCGGCCTGCGCGGCCGGTCCTTCCGGCTCGACGCGCTGCACGACGACCCCGTACGTCCGGCCGATCAGCACCCGCTCCGTCGCATCAGGCAGGCGGACGACCGCGCCCAGATACCCGTATTCGATCGGCCGGCCTTGGGCGAGCAGGTTGACCAGGCGGCGTTTGACCGGCGTCATCGGGACGGCAAAGCCGACCCCGTCGTCGGCGGGCGCCCGCGTGTGCATCGCGGTCACCACGCCCACCAGCTCGCCGTGGATATTGAACAACGGACCGCCCGAATTGCCGGGACTGATCGGGGCGGTGATCTGGATCATGTCGTTGTAGAACCGGTCGTCGGCCTCTCCGAGCCCGGGCAGTTGCCGGCCGAGGTTCGCGATTACGCCGACCGAGACGCTGAGCTGGCCGTCGTGGCCGAGCCCGAAGGGGTTTCCGAGCACGACGATCCACTGCCCGCGGGCCACGTCGCCCCAGTTGCACAGCGCGGCCGGCCGCAGTGCAGCCCGCACCGTTTGCAGCACGGCCAGGTCGCTGCGCGGGTCGGCGGCGACGACCAGAGCCTGCACCCGTTGGCCGTCGTGGAACAGGACCTCGATGTCGGTGGCCGCCTGAACGACGTGCTCACTGGTCAGGATCAGCCCGTCCTCCGAGATGATCGTACCACTGCCGTTGATCACGACGCGCTGCCCGTCGTCGCCCGCGCCCGGCACCGTCGCCGGCCGCTGTGCTCGAATGCCCACGACGTACGGTGCCACCTGCTCGACTACGTACCGGAACGCACGCTCCAACCCCTCCAGGTCGGCCACGCCGCCGCCGGCCGCGGCCGGTCCCAGGTCCCCCGCGACTCCGCGCGGCGCTACCAACGCAGATAAGCCGAAGAGCGCAACGGTCACCAGCCACAGCGGCCAGGCGGGAACCTCGAACGGCTCCCGGCGGAACCAGGATGAAGGCGCACGAATCATGTTCACAGCGTCCGAAAGACGACCCGCTCCTGGGCAGCCAGCCGCAGGAATCGCCCACTCTGGCTCCGGAGCGTCGTTTTCTTCGGCCAGTTCGCCGGGGACCTGCACGGCTCGGCGGGCAGAACCGTCGGACGGGCAGCAGGCCGCGTACTTATCAGGCAAGACGCACGGCGGCCCGCCGGGGAGCGTCCGCGAACTCTACCGTTTACGGGACGCCGCCAGTGCAGGCTTCCGGCCGGGCGCGGGGGCAGCGCGGACCGCTCTCCGCTCCTCAGCCTTGCCCGCGGCCGCCGGCTCGGCGCCGCCGGGGGCGGGCTCGCTCGCCGGAAGCGGGCGCTTGATCGCCAGAACCGCCGCGCGAATCTGCTGGAAGACGTCGGGATTGTCCCGCAGGAATTGCCGCGAGTTGTCGCGTCCCTGCCCCAGCCGCAGATCGCCGAAGCTGAACCAGGTTCCACTGCGTGCCACGACGCCGGTGTCGCACCCGAGGTCCAGCACGTCCCCGTGTCCGCTGATGCCGGAATCGAACAGGATGTCGAACTCCGACTCGCGGAACGGCGGAGCGACCTTGTTCTTCACGACCTTGGCGCGGACACGGGCCCCCACGACCTGGTCGCCGTCCTTCAACATACCGATTCGCCGCACGTCGATCCGCAGCGAGCTGTAGAACTTCAGGGCGCGCCCGCCGGGCGTCGTTTCCGGGCTGCCGTACATCACGCCGATCTTCTCGCGGATCTGGTTGATGAAGATGACGCTCGTGCGGCTCTTGGAGGCGATGCCGGTAAGCTTGCGCATGGCCTGGCTCATGAGGCGGGCCTGGAGGCCGACGTGCTGGTCGCCCATCTGCCCTTCGAGCTCGGCACGAGGCACCAGGGCGGCGACCGAGTCCACCACGACGATGTCCAGCGCGTTGGAACGTACCAGCAGCTCGCAGATCTCCAGCGCCTCCTCGCCGCACGACGGCTGGTTGACCATGAGCTCCTCGAGGTTCACGCCGATCCGCTTCGCCCACGAGGGGTCAAATCCATGCTCCACGTCGATGAACGCCGCCGCCCCGCCGGCCTTCTGCGCTTCGGCGACGGCGTGCAGCGTCAGAGTGGTTTTTCCGGAGGACTCGGGGCCGAAGACCTCGACCACCCGGCCGCGCGGAATCCCGGCCCCGCCGAGTGCCAGATCGAGCGACAGGCAGCCCGTGGACACGCCGTCCGTGGTCGCGGCCTGGCTTTCGTTGAGGTACATGATCGTGCCCTTGCCGAAGGATTTCTCAATCTGCTGCACGGCGCGGGCCAGGGCCTCCTTGCGGTTCTCCTCGCGCTGGTCCTTCCGGCTTTCGTCGCGTCCGTCTGACATTGCTGCATCCTCGCTCTGCTCGCGTACACTGCCGGCCGTGCGGGACGATCCCGACGGCGCCGTCAGCATACAAACAAACCCCTAACCGTCAAGTCCCCGGCGTAGAAGATTGACGGCCTGGGACCAGATCGTACGGCAGGCCGATGTCCACCACGACCACGCGGCCCGCGAACCGGCGACCCACGGGCGTCTGGAAGCCCACCTTCGGAGCCACCATTGTCACCGTCCCATCGGCCCGGAAACACGGCTCGCGGACTTCGCCCCGGTCGGCGTCCAGCCCCGAAGGGATGTCAATCGCGATCCGGCGGGCCTGCGGGGCGGCGTTAGCCGCCTCGATCAAGCCGGCCACGGCTCCGCGGGGGGCACCGGTCGAACCCGTCCCCAGCAACGCATCCACAATCACGTGGGCCTGACTCGCGGCCTGCCGCGCCGCCTCCAGCCCGGCCGGCTCGAAAGCGCGTGTGAACGCGAGCCGCATGCGATCCAGAATTCGCAGGTTCACGCCTGCGTCGCCCGACGACTTCTCCGGCGGGGCGGCCAGCACGACTTGCACCGGCACCTCCGCGTTGTAGAGGTGGCGGGCGATGACGAATCCGTCGCCGCCGTTGTTGCCCGGCCCGCACAGAATCAGCACGCGTTCGGCGGGCGGATTGACCAGCGTGCCATAGATGAACTCGGCGGCCGCCCGGCCGGCGTTCTCCATGAGCACCAGGCCGGGGATGCCCACATGCTCGATCGCCAGCACGTCCAGCTCGCGAATCTGCTGACAAGTCAGCGCTTCGCCGGTCGGATAGGGAATTCCCATCGTGGCACTTCCACGTGGCGGAACCGAGTGACGACCCGCCCGCCGCGAATCACCCTACCGCGGGCGGAGCGATTTTCAACCCGGCGTGCAGGGCTCATTCGGGCTCGTACGGCCGCAAGGCACACAGCAATTGGCGTTTGCCGGCGATGACCTCCTTCAGTTCGCCCGGACTTGTCAGCACCGCGCGGTTGGCCGCGAGGAACTGCCCCAATGCCTTCCAATCGCGAAACACGAGTGCGTGCTGCCCGAACCCGCGCGGGCGCTTGTCGGCCAGCATGAGCGTCAGCATGTTGTTGGCGCCGTAGGCCTCCGCATCGGTCTTTTCGTTGCCGATCCCGATCAGCAGCGTCGGCCACTGCTTGCGCAGCGCCCGCAGCCGCTTCTCCTTGTAGTTGCCGGGACGTAGAAGGTCCCGCTTGCGTTCCGACATCAGCACCGGACCGGAGGGGAAGTCGTGCTCGCCGAGCCAGGTGCGCGTCTTGTCGAGCAGGGCCCGCGGCCGGCCGGTCAGGTACAGAATGTGGCAGTCCTGCGCCAGGGCGCGCAGCGTCCGGGCGGCACGCTTGTGCGGATCGCTGCCGTCCTCGTCGCGCTCGATGAGCAACTCATCATACTCGGTCCGCGCGATCGTCTCGTCGATGTCGACCGCGACGATAACGCGCTCGTCACTCCAGCAGTACAGATGCCCGCGCGCCCGCAGCTCCGCCGCCCCCACCGTGGCCCGCGCTTCATACCAGCCGGTGTCGGCCGGCACGGCAACCTTCGTATCCGCCGACCCCTCGTCGTTCGTCCGGTCGCGTCCGACTTCCTGCCCGTCCACCAGAAAGACGACAGGTACGTCGGCGACGTCTTTACCCAGGCCAAGGATTGGCTCGCGCTCGACGAATGCGGCCAGTCGGGCCTTCTCCCCGGGGCGGACGATGGCGTCTTCGACCCTCAGCACCGGGGCCCGACAACCCACAACCATCACCGGCAACAGCAGCGTCCACCACAATCGCCGACGTTTCCGCGCTGTCAGCCGCACGCCCCTGCTCCTTGTGCAAAGCAAAGCTTCGCACTGCCCCCGGATTACCTGCTCCGACTGCGCCGGCGGCCTATTCCACGCTCACCGGCCCGGCACGTAGTATACCGCGTGCCAAGCGGAGCTTCGCACTACCCCCGTCCTCCCCGCCGGACACTGAGGTCCGGCGCTACGGAGTCCGGCGAGAGCTTGCCATGCCTGCCGCCGCCGCGACGTCGCCAGCCCGCCTTCTGACGCCCCGCGACCATGCCGTACTCGCGCTCCTGTCGCTCGCCGTTCTTCTGCCCGGCACCTTCGGCGTCAGCCTCGTGGATCGCGATGAGGGCTGGTACGCCCAGGTCAGCCGCGAGATGCTCGCGACCGGCGACTGGCTGGTTCCGCACTACCTTGGAGAGCCGTGGCTCGGCAAGCCGCCGCTGCTCTATTGGTGCGTGTCGGCGTCGTTCGCCCTCTTCGGGCTGCACGCCTGGGCGGCCCGGCTCGTGTCCGTGCTGGCAATGACGGTTGCGGTCCAGTTGCTCGCCATGCTCGCGGCCGAGCTGTGCAACCGACGCGTCGCACTCATTGCCGCCGGGTCGTTCATCACGGCCGGGCTGCCGGCGGTCGTTGGGAAGATGGTGTTGACCGACGCCCTGCTGCTGGCTTGTTGTCTGGCGGCGACGCTGCTGCTGTGGCGGATCGTGACCCCGGCGCGCCGGGGCCCGACTCTGAGCCGAAGCGCTCTCTTCTGGTTCGTGGTCGGGCTGGCGGTCCTGGCCAAAGGACCGGCGGTCATCATGTTCGTCGGGGCATTTACCCTTGGCGTGGTCCTCTACCTGCGAAGGCGCGGTGCGGACTGGAGCGCCGGACCGAAGCCTGCCCGCCGCGGCGGGTGTCCGGCGCCTCCCGCCGGCAGAACGCTCGTCCTGCCCGCCGGACACGGAGGTCCGGCGCTACGGAGTACGACATTCTGGCTGACGCTGCCGGTGTGTCTTGCGGTTGCGGCACCCTGGTACATCTACATCGCGCGGCAGGCCAGCCAGGCCTTCTGGGGGCAGTTCGTCGGCTACGAGATCATCTCCCGACTGGTGAGCGCGCCGCACGGGCATACGGGGCCGCCGGGGTACTACTTGCTCGTCAGTCTCGCCGGCTGGTTGCCGTGGACGGCGCTGGTGCCCGGAGCGGTCATCGAGGCCTGGCGTGCACGCAGGGCGGATCGCACCGCCTGGCTGCTCTTGATCTGGCTCGGCGTACCGTGGCTCCTCCTGGAACTCGTGCCCAGCAAGCTGCCGCACTACATTCTGCCCTGCTACGTCCCGTTGGCGATCCTGTTCGGGCGAATGTGGGACGCCGGCTTGCAGCAGCCGGTGACGAAGGGGCAGCGCGCCGTGCTCGGCGTCTGGGCCGCGGTGCCGATGGTGTTTGGGGGGCTGATTATCGCAGTCGGCGGCGCTTGGCACCGCGCCGCGTGGTCCTGGGCAATGTGTGCAACCGGGGCCACTCTGCTGCTCGGCTTCGCCGCGGTGGCCTGGATGCTCGGGCGGCAGCGGCTGCCGGCCGCGTGGAAATCGTCCGTGGCCGCCCTGGTAGCGTTTCACGTGGTCGCCGGCATGTGGTTGTTGCCGGCCCTCGAGCCCCACCGTCTCAGCCGGCTGGTCGCGGAGCGCGCGAACGTCCTCGGCACGGGCGTCGCGGAGGTTGTGGTCTGCGGCTACACGGAGCCGACGATGTTCTTCTACCTGCGGTTGCCGGCCCGCGTTGCAGGTGCGGAGGAGTGTGCGCGGATACTGGCGGACACGGCCAAGCCGCGGGTCATCATTGTCCGCGAGTCGGAGCTCCGCGCGGCCGGTATCGAGCCTCGCGAAGGCCCAGGCGCCGCAGGGCAAGGCTCTGCTTTGCGTTCGGAAGTGTGGGAGCGCACCGCCGGGTTCAACTATGTCAAGGGCCGGGACGAGGTGGTCTGGGTTGTACGCGCGGGATCGCCCGACGGTGGCGGCCGGCCTCCCGGTCCGACATCTTCGCCCAGGCCGGGGACAGGAAGCCCGTCCTTCTGATAGAACGCCGTCCCCAGCCAACGCCTGCTTCCGAAGACGATCAGGCCTGCCAGGGCAAACCCCGCGAGCACGTCCGACGGGAAGTGCCAATCGTGGATGATGCGCTCGAGTCCGATGAGGGCGGCGAGCAGGTAGAACACCCAGCGTGCGCGCGGGAAGTAGATGCCCAGCAGCAGGGCGATGACTCCCGCCGCCATCGCATGCCCCGAAGGGAACGCGTCGCAGTATTCCGCCCCGGAGAAGGGCCTGAAGTGATACGCGCCTTGCCCCAGCAGCGGCCGGCCGCGCCCCACCGCCCACTTCATCAGGTGCAGCACAACCGCCGACGCCAGCACGGGCACCAGGAAACCCGCGCATAGCCGCCGGCGGTTCGAAAACGACGCCAGAATGGCGAGGATTACCAGGTACGGGCCGAGCGCCAGCGGCACCGCCATCCCCCGCTCGATCCACCGGCGGACGGGCTCGGCGCTGAGATGGCCGGCGACAAGCCCGTCAACCACGCCGCTGACCAGCACCAGACCGCTCACGCCGGCCAGCAGGCCCCAGGGTAGCCGCGACCGGCGTTCAGGCCACGCTGACACGCCGCCCGACCCGCCGCTTGCGGTTAATCAGCTTGCGTCCGTTGTGCGTGCGCATCCGAGCGCGGAACCCGCTCTTGCGTTTGCGTTTGATGGGGCTGATTCGCCTTGGGTAGTGCATAACCGTCACCGTTTCTATCGCACCGCCGCGGTGGCGGCATCCCGGCTGCGCACATTCGCTGCCGCGCAACCAGCAGTTTCGCAGATTCCGGTCGCTGCGCCAAGGCCGGCTCCGCGGCTTCAGCCGGTGCGATGCCGTAAGTGCCCCAAGTTGCTGGAGCTGCGGCGTCGGGTCGCGGGGCTTACCCGCAGGCGGCGGGCGAGGCGTCGCAGGGGCGGGGACTATAATGACTCAGCGGCGAGCACGGCCCCGAATGGCATCGACCGGGACTCAAGCCCATGCCTCTTGTCGCGTTCTTCGATACCAAGCCCTATGACCGCCAGTTCTTCGATCCGCTCGGTCCGCCGGCGGGCATCGAATGGCGGTTCTTCGAATGGCGACTCAACCGCGAGACGGCGGCCGGCGCCTCCGGTTGTCCGACCGTCTGCATCTTCGTGAACGACGAGGCGGACGCGGCCACCCTGGCACGGCTCCGGGAGGCAGGCGTTCGGCATCTGGCGCTGCGTTGCGCGGGGCACAACAACGTGGACGTGGGCGCGGCGCGGGACCTGGGTCTGGCGGTCAGCCGTGCGCCGTCGTACTCCCCGCATTCCACCGCCGAGCATGCCGTCGCCTTGTTCCTGGCGTTGAACCGCCGCATTCATCGCGCGTACAGCCGCGTGCGCGAGCTGAATTTCTCACTCCAGGGCCTGCTGGGCACGGTGGTTTGCGGCAAGACCGTGGGCATCCTCGGCGCCGGCAAGATCGGCCGGATCACGGCCCAGATCTACCGCGGCTTCTCGGCCACTGTGCTGGCCTGCGATGCCGCCCCCGACCCGGACTGGGCGGCCCGGCACGACGTGCGCTACGTGTCGGCAAGCGAGCTCTTCGCGGCCAGCGACGTGATCTCGCTGCACGCCCCCCTGCTGCCGGAGACGCACCACATCGTCAACCGCGAATCGCTGGCGCAGCTCCGGCCGGGCGCGTTCCTGGTCAACACCAGCCGCGGCAAGCTCATCGACACGCGGGCCCTGATCGACGCGCTGAAGTCCGGGCGGCTCGGCGGCGTGGCCCTCGACGTCTACGAGGAGGAAGAGGGTGTGTTCCTGGAGGACCTCTCCGGGCAGGTGCTCCACGATGACGAGCTGGCCCGGCTGTTGACGTTCCCCAACGTGCTGATTACCGCTCATCAGGCCTACTTCACGCACGAGGCGCTGCACGAGATCGCGCGCGTGACCACCGAGAACGTGCGACGTTTCGCAGCCGGCCAGCCGTTGCTCGACGGCACGGCCCTGTGAGCACTCCCCCCCGCGGCCCGCCGGTACAATGCGGCGGCCGACCGGGAGGCGGGGCCGAGGAGCGTGGTATGGATGCGTTCGAGGCCATTTCGAAACGCCGCAGCGTGCGGAAGTACAAGCCGCAAGCGGTGACGCGCGAGCAGTTGTCGCAGATCGTGAACATGGGCCGGCTGGCGCCGACCGCGCGGAATGAGCAGCCGTGGGAGTTCGTCGTCGTGACGGACCGCGCCAAGCTGCGGCAGCTCGCCCACCTTGCCGAGCACGGCAAGTTCATCGCCGACGCCGCCGCGTGCATCGTCGTGCTGTGCCGGCCGGCCACGTACTACCTGGAAGACGGCAGCGCGGCAACGACGCAGATGATGGTGGCGGCGACGGCCCTCGGGCTGGCGAGCTGCTGGGTGGCCGGCGACAAGAAAGCCTACGCCGCGCAGGTCGTCGCGGCTTGTGGGGCGCCGGCGGAATACAAGCTGGTCGCTCTGATCGCGATCGGCCACGCCGCCGAGGTGCCCGACCCGCCGAAGCGGATGCTCGCCGAAGTGCTGCATTGGGAGAGCTTCGGCCGGTAGAGCTCGGCGTGGCCGGCTTTCGCCGGTGCGTCCCTGTCTGAAATTGTCGGCGGGCCCGCCCCCGGCGCGCGCCACCGCGGTACACTGCCGCTCTACGACTTGCGGTCGACGGAGGTAGCCATATGCCGGACACGTCGCGTTACTTTGTGCGAAGAGCCGTGCTGGCGGGGATGGGCGCGCTCATGCTGGGCCTGCCGAGTCTTCTGCATGCGCAGGCGACGGCCTCGACCGACCGGGAACCGCAGTGGTGGAAAGGGTCGTTCGAGGCGCAGGGCATGACGTTGGATTTCGTGGTCGCCTTCCGGCCGACGTCGGATTCGGATGGCTACACCGCGACCATCGACATTCCGGTCCAGGGAGCAAAGAACCTGGCGCTGAGCGAGGTGGTCCTCACCCCGGAGCGGCTCGGCTTTGCGATTCCGCCGCCGCCCGGTGCGCCCGCCATCGCGAAGGCCGTCTTCGAGCTGCGGCGTGAAGAGGATGGGCGGACCGCCAACGGCACGCTCCAGCAGTCGGGGTTCACCTTCGCCGTCCGCATGGAGCGCGTGACGGAGGAAGAAGCCCGGGCGGTGGGGCCGCCGCGTCCGCAGACGCCCAAGCCGCCGTTCCCGTACGAGGCCCGCGAGGTCACGTACCAGAATCCGGTGGACGACACGCGTCTGGCGGGGACATTGACGATTCCGCCGGGTTCCGGGCCGCATCCGGCGGTGATCCTGATCACCGGCTCCGGCGCGCAGGACCGGGACGAGACGTTGTTCGGGCACAAGCCGTTCATGGTGTGGGCCGATCATCTGACCCGCCACGGAATCGCGGTGTTGCGGATGGACGACCGCGGCGTGGGCGGCTCGTCGGGCTCGACGGCGGACTCGACGTCCAAGGATTTCGCCAACGACGTGATCGCCGGCCTCAAGTTCCTCCAGCAGCAACCGGAAATCGATCGCCGACGGCTGGGCCTGGTCGGCCACAGTGAAGGCGGCATCATCGCCCCGCTGGTCGCGTCCAAGTCGAAGGACGTGGCGTGCATGGTGCTGCTGGGTGGACCGGCGCTGCCCGGTGCGAAGCTGCTCAACCTCCAGTTGGAGGCCCTGGTCCGCGCGGCCGGCCTGTCCGAAGCAGACATCGAACGCCAGTCGCAGGCGCAACGCAAGCTGATCGATCTCGTGGTCGCGGACGCGGAGGCGGACGCCGTGCGGGACGCCGCGCGCGAGCTGATCCGCGTGCAATTCGAGGCATTGGATGAGCGCAATCCGTCGGAGGAGCAGCTTGACGGCCAGACGAAGGTAGCCGTGGCGCAGGTCTCGTCGCCGTGGATGCGCTGGTTCCTCAAGCACGACCCGCGCGAGGTGCTGGTGAAGGTCAAGTGTCCGACGTTGGCGCTGATCGGATCACTCGATCTTCAGGTGCCGCCCAAGGAGAACGTGCCCGAGCTCGCGAAGGCGTTTCGCCAGGCCGGCAACACGCAGGCCACCGTGAAGGAGCTGCCGGGCTTGAATCACCTGTTCCAGCCGGCGAAGACCGGGCTCGTAGCGGAGTACGCGGCGATCGATCAGACGTTGGCCCCGGCCGTCCTGGACGAGGTGACGAGCTGGCTGCGCGAGCAACTCAAAGTCGAGTAGCCGGCCGGCCGCGCCCACCAACCTGGGAACCGCGGCGGCTTTGTCCTATCATTCCGTCATGGACCCCAGCAGACAGGAAGCTGCGCCGGCGCGGGACGGAGTCGGTGCGCCGGGACGCATCGGAACGCGCTGCCTGGCGTGCATTGGCCTGCTGTCGTTGACTTCCGCCGCCATCGGCGCGGGCACGCCGATCCCCTGGCGCACCGCGGTGGCACACCAGGCGGCGCTGGACCGGGCGGGGTTCTCGCCAGGCGTCATCGATGGCCAGATCGGACGCAAGACCACCCTGGCGTTGAGGACGTTTCAGACCGCTCACGGTTTGTCCGCGACCGGGGAGTTTGACAAATGCACGCGCGCGGCGTTGGAGGCCGGAGGAGCGCCGGCGACCATCACGTACACCGTTACAGCGGCCGATCTGCGCGCCGTCGGTCCGGTCCCGCGGGACTGGAACGCGAAGGCCAGGCTCGACCGGCTGCGCTACGAGTCGCTCGCCGCGCTCCTCGCCGAGCGCGGGCACTGCACGCGCGCGCTTGTGGCGCGCCTGAATCCGCGGCGCGACCTGAATCGCCTGCGGCCCGGCGACCGGATCGTGCTGCCGAACGTCAAACCGCGCGCGCTGCCACGGGCCGCGTCCGTCGACGTCGATCTTGATGCGAAGATCGTGCGGGCCAAAGACAAGGCGGGACGCACCGTGGCGCTGTTCCACTGCTCCATCGCGAAGTCCGCCGACCAGCGCCCGCGCGGCAATGCCAGAGTTACGGCCGTCGCGTTCGACCCCGTGTACACCTTTGATCCGCGGATGTGGCCGGAGGTCCGCGGCGTCACGAAGAAGCTGCGTATTCCGCCTGGGCCGCGCAACCCCGTCGGCGTGTGCTGGATCGACCTCAGCCTGCCGGGATACGGGATTCACGGCACGCCCAGCCCGGAGCTGATCGGCAAGACCGGCTCGCACGGCTGCATCCGGCTTGCGAACTGGGATGCCCGGCGGCTGGGACAGATGGTCCGCGCCGGCACACCGGTACGCTTCGTCGGCCGCTGACGTGCTGAGGGTCAAGGACGAGGCGGCCGGCCCCGGCCCGTAACGCACTGAGTGCCACGGGCCAGCCAGGCACCCGTGGCACTCGCGCTTGTGGCGGTACCGCCAATGGTATGAATCCACCCGGGGTCGCGCGCGAGCCGCCTCGTGCGCGCCGCGCGGGTCAGCGTATCTGCGGGACCAGGGGCATGAAGCAGCCCACTTTCTCGTGTTCGAGCATCGTCAGGTTCTGCAAGGCCCGCCACAGCTCCTTGACCTGTGCCGGTGCGAGCCCGCGCACGAGGGGCAGCAGGGTCCGGAGCAGCGGATCGCGGGCCAGCCCCACCGACGACACCTCGAACTCGTCCTTCTGATCCTGGCCGGTCAGCTTCGTCAGCAGCGACAGGAACGCGCCGATCCCGGACGGTTTGGGCACGATCTGCACGCTGTAGTCGCGCCCCAGCCCGGCCTTCGTCGCGGCGAAGTCGAGGGCGTCCGAAAGCCCGCCGAGCTTGTCGACCAGACCCAGATCCAGGGCCTGCGCGCCGGTGTACACCCGGCCGCCGGCCACCTCTTCCAGGTCCTTCTTGATCCGCTCGCCGCGCGACTTGGTCACGCGCCCCTTGAACTGCTCGTACACGCCGTTCATGTAGGCGGTCATCCAGGCCCGTTCCGCGTCGTTCCACCTGCGGTTGGTGCTGACGAGGCCGGCGTTCTGGCCGCGGGAGAACTCGGTGGTGGTGATGCCGAGCTTGCCTTCGAACAGACCGTTCAGCACGAGCTTTCCGCCCACTACGCCGATCGACCCCGTCAGCGTCGTCGCTTCGGCGAAGATGGTGTCGCCCGGCAGCGCGACGTAGTACCCGCCGCTGCCGGCGACTCCGCCCATGCTCACGATCAGCGGTTTCTCGGCGGCACAGCGGGTCGCGGCCTCCCAGATGATGTCGCTGGCGAGGGCTGACCCGCCGGGCGAATCCACCCGGACGACCACTGCCTTGAGGCTGTCGTCCTGGCGCGCCTCTTCCAGCGCACTGCGGACGGTGGTGCTGCCCGCGGTCATCCCGCCGAACGGAGAGTCATCGCTCTTGCCCATCATGATGCCGCCTTCGATGTAGATCAGGCCGATGGCGGGCTGCTTCTCGGGCTCGGTCGCCTGCTCGAAGAGCCGGAGGATTTGCGGGAGCAGGACAAAGGGATTGCTCATGTCCAGCTCGGGCCCGCGCTGCTCTTCGTATTTCTTGAGCACGCTGACGTCCTTGCCGAATTCCTTGTGCAACCGCTGTCGAAATGCGGCAAACGACGACACGTCATCGACGAGCTTGTGTTCCAGGGCCTGCTGGGCGCTGAGCGGCGCCTGGTCGACCAGCTTCTTGACCTCAGCGACCGGCAGCTTGCGGCCGTCGGCGATCAGTTGGATCCAGCGCTCGAAGATGCCGTCCAGGAGCCAGTCGATGTTCTCGCGGGCTTCCGGGCTCGGCTCCGTGCGCGTGAAGGTCTCGAGCGCGCTCTTGTAGGCCCCGCAGTGCATCATGTCGGCCTCGATGCCGAGCTTGTCGAGCAGGCCCTTGAGGTACATGGCACTGGCGTGGAGCCCCAGGATGTCGAGCGTGCTGTGCTCGGCCAACGTGATGTGCGTCGCCGCCGCGGCCAGCGCATAGGTCGAGTTGTTCGCGTGGTCGATGTAGCAGTAGACCGGCTTGCCCTTGGCCTCGAAGGCCTTGAGCGCCCGTGTCAGCTCCTCGATCTGCGCCAGACCGATCTGCGGCTGCTCGACGATCAGCGCGAGCCCGCTGATGTCGCGGTCGTCCCCGGCCCGGCGGAGGGTCTGCACCCAGTCGCGCAGCGTGTTGACCTGCTCCTTCCGAAACAGCGCCAACAGCGCCGTGCTGTCGTTGGGGGCCTCAAGCACCGGACCGTCAAGCCGCAGCCGCAGAAGCTTCTTCTGCGCCTGGGCATCGGACGCCAGCAATACGGCGCACGCCAGGATCAACAGGCTCCCGCCCGCCAATGTTCGTCTCATCCGATTCATGGCTTGACCTCCTCGATTGCCCAGTGGCTGTCACTCTTGACCGTGTTGGGCGCGGCGCCCCGGGAGTCGTCCGGATGGCCGGCAAGCAGAGGCGGCGAGCCCATACAAGGCGCATTATAAGCGAGCGTGCGTCTTGAACCGTCGCGGGTTGTCAGAAGTTGTCGGTGCTCACCAGGCGCCGGGGTCGGCACGCGGGCTTCGCTGGGCGCTGGCGACCTCAATACGCGTCGAGCGCAGCGACCGCGCCAACTCGATCCCCATCGCGCACACGTCCGGCGCGTCATCGTGCCGGGCCTTCGGAAAGTGCAGAAACTGCCGCTCCACCTCCGGATCGAGCACCGGCGGCAGCCGAAACATCCCGTTCTCGAAGAAGGGCGCGCTGCCCTCGATCCGGGCGCGCTTGTTGGCGGTCGTCTGGAGCGGCACGATGGGCATGTACAGCCCGCGCCGCCGGCTCTCCTCTTCGAGGATCTGCGCGAGGGCCGCCTGATACGCCACCGTCTCGATGCCGACCTTGACCGGCCGCCACTCCTCGAACGCGGCCACGATGCGCTTGATCTGATCGACCACGCCGATGCGCTCCAGACTCAGGCGCCGCGTGTAGATGACACCGGTGGCGGTGTCGAGGCTGCCGACCCACAGCGCGAAGTAATCGCCGTCGCTCTGCCCGGTGGCCGGGTCCACGGCCATCAGCGACACGAGGCGCTCGGGGACCAGCTCGCCCGGGTCGTAGCGGCGCAGCCACTCCGGGCGGAACACGCGCAGGGAGTCGTCGACGGGGTTAGCCTGGTACTCCTGCTCGAAGGCCCGTGTACCGATCCGCTCGCGCTCCAGGTTGAGCCGCTCCAACGGCCAGCGCGCCGGCCAGAGCGGTACGAGGCGATACTCGCCGTCCGGCCCGGGCTCCGCCTCGATCGCGCGGTACACGGCGTAGTCCCAGTGTGGCCAGCGGGTGCGGTCCCGCAAGTTCGCCAGCAACGAGTCGTAGTGGATGATCGAGCCGAGGACGAGCAACTGTCCGTCGGGCGCCAGGGCCGGCATAACCACCCGTCGCAGCCAGTCCTCCAGCTTCCGCCGTTGTTCGGGCGACTCGACGTGTTCGTCCTTTTCGAGGTCATCGCAGATGATCAGGTCTGGGCGATGGGCCCCGACGCGCAAGCCGCGCAGTCCGGCCCCGGCCCCCTTGGCCTGCACGGTGATGTCCGTCGCGGTGGTGAACAGCGTCGTCGACCAGTTGCGTTTCGGCTTTCTCGTTCTTCGCTGTGCGGTGCCCTTGGGCCGCCGCGGCTCGCTGGCCTGCTGGATAGCCGGGCGGTCGCGGCCGCCTTCCGCGCAGAGGTCGCCGTAGGCCGACAGAATCCGCTCGTTGCACTCCAGCTCGGTCCGGATGTCGCGGACGAACTGCCGGGCGAGCGACGACTCGTGGGTGACGATGACGATGTTGCGGCGTTTGCGTTCGCAGAGGCACCACAGGGGGTAGGCGAGGGTGGCACAGGTGCTCTTGGCGTGGCCGCGGGGTGCGACCCGCGCGACCAGGCGTTTGCCGGGGTCGGCCAGGACCTCCATGAGCTCGACGTGCAGGCGGCACGGCGCGTCCGTGAAGTGGTCGGACAGGAATTCGAGGGCCCAGCGCAAGGGGGCGGGCAGGCCGTCGGCCCGCGCGGCCCGTTTCGTGAGGTTCGGCATGCGGCTTTCCGTTTGCTCCGGCGGGGGCGGGGCCGCCTCCCGCGAGCGGGCCGGCCGCCCCCGTTGCCAAGCCTAGCGTGGGTTCCTAGATAGTCTAGCATGGCCGCCCCGGCGGGCGCCGTCTGGCGCCCGTTGCGGGATTTGGTCGGCCCGCGGCCCGCCCATCCGTGACGCTTCGCGCCGCACGGTAGTGCCGCCTGGCCGGCCAACCGCTAGAATGCCGCCGCCGGGCGAGCCCGTCCGGGAAGGTGCGGGCACCGCCGGAAACCAGCGCGGCACTGCCGGCAACGCCGTGCGGTGCACCGGTCGGGCGGAGCCGGCGTGGTAATCAGCGGAATGCGATGACTGGAACCTCACGAGGTGATCGATGAGCCCGGTTGCAATGACCTTACTGCTCGCCGTGACGCTGGCGACCTTCGTGTACAGCGCCGCGCGTCGCTGGCGCCTGATGCGGGTGGCGCAGCGGCCGGAGAACCGCGCGGACCAGGTGGGGCGCCGCCTGCTGGGGGTGCTGCAATACGCCTTCGCGCAGCAGCGCATGGTGCGCTATCCGCTGGCGGGCTGGGCGCACCTGATCGTGTTCTTCGGCTTTCTCGTGCTGTTGCTCAATTCCCTGATTCTATGGGGCCGCGGGTACGTCGCGGACTTCGACTTCTGGGTGTTCGGGATTCACCAGCCGCTGGGCATGATCTACGCGTTCCTGCGCGACATCTTCACTATGCTGGTCATCGTGGGCGTGCTGGTGTTCTTCTACTACCGCCTGGTGGCCCGGCTCAAGCGCCTGACGCTCAACACCGAGGGGCTGCTGATTCTCGGCATCATCTTCACCATGATGATCGCGGACTTGGTCTACGAGGGCGTGGAGATCAACGCGCCGCCCAACGACGGCCACTTCCGGGCCCTCATGCCGTTCGCGTCGATCACGGCGGCGATCCTGTCGCCGCTGCCCGGCGCGGTCCAGCACGTGCTGTGGCATGTGGGCTTCTGGGCGCACTCGGCCCTGGTGCTGCTCTTTCTGAACCTCCTGCCGTACGGCAAGCACTTCCACGTCATCACGGTGCTGCCGAACGTGTTTACCCGCGCCCTGACGCCGCGCGGCCGACTCCGCCCCATCGCCGACATCGAGGGCAAGCTGGAGCGCGAGGAAACGCTGGGCGTCAAGCGCGTGCAGGATTTCAGTTGGAAGGACGTGCTCGACTTCTACACCTGCACCGAGTGCGGCCGCTGCTCCGACCACTGTCCGGCGACGAGCACCGGGAAGCTGCTTTCGCCCAAACACCTCACGATCGACCTGCGCGACTACCTCTATCGGCGACAGAAGGAGCTGGTGGGCGGCAACGGCCGCGTGGCAGGCCAAGCGGGAGCCGCGGCGCCGGTGGAGGAGGGCGACCTGCTCGTTCCGGCCACCATCAACCCGGAAGTGCTGTGGGCGTGCACGACCTGTGCGGCGTGCGAGCAGGAATGCCCCGTCTTCATTTCCTACATCGACAAGATTGTGGACTTGCGCCGGAACCTGGTCATGGAGCGGGGGGAATTGCCCGAGCAATGGCAGACGGCGTTCAAGGGCCTGGAGACTGTGGGGAACCCTTACAGTTATCCCAACGAGCAGCGGGCGGAGTGGGCGGCGGGCCTCGATGTCCCGCTCATGGCCGAGAAGTCGGACGTCGAGTACCTCTACTGGGTTGGGTGTGCGGCGTCGTTCGACGACCGCTCGCGCAAGATCGCGCGGGCGTTCGCGCAACTGCTGAAGGCCGCGGGCGTCAGCTTCGCCATCCTCGGCCCGGAAGAGACGTGCAACGGCGATCCGGCCCGGCGGGCGGGCAACGAGTTCCTGTTCCAGATGCTGGCGCAGCAGAACGTCGAGACGCTCAGCCGGTACCACGTCAAGAAGATCGTCACCGCCTGCCCGCACTGCTACAACACGCTGAAGAACGAGTACCCCGACTTCGGCGGACAGTACGAGGTCGTTCATCACAGCGAATTGCTGGCGGAGCTCGTGCGAACGGGGCGGTTGCTGCCGCGGCGGCCGGTGGACGTGCGGAGCACCTTCCACGACGCCTGTTACCTGGGCCGGCACAATGAGATCTACGATCCCCCGCGCGAGGTCCTGCGGGCGATTCCGGGCCTGCGGCTGGCGGAGGCTGCCGCGAGCCGTGACCGTGGGATGTGCTGCGGGGCCGGAGGGGCACAGATGTGGAAGGAGGAGGAGGCGGGGCACGCGCGGGTCAATCACACGCGGGTCCGCCAGCTCATGAGCGCGCTGCCCGGCGGCACCAAGGAGTGCACGATCGCATCGGCGTGTCCGTTCTGCAAGACCATGCTCACCGACGGCCTGGCCGACCAGGGGATCGAGGAAGTGCGGCAGCTCGACATTGCGGAGTTGTTGTGGGAATCGGTGCGCGAGGACGAGCCCGCACAATCGTAGGGCAGTGAGCGTAGGGCAATGAGCGTTGTAGGGCAGGTGGAGTCCGCCGCGGCGGACGCAACCTGCCGGCGACCTGGCGGGTTGCGCTGCGCTTCACCTGCCCTACAGCACGGCGACGCCCGCTGGCGTGCCCAGGGTGAAGTACATCGATGACGCGTCGCATCCTCATTACCGCCGGCCCCACGCACGAGGCGATCGACGCGGTACGCTATCTCGCGAACCGATCCAGCGGGCAGTTGGGCCTTCATCTGGCCGAGGCGGCGCGGGACGCCGGCCTGGAGGTGACGCTCCTTCTCGGGCCTGTGGCGCTGTCGCCGCCGGCGGGCATCCCGGCCGTGCGGTTCGAGAGCGTCGCGGACTTGGCGCGGCTGCTGGACGAGCATTTCGCAGGTTGCGACGTGCTGGTCATGGCCGCCGCCGTGGCTGACTACCGGCCGCGCCAAGCTGCTGCGAAAAAGCTGCCGCGCGGGGCGGAGAAGCTGTGTTTGGAGCTGGAGCCGACGCCTGATCTCGTGGCGGCCTGTGCGGCACGGAAGCGGCCAGGGCAGCGGGTGATCGGTTTTGCGTTGGAAGATGCGGCGGTGCTCGACGCGCGGGCGCAAGACAAGCTGCGGCGCAAGGGCCTCGACGCCGTGGTGGCCAATCCGCTGGGAACCATGGGCGCCCGCGACATCCGTGCGACCATCTACACTGCCGACGGGCGCGTTATCAAGCCGCCTCCAGCGCAACCGATGCCGAAGGCTGACTTCGCCCGCTGGCTGATCGAGTGGATCGGCGCAACCTGGTAGCGCTCAGCGGCCGCAGGTGTTCGTTGAACAGGGGGACAGGCACTGCGAGAGGACCATGCAGCGCTACCGCGAAGGCCCGCCGGCGCGGAGCCAGTCCCCCTGTTCAACGAACTGTCAGGTCGCCGCACGAGCCATCCCGTTGTGGTATGCTCCCCTTCCGCCGCGCCGGGGCGGCCGTCGGCCAGGACAACGCGCGGGTCGAACGCGATACGCAGTATGGTGGCAACGAAGTCCAACTCCGATCTCGGCGCGGTTCCGCCCGGCTGGAGCCCGGATGCGGGGCATGAGAAACGCCGCGTCGCACTCACTTCGATCGGCGCGGCAGTGGTGCTGGTTTCGGCGAAGCTGGGGGTGGGTCTGACGACGGGCAGCCTCGGATTGCTGGCGGAGGCGGCACACTCGGGTCTGGACCTGGTGGCCGCGATCATCACGTACTTCGCCGTCCGGTTCTCGGACAAGCCCGCGGATGCGGAGCACCTGTACGGACACGGGAAGATCGAGAACCTGTCGGCCCTGATCGAGACGGCGTTGCTGCTGGTAACGTGCGGGTGGATCATCTACGAAGGCATCGAGCGGCTGTGGTTCAAGCACGTGCACGTCGAAGCGACCGTCTGGGCGTTCCTGGTCATCGCGGCCTCCATCGTTATCGATGTGTCGCGCTCGCGCGCTCTGCGGCGTGTCGCGCGGAAGCACAACAGCCAGGCGCTGGAGGCCAACGCGCTGCACTTCAGCACGGACGTCTGGAGCTCCGCCGTCGTGCTGCTCGGCCTGGTCCTGGTGAAAGCCGGCGATTGGGTCGGCGGGAGCCCCGTTCTGGCCCGCGCCGACGCCGTCGCCGCGCTGCTCGTGGCCCTGCTCGTCATCTACGTCAGTCTGCGGCTGGGGCGGCGCACCGTGGACGCGCTGCTCGATCGGGCGCCGGCCGGCGTGCTCGCCGCGGTCCGACAGGCGGCGCAGGAGGTCGGCGGCGTGCTCGAGTGCCGGCAGGTGCGGGTGCGGCAAGCCGGCAAGCAGGTGTTCGTGGACCTGGTGATCGGCGTGGAGCGCGGCCGCTCGCTCGAAGGGGGTCATGCGATCGGGCAGGCCGTCGAGCAGCGCATCCAGTCCGTGCTGCCCGGCGCGGACGTGGTGGTCCACGTGGACCCGGTCAGCGTCGCGGGTGAGACGCTGGTCGAGCGGATCCGCACGATTGCCGCGAACGAGGGGCAGACCATTCACAACGTGCTGGTTTCGGAGGAAGACGGACGCACGTACGTCGAGCTGCACGTGGAAGCCGACGAGCGAATGGCGTTGCGTGCGGCCCACGACCAGGTGGACCGCCTGGAGGCCGCCGTGCGGGCCGAGCTGCCCAATGTGTCGGAGATCACGACGCACATCGAGCCCCGTCGGCGGCGGGCGGAGGCGCTGGAGGACGTGACGGGGGGATCCGGGGAGCTGGTTGCGCGGGTGCGGCAGGTGGTCGAGCAGACGCCCGAGATCACCGAGTGTCACGATATCGCGTTACGCAGGGCCGGGCAGGAGATATTCCTTTCCATGCACTGCACGTTCGCGCAGGGGCTGTCGATCGGGGCCGTGCACGAGATTTCCACGCATCTGGAAGAGCGGCTGAAGGCGGCGATTCCGGGCCTGGTCCGCGTCACCACGCACCCCGAGCCGACGCCCGAACGACCCAACGACTTGTCCTCGCACACCGGCTGAGCAGGCGGTGCCTGCGTCGGGAGACGGACACACGCCGGTCGTGCGGTGGGATTACGCGGGCTCGCGGTTCGGGTCGGGCGGCAGTCCGCCGGTGGACCGAGGGTCGGCCGCCGGCGCACCCGGTTCGGCGAGCTTCTCATTCGCGGGGCCGACGGGGGTGCTGCGCTCATGCCGGCTGAACCACACGGCGGCGAGCGTTTGGAGCAGGATGCGGAGGTCGAGGCCGATGCTCCAGTTGCGGATGTAGTACATGTCGTGCTGAATGCGCTTGTGGAGCGAGGTGTTCCCGCGCCAGCCGCGGACCTGGGCGTAGCCCGTCATGCCGGCCTTCATCTTGTGCCGCAGCATGTAGTTGGGAATCTCATGCCGGAAGGCCGCGATGAACTCGGGCCGCTCCGGCCGCGGCCCAACGAGCGACATATGCCCGGCCAGCACACTGAACAGGTTGGGCAGCTCGTCGAGGCTCGTCCGCCGCAGGAACGCACCGATGCGCGTCCGGCGGGGATCGACCGTCTGTGACCAGACTGGGCCGGCGGCCTCGGCATCGACGCGCATCGTGCGGAACTTGAGCATCGTGAACTCGTGCCCGTCGAGCCCCATGCGCCGCTGCCGGTAGAACACGGGGCCGGGACTGGTGAGCTTCACTAGCGCGGCGATCACGGTCATCGGCAGAGCGGCGACGAGCAGACAGCCACCGCCCACGACGAGGTCGAAGGCGCGCTTCATGAGCGCGTTCCAGCCGTACAACGGGGTCTGCCGGAGTGCCAGGATGGGCACGCCGTCGAGTTGCGTGACGTTCGGGCGCATGGCGTACGCCGGGTTCACGTCCGGCACGAGGCGGACGTCGGCCATGGATTGCGACAGGGCCGCGAGCACGTCGCTCAAGCGCTGCGCCTGGTCAGTCGGCAGGGCGATGAACACGGAATCGACCGGCTGCTGTTCCACGATGTCGGCGAGGCGCGCCAACGGGCCGTGGACCGGCACGCCGAGCAAAGAGCCGGCCGTCTCGCGGTCATCCACGAAGTACGCGACCTCGAACCCCGTCCAGCGGTTGCGCTGGACGGCTTGCAGCAACCGCTGAGCCGTGCGGCCGCTGCCGACGATGGCGGCCTGGCGGCGGTTCAGCCCCCGTCGCCGCAGGGCCCGGGCCAACAGCCGCACGCTCAGGCGGAAGAGCGCGAAAAGGAGGCTGCCGACGACCGCGTAGGTCGCGATGAAGCGCCGCGAGATCTTGTTGCTCTCCGGCAGCGCGTAGTCGATGAGCACGACGACGACGATGGCGACGACGAACGCCTTGAGAATATCGCGGGTCTCGCGCCACAGGCCCTCGCTCCGCCGCGGCCGGTACAGATGCAGGCGCTGGAAGATGAACAGGTGGGCAACCACGACCAGCGGCAACATCGGCAGGAACTTGTCCCACAGCGCGGGCACGCCCTTGGCGGGATCGACGGGCAGAAACTGGAAGCGCAGCCAGTAACTCCCCAGCCACGCCGCGCCGATCGCCAACGCATCGGCGACCACGAGCAAGGCAAGCACGAGCTGGTGGTGCTGCTTGAGCATGTGCCGGCATTATCCCCGCAGCGTGCGAAGGCGGGAAGGCGGCGGACGCGACGTCGGAGCCTCACCGCGGCCGAGCTGAAGCGCGATCACCCCCTTGGCCCCGCCGGGCCGAACGGCGCTCGGTGACAGCGTGCTTCTTCCAGATGTGGAGGCGATGGACGGTTGGGCGCAGTCAGCGGCGGCGGGTTGCTTGCGCTCGTCCGGCGTCACGGACTAGCGTCGTTGCCCCGCCGCCGCAGCACACACCGTGGTTCAGTCCAGACTGCCCTCGACGCGCTCGTACAGGTCGGGCTCGCTGGCCTTGAAGTCGTCCTTGCTCTCGAATTCGTAGCTCGTCTTCCGGTTGCCTTCGACGACGGTGACGTGAATGGCGCCCTTTTCGTCCACGCGCACGATCAGGGTCTCCTTGTCGGCACCGCGCTCAGGGCCCTTGTCTGCACGCCGCAGGATTCGGACTTCGTCGGCCTTCTGCCAGGCCTCGCGGCGCGCTTGCTCGGCCTTCTCCTGGGCATCCTCGTAGGTCTGCTTGGCGCGCTCGAGCGCCTCCTGCACCTTCTTCTCGACGTCGATCTGGAACTGCTGCCGCCACTGGCCCACGCGGTTTCCAGGCGGACGGATGCGGATGATCTGCTGCCGCGAGTCGCCCGCATGACGATGGTAGAGCCGGTGCGCATCGGGATCCGCCTGTTCGAGTTGATCGGCGTCATCATACGTCGCTGAGGATTCGTGGCCGGCGGCGTCCTTGCGCGTCACGTGGATCTTGCCATCGGGGTCGCGCACGATCGTGCAGCACTGGCCGTCCTGGTCGACCTGAAGCCTGAGCTCGATCCGCACGTCGCGGTCTTCCCCGGTCTCCTCGGCTTCTCCCTCGTCCAGTTCGCGCAGAATGCGCAGGTCCAGCTTGCGATCGAGATCGTCAAGTCCTCGAAGCTCCGACAGGTCGAGCTTGATGTCCAGGTCGAGGTCTTTCAGCGCGTCCAGCGCGTCGGGCCAGTGCTTCAGAGTCCCCAGATCGCGCATGATCCACTTGCCATCCGGGCCGAACGTGAGCGTCTTGCCGTACAGCTTGACCGCTTCGTCCACAAACGACTCCGCGGGCTCCTCGTATTTCAGCTCCTGGTCGAACTCCGCGGGCCGCTTCGCCGGCGTGATCCCGATCTCCTGCCGGTTGCCCTTACGGATGACGGCGAGCTTCACGGACTTCCCCGCTTCCGCGGTGCCGACGGCGTCCGTCAGGTCCTGCGGGCCTTTGATCTCACGGTTGCCGAACGCGACGACCACGTCGTAGCGCTCGACCCCGGCCTTGTCGGCCGGGCTGCCCTTGACCACGTTGGAGATCATGACACCCTGCTCGCCAATGTGGGCGGCCAGGGGGGCGGGCACCGGGGTCAGGCGCACGCCGATCCAGACGTCGGGCAGGCCACTGTGCTCTTCGCTGGCGGGCACGACCACGTGGCGATGGTCGCCGGACTTGGCCTCCGTGACGTACACCTTGCCGACCTTGTGCGGGTCGTCGCAGGTCACCACGAGAGTGCTCATCCCGGGGGCCTTGTCGTCGAGCAGCGCGGTCGCCGTCTCCACGACGTGCTCGGCCGTAACGGACAGCGCGAACAGCGTGAACAAGGGGAATATCATGTCATGCTCCTGTCAAAAATCGCGTTGGACACCGATCACGTGGGTCCGGACATGGTTCACTTCGATGACCAGATACGTATTGGGTTCGTCGGCGGGCAGCACGATCCAATCGCGCTGTGTCCCGCGTACGCGCAGCTCGGGCCGCTCATACGCCGTCGGCAGCGGCTCGATCATGTCGCCCGGCGGCACCGCAGGCGCAAACCACGAACCGACGCCGGCCTGCCGCGGGGCGTCCCCGGCGGAAGGTGCTGCGGGTGGCGGCGGTTGGAGCCAGGCCAGGGCGGCCAAACCGGCCGCCACCGCGACCGCGATGCTCCGGCCCACCCGGGTCCAGTACGCCCGAAGCGTAGCCGCCCGGTTGGGCCGGCCGAGTACGTCGCGCACGGCGTCGCCGACGCGCTGATCGAGCCGCTGGTAATCCTCGAACCGCGACCGCACCTCGGGAACCCGGCGGATCAGCGACCTCAGGAGTTGCTGCTCGTCGGCCGTGCACTCCCCGTCGATGTACCGCGAGAAGAGGTGTTCCAGCCTGTCCGGTTCGAGAGTCATAGCTCAACCTTGCCTTGCAACATCTCGCGCAACAACCGCCGTGCGCGAACGAGCCGCGTTTCCACCGCGTCCGGCGCCAGGCCCAGCACTTCGCCGATCTCCGCGTAGCTCCAGTCCTCCAGGTGGCGCAGGACAAATGGCTCGCGGTAGATGACCGGCAGCGCCTGGACGGCCTGCAACAGGGCGGCCTGGAGCTCGCCGCCGACCGCTGCCGCCAGCGGGCCGGGGTGCCCTTGCGCTGGCACGCGCCCGCCGGCTTCCATTCGCTCCGCCAGCGCTTGCTGCCGCTGCTCGGCCTGGCAGAAGTCGATCGCCGCGTGCCGCGCGATCGTATAGAGCCAGGATCGCAACTGCCGCGGCTCGGCCAGCGTTGCCAGGCGCTGCCAGACGCGCAGCCAAACCTGCTGAACGACGTCGTCCACCGCGTCGGCCCGGCCGGTGACGGCGTAGATCACGCTGCGCACCCAGCGCTCGTGCTGCCGGATTAGCCGGTCGATAGCCACCCGGCTGCCCTGCTGGGCCTCGGCGACAAGGGTCTGAACGGTCTCGGCGTCGATCGACACGGCCGACATTTCACCATAATGGACGGGCTGAACGGGCTGAGTATGGCAAGAATTTGCCAAAAAGCACGGCGATATCCGCTGTCGGCCGGCGCCGAACTTGGCGTCTCAGGCCCGATAAACTACGATGGCCGGCTCCGACCGCGGCGACCCGCCGCGGCGAACGTTTGACGGAGAGTAGCGTATGGCCCTGCCCAAGGTGCTGAAAGACCTGTTGTCGTTACCCACGGCGCCCTTCGTTGAGGGGGCGGTGATGGAGTATATCAAGCGTGCGTGCGGCCGACTGCCGGGCGTCAGTGTGCGTCATGACCGCCACGGCAATCTCCTGGCCCACTACCGACACCAACCGCCGGCCGGTTTGCCGCTGGCCTTCGTCGCGCACACCGACCATCCGGGTTTCATCGCGCAGGAAATGGTCGGCCGGCGAACGCTGCGGGCCGCTTTTCGCGGCGGGGTCAAGCCGGAGTATTTCAACAAGGCTCCGGTCCGCTTCTGGAGGAAGGGGCGCTGGGTCAAGGGGCGCGTGCTGGAACTGTCGAAGGCGACGCGGGTGAGCGACGTCGTCGGCTGGGCCTGGCGGCCCGAAGAAGCCCTCATCCGCGTCGCGACGGACGTGGTACCCGGCTCGCCCGGCATGTGGGACCTGCCGGATACCGCTCTGCGGGGCGACCTGGTCGCCGCGCGTAACTGCGACGACGCCGCCGGGTGCGCCGCGATGCTGACGATGCTCCAGCGCCTCAGCCGGAAGCGTGCCCGGGCCGAGGTCTACTGCCTGTTCACGCGCGCGGAGGAGGTGGGGTTCGTGGGGGCGATTGCGGCGGCGCGTGCCGGCACGCTGCCCAAGCGCGTCCCGGTCATCTCCATCGAGACGAGCAGCATCCTCCCGAACGCGCCGCAGGGCGAGGGACCGATCCTGCGGGTCGGCGACCGGGCCGCCGTCTTCTCGCCGCCGCTGATCGCATTCTGCGAGCGCGTGGCGCGCGGGCTGGCCGAGCGGCGAAAGGGCTTCGCCTTTCAGCGCAAGCTGATGGACGGTGGCACGTGCGAAGCCGTGCCGTTCCTTGCGTACGGCTACGAAGCCGCCGGGATCTGCGTGGCGCTCGGCAACTACCACAACATGGACAAGCGCCGCGAGAAGGTGGCCAGCGAGACCATCAGCTTGAAGGACTGGCAGGGCATGGTCGACTGGTTCGAGGCGCTGGTGCTCGACCGGGGCGGCCGGGCCGAGGGCTGGCACGCCATCCGCGAGCGGCTGGACGCGCGCTACGCCGGCTACGAGGCGCTTCTACACGAATAGACGCCGCGGCCCTACG
This sequence comes from Phycisphaerales bacterium, assembly GCA_022839625.1. GTDB lineage: Bacteria > Planctomycetota > Phycisphaerae > UBA1845 > Fen-1342 > JALHJL01. Next base: position 82,887 of record JALHJL010000005.1, read on the forward strand.
TTTGCGTCGCGACGCGGATGCCGTGCCGCGGCAGCTCATCCAGGTATTGCTGGAGCGGCACGGCGACCTCCGCGGGCCGCGCCCCGGGCGCAATCAGTCCGCGCGCCTGCATGTAGGCCACGAGGGCCGCGGGGAATGCGGTTGCCCGCTCCATGGCGGTGAAGCCGGTGCGCTCGTCATGCCATTCGAGCAGGTCGTACTGACGTGTGAGCGGGGCTCCCTTGTGTCGGCCGCGCACTGTGCAACGGAGCACGACGACGTCCGGCACCTCGGGAAACGCCAGTCGCTCCTCGAACAGCCGGCGCAGCGCTTCACGCGGTCGCAGCACCGTCCCGTCAGCACCTTTCACCTGCTCGTCGAAACAGCCCAGCGCGAAAAGGGCGCGGATGACGGCGAAGTGGCCCGGGTAGCGCACGGTCTTGTAGTCGTACGTTTGGAGACGCCCACGGAATGTGTCGGGGCCGGTGCTCGTTCCGCCGGATGTGACGGCCGCTTCGCAACGCCCGATCGGCGCTGGGAAGTCGATGTCCTCCAGCTCGCTGAGAGCCTCTACGTTGACGGGCTGCCCGTCGCGGAGGAACTCGCCGTGGCCGCTGTATTCGTTGATCAGCCCGTCGAAGCTGAACGACAGCTTGTACGCCAGCGGCCCCACCGGCGATTCCGGGAGTCCGCCACAGCGAATGTGGACGTGCTGCGGTTCGTCCATGCCGGCGATGCCGTGCGCCGCGAGGAGGTTGCCAAGTCCAGGCGCCAGGCCGCAGTCGGGAACGATGCTGACCCCCGCCGCCGCGGCGCGCGGGTGCCGCGCAAGCTGCCGACGTACGACCGCGGTGTTGCCGCCCAGATCGCAGAACGAGGCACCGGCGGCGATGGCCAGGTCGGTCAGCACCGCGTTGAAGCGGTAGGGGACAGCCGACGCCACCACGTCCGCGCCGCCGATGACCCGTGCGACATCCGCGGGCTGCGAGACGTCGCAGGCCGTGGCGGCGAGCGGAGCCCCCTCTTCCGTCAACAGCGACTGCAAGCGGGAAACGGCCCGGTGAGCGACTTCGGGACTCTGGTCCGCAAGCGTGATGTGCGCGGCCTCACAGTGGCGCGCCAGATCGTAGGCGAGCGCGACTCCCTGCCGCCCGGCGCCCAGCACGACGTAGCGGTACTTCAACGCGGCCCTCCTACGCGCGGCTGTCCCAGGTGGGCTCGTCCACGCCGGCCGCCCGCGTCTCGCAGCGGGCCATCACGAACAGCAGGTCCGACAGCCGGTTCAAGTAGGCGATTGCCCAGGAGCCCACCGGCTCCTGCTCAGCGAGCGCGACTACCTCGCGCTCGGCACGGCGGCAGACCGTGCGGGCGATGTGCAAGTGAGCGGCAGCCGGCGTGCCGCCGGGCCGGACGAAGTTCTTCAGCGACGGCAGGTCGGCGTTCAGCCGCTCGATGAGCCGGTCAAGACCTTCCACGTGCCGTTGCTCGATCCTGGGACCGGGGTGCGTCGGCTTGGCGGCCTCGGGTACACACAACTCGGCACCGAGGTGAAACAGGTCGTTCTGGACCTGCCCAAGCGGCTCGACGAGCCCGGCCGCCACGTTCGCGGACAACACGGCGCCGACGTGGGCGTTCAACTCGTCCACCGTGCCGTATGCTGCGATGCGCGGGGCGGACTTGGGCACGCGCTGGCCGGTGCCCAGCGCGGTGGTCCCATCGTCCCCCGTCCGAGTGGTCACTTTGGTGATCCGTGGCACAGCAGCTCTCCCTGCGACCCGAAGGCCGGTTGCTCGGCGACCTACGTCGAACGCGGCGGCTTGGTGCTGCTTCGCCGCGCGCCAACAGTCCTCCGAAAGTGGGGACAGGCACCGCGAGAGAGAAGCATGCCGCGCTGCCGCGGAATCCCGCCGGCGCGGAGCCAGTCCCCTTTTTCAGCACACACCTACGCGGTCAGCGGGTTGATCACCAGCCCGCTGGCCAGTTTGGGGTAGAAGTACGTGCTCTTCTGCGGCATCAGGTCGCCGGCGCTGCACACCGCCCGCAGCTCCTCCATGGTCGTCGGCTGCATCAGAAAGGCCGTGCCGTGCGTCGCATCGGCCTCCCGGATCGCCTCCTCATCCGACTTGACGTACCGGACTTCCGCCGGCTGCCCGCCGCAGAGCTTCGGCGACACGACCCGGTCCAGCACGTAGGCGTGCAGGAAGGCCAACCCGAGGCGGCGCCACGCGGGGGTGCGACCCGGCTCCAGGTCGTCGAGGATTTCTGGCCGCGTGGGCCGCAACACGAAGTACTTCCGGGCGACCGCGTTGTAGAGGCCTATCGCTTGCGGGCCAAACTCCTTCAGGGCCGCAATCAGCCGGCCGGGGTCCGCAGCATCCCGCGCCTGAATCGACACGCGCGTGTCGCCCGCGAAGCTCTCGGGCCGGACATCGAGCCGGGGCAGGACGCGGTGCGTCGGCAGGATCAGCAGCCCGGGGTCCTCCATCGCACAGAACACGCATAGGACGAAGTTCGCCGGGTGCTCCGGCGGGAGCGCTCCCTGCTGCGCGATCAGCCAGTCGCGATACAGCATTCCCGTGCCGCAGCGGTGGTGCCCGTCGGCGATGTAGGTCGGTTTGGGCTCCATCAACCGCGAGACGTCGGCGATCGTCGCGGCGTCAGTTACCGCCCAGAGACGGTTCTCGACGCCATCCAGCGTGCCCGTGGCGAGCGGCTGAGCGTCCAGTGCACGCTCCAGGCGCTCCGCCACGGCGTTCTGCGCGTCCTCGTAGAGCCCGAAGATCGGGCTCAGGTTCGCCTCGGTCGCCTTGGTGAGCGCCAGACGGTCCTCCTTGGGACCGCCGAAGGTCCGCTCGTGCGGGAAGATGCTGCCTTCGCCGAAGGGCTCCAGCCGCAGCCGGGCGAAGAACATCTTTCGAACATAAGCGGTCCCGTGGTGCCGGTAGACCTGATGGTAGACGTACAGCGCCGGCTGGTGGTCGCGGACCATCACCCCCTCGCGCAGCCACTCGTCGATGACGACCCGGCTGCCCTCGTAAAGATGCTCAGGGCCGGCGGCCTTGGGCGGAGTGAAGGGCAGGTCGACCCGGACGAAGTTATCGGGGTGCCGAGCCAGCAGCTCGGCCTTGCCGTGGTCGTCGATAATGTCGTATGGCGGCGACAGCAGCGGGGACAGGTCGCGCGACTTGTCCGGGTTGTAGCGAACGGCGGGGAAGGGGCGAATAATGCTCATCGGCGGGTTCCTGGGGGGTTTTCGGACGTAGGCGGGACACGTATCGGACCGGACCACAACGCGCCGGACTGCGCCCGCCGAGCGGGATATAAGCGTCGGCTAGCAAGGACACTAGGCGCAGGCGGCAGCAAACGCGCACGGTGTGTGCCGTCGCCTGCTATCGTTGACTGGCCACCTGTAAGTCGATAGATTTCATAAGCGATTGCGCCGTCTCGCGGACGCGTCCGCTGCGCAACCGCATTCGGCCTGGGTTCGTTGCCCGCACCGCGGAGGTATTGCTTCATGTTTGCAAGACGCCTCGCCGTCAGCCCCCTGCTTTCTTTGGGGGTCGTCTCTCTTATGGGTATCATGTTGGCGGCCGGTTGTCCACAGCCCCAGCAGCCCACTCCCGGACAGGTCGAAGAACCCAACACGCCCACCCAGGTTGACGACCAGGACCAGGGAGGACAGGATCGCCCGATCCCCAGCCCGCCTACTGAGCCTGAGGAGCCCGCTACCCCGCCCGACGGCGGCGGCCCCGACGAGGGCTCCGGCGGCGACACTGGCGGCGGCGGTTCCGCCACCTTCTCCGTCCGCTGGAACTCCCCCCTCACCCCGCTCGCCCTGCGCCCGGGTACGCCCCTCGAGCTCGTCTTCGGACTCAGCGATACCCAAAACGTCATTACCTCCGCCCAGCTCATCATCGCCCGCGACAATGACCTCGACGGCCGGCCCGACTCCGCCACCCCCGCCGCCGTCTCCGTCATCCAGGTCGCACCCGGAACCAACACCCTTACCTACGACACCAACCAGGCCCGCGCCCTGCTCAGCAAGGACTTCGGACGCTTCCTCTTCGGACTCCGCCTGACCTCCACCCTCGGCACCCAGCTCACCACCTACGCCCCGGGCCGCATCACCATCGACGGCCAGCCGCCCACCGCCGCCTTCGTCTTCCCCACCTCCGACGCACTCGTCAACCCCACGGACTGGCAGATCAAGCTCCAGACCTCCGACAACTCACCCCATACCGTCCGCGTCGTCCTCGACACCAACCTCAACCCCGCCGACGGCTTCGCCGGTATCCTCATCTCCGACATCCCCCTCGGCACCGGCACGTTCGACCTCGACCGCACCGTCCCACTCTCCATCGCGCCGGGCACCTACTACTACTACGTCATCGTCTCCGACGGCATCGCCCCGCCCACTACCTTCTACGCCCGCACCCCCGACGGTCAGGACTACCTCCGCCTCATGGTCACCAACCGCCTGATCGGCGACTTCCCACTCCATCGCCTCGATCCCGCCCGGCCCGAGTACCGGCCCGGCGGTCCCGGCGAAGGCGCCGTCCTCCAGGGCTTCAACTTCAACGACCTCGCCGGCAGCGCCATCGCCGGCGCGGGCGACCTCACCGGCAACGGCCGCGGCGAGCTCCTGATCGCCTCCCGCTTCGGAAAGCCCTTCCTCGTCAACACCGAGGGCATCGGCTGGGGCGAAGCCTACCTCATCTACGGCGCCGCCCAACGCCTCCGCGGCGTCTGGCAGCTCAACTCCGTCGGCCGCGGCGCCATCCCCGGACTCGCCCTGCCCGGCATCCGTGCCCCCGTCGGCACCACCTGGACCGAGGGCCTGTCCGACGTGACCGTGATCCCCGACATGGACGGCGACAGCCTGCCCGAGCTGGTCTTCAGCTTCTCCAGGGTCGAGTCCGTCAGCCTCGCCAACACCTCGCCCGCCCAGCACCCCGACCTGTGGCCCGACTACCCCGGACTCGGCGACCTCGAATACGACGCCTACTTCTACGGCGCCGCCGGCGATCCCACTCCGCCCGGCTGGGTCACCAACACCGCCCAATTCACCCGCGGCGGCATCGTCATCCTCTCCAGCCAGAGCCCAATGCTGAAAAACCCGCAGCGCCTCAACCGCAAGGGCAACCGCGTCGTGGACCTGGCCGAGGTCGGCCAGGTGTTCAACGACACCCGGGCGCCACGCTACCGCCGCATGGTCTGGAACGCCACCAGCGAGTCCCTCACCACGACCGGGTGCGACCCGGCAAACCCGGACAATGAATCCAACTACACCCGCTGGCGCGTGGAGTTCGACGTCGTCTTCGAGAACCAGGGGCCCGGCGGCTTCGACAACCACTTCTCCTCCCCGCAGTTCTTCGGAATCCCGGTCCTGGACCCCGCCTCCGGAGTGTGGGACTGGGTCCCCGATCCGTATCAGCCGCCACTGGCCAACATCCGCACGCTCCCGTTCTTCCTGCCCGAAGACGGCAGCAGCCCGATGTACCCGCCGAGAGTCCTGGGGGACCGCTGCGGGAACCCGGCCTGCGAGTACACGCTGGAGTGGCGCGACCACGGCAGCTTCCCCATCGAGGCCGTCATCACCCCCACCGTCGACGAGCCCGATCCGTACATGTACTTCGCGAAGGGCTGGCACGCGAGCTTCCTGCCCGGGCCCCAAAGCGGCTGGGCCGTCTGGACCGGTTTCTGCGGGCGCGACTCGGCCCGCGTCGTCCCCGCCAACGGCGGAAATGAGTGCGGCGCACGCGTGCTCGGCCAACGCCGCGAAGACCGCTTCGGCGCCGCCGTCGGCGCCGACGGGAACTACCTGTACATCAGCGCGCCGCGCCGCACGGCCCTCAAGGCCGGCGACAACGTCCCGGAACTCGAAGCCGACCGCGAAGAGTCCGGCGTCGTCTACCAGCTCCGCACCAACGCCAAGCCGTTCAACAGCCCGTACACCGTGACGCAACTGTGGATCGAACCCAACATGGATTACCCCATCGATCCGGGCGACCCCAACTACCCCAGCGACCCCACCAACCCGGATACCCCGCCGTTCTACTCGTTCCGCTTCCCACACATCGACTACGAGCAGCCCGACCGGATCGATCCTGCCATGCCCACGCCGCACCAGTACCTCATCGAGACCGTCGGGTCCACCCGCGGCGGGGACGACTACTGGTCCGACCTGGCGCGCCTGGCGCCGAAGAACGCACCCCCGTCGCTGACGCAGGCCCCGGAGGGCGTGCCCGACCGCCAGTGGAAGGTGGACTATACCGGCACCTGGTCGCCGTGCGGGAATGAGTTCGTGGTGGAGGATTACTGGGGCGTGCCGTCGATCACGATCGGAGATTCGCCGCTCTGGCCACACTACAGTTCCGAGGCTGCCGAGTACTACATCGACCGCACGGGCCAGATCGTGGGACCGCACAAGTTCGCCGCCCTGTCTGCCGTGCGCGGCCTGGGCGACGTCAACGGCGACGGTATCCCTGACTTCGCGGTCGGCTCAAAGGAGGTCCGCCAGACGTTCACCGATCCGCAGAACCCGAGCGGCCCGAAGGTCGGCGCGCTGTTCATCGTCTTCAACCGGCAGACCGGCGTCGAAGGCGATTACCTGCTCGACCGCATGGCCCTGCCGCCGAATTTCGCCAACCGTGTTCACGGCGTCCTGCTGCGCGGGGCAACGGCCACGGAGCAAATGGGACGCGTCTTCGACACGGCCCATGATTTCAACGGCGACGGCATCGATGACGTAGTGGCGGGCGCCGAGGGCTACGACGCCAACCGCGGTCAGGTGCTGGTGATCTTCGGCTCGACGACGCTCGAAAGCCCCGCCGGCGGCTGGACCGCCGCCGACGTCATCGCGGCCGGCCGCGGCGTCCGCTTCCGCGGCGAAAGGGCGGGCGACCTGGCCGGGGCGAATGTCGCGGGTGCCGGCGACGTGGACGGCGACGGCTACGGCGACATTCTAATCGCGGCTCCGGGCGCGGACGTCGACCTCAACGGCGACGGCGTTCCAGAACAGGACGTCGGCGTGGTGTACCTGATCTACGGCGCCCCAGACTATGCGGGCCGGGACCTGAGCCTGTCGCTGGTGGGGACCGTCGAGTTGCCCGGCGTCAAGTTCATCGGCCGGCGTACCGGCGACCAGCTCGGCGGCGGCCAGATCGAGTTCCCTGCCGCTACGGGTATCTACCTCAACCCAAACAACGACCCCACTACCGTTTACTCGCGCGGCGTCGCCGGACTTGGCGACATCGACGGAGACGGCAAGGAGGACTTCGCCATCAGTGCGATGCTGGCTGATCCGTACGATCGCGTGAACGCGGGTGAGGTGTACGTTCTGTACGGCCGCGGCGACCAGTAACGCCACCGCGGCGCTCGACGACCACGAAAACACGCCGCGGCCCCGAACGGCCGCGGCGTTTTCGTGCGCTTCGTTTCGTCCGTCGGCCGGCCGGGAGCCGTCGTGCCGGAGCCTCACCCGGGACGTGGGAGTGCGGCGCCGCCGCGGGTATACTGCGCGGGATGCCCAAGCGGGTGATTGTACTCGGCTCCACCGGCTCGATCGGACGTGCTGCCCTTGAGGTCGCGGCCGCGCTGCCCGACGAGATCGTCATCGTCGGTTTGGCGGCCCGTCATCAGTGGCAGCTCCTGGCGGAACAGGCGGCCCAGTACGCCGTCCCCGCCGTCGCCATCGCGGGGGAAGCCTACTACGACAAGCTGCACCGCCAGTGTCCGCGCGGAACGCGCGTGCTGGCCGGCATTGCAGGGCTAGTGGAACTGGTGGAGACTTCGGCGGCGGACTTCGTGCTCGCCGCCATTGTGGGTGCCGCGGGCCTTCCGGCGACGCTGGCCGCGGTCCGCCGCGGGCTGGATGTCGGGCTGGCGAACAAGGAATCGCTGGTGGTCGCCGGCGCGTTGCTGATGCCGCTGGCGGCCGAGCGGGGCGCGACCATCGTCCCCGTCGACAGCGAGCACTCGGCGATCTTCCAGGCCCTGCACGCGGGCCGCCGTGAGGACGTTCGGCGGATTCACCTGACGGCGTCGGGGGGGCCGTTTCGGGAGTGGCCCGCGGCCCGCATCGCGGAGGCGACGCTCGCGGACGCACTGAATCACCCGACGTGGTCGATGGGTCCGAAAGTCACGATCGACAGCGCTACAATGATGAACAAGGCGCTCGAGATCATCGAGGCCCGCTGGCTTTTCGGGGTCGCCGCCGAGCAGATCAACGTAGTGATCCACCCCGAATCGGTCGTGCACTCAATGGTGGAGTTCCAGGATGGATCGATCATCGCCCAACTGGGCACCCCCGATATGAAGACGCCGATTCAGTATGCCCTGACCTACCCGCGCCGCGTCTCGGGGCTCGGTGCGCCGCTGGACTGGAGCCAGGCGCGCTGTCTGCACTTCGAGCCGCCGGACTTCGACCGTTTCCCCGCCCTGCGGCTGGGCTATCAGGCGGCCAGCGACGGGAGCACGGGCGGGGCGGTGTTGAATGCGGCCAACGAGGTGGCCGTCGAGCGTTTCCGTTCCGGGGCGATTCCGTTTGGCCGCATCGCCAGCGCCACGGCCGACGTCTACCGCCGTCACAAGCTGGCAGCGCAGCCCGCCTTGGACGACCTGCTGGCGGCCGACGCATGGGCGCGGGAAGAGATGGACCGCTGCATCCGGAGCTGATCGCGATGGGCGCTGAACTGAGCTTCACCGGCACAATCCTGGAGTGGCTGACCGACGGCTACCTGTTTCTGAAGGTGGTGGTCGGCTTCTCCATCATCATCTTCATCCACGAGCTCGGGCATTTTCTCGCCGCCAAGTGGATGGACGTGCGCGTCGACCGCTTCGCCGTCGGGTTCTTCTACCGCATCTGCGGGTATCGCCGCGGCGAGGGGTTTACCTTCGGCCGCCGCCCGAACTACAAGCCGGAGGAGCTGGCCGCCAAGGGCTGGGGCGAGACCGATTACTGCCTGAACGCGCTGCCCTTCGGCGGCTACGTCAAGATGATGGGGGAGGATGACCTCATCATCAACGAGGAGACCGGGGAGATGAAGCGCACCGAGGACCCGCGTGCGTTTCCCAACAAGTCCGTCGGCCGGCGCATGATCGTCGTGTCCGCCGGCGTGCTGTTCAACGTCGCTTTCGCCGCCCTGTTGTATACGCTCGTGTACCTGTCCTTCGGCAAAGAGGTGATCGCCCCGGTGATTGGGCGGGTGGAGCCCGGGAGTGCTCTGGCCAACGCGGGACTTCTGCCGGGCGATCGGGTGCTGGCAATCAACGACTCCCCGGTCCAGTCCTTCGAGGACATCCTGACCACGAGCATGCTGGCCGACGGGCCGCTGAGCTTCCGCATCGAGCGCAACGGCGCGCCGTTGGAAAACGAGCTGGTGATTGACCTGGCGACCCGCGGCGGGCCGCGGGCCCTGATCAGCGGGATCATCTGGATGCTCACGACCACCGTGTCCCGCGAAATCGCGTCCACCGCCGACGGCCAGCAGTTGCGACCGGGCGACCGCGTCACGCACGTGGACGGCGTGCCGGTCAGCAATGCGTTGGAGATCATGACCGCCTTCGAGCGCTGTGGCGGCCGGGAGGTGGAGCTCACGGTCGAGCGTGCCGACCCCGAGCGAAAGGGAGCGACGCAGACGCAAGCCCTGCGGCAGCGGCCGTCGCTCACGTTCTTGCCCGCCGCGAGCGAAGAGGCGGACGCCGGTGCGCGGCTGGAAAGCCAGCACTTGCTGGGGCTGTTGCGCCGCCAGGTGGTGCGCGAGGTGTTGCGCGGGTGGTCGGGAGCGCAGGCGGGCTTCAAGCCGGGCGACGTGATCGCCCAATGGGGCACGGTGGCCAACCCGTTGTTTCGCGACATCTCGACCAGCACCGAGAACAGCGCCGGCCGGCCGATTCCGGTCGTGGTGGAGCGCGATGGACAGTCCGTGTCCCTGAGCGTGGTACCGAAGCGCGCCTTTCGGCTGTTTAACACGGCGCCGGCCCAGGTGGGCCTGGTGTTCGAACAGGAAGAAGACAAGCCGATCGTCGCCGATGTGGCGGCGGACACGCCGGCAGCGACGCTCGGGTTGCCGCGCGGGGCGCAAATCCTCGCGATCGGCAGCCGCGACGTGCGCAGTTGGCCGGACGTGTTCGAGGGCCTCAAGGCGGCGGCCGGCACGACGGTGGCCGTCCGTTATCGCAGCGGTGCGGATACGGCGACGGCGCAGTTGCGGGTGCCGAGCAGCATCGTCAACGAGCTCAGCCTGCCGCCGGGGGCGCAGATCTACGCGATCAACGGCGAAGACAGCGTAACGCTGGAGTCCGGGAAGAGGGTTGGGCTGCCGTCGTCGCTTGCCGTCCGCAAGCTGCTCGAACGGAACGTCGGGCGCACCGTGTCGGTGGACTACGTGGTGGGCCTCACGGACACCGTGCGCCGGACACAGCTCTTCACCGTGCGCAGCGACAACACCGACCCGTGGCAGATGCGCGCCGCGTACACCTATCGGCTCGGAGTCTATTTCGACCGCCTGAACGAGACCATTTCCGCCGGCGGAAACCCGCTGCGCGCCCTGGGCATGGGCGTACAGCAGACCGGGCGCGTGCTCTTCGGGGTGTACCGGATTCTCCAAAGCATGATTTCGCCGCGCGGACACGTCGGAGTGCAGGATGTGTCGGGCCCCGTCGGCATCGTCCGGGCCGCGGTTCACCAGGCCGAGTCCAGCTTCGGCGACCTGCTGTTCTTCCTGGCCTACATCTCCGTCAACCTGGCGGTGATCAACTTCATCCCGCTCCCGGTCGTGGACGGCGGACTGATGCTCTTCCTGATCCTGGAGAAGATTCGAGGCCGCCCCCTGGGCGTCAAGGTCCAGGTCGCGACCACGCTGGTCGGGCTGGCGCTGATCGTCCTCGTCTTCGTGCTGGTGACGTTTCAGGACATCGTCAAGTGGGCGGGCGGGAGTCTGTGACGCCGGCTCAGAACAGTGTGAGCTGTTTGGCGCGCTCCACCACGTCAGGCTCGACGGACCCCCCGCACTCCGAACCGCCGCCGAAGCCAAAACGTGCCGCCATCGTCTCGAAGAGCCGCTGAATACTCTCCCAATATGCGCCCCGGCCTTCCATCCGGCGGCCGAACTCGGGGTTGTTCAGCCGGCCGCCGCGCATCTCGCGCATCCGCGCCTCGACGCGGTCGGCGGCGTTGGGCACCGTCTGCCGCAGGCGGCCCAGAAAGACGTCCGCCACGCTTCCGGGCAGCCGCACGGGCGCGTAACTCGCCCACGTTGCTCCGCAGCCGGCGGCACGCTCCAGCAGCGCGGGGATGTCACGGTCGTTCAGCCCGGGGATGACCGGTGCGATGAGCACGCCCACCGGCACCCCCGCCTCGTGCAGCTTCTGCATGGCCGCGAACCGCAGGGGGCCGGGCGGCGCCTGCGGCTCGATGCGGCGAGCCAACTCCTCGTCCGCGAACGTGACGCTGAAGAGCACGCGGACCGCGCTGCGCCGCCGCAATTCCGCGAGCACGTCCACGTCGCGCGTGATGAGGAATGACTTCGTGACGATCCCGACCGGATTGGGCAATTCCCGGCACACTTCGAGGCACCGCCGGGTGAGCCGATAGCGGGCTTCCAAGGGCTGGTAACAGTCCGTCACGCCCGAGAACGCGATTTGTTCGCGCGTCCAGCGCGGCCGCCGAAGCTCGGCCGCGAGCAGCTCGGGGGCGTTGATCTTCACGACGATCCGGGTCTCGAAGTCGCTGCCGGCCCCGAGGCCGAGGTATTCGTGCGTGCGGCGGGCATAGCAGTAGGCACAGCCGTGCTGGCAGCCCCGATAGGGGTTGACGGACCACCGATACGGAATGTCCGGGCTGTCGTTCTCGGTCAGGATCGAGCGGGCGTGCTCCTCGCGCACGGCAAGGGCGGCGTCCGGCGGCGGGCCGAGCCAGTCGCACTGCGTCTGGACGAACGGGTTGCGAGGGTTTTCCGCGGGTCGCATCGCATCGCCAATCGTACCGAGCTGCTCCGCAGATAGTATTCGGAAAGTGTTAGGTTGTCAAGTCCCGCGTGGGCCTGACGCCGGCCCTCTCGTAAGCGTAGCCGTATGTAGCAGGTGTATCCGGGCAGCAGGCCGTTTGCCCGCCGGCGGGGGTTCGAGTGTGCGGCGGCCACCCGAAGGCGACGCCTGCGCCGGCGCTGTGGCGGTGAGCCTCTCGGTCCGAAGTCGCGACAGGCATCAGCGCATTGCGCACTTGGTGCGCGCCGGCGTCCAGGAAAACGTGCCGCTCCTGCACGGGCTCCCCGTCAAGAGTTATCGGCTCGGGTAATCAACCGAGCTGGCCACTGAGCCGATGACCACTGCGTGGCCGTCGACAAGCGCGCCCGCGAGTGAGTCGGGGGCGATTAGGACAGGCCTCTGCTGCGGTCGTTCAGGATTCGGGCGCGCCGAGCGGAACGCGCGGCAGAGGCAGGCGCGCTCGCGGGCGCTTCACGTTTCGATGTCTGGTGGAGGATTGCGCGCGGTCGTCAGGAGCTTGGCGCCATGATTCAAACAGGTGTGCGCGGCAAGTTGTTCTTGGTCGCAGGGATTGCCGTGGTCGGGTGGTGCGCGTTCGGCTACATCGCCCTGAATACGCTGCGCACTGTGCAGGTCAATGGGCCATACTACTGCCGCATCGTCCAAGGGAAGGACGTGATCGCGGACATCCTTCCGCCGCCCGAGTACATCATCGAGTCCTACCTCGTGGCCTTTGAGATGTGGGCCGAGAGCGACGAGCAGCAACTGACCGGCCTGACGGAGCGCGCCAAGGCACTCGAAGCCGAGTATCAAGCACGCCACGAGTTCTGGCAGCACGACTTGCCGGAGGGCGAACTCAAGACGCGGCTGCTGGACGATTCCTACCGGCCGGCGCTCGAGTTCTATCGGGTCTTCAATGAGCGGTTCGTGCCGGCGATTCAGCGCGGAGATCGCGAGGCCGCAGCCGCGTTGCTCAGCGGCGCTTTGAAGGGCGCCTACCGGACGCATCGCGCTGCGATCGACCAGACGGTAGCACTGGCCACTGAGCGCAATCAAACAGACGAGCGCGAGGCCCGCCAGGTCGTTGGGCGTCGCACGGCCTGGATGCTCGGTGTCGGCCTGGCGTTGACGCTCGGACTGATCGGTGCATTCGTGCTGGTCACGCGCGCCATTACCCGCCCGATTCACCGCATCATCTGTGGCCTGAACGACGGCGCCGAGCAGGTCGACACCGCGGCTGCGCAGGTCGCCGCAGCGTCACAACAGTTAGCCAAAGGAGCAGGGGAGCAGGCATCCTCGCTGGAGGAGACGTCGAGCGCCCTGGAGCAGATGGCCGCCATGACGCGAGCCAACGCCGACAACGCGCGCCAGGCCAACGACCTGGCCGGGCAGGCGAAGGAAGCTGCTCAGAAAGGCGACGAGACGATGGCCCGGCTCAACGGTGCCATTTCCGGCATCAACGAGTCCTCCGGCAAGGTGAGCAAGATCATCAAGGTGATCGAAGAGATCGCCTTTCAGACGAACTTGTTGGCTCTGAACGCAGCGGTGGAAGCGGCTCGCGCTGGCGAGCATGGCAAGGGCTTCGCTGTCGTCGCCGAAGAGGTGCGGAACCTGGCCCAGCGGGCGGCCGGGGCGGCCCGCGAGACGACCGGACTGATCGAGGATTCCGTCCACCGAGCACGCGAGGGGAGCGGCGTCGCCGCCGACGTGGCAAACGTGTTGGGTACCATCGCCTCGGACGTCGCCAAGGTCGCCGACCTCGTCAACGGCGTCACCCGCGCGTCTCAGGAGCAGGCGCAGGGGATTGAACAGTTGAATACCGCTGTCTCACACGTCGACAAGGTCACCCAGCAGAACGCCGCCGGCGCCGAGGAGTCCGCTTCGGCCGCCCAAGAACTGTCCGCCCAGGCGACCATGGTGAGAGACGCAGTGGACGAGTTGGCAGCGGTGATTGTCGGCCGCCGCACTTCGGCCGCTGAACGCAAAGCCAATGTCGCACCCATGCCCTGAACTCAGGAGGCATACGATGCGTAGCTCCGAATCAGCCGAGGTTGCGTCTCTGACTGATCTTCCGGACTCGGTACGGCTGGCCGGCGAATTGGCCGGGCTGGATGCGTTCCTGGGAGACGCCGCGATCGGGTTCCACTGGGCCATGCTCGACCAGTTGGAGGACGGCGTCTATGTGCTCGACCTCGAGCGGCGCATCCGGTACTGGTCGCGGGGCGCGGAACGCATCACCGGCTACACGGCCGCCGAGGCGCTGGGGGGTCGCTGCGCCGACAACCTGCTGAAGCATGTGGACGCGCAAGGTCGGTGTTTGTGCACGACAGGTTGTCCGCTCGCGGCCGTCATGGCGGACGGACAGCCGCGTGCGGCCGACGTGTTTCTACACCACCGGGACGGGCACCGCGTCCCCGTGCACGTGTTCGGCGAGCCGATCCGCGACTGGCAGGGGCGCATCATTGGTTCATTTGAGACGTTCAGCGACGCCACCGAGTCCGTGGCCGCAGTCGAGCGGATCCGCGCTTTGGAGGCGGAGGCACACCTTGATGCCCTGACCGGGCTGCCGAACCGACGGTACATCGATAGTGTGTTGGCCACCCGGTTCGCGGAATTCAACCGTGAGGGGTTGCGATTCGGGCTAGTCGTTGCCGATGTGGACCATTTCAAAAGCTTCAACGACCAGTATGGTCACGAGGTGGGCGACGAGGTTCTCAAGATGGTCGCCCGCACGCTCACACACTCATGCCGCACGTACGACGTGGCCGCGCGGTGGGGCGGCGAAGAGTTTGTAGTGCTATCCGGGCACGGGGATGCCCAAAAGGTGGGCGCCCTGGCCGATCGTCTCCGCGCGCTTGTCGAACACTCAACGCTGGCGCACGCCGGACATGCCCTGCACGTGACGATCTCTCTGGGAGCCACGGTCGTCCGGGACGAGGACGACGCAGCCTCGCTGTTCGCCAGGGCGGACCGGCTGCTCTACCAGAGTAAGGCCGGTGGCCGAAATCGCGCGACCGTCGCGCCGTAGCGCCGCGCGGCGTACAGTGCGCCAAGTGTCCGTTGAAAAAGGGGAGTGGCTCCGCGCCGGTTGGCTTTCGCGGTAGCGCTGCATGGTTCTCTCGTGGTGCCTGTCCCCTTTTTCAACGGACTGCCAAGTGCGAGACCAAACGGACGGGGCCGCTGCCGCCGATCAGTCACCCAGGTGAACCGCCGACGTGTAGATCGAGTCCGCCGGGTACGCAATGAACTCGATCCAGCGCTCGCCCGGGGCGGGGACATAGATGCTGCGCGTCCCGTCGCGGTGCGTGCGTATCTTCGGGCCGTGCTCGGCGGCCAGCCGCTCGAGATCTTCGTCGCTGACCCGCCACGCGACGTGATCGGGATGGTGGCCCTGCTGAATGAAGGCCAGCTTGGAGCCGCCGACCTCGACAAACGCCCACGTCGCGTCCTGGTACAGCACCCGGCAGCCCGGAACCACGCGCTGATACCAGGCGACGGTTGCCGCGACGTCCGGCACCTGTTGGGCAACGTGGTCGAACGTCATGGAGCAGGCCGTTGTGGGGTCGGTCATGCGGGGCTCCGTCCAAGAGGAAGTTTCACCGATTGTAGCGCGGCGCGGAGAAAATGACGGCGCACAGGCTTGTGTGCCGGCGGACGGCGTGGATGCCGGCGGGACCCGCCGTTGCTGCGGCCAGCCGGTGGAGCGCAGGCGCGAACGCCCGTTCAGCGCTTGCTGCGTCGCCCGTTGGTGCCCGCCTTGGCCTTCGGCAGATACGCACAGAGCGGCGAGCTCGGGTGGCTGGGGTCGATGAGCTTGCTGATCTTGCAGGCGCTGAACGCCTTCTCGATCATCGCCAACCCATCGTCAAGCTGCTGGTGGAGCGGGCACAGCTCGGCGCGGTGGGCCTCGAACCCCAGCGGGCAGCTCTTGATGCGGCGCAACGGATCGACCGCCTGGACCACCTCCCACATCGTGAGCGCTGCCGGCGAGCGGGCCAGCGTGAACCCACCGCCCAGGCCGCGCTGCGAGTGCAGCAGCCCGGCCCGGCTCAGGCCCTGGAGGACCTTCGCCAGGTAACCGGCGGGGACACGTGTTGCCTCGGCAATCTGCTGCGCCGTCAGTGCCTTCTCAGGATTCGCAGCCAACCACACCACGGCCCGTAACGCGTACTCTGTCGTTTGACTGATCATGCCACCTCTCCCTGTGGATATCCATGCCTATATACCCACGATAGCGCCTTTTTGGCGATCGTCAACTTGGGTCTACGGCAGCCTGCGGAATTGCTCGAATTGCGGTCCCGTGATCGGTATCGCGGGCCAGCACGCCGATGGGATCAGGGTGCCAGCCACTCGGCGACGTCGTCGGATGCGCCCGTGCGGGCCAGACCCCTGGCGGCCTGGGCCATCCGGTGCCGTGCGTCCGGGTCGGCGGCTTGCTCAAGTGCCGCCCGCAGCGCCGGCGCGTTGACCTCCGGGCGGAGCCCATCTTCGAGGAGGATCGCCGCACCCGACTCCACGAGCACCCGTGCGTTGGCGTGCTGGTGCCGATCGCGATGGTAGGGGTAGGGGAAGAGGATGCACGGCTTGCCCAGCGCGGTCAGTTCCGCCAGCGTCGACGCGCCGGCCCGCGACACCACCAGGTCAGCCGCGGAAAGCGCCAACGCCATCTCGGACGTGAAGCTCACGACCTCGGCCGGACTGTCGGCGGTCGCATATGCCGCGCGGACGGCCCCTTCGTCGGCCGGGCCGGTCAGGTGAAGGAGTTGCCACTCCGGATGGGACGCCTGGAAACCTGGCCACGCCCGCACGACCGCCTCGTTCACGGTGTGCGCCCCCTGCGAGGCCCCTGTGACGAGCAACACCGGGCGGGCCGGATCGAGCTCGAAGCGCCGCCGCCCGGCGGCCGGGTCCGCCGCTGTGAAGTCCGTCCGGATCGGGCAGCCCCACGCCTGGCAGTTCGTGCCCGGCGGAAAGCAGGCCCGCGAAACCTCCCACTGAAGCACTACCAGGTCCGAGTATCGTGCCAGGTGACGGTTGGCCCGGCCGGGAATCGCGTCCGGGTTCAGGATCGCCGTGCGAATGCCCAGCGCGCGTGCCGCCACGACCGGCGGCCCGGCGGCGTAGCCTCCCAAGCCGAGAACAGCTTGCGGCCGTCGTGCCTGAAGGTACGCCCGCGCCGCCGAAACGCTCCTGCGCCACGACCACCAGAACCCGGGAAACCGCAGCGGATGGAGCGAAAACGGCCGCACCGGCTGCTCAATCTGTTGGTACGACGTCGGTGCGAGCAGTTGGCGGTCCAGCAGTCGGTCGGTCGTGAAAAACGTGATCTCGGCTTCCGGCATGCGCCGCCGAAGTACGTCCGCGACCGCCAGGCCGGGAAAGAGATGGCCGCCCGTACCGCCGCCGGCAAAAACGAAGCGTGATGTGCTCATGAGGCGGCATCATAGCGGGCGGCAGGCATGCAGCCACGCCGGCGCGCGCGAACCACAATGTCCCGGTTCGTGCGCGGCATGGTCAGGCGTGTCCCGCTGTCTCCTGCGCCGATGCCCGGTCCCTACAGCCGCCGGGTGACCACGAACTCGGCCATCGTGCCCAGGCTGTCCCGCGCCGGGGACGGGGGTAGCTCGGACAACGCGGCGCGGGCCGACGCGCTGTACTCGTGCGCCACGGCCTTGGCATAGGCGATGCTCTCGGAATCCCGGATCAGGGCGGCAATCTGGCGGCCACGCGGGGGTTCGCTGCTCCGCAGCAACGCCAGGAGCCGTTCGCGCTCGCCGGCCGAACCAACGCGAAGGTAGTGGATGAGCGGCAAGGTCAACTCGCGCTCCAACACGTCCCGCCCCAGCGACTTGCCCACTTCGGCCTCGTCGCCGATGAGGTCCAGCAGATCGTCCGCGATCTGAAAAGCCAGGCCGAGCGCGTGACCGAACGCCCGCAGGCGGCGGACCGTCGCCTCGTCCGCGCCGGCGTACCGTGCCCCCAGGTGACAGCAGGTCTCCACGAGCGCGGCCGTCTTGCGGCTGATGATGTCCAGGTACTCGGCCTCGGTCAGCTCGAAGTTGCCGCGGTTGGCCACCTGCATCATCTCGCCTTCGCAGACGGTGATCGCGGTCTGGCCCACCAGCCGTGCGGCGAACTGCGAATCGAGGCTGCTGCACAGGTGGAATGCGTGGCTGTAGAGCAGGTCCCCCGTCAGCACCGCCTGCCCATTGCCCCACAGACGGTTGACGGTGGCCGCCCGCCGCCGAATGTCGGCCTCGTCCAGCACGTCGTCGTGAACGAGCGTGGCGATGTGCACCAGCTCGACGACCGCCGCCAGCGTGTGGTGCTCCGGCCGGACGCCGCCGGCGGCCTGCGCGGACAGCAGCAGCAAGGCGGGCCGGAGCAGCTTTCCGTGAAACTGCCCGACGTGATGATACAGGTCGCTGATGAGCGTCTGGTCGCAGATCAGCTCATCCGCCAGCAGCCGCCGGCTGTGTTCAAGGTGCTCCGCCACCGGGGCGTAGAGTTCCGCCAAGCGCACGGTGCCTGGTTGACCGCCTGCACGCACGATGGGTCTCCACACGGCCGCCCTGCCTTTCTCTGGAGTGTTGGCGGCGGCCCGCGCGATGTCCAGTGCGCCTTGAATGTTTCATAACGACTGAAAACGGCCCCGCCCCCCAGTGCTGAGACGTCGGCCGGCGACCCGCCCTCCGGTCTTGCCTTCGCGGTCGCAGAATCAGCGCATGTGCTCGATCACCGCCTGTCCGAACTCCGAGCACTTCAGCAGCTTCGCGCCCTCCATCAGCCGCTCGAAATCGTATGTCACCGTCTTGGCCGCGATCGCCCCTTCCATTCCCCGGATAATCAAGTCTGCCGCTTCGGCCCAACCCAGGTACCGCAGCATCATCTCGCCGGACAGAATCACCGAGCCGGGGTTGACCTTGTCCTGGCCGGCGTACTTGGGCGCCGTGCCGTGGGTAGCTTCGAAGATGGCGTGGCCGGTCTCGTAGTTGATGTTCCCGCCGGGGGCAATGCCGATTCCGCCCACGCAGGCTGCCAGCGCGTCGGAGATGTAGTCCCCGTTCAGGTTCATCGTCGCGATCACGTCGTATTCGGCGGGCCGTGTCAGAATCTGCTGGAGGAACGCGTCGGCGATGACGTCCTTGACGATAATGTCGTGCTTGACGGGCGTGCCGGCGGCGCTCCCCGGCGCCGCGGTTCCCTTCCGGATGATCTGCCAAGGGCCGCCCGCGTAGTCCACGGCGCCGAACTCGCGCCGGGCAAGCTCATACCCCCAGTCCCGAAACGCCCCCTCCGTGAACTTCATGATGTTGCCCTTGTGGACGAGCGTCACGCTCTTGCGTCCGCTGGTGATCGCATAGCCGATTGCGGCCCGCATCAGCCGCGCCGTCCCCTCCTGGCTTGCCGGCTTGATCCCGATCCCTGCCGTCCCCGGAAAACGGATCTTCTTGAAGCGATCCGGGAATGACTCGGCCAGGAACTGCTTGAGCTGCTCGCATTCCGGCGTGCCGTGCTGGAACTCGATGCCGGCGTAGATGTCCTCCGAGTTCTCGCGGAAGATGACCATGTCCGTCAGCTCGGGCTGTTTGACCGGGCTCGGCACGCCGCCGAAGTAGCGCACCGGCCGCAGACAGACGTACAAGTCGAGTTGTTGTCGCAGGGCGACGTTCAAGGAGCGGATCCCGCCGCCGACCGGCGTGGTCAACGGGCCTTTGATACCGACCAGGAACTCACGGAAGGCCTCCAGCGTCTCGTCCGGCAGCCAGTCGTTGAAGCGGCTGTAAGCGGCCTCGCCGGCGAACACCTCCATCCACGCGAGCTGGCGTTTGCCGCCGTACGCCCGTGCGACCGCGGCATCGAGAACCGCTTCAGCGGCACGCCAGATGTCAGGTCCGATGCCGTCGCCGCGGATGAAGGGGATGATTGGCCGGTTTGGAACGACGAGCGCGGCCCGGTCGAGTGCGATGCGCTCCCCTGACGGTACCCGGGTGGTTCGATAGGTCATCGTTCATGCTCCTGAGTTCGCATCGATGCGGAGGCCTACGGACGGATGATAGTCGCTGGGCAACAATCAGTCGTCCGGGCCGCGGACATAAAGCACGAGGAACGACAGGCTGGACTTTGGGAACTTCCGGGAGCGGTAACGGGACGAGGGGACCGCGGTGCACTGTTTTGACATACTCCAAGATTCCCCCTATCCTTACTACTGCGCGGAACAGATTTTGCCAGCGGCCGGATTCGAGCCCTCTCTTCCTCCGGCTCAGCTCGCGCGAGCCCGAGTGTCCGACCCGCATCGGCGGTTCCTGCCCGCGGTAACGGACCACAGTAGCCGTGTCCCAGATTCTCTCCCAGATACCGCGCCAGCTCCTGCAACAGCAGCAGCGACTCACGCCGCAGCTCATCCAGGCCATGGACATCCTCCAGCTCAGCACCCTGGCGCTGGAGTCGCGTATCGCCCAGGAGTTGGACGCAAACCCCGCCTTGGAGCTGATGCCCGGTGATGAGGACGTACTCGCGGTGCAGCCCGAGGACGAGGACGAGGCGCCCTCCGGCGAGCGGGCCCTGGTCGTGGATGACCGGAGCCCGGAAGAGTTTGAGCGCCTGGACGCCCTGGTGCGCGAGTACGACTGGCTGGACGACGAGGACGGGTACCGCGGCACGCGCTCACGCGCCCGCAGCGTCGAGGAGGCCGACAACAAGCAAGACGCGATGGCGAACACCCCCGCGCGACCGATCACGCTCCAGGAACACCTGCTGCGGCAGTGGGATTTCGCCGAGGTGGACGCACGCACGCGCGTCATCGGCCAACGGATCATTGAGCACCTGGACGAAGCCGGGCGGCTTGCGACTCCGCTGGAGGAGCTTGCTTCCGACCTGGATCCGGCACCCGGCGCCGGCGAGCTGGCCGCGGCCCTGGCCGAGGTGCAGAAGCTCGATCCGCCGGGCGTTGCGGCGCGCTCGGTCCAGGAGTGCCTGCTGCTGCAATTGGCCGCCCTGCCGGGCGACAATACGCTCGAGACCCGCATCATTCGCGAGCACTTCGAGGACTTGCAGAAGAACCGGCTGCCGGCTGTCGCCAAAGCGCTCGAAGTGGACCTCGACGAAGTCAAGGCGGCGATTCAGGTCATCGCCACGCTGTCCCTGCATCCCGGCGCGGACGTGGTGGCCCGGCCTCCGCCGCCCATCGTTCCGGACGTTCTGGTGGAGTACAACGAGAAGGAAGACCGGTACGACGTGCAGCTGGCGCGCGGCAACACGCGCGAGCTTCGCATCTCGCCGGAGTTCCGCGAGTTGCTCGAACGCTCGCGTAGCGACAAGCAAACGCGCGAGTTCGTCCGGCAGAAGATCGAGGCGGCCGGCGCGATCGTCGATGCCGTCCGCTATCGCCGCGAGCGGCTGCTGGATGTTGCCCGGGCCGTCGTGGAGGCGCAGCGGGATTTCCTGGACCGCGGCGAGCAGCACCTCAAGGTGCTGCGGATGAGCGACCTCGCCGTCCAGTTCAATTGCGATCCCTCCACGATCAGCCGGACCGTCGACGAGAAGTACATGCAGACGCCGCGCGGCATCTACCCGCTGCGGCGCTTCTTCACCGGCGGGGCCGAGACGGACGACGGCGAGAACCTGAGCTGGGCGAGCATCAAGGCCAAGGTCGAGGAGATCATCGCCGCCGAAGACAAGTCCAATCCGCTGAGCGACGATGAGATCGTCGAACGCCTGAGGGCGGCCGGAACCGTAATCAAGCGGCGTACCATCGCCAAGTACCGCGCACAGCTTGGAATCCCGACCGCCCGCCAGCGGCGACAATACTGAATCGCGGCCCGGGGGCCAGGTGTCCGTTGAAGTAGGGGACTGGCTCCGCGCCCGTGGGCTTTCGCGGCAGCGCTGCGTGGGTCTCTCGCGGGGCCTGTACTCATTTTCAACGGACTGCTATGTCCCGTACCCTCCGGGGTGGGAACTGTGCCACCGCCACGCGCTGGCGACGATCTCGCGAAGCTCGAGATGCCGCGGAAGCCAGCCGAGCGCGTGCCGGATGCGGCCGGCGTCGGCGAACAGCATGGGCGGATCGCCGGGCCGCCGCTCGACCGCCAACGTGGGGATCGCGTGGCCGGTGACCTCGCGGGCCGCCGCGATGATCTCCAGCACGCTCGTGCCCCGGCCAGTGCCGACGTTGTAGGCCTCAGCACGGCCCGGCGTGCAGCTCTCCAGCGCCAGGAGGTGGGCCTCGGCCAGGTCATCCACGTGGATATAGTCGCGGATGCACGTGCCGTCGGGCGTTGGATAGTCGGTGCCGAAGATCGGAACGCTTTCGCGCTGTCCGAGCGCGACCTGGAGCACGATGGGGATGAGGTGAATCTCCGGGTCGTGGTCTTCGCCAAGCGTCCCGTCGCTTGCCGCACCGGCCGCGTTGAAGTACCGCAGCGCGACCGCGCCGAGCCCCCACGCCGCCGCCGAATGCTCGAGCATCCACTCCACGGCCAGCTTCGTGTTGCCGTACGGGTTGATCGGGTTCTTCGGCTGGTCCTCACGGATCGGCACATCCTCCGGCACGCCGTAGACGGCACACGAGCTGCTGAATATGAAGCGGCGGACGCCGTGCCGCTGCATGCAGTGCAGGAGGTTCAGCGTGTGGGCGACGTTGTTCTGCCAGTACTTCAGCGGTTCGAGGACCGACTCGCCGACGTTGAGCAGCGCGGCGAAGTGCATGGCGGCGTCGAAGCGGCCGGCCTGGAAGACGTCGGCGAGCTTGGCGGTGTCGGCGAGGTCACCTTCGACGAACCTCGCTTTCGGGTCGATGGCCGGCCGATGCCCGGCGCTGAGGTTGTCGTACACGGTGACCTCGTGCCCCGCGGCGACCAGCCGCCGCACGCAATGGCTGCCCACGTATCCCGCTCCGCCGGCGACGAAGATCTTCATGTCTGCCTCCTCGTTGCACGCGAAGCATAGAGGCAGGTATTCGTGTGTGCCATGCCAAGACTGCGGATGCGGGCCGCTGATGCGGGGCCCCGCGGGTGCGTGAATCTCCCCGCTGGTGCGAGAATCCCTTCTCGCACCCACGGCCGCGCGAATCCCCCGCTGGTGCGTGAATCTCCCCGCTGGTGCGTGAATCCCTTCTCGCACCCACGGCCGCGCGAATCCCCCGCTGGTGCGTGAATCTCCTCGCTGGTGCGAGAATCCTTTCTCGCACCCCCGGCGCCGGGAATCCCTCGCTGGTGCGTGAATCCTTTCTCGCACCCACGGCGCCGAAACCCGCCAAACTCCCCTCGCTGGTGCGAGAATCCCTTCTCGCACCCACGGCCGCGCGAATCCCTCGCTGGTGCGTGAATCCTTTCTCGCACCCACGGCGCCGAAACCCGCCAAACTCCCCTCCTCGCTGGTGCGAGAATCCTTTCTCGCACCCACGGCCGCGGGAATCCCCCGCTGGTGCGTGAATCCTTTCTCGCACCCACGGCGCCGAAGCCCGCCAAACTCCCCTCTTGCGTGCCGATTCCAGGCCTCCAACTTGCCCCTGCCCAAGCGCGCACCCATTCTCTCTTGTGTGCGCCCGAGTCCATCACGTTCCCACGTCCCCACCTTCCCACGCCGTCACTTCGTCGCTTCGCCACGCAACTCGGTACTCGCTATTCGCACTTCGGGGCCTTCCCGCCTTCGCGTTGGCACGCTCCCTTGGCAACCTTCGAACATTGCCAACCTGCACCCGCTCCCGCGGGGCCGCCGAAACCGCTCCCCAGCCCCGCGACGCGAAGATTGCCAACCGGGCTAGCCATCTTGGCAATGTTCGATCGCCACCCTCGCAATCGCCCCTCCCCCGCCGGCTGGCGAGGCAGCGGGCGCTTCGACTGCGGTCGGACGCCGGACACGGAGGTCCGGCGCTACAGGCGGTCGGACGCCGGGTACCCGCCACGGCGGGCAGGTCGCTACGGGCGACTTGCTGCGGCGAGCTCAGCCCCGGCGCTACAGGCGGTCGGGCGCTCGCCGTTCAAGGTCCAGCAGGAACTGCTTCCGCCACAGGCCGCCGCCGTAGCCGCCCAACTCCCCGCTCTTGTTCACCACGCGATGGCAGGGAATCACGATCGCGATGCGGTTGCGGTGGTTCGCCGACCCGACGGCACGTTGCGCACCCGGCCGGCCGATCCGCCGCGCGAGCTCCTCGTACGACGCGGTCTCGCCGTACGGAATTCGCAGCAGTTGCTCCCAGACGGCCCGTTGAAAGGGCGTGCCCGCGTACGCGAGCTTCACGGTGAAGCGCCGGCGTTGGCCCGCGAAGTACTCCGCCAGCTCGGCGCGGAGCTGCTCCAGCGGCTCGTTGCTGCCGGGGGCGACGGCGCAGCCAAACAGCTTCTGCAATTGGGCCGCGTGCGCCGCCGGCCGCGCGCTGTCGGCGAACTCCAACATGCAGACGGCGTCGGGCGTGGCCGCGGCCACCAGCGGCCCCAGCGGGCTCTCCAGGGTCCGGGTCACGATGCACGCGACGCCGCGGCAACGGCCCGGCGGCTTGCCGAAGGCACGGCCGAATGCCTCGCGAAACCCGCTGTCGGAGCCGTATCCGTGGTCGTGGCCGACGCCGGCGAGGTCCGCCCCACGGCCGATCGCGGTCAGCGCATGGCCCAACCGCCGGACGCGATGGTAGGTCTGAAACGTCATGCCATAGCACCTCTTGAAATAGCGCCGCGCTCGCGCCGGATCGATCCCCATCGCGCGCAGGTCAGCGTCTCGGACGCGCTCGGCGGGCGCCGTATCCACCCGCGCGAGGAGCTGCCGAATCCAGGCGGGCGCACGCCCGTCCGTCTCCAGCGGCCGGCAACGCCGGCATGGACGATAGCCGGCCAGCAGCGCCTCGCGCGGGGTGTTGAAGAACCGGACGTGGCTGGGCCGCGGCTTGCGGGCCGGACACGTGGGCCGGCAGAAGATGCCGGTCGTGCGGACGCCGACAAAGAAGATGCCGTCGTACGATGTGTCGCGGCGGAGATAGGCCCGCTGCATCTCGCGTTGTGAGGGTTGTCTGGGCACGGCATGAGGATAGAGCGCCGCGGCGACCGACTCTACCGATTTCTGAACGCCGAATTGCGGTGGGGAGGATCGGCGGCCGACGGCGGGGTCGGGCCGACCCGATTCAGGCGCCCGACAGCTCGCGGAGCACGGCGTCGCGGCACTTCTTCAGCCCGATGCCCAAACCGATGAGGGTGCGCTGGGCGGTGCTCTCCTTGTCGTGGAACAAGGCCAGCAGGAGGTGGGCGCTGTTGATGGACTGGGATTCGAGCTGCTCGGCGACTTCCATGGCCCGCTCGATCACGTTGCGATAGTGGGGGCTGCCGGGCAGCCGGCCGAGAACCCAGGTGTCCTCCTTGGCCCGCCGGATCAGCTCGTCCAGCTTGGTGCGAACCTGGTCCTCATCAACCCCCAGGCTGCGCAGGGCGTTTGCGCCCGCGTTGTCATTATGGCGCAGAATGGCCAGCAGGATGTGCTCGGTGCCTACGTATTCCAGCTCGAATTCGTGGGCGATCTCATTGGCGAGATCGACCACGGCCCGGGCATCGGCGGCCAGTCGTCGCAGCGGCATGGGACATACCTCATACTCGATCTAACCCGGTCTCCCGCTGTCCGCCTTATATAACGGGATGCCGGCGCCGACAAGCACGTAGCGGCGGCGGGGACCGCGCAATACCTGCCCGTGCGGCGGAGCATCACGGGGTCCGGGGGTCGGAGCTGGGCAAGCCCTCAAAGAGCGCAGACCCGACCCGGACGAACGTCGCACCCTCCTCCACCGCCACGCCATAGTCCTGGCTCATGCCCATCGACAGGTGAACGCAGTCGGGGCCGACGGCCCCGGTGTCCCGCAGCCGGTCCAACAGCGCGCGGAGCCGGGCGAAGTGCGGCCGGGCGGCCTCAGGGTCCGGGTCGTACGGGGCCATCGTCATCAGGCCGCGCAGCCGCAGGTGCGTGCAGCGGCCCACGGCCTCGGCCAGCGGAGCCACCTCCTCCGGGGCCACGCCTTCCTTGGTTGCCTCGCCGGGGACGTTGACCTCGACAAATACGTCCACGCGGGCGTCCAGGGCGGCGGCGTGCTGCTCGATCGTCTCGGCCAACCGTTGCGAATCGAGCGAATGGATGATCCGCGCTTGCGGTAGAAGCAGCTTGACCTTGTTGCGCTGCAAGTGCCCGATCATGTGCCAGCGCGGCTGGGCCGGGTCGGCCGGCACCTCGTCCGGCCAGTCCAGTCGCGGCGGCCCCGACTCGCGGGCCCGCGCCACGAGCTGCTGCACGTGGCTTTCGCCGATGTCCGCGATGCCGGCGGCGAGCACCTCGCGAATGACCGCGAGCGGAACGTACTTGGTGACGGCGACCAGGTGGATCCCCCCGGGGTCGCGGCCGCTGCGCTGGCAGGCGTCCACCACCGTCTGCCGGACGCGCTGGACGTTGGCACGAAGCTGCGTTTGCCAGGACGGTGAGAGCATCGCCGGTTGCCGCCAGGGGGCTACTTCTGGTCGCCGGCTCCAGCCAGTGGAGCCCGCACGGCGTCCATTCTATACTGCGTCCGCAATGAGCGAGATGCTCAACAGCCTCTACTACCGCCTGACGAGCGAGGCGTACGACGTCCCGGCCGTCCTGGTCGAGCTGGTGCTGATCGGCCTGTGCGTGAACTGGTGCGCGGGCGTGCTCCAGGGCACGCGCGGGACGCGCCCCCTGCGCGGCGTGTTGGTGATTCTGGTCGGGACGACGCTCGTGGTGCGCGTGCTGACGGCCCAGTTCGAGTGGGTGCGGCTGGACCTGCTCTACAGCTACGTGCTCTACGCGCTGGCGTTCATCGCGCTGGTCGTGTTCCAGCCGGAACTGCGGCGGGCCGTCATCCGCGTCGGCGAGGTGCGGCTGCGTCATCGCGGCGGGCCGCAGGGGCAGGCCCAGGTCATCGCCGCGCTCGTGAAGTCCGCCGGCTATCTCTCCCGCAACCGCTACGGCGCGCTCATCGCCATCCAGCGCAGCGTTGACCTGACCGGCTGGGCGGAAAACGGTACGCTGCTGCGGGCCGAAGTGTCCGCCAACCTGCTCAACACCATCTTCTATCCCGGCTCGCCGCTCCACGATCTGGGCGCGATCGTCCGGGACACGAAGGTCATCGCGGCCAACTGCCAGTTCCCTTCGGCGGAGAGCGACGAGGTTGACATTGCGCTGGGCAGCCGGCATCTGGCCGCGGTGGGAATGAGTTACGAGACGGATGCGTTGGTGCTGGTGGTTTCGGAGGAAACGGGGGTCATCTCGCTGGCGGACAACGGCCGGCTCACGCGCTTCCTGTCGCTGGATGACCTTTCCGAAGAGCTGACCCGTCGGCTCTCGCCCCAGCCGGCGGCCGGGTCTCCACGCTCCGTAGCGCGACGGCCGGCCGGGAGCGCGTGGCGCCCGCTGCGCCGCCTGCTGTTCGTCGTGCCGCTGACACTGGTCATCTGGTACGTGGCCGACCAGGCGACTTCCGCCACGGATACTTGCTCGGTGGAGCTGCGAATCCGCAGCGAAGATCCGGCGAGCGAGGTGGAGGTGATCGGCCAGCCGCTGATCTTCGACGCCACGTTCGGCGGCCCGGGGCGTGCGATCGACCGTCTGCGCACCGCCGCCGCGAAGCAGCCGCTGGCCGTGACGCACGTGCTGCCACGGGCGTATGAGGCCCGGCCGGAGGCCTACGCGGTCAGTACGCGCGAAGAGGTACGCAAGATCGTCGAGAGTTCGCGGCAGGTGGCGGAACGCGGTCTGACGGTGGTCAACGTCGGGCTCGCCAGTTTCAGCTTCGTCGTGCACGCGCGGGTGGCGGTGATCCTGCCGGTTGACGTGCGTTCCGAGGGCGGTCCGGTCCGTATCGCCCTGGAGCGGGTCGAGCCGGCCCAGGTCGAGGTCGATGTGCGGCGCAGCGACCTCCGCAATCTCGAGGCCCAAGGCGCAATCTACGCCGTCCTCGGCCGGCAACTCGAGGGTCTGGCGCCGGGCGACGTGCGCACGTTCACCGGGGTCAATCTGGCTCACCCGGTCGGTTTGAAGGGTGCGGCGAAGATCACGCCTGACAGAGCCGACGTGACCGTGCGCGTGGTGGCCCAGCCGCGCCTCATCAAGAACGTCGTCGTCGGCCTGTTCGTGAGTCCCGATGTCGCCGACCGCTACGAGGTCCAGAAGAAGGACCTGAAGGAATGGCGCATCGACGTCGAAGTCCAAGTGGATGAAGCGGTCTTCGAGGCCCCCGCCTCATTCGACATTCGCGCCCTGGTGCTGGTTACTGCCGACCTCCTGCCGCCTGCCGACCTGTCCGCTGAAGAACAGACGCGCACGCTGCCGGTCATCTTCCTGCCGCCTAAGGGCGCCTCCGTGGTAGGCAGCCGCACAGTCCAGGTCGTCCTCGTTCCGCGCGCCGGCGGCTCTCCCTGACGTCCCCGGCCGCGACGGCGCAGCGCGGCGATTACGATGTTCGCACAGAGCAGAACGTGTGAGACCTGCAAGTGAGTGAGCCCGTGCCTGCGCCAGACGGTGAATCGCCCACGAGGACGCCGCCGTCGCCTGCCGCGCCGGGCACGCCGCTCTCGTCGCCCGATGCGGCGGCCTCGCAGGCCGCGGAGCCCGCCGCGCTGACCGAGATCGTGCGCGAGATCCGGGACGAGCTGGCCCAGATCACCGCGCGCGAGCTGGAGCTGCGCCGCCGCGAGCGCGAGTTGGGCCGGCGGTATCGGAGTTTGAAGCAGGCGACTGGCCAGGCGCCGTTGCACCCCGACGACGAGAACGAGCAGCGTCTGGCCCGGCTGGCTGCCGAGCTGAATGCCCAGGCCGTCGAGGTTGCGGCGCGACAGGCGCGCCTGGACGAGGCCGCCGAGCAGCTCCGTGCCCGGCAAACGGAACTCGATCACCGGCGTGGCACACCAACCACCGCCGCCCAGCCTCGCGGCCCCGCAGTCGACCGAAGGGCGGGCTGGTGGTGGCGCAGCACCGGGCTCGCCGCGTTTCTGTCGCTCGTGGCGGGCTTGGCCTGGTACGTCAGCCATCCGCCGCTCTATGAGGCGACAAGCCGGATCCGGGTCGTTACGGAGAGGCCGACGGTCTCGGCGGTGGTCGCCGATCATCGTGCGCGGCTGCTGGATCCGCGTCTCCTCGACGTGTTGCCGGAGGAGCCGGGGCTCATGCAACTCTGGCGGCGGGCCTGTGACGAAGGGCGAGTGGCGTTGCGGAGTTCAGAGGATGAGCCGGTGCTGCATCTCACCGTGACCACGGGCGATGCGGCGACCGCGCACCGGTTGATGCGCTCGGCATTGACGGCGTACACACAGCAGTTGCAGACGCAGATGGGCGACGTGACCGTTCCGCCGGGGTATCGTGACCTGGCCCTTTGGTACGAGCGCCTGCAAGCCGCACTTCGTGCGCTGCGTCAACAGCAGGCCGCGGACGCCGGCGCGCTCGCGACGTTGCCCACCCAGCCGGACCGTGGCGAGAGCGCGGCGGTCGCGGACCGACTCGAGGCCGAGCTTTCGGCGGCGGCCGCCGCACTGGATCGGCAGCGGCTGGAGCTCGCGGGTCTGGCGGGGTTGGACGTTCCGCGCGGCAGCGTCGATGCGGCGCAGGTCGAACAGGTGCTCGCCCAGGACACGATCTACCAGGAGGACCAGCAGGAATTGCGGGCCGCGGCCGTGCAGTACCGGACGGAACTGGGGGTCGCGACGCAACAACTGGACGAACCGGCACGAGCGGTCCAGAAGGCCCTGGCGCAGTTGACGGCGTCCCTGGCGGAGCAGCGCAATCTCGATCCGCCGGCCGACCTGGTTCCAGTTCTCGACGAGTGTGCGGCGGCGGTATCTTCGGCACAGGCCCGCTGGACCGCATTCGCGTCCCAATGGTGGGGGGTACAAGAGACCGTGCTGAAGAGCACGGCGGACGAAGACATCGGCGCGCTGGTGGCGCAACAGACTTCGGCCGGCGAAGCGGCCGGCCAAATCGCGGACGAGACGATGGCGCTGGCCGATCTGGTCGGTGCACGCATAGAGGAGCTGGCCGCCAGCGGCGACGGCAGCACACGCCGCCTGGTGGTGGCCGCGGTGCTCAAAGCGGACCATGACACACTGCGATCCGCGGTGGATGCGTTCGCCGCCGCCGCGAAGAGGACTACGTTGGCGGACAACCTCCAGTTGGACACGCTGGACCGGAAGCTGCGCGGGCTGCGCATGCGGCTGAACAGCCGGCGCGAGGCGGTCGGCCAGCAACTGCAACTTGAGGCGGATCGTGTCGCGCGGGAGCAGCACACCACGCAGCTCGCCGAGGCCCGCGAGCAGGTCCGCCAAGCGGAGCGCCGCCGCGAGGAGCTGGTAGCGGACCTGGCCGCGGCCCTGCGGCAGTTGCGCGCCGCGGAAGACCTGGCCCGGCAGCGCGACGAAGCGGCCGCGCAGCAGCGGCAACGCGAGACCGAAATCTCGTGGCTGGACGCCCGCCTCGCGGAGATCACGCGCGAACTGGCCGACGCGCCGCAGCGCGCCCCGGCGCCTGACCGGGCCGAAATGGAAGAGCCGACCATCACCGCGGTCGCGCCGCGGCGCGTGCGCAACGCGGTGCTGGCCGGCGCTGCCACCTTCGGCGGCGTGTGGCTGGCCTGCGCTCTTACGGCGGCGGGCCTGCCGCAGTTCCGCCGCCGGCGCGGAATGCCGCACGACTGACCCCAGCGACCCGGGGCGGGCTTCCGCGTCCGTCGTACGGCAACGCGGGACGACTGCCCCGCGCCAGGTTGTTCCGGGCCCATCAAGGCGCGTGACTTCCCCCGGTCGCCGGGCCGCCAGCGCGCTGCTCCAACGCCTGTAGCGCGCGCCGTGCATGGTCGTTGTCCGGCCGGACGTGCAGCGCCTGCCTCAGCAGGGCCGCCGCTTCATCGACCTGACCCTTGCCGCCCAATGCGGCTGCCAGGTTGTAGAGCGCCTCGAAGCACGTCGGATCGCGTGCCAGGACCGCGCGGTACTCGGCGATGGCCGCATCGACCTCGCCTTGGCCGGCCAGCAGCACGCCGAGGTTGACGCGGGCCTCCGTGTACAGGGGCTCCAGCTCCAGGGCTGCGCGGTACGCCGCGACCGCTTCGGCCGCCGCTCCCTGCGCGGTCAGGGCCAGCCCGAGGTTGTAGTACGCGAGTGCGAGGCGCGGGTCGGCCGCCAGTGCAGCGCGATACGCCTCGATTGCCTCGTCGAGCCGGCCCGACCGCATCAGAGCGGTGCCTCGGTTGATGTGGACGCCCGCGGCGCTGGGGTCAAGCCGCAACGACCGGCTGAAAGCCTGCTCGGCCTCCCCGGGTCGATCGAGGTCGAGCAACAGGCCGCCGACGTTGTTGTGCGCCTTCGGATCATCGGGCGTCCATTCCAGGAGTGCCTGATACTGCTGCAACGCCTCGTCAAGGCGGCCCTGGTGGTACAGGACGGACGCCAGCACCTCCCGGGCGGCGAGGTAGGTGGGCTTCAGCTCGATCGCGCGGGAGTACTCGGCAACTGCGTGGTCCCATTCTCCTCGCTGGGCGAAGCCGTCGCCGCGCGCCATGTGCCAAGCGGACGGTTGCGGGTCGTAACGGGCCCAGTTGACTTCCGCGATCGTGAGCAGGCCCACCCCCGCCACGCTCCAGGCCGCCAGCCGTCGCCACTCGCGCGCGACGGCCCAGCGTCCCAATCGGCTGACCCCGTAGCCGCCGAGAACCGCCAGGAACGGCGCGATCACGACACGAAACCGCTCGGCCACGAGAAAGGGCACGAAGGACGCAAACCAGACCAGGACCAGCAGCACGATCAAGACGACCGGCGGCCATTGCACCGTGGTCGGCGGCAGCCGGCCGCGGCGTTCTCTCCACAGGATGAGCAAGCCCAGTGCCGCGGTGGCCGCCGCAAGCGGAAAACCGGGCAGCCAGCGCAGCCAGCGGGAGAAGCGGCGTTCGAAGTGGACTTCCTTGTTGTTGGCGACCTCGGCGGGTCCCCAGAACAGCAGGCCGCGCTTGGCAGCCAGGCCGAGACAACGGAGCGGTTTCTCGCGCAGGTACGTCAGCGCCTTGCCGCGGAAGTGCGCGCTGACCTCGGAATACTTGAGGGGACGGCCCGCCTGCGCCTCCAGGCCGCCCACGATCTTGCCGTAGTTGAACCAGCTCCACGTGTTCTCGCCGGTGAGCTCGTACAGCTCGGGTATGCGGGCGGTGTAGCCGTCGCTGCGCTCGTTGTTCCCGATGTACAGGTTGATTGCGCCGTTGCTGGAGATCAGGACGAAGTCGCGGGCGACCGCGTAGTTGCGGACCGTCACCGGCGCGATC
Organism: Phycisphaerales bacterium; assembly: GCA_022839625.1. Classification (GTDB taxonomy): domain Bacteria; phylum Planctomycetota; class Phycisphaerae; order UBA1845; family Fen-1342; genus JALHJL01. The sequence continues at coordinate 115,141 of JALHJL010000005.1, forward strand.
GGCAGCGCGACGCCGACCAGCAGGGACACGGACGACGAGATTGCGCGTCGCCGGTCTCCCTGGCCCCGCAGGACCCATACCATCCACACCGCAGCCGGCAGCGCAAAGAGCAGGATGTTGGCGCGTACCAGCGCGAAGACCCCCAGCAGCAGCCCGGCCAACACAGCGCGCCACGGGGCAGGACGCGCGGCCCACGCCTGGAAGGCGAGGACCATCAGCAGGCCGAGCAGGACCAGCAGGCACGGTTCCTGGAGTTCCCCTTCGTAATAGAGAAACGCCCAGTGCGTGCACAGGAACAATGCCGCGAGCAGCCCCGCGCCGCGCCCCAGGAGCTTCCGCCCCAGCCGGTACGCCAGCACCGCGCTGACAAGCCCCAGGCTCATCTGCACGATGCGCACGGCCACGTAGTTTCCCGGCCCGGCCAGGAGATACACGAGCGCAAGGAAGTAGGGATAGCCCGGCGGGCGGAGATACGGGGTTGCGGGTATGCGCGGGTCGGCGTTGCCCTCGGGCGGCGCCCAGTTGCCGGTCGCCAACGCGCGCGCCCAGTAGTCATGAAAGGCCGCATCGGCCAACGGGACGGCAAAGTCCGGCGTGTGCACCAGCTCGCCGAGGTAGGCCCCCCGCAGTACCAGCCCGAGCAGCAGCACCAGCAGCAGCGGCCACACGTCGCGCACGCCATGCCGCTGGTCTACCGGCTTGTCCATCGCTGCCCGCCGCTGCTTCAAGGCGCGCGTTCTCCAACCGATCGCAGTCTGCCGGATCGCCTGATGGAAAGCGCCACGAATGCGATCCGGGCCGTACCCGGCGCGCGTACTATACTATTTGAGGGGGAACAGGAGGACCGGCGATGCAAGTCCAACTGACCCCGGCGCAGCGAGACCGGCTGCTGCAACTGGTGGATTCCGCCCTGTTGGAGCTGGGGCCCGAGATCCACCACACGATGACGAGTACGTTTAAGGAGGAACTCAAGGAGCAGCGCCGCGAGTTGCGGGCGCTGCGCGACCTCCTGGCCGGCGTTTCAAGCGGCCCGGCGGACAACCCCGCGGAAGCCACGGGTACGCTGGGGGTGGCCTGAGTCGCGCGGACCGGCGTCGCAACCGCGGTCCCGGGGCCGGCTACCTGCTCGTCGCCGCGCCGGCCAAGGCGACCGCGTGGTCGTTTTCGACCGTATCGCCGGAGACGCCGATCGCGCCGACGATCTGGCCGGCCGCGTTCTTGAGGGGCACGCCGCCCGGGAACGTGATCAGGCCGCCGTTGGAGTGCTCGATGTTGTAAAGCGGTCCGCCGGGCTGGGAGAGCTTCCCGATCTCGCCGGTGTTCATGTCGAAGCAGCGGGCCGTGCGGGCCTTCTTGAGCGCGATGTCGATCGAGCCGAGCCAGGCGCCGTCCATGCGGGCGAACGCCTTGAGGTTCGCGCCGGCGTCGACCACCGCCACGTTCATCTTCACGCCCAGTTCGACCGACTTGGCCAGCGCGGCCGAGAGCGCCTGCTGAGCCTGCTGCAATGTCAGATCCGCCATCGTGTGCCTCCACGTTGTGCGCAAACTCATTACGAATCCGCCCGGCGCGGCGCCGGACCAGCCTATTCTATGCGAGCGGCCGTGCTTGTCGGGGCGCGGCCCGGGCGGTACATTCGCGGCCTGGTTGCAGGGTGGCGGTGCGCCCCCACTTCGGCGGAGCAGCGCTGCCCGGCACTTGGACGGAGGCGCGTACATGGTCGGGCAGACTACACACAAGCGCGGCGGGCGGAGCTGGGCGGTCTGGCTTACTGCGGCGGTCGTATTCGGCATCGCCGTGCCCGCCTGGGGACAGCCGGAGAAACTGCCGACCGCGGAGGAGGTGCTCAATAAGGCCGTTGACGCCCTGGGCGGCAAGGCAGCCCTGGAGAAGCACCGCAACCGGGTATCGAAGGGGACGTTCGAGATACCTGCGATGGGCCAGAAGGGGACGCTGCACAGCTTCGAGGCAGAGCCGAACAAGTACTATCAGGTGATCGAGCTGCCGGGCGGCCTCAAGGTCGAGAGCGGGTCCGACGGCGAGGTGTACTGGGATGTCCAGCCGCAAGGAGCACGCATCCTGGAAGGCGAAGAGAAGGCCTTCAAGGAGCGGGACAGCCGCTTCAACGGGCCGCTCCACTGGCGCACGCTGTACAAGACCGTGGAGTGCGTCGGGATCGAGAAGGTGGACGAGCAGCCGTGTTACAAGATCGTGATGACGCCGGAGCGCGGGGCGCCGCAGACCATCTACTACGACACCGATTCGTATCTGGCGCTGCGGATGGACGTGGTGCTCAAGACGCCGCAGGGGCCGATCCAGGCCGAGTTGCGATTCGCCGACTACAAGAAGGTGGACGGGGTGCGGCTGCCGCACAAGCTGACCCAGAAGATGCTCGGCATGGAGCAGGTCATGAGCATCGACACCATCGAGTGCAACGCCGAGATCCCCGCGGAGCGTTTTGCTCTGCCTCAGCCCGTCAAGGCCCTGCTCGAGCAGTCCAAGGCCGCGACGAAGCCCGGCGAGGCCGAGAAAGAGAAACCCTGAGCGCGGGGGTTCATTGGAGCGCACTGCGCGCAAGGAGAAGCCATGTTGAGCTTGTTGCTGTCACGCGGCCGGACATCGGGCCATTCTTCGGCCGCGCTGCTGATTCTGGCGGGTCTCGCGGTGGCCGGTTCGCCGGCCTGGGCGCAAGATGAGAAGCTGCCGTCGGGGGAGAAGATCATGGAGAAGTCGATCGAGGGGCTGGGCGGACGGGAGGCGTTCGAGAAGCTGAACTCCCGCGTCTCGAAGGGGACCATCGAGGCGACTGGGGGGGCGGCGCCGCAGAAGGGCACCGTCACGGTGTACGAGGCCGCGCCGAATCTGCGGTACTTCCTTCTCGAGTTGCCCGGGGGCGTGAAGGTCCAGGCGGGCTCGGACGGCGACGTGTTCTGGGAACTGGCGGCCGAGGGTCCCAAGATCTTCGAGGGTGAAGAACGGGCCCAGCGGGAGCGCGAGGCCACGTTCAATTCCCTGCTGCGCTGGAAAGACCTGTACCAGAAAGTCGAATGCGTCGGCAAGGAGCAGGTGGACGGCCATTCGTGCTACAAGGTCGTCTTGACCCCGTTCCTTGGGAACCCGGAAACCGTCTACTTCGACCGCAAGAATGGCTACCCCATTCGCCTGGACACCGTGCGGAAGATCACCAACGCGGCCGGCGCCCAGCTCGAGTTGCAGCTCCAGATTCGACGGGAAGACTACCGGCAGGTCGACGGCGTGTGGCTGCCGCACAAGCTCGTACGGCACGTCGATGCGATGGGCCAGACGCAGGTCATCACCTACACCTGGGAGAGCATCGAGCATAACGCGGACATCCCGGCCGATCGTTTCGACCTGCCGCCGCAGGTCAAGGAGCTGAAGGACGGTTCCGGCAAGAAGCCGGCCAGACCCGGCCCCAAGGGTCCTCCGGCCTAGCTTCCCGCTGCGCCCCAGTGTGCGCGGCTGCCTCCAGCGCGGGCCGCGTGCACGCGAGGACGCCCGCCACGGAGGCCCGTGATGTTGCGCGACAAGTATCCGTGCTATGTCGCCGGCGTTCCGGTGGACGCGGGTCCGCTGCTCTCCGTAACCAACAAGTACGCGGGCAAGGAAGCGACACAAGTCGTACGCGCTGACCGCGCGGCCGTCGAGCGGGCCATCGCCGCGGCCGCCGAGGCGTTCGCGGCCACGCGCAAGCTGCCGGCGTACCAGCGACAGGCCATCCTTCAGCACGTCGTGCAGCGTGTCGCCGAGCGCCAGGAGGAGCTGGCCCGCGCGCTGGCCATCGAGGCCGGCAAGCCGATCCGCGATGCCCGCGGCGAAGTCACGCGTCTGATCGACACGTTCCGCATCGCCGCCGAGGAGACTGTGCGCATCGGCGGCGAGTGGCTGCCGCTCGACATCAGCCCGCGCGCCGCCGGGTACGAGGCGATCGTGCGCCGCTTCCCTCTGGGGCCGTGCGGATTCATCACCCCGTTCAACTTCCCCATGAACCTGGTCGCGCACAAGGTGGCGCCGGCCATCGCGGCGGGCTGTCCGTGGGTGCTCAAGCCGGCTTCGGCGACGCCGGTGGGTGCCCTCATTCTGGGGGAGATTCTGGCGGAGACGGATTGGCCGCGCGGCGCGTTCTCCATCCTGCCGTGCAGCAGCCAGGACATTGAGCCGCTGGTCACCGACGAGCGCATCAGGCTGCTGAGCTTCACGGGCTCGCCGGAAGTGGGCTGGGCGCTGAAGGTCCGCGCGGGCAAGAAGCGCGTCGCGTTGGAGCTGGGCGGCAATGCCGCGTGCATCGTGGACCAGGATGCCGACCTCGAGCATGCGGCCGAGCGGATCACGATGGGCGCGTTCTACCAGTCGGGGCAGAGCTGTGTGAGCGTGCAGCGGATCATCGCGCACGCGGCGGTCTATTCCGACCTGCGGACGCGACTGATCGACCGCGCGACCCGGCTCAAGCTGGGCGACCCGCTCGACGAAGAGACGTTCCTGGGGCCGCTCATCACCGAGGCGGATGCTCGGCGGGTCGAGCAATGGGTCAACGAGGCGGTCGCCGGCGGCGCGAAGCTGTTGTGCGGCGGCCGGCGCCACGGAACGCTCTACGAGGCAACGTACCTGGAGGATGTTGACCCGCGGCAGAAGGTAAGTTGCCGCGAGGTCTTCGGCCCGGTGGCGACGTTGCAGCCGTTCGCGAGCTTCGCGGCGGCGGTGGACATCGCCAACGACAGCGCGTATGGCCTGCAATGCGGCGTGTTCACGAAGAACCTCGACCACGCCTTCTACGCGTACCGTGAGCTGGAAGTCGGCGGCGTCCTGATCAACGACGTGCCGAGCTTCCGCGTGGACAGCATGCCCTACGGCGGCGTCAAGGACAGCGGGTTCGGGCGCGAGGGCGTGCGCTACGCGATCGAAGAGATGACCGAGCTTAAGCTGCTCGTACTGAATCGTCCCGGCGAGTTGTAACGGCCGCGGCTTGGAGGGCCAGCGTTCATGCGGAGCTTGCAGGAACTGATCGGCGTCGAAGACCGTCTGGGCCGGGTCGTCGGAGCGATACGCCAGGTCGTGGATGACCAGCGCGCCCCCGTGGCGGGGGCGTTGGAGGTCAACTGCTCCGACGAGTCGGAAGCCGAATGTTGTTCCGCGTTTCAGCGGCAGTTCGCGGAGCACTTCTTGCCGGAGCTGAAGTCGGGCACGCGGGGGCCGATGCGGACCTGCAACCTGGGCGCGCGGTACGAATGGGGCTCGGTGCGGGTGGCCGAGCATCACTTCGCGACGCCCGCCTCGCAGGAGGCGTTCAAAGTGCTCGTCGTCAAGCTGAACTCGCACGTGGCCGTCCGCGACGAGCCGGACGGCCCGCATTACGGCCCCATGCGACGTTATGACGCACCGTCCAACGCCTGCGGGGCGCTGCACGCGCTGCTCGCGGGCGGCGACTGGCCGGCGCTCGAGGAACTGCGGGCGACGTTCCGCCGCGACAATAAGGACCGCATCGCCGCGCTCCTCGACCCGCGCCGCGTGCCGCCGGCGTACCGGCACGTCTTCGCAGCGATCACCCAGGCCCGGCTCCAGGCCGAACGCGCGACCGAGGACATCTGCGACCACAAACCCCACTCGCCGACGTGGTACCTCGTCGTGCCCTGCGTCACGTTCAACCGCGCCGCGCCGGACACGGAGCTGGTGGTCGGCGTGCAAACGGTGGACGCCCGCGCGGGCAGGCGCGAGGCGCACTACGAGGGGCTCGGCGACGACCCCGCTCGCTATCAAGCCCACTTTCGCGGCCGGCACCTGCACGTCACCGAGGAGTGAGCGTGGTCCCGCGCAGCATTCGCGGGCCGGGCGCGCCGCTATCGCCGCATCTCCCGCTCGATGGCCTGTAGCGCGGCACGCGCCCGCTCCCAGCGCGGCTCGAGCGCAAGTACCCTGCGGAAACACTCGGCCGCTTCCGGAAGCCGGTGCTGCCTGTAGTAGACCTGCCCGAGCGCATGCAGGGCCTCGAGGCCGCGCGGATCGCCGCGCACGGCGGCTTCCAAGTGGGCCGCGGCCTCGTCCAGACGGTTGAGCGTCGCGTAGGCTACGCCCAGCATCGCATGGGCCGTGGGCTCTTCGGGCAGTTGCGTCAAGACCTGGCCGGCCTGCGCGAGGGCCGGCTCCCACCGTTGCGCGTCCATGAGCATGGATGCGTATTGCAGGCGCGTGTGGGTATCCGTGGGTACGACGGCGATGGCCCGCTCATACGTCTGCGCCGCCTCGTCGGTCTTCCCCTGGCGCGCCAGGGCATGCGCCAGGTCGCGCAGCACGGCCGGCGCCTCGGGCAACGCCGCCAACACCTCCCGGAGTTGCACCTCGGCGGCGGCGAAACTGCCATGCCCGATCGCGTGGCGCGCGTGCTCATACAGGCCCAGCACGGCGGCGTACTGGTGCGGGTCGGGCCCGGTGGGCTCGAAGAGATCGAGCTCGCTGAGACCCTCCTCGTTCGGGTCGGACACGACCCCCAGGTAGCCCAAAGACTCGAGCCGCGCCAGCTCGTTGCCGGCCAGGACGACCCGCGTCTCGCCCGCGACCACCGGCGGCGCCTCGGCGATCAGGTCGCGCAACTGCGCGCGCATCTGGGCCGCCAGTTCGGCGCGCGCGTCGATCAAATCGTGCAATTCGCCGGGATCCGACCGCACGTCATACAACCGCGGCGCGCTGGAATGAATGTACTTCCAATCCCCCACGGCGAGGCTTCGCAACCGCGAGAGCCGGAAGAGCGTGTGCGGCTCCGGCGCCTCGCCGTAGGCGGCGAGCCCCAGGTCGTCCGCCGCCCCGGACACGAGCGGCGTGAGGCTGACGCCCTGCGCGTCCGCGAGAGCCGGCCGGCCCAGCAGTTCCAGGATCGTGGGCGCGACGTCGAGCGTTCGGACGACGGCGTCCACCTGCCGGCCGGCGGGAACCGCGCCCGGGCAGCGCAGAATCAGCGGTACGTGCAGTCCCGTCTCGTAGATGAAGAAGCCGTGCTGGAACTCGTCGTGGTCGCCCAGCCCCTCGCCGTGATCGCCCACCAGCACCACCAGTGTCTCTTGCTCGAGCTTGAGCGTCCGCAGCCCCTCCAACACGCGTCCGATCTGCGCGTCCATGAACGCGACCTCGTCCTCATACGCCAGCGGCGAAGCGGGGTCCGGGACGCGCGCCGACTCATACGGATAGTGCGGATCGTAGAAGTGCACCCATAGGAAGAACCGTTTCCCAGCCAGCCCGCGCAGCAGGTCCAGCGCGTCGTCGGCGACCGCGTCGCCCTTGCGCTGGGCGCTCACCGGATCACCGCCAGGGCGCGGCGGCGGCACGGTGCGATACGTGTCGAAGCCCTGCGCGATACCGAACGTCGGATCGAGCACATAGGAGGCGACCGCGGCCGCCGTCGCGAAGCCCGCCGACTTCAGCGTCTCCGCGAGCGTCACGGCGCCGGCCGGGAGCTGGTCGGTACCGTTTCGCCGCACCCCGTGCACGAAAGGATAGAGGCCCGTCATGATCGTGGCGTGCGAGGGGAGGGTCTGGACGGAGCTCGCGGAACAGCGCCGGAACAGGGCCCCTTCCTCCGCCAGCCGGTCCATGTGGGGAGTCGGCACGGTGGGGTGTCCGTAGCAGCGCAAGTAGTCGGCCCGCGTGGTGTCCACCGTAATGAGCAGGACGTTCCGCGGATGGCCGGTCCCGCGCAGGAGTCCGTGGCGCGTGGCGACGCCGTAGAAGACCGCGACGCTGGCCGCGAGCACCAGCCCGACACCGATCCACCCCAGGACCGGCCGGCGCCGTCCCGCAGCCGCCCCGGCCCCGCGCTCGCGCTCCAGGCCATCCCCGGGACGATGACGTTTCCTGCGCCTCGTGCTCAACCGAAGCCTCCTGACACACCTCCGCGGCCGGCGGTGAACACCGGCGCGTCAGCCCGCATCAGCGTACTGTACCGCTGCACGACGCTGCTCTCCAGGTACCTCTTATCATGCCGAAGTGCGCGCGGATTGCTGCACGGCGCAGCGTCGGTGCCGGATGGCGAAATGCTACGGGCGGACCATCTGCCGGAGTCTCTGCAACGCCGCACGGGCCTGCGGAGAGTCCGGCTGCAGCTCCAGGGTTTGCTGGAAATACGCCGCCGCCTCCGCCACGCGGTTCTGTTGCATGCAGAGGACGCCCAGGGACTGCGTCACGCGCGGGTTGTCCGGGCTCTGCCGGAGCGCCAGATGCAGTAACTGCTCGGCCTGGTCGAAGCGGCCCAGGGTCATCCACGCCACGGCCAGGTCGTGCTGAAGTTCTGGATCGTTGGGCGTCGCGGCGAGGGCGGCCCCAAGCTCCTCCGCGGCCTCGGCGTAGCGGTTGGCCGAGAAGAGCAGAAAGCGGCCGTAGGCGTACCGGACGCTGCCGCTGCGCGGGGCCAGGTTCACGGCCCGACGAAACTCCTGGTCGGCGGCCGGCAGCCGGCCCTGATCGCGGAGCGCGTGCGCGAGCTCGACGTGCAGGCGCGGCCGGTTGGGCAGCAGCGTGATCAGCTCGCTGAGCATCTGTTCGGCCCGCGCATAGTCTTTGTCGTGAATGGCACCCACCGCGCGCAGGCTCAACTCGAACGAGCGCACGTGGTCCTTCGGGTCGTCGCCCCGCGGTTCGAATCGGTCGATCTCGCGGGCGCCTTCGGCGTCCTCGGCGGATGCCGCCGCGACGTACCCGAGCGAGCGCAGCGCGGCCCGGTCGGTGTCGCTCATGTCGACCGCGCTTTCTTCCCTCGCCGGGGGCAGCGGCGCCGCGGCCAGCAGGTCTCGCAGCCGCGCGCGCATTTCCGCGGTGCGGGCCGGCTCGGCCTCGGCCAGGTTGTGGTTCTCGCCGGGGTCGTTCGCCAGGTCGTAGAGTTCCGGCCGCGGGACGTGGATGTACTTCCATCCTCCCGCGGACAGGCTGCGCAGCTTGGCGGCGTCAAAGAGCGCCCGGCCGAGGAGCGACTCACCGTACGCCGCCAGCTTCAAGTCAGCGACCTGGCCCGACAGCAACGAGGTGAGATCGACACCCTGGGCGTGGCCCCAGGCCGGCAGGTCCGCCAGCGCGAGGACCGTCGGCGCAATGTCGATCGTCCGCACTTGGGCCGTGACCTTGCGGCCGGCGGGCAGCAGCGCCGGACAACGGAAGATCAGCGGCGCGTGGAGCGTGGTCTCGTACACGAAGCTCCCGTGCATCAGCTCGCCGTGCTCGCCGAACGCCTCCCCGTGGTCTGCCACCAGCACGATCAGCGTGTGGCGGTCGAGTCCGAGCTCCGAGAGTCCCGCGAGCAGTCGGCCGATCTGGGCGTCCATGAAGCTGATCTGGTCCTCGTAGGCGGCCGGCGACTGCCGATCCGGGTGGCGCGCGGAGATGTACGGATAGTGCGGATCGTAGAAGTGGACCCACAGGAAGAACCGCTCCGGGGCCATCGAGCGCAGCATCGCCAGCGCGTCGTCACACACCTCGTCGCCGCGGCGTCGTGCGTTGCGCTCGTCCCCGTGCTCGCCCGCGCGGACGTCATGATACACATCGAAGCCCTGGTCCGTGCCGAACTTGCGGTTGAGAACGAAGGTCGCCACGGTCGCCTGCGTGCGGAAGCCGGCGGCACGCAGCGTTTCGGTGAGAGTGAGGTTGCTGTCGGCCAGGCGGCCGATTCCGTTGTGGCGCGCGCCGTGCGCGTATGGATAGAGGCCCGTGAGGATGCTGGCGTGCGACGGCAGGGTAAGGGGCGAGGAGCTTGTGCAGTTCGTGAAGAGCACGCCCTCCCGCGCCAGCCGGTCGATGTTGGGCGTGCGGTTGCCGGGGCGCCCGTAGCAACCGAGGTAGTCGGCCCGCGTCGTATCGACGGTAATCAGGAGCACGTTCAGCGGGCCGGGTCGCGACACGCCGGGCAGATGTCCCCCCGCGATCCACCACCACGTGCCGGCCCCCGCCGCGACGGCGAACAGCACGCCGACCGCGACGAACCAGCGCCGCGCTCGCGGTTGGGACGGGACGGATTCTGCAACCGGGGTGCGGCGACGGCGGCGCGGTGGTCTGCTCACGCAGTGGCTCCGATAAGTCGCGGCCACGAAGCTCCCCGAAACGTCCCGCTACTAACAGTATATCGATGTCGCACGTGGGGTGCATAACGTTTTTTGCACGGAAAGCGCTTCTCCGCTCGCGCGCGGCGTTCATGTAGAAAAGGAGGGACAACGATACTAGAATCGCGCCAAACGGAGGACCCTGACGCTGGCGAGCCAATCACCCGTGAACGACACCCCGTTCCCCTCGCTGTCATCTGCTTGCGGGCAGTCGACGGCGACGCGCCCGCGCAGGGCCTATGCACTGGTTCTCTTGCCGGCCGTCCTGCTGCTGATGACCGAACCGGCGTACGCGTATATCGGACCTGGCGCCGGTTTTGCGGTCGGCACCACGGTCGTCACCCTCTTCTTCGCCTTCTTCGCCGCACTCGGTGCCTTGTTCCTCTGGCCGTTCCGCTGGGCGATCCGCGTGCTGAGGCGGCGGCGGGCCCACGGCCGGGCGAGCTTCAAGCGCGTGGTGGTTCTCGGGCTGGACGGACTGGAGCCCACGCTCGTGGAGCGCTACCTCGCCGAGGGCAAGCTGCCGAACTTCGCGCGGCTCAAGCAGAGCGGCACGTACCAACGGCTCGCGACAACGGCCCCGGCCATGACGCCGGTCGCCTGGGCCACGTTCCTGACCGGCTGCAACCCCGGCAAGCACAACATTTTCGACTTCCTGACGCGCGACAAACGCACGTATCTGCCGGAGTTGTCGTCGGCCCAAATCCGCCCGCCGCGCAAGACGCTCAACATCGGCAAGTGGCGCATCCCGCTCAGCAAACCCGACATCCGCGGGCTGCGCAAGGGCAAGCCCTTCTGGAACATCCTTGGCGAGCACGGCATCTTCAGCAACATTATCCGCATGCCGATCACCTTCCCGCCCGAGAAGTTCCGCGGCGTGCTGCTGTCGGCGATGTGCGTTCCCGACCTCCGGGGCAGCCAGGGGACCTTCTCGTACTACTCCACGAACGATTGGGGTGCGGGCGATTCGCCGCGCGTCGAAGACTACACCGGCGGCGAGCAGGTGCGCGTGCAGCGGGAAGGAAATGTGATCCGTTCGCACCTGGTGGGCCCGGTGAACACGATCGCCACGAACGGCGGACCGCTGCGCTGCCCCTTCGAGGTCCGCGTCACGGGCGCCGATCAGGCCGTGCTCAAGGTCGATGGACAATCGATCAAGCTGACGCGCGGCGAGTACACGCCGTGGGTCCGCGTGACGTTCAAGGCCGGCCTCGGCGTGAAGGTGCGGGGCATCTGCGAGTTCCTCCTGCTGGAGACCGAGCCCGAGTTCCGGCTGTACGTGACGCCGATCCAGATCGATCCGGGCCACCCGGCCCTGCCGATCTCGCACCCCAAGGTGTACGCGCCGTACTTCGCGCGGCTGCTCGGGCCGTACGCGACGATGGGGCTGGCCGAGGATACGTGGGGGCTCAACGCGCGCGTGCTCGACGACGCGGCCTTTCTGCACCAATGCGTCGAGGCCGACGACGAGCGCGCGGACATGTTCTTCGACGCGCTCGAGAAGACCCGGCACGGGCTCTGCGTCTGCGTCGTGGACGGCCCCGACCGCATTCATCACATGTTCTGGCGCTACCTGGAGCCGGACCACCCGGCTTACCACGGCCAGGGCGGCCGCGAGTGCCGCAACGCGATCGAGGAGATGTACGTCCGCATGGACGAGCTGGTCGGCGACACGCTCGCGGAGTGCGACGATGACGACACGCTGCTCCTGGTGATCTCGGATCACGGGTGCACGTCGTTCCGGCGCGGCGTCGACCTGAACTGCTGGCTGGAGCAGAACGGATACCTGCGGCTCAAGCCCGACGGGCGCGGCCAGAAGTACCTGGCCGGCGTGGACTGGTCGCAAACGCGGGCCTACTGCGTCGGGCTGACGGGCATCTGGCTCAATCTCCGCGGGCGCGAGGCCCAGGGGATCGTCGATCCGGCCGACGCGCCCGCGCTCCGCGAGGAGATCAGCCGCAAGCTGAGCGGCCTGAAGGACAACGACGGCGCGACCGCGATCAACCGCGTCTTCGACGCGCATAAGATCTATAACGGGCCGTACAAGAGCGAGGCCCCGGATTTGATTGTGGGCTACAACCGCGGATACCGCGTGAGTTGGGAGGCGGCCATCGGCCAGCCGACCGACGAGCTGTTCCGCGACAACACGAAGGCCTGGAGCGGCGACCACATCGTCGACCCGGCGCTTGTGCCCGGCGTGCTGTTCTGCAATCGCAAGCTGGCCGCGCAGGATGACCGCGCCCCGCACATCGCCGACCTCGCGCCCACGATTCTCGGCCTGTTTGGTGTGGAGGCGCCGCCGCACATGGATGGCCGGCCGCTGACAGTGTCGTAGCGTGGGCACCGCCCGCCGCCGGCCGCGGTGGGCCAGGCCCGTCTTGTATGAGGTGTCGCAAGCACATGTTGACTCGCCGTCGTTTCATCCAGATCGCCGGAAGCTCCGGGCTGGCCTCCGTCCTGTGCCTGTACGGCGGCTGCAACCCCTTCGGAAAGTCCGCCGCCCGGGGCCGCTCGCGCGCCGGCGACAAGCGCGTCATCGTTCTCGGCATCGACGGTTTTGACCCGCAGCTCTCCGAGCGCCTCATGGACGCCGGGCGCATGCCGAACCTGGCACAACTGCGGGCCGCCGGCGGCTACGCGCGCCTCGGCACCAGCATCCCCCCGCAGAGTCCGGTCGCCTGGGCGAGCTTCATCACCGGCGGCGACGCCGGCGTGCACGGGATCTTCGACTTCATTCACCGCCGGCCGGAGCAGCAGTGTGCCCCGTACTACTCCGCGTCGGAGACGATCGGTGCGACCGAAGGGTGGGAGGTCGGCGACCACAAGCTTCCGTTGAACTTCTGGCCGTTCAACCACGGCACCACGCAGACGCTTCTGCGGCGCGAGGGCACGCCTTTCTGGGACTACCTCGACGCCGCCGGCATCCCTTCCTGCCTGTACGACATTCCCTCGAACTATCCGCCCAGCCCGTCCGCACACGGCCACCATCGCTGCCTCGCGGGCATGGGTACGCCCGACCTGCTCGGCACCTACGGCACCTACCAATGCTTCTCGACTCGCGTGCGGCAGGTACGGGACCAGGGCGGCGGCATCCTGAAGCCGATCGTGTTCAAGGACCATGCCGCGAAGGTTAAGCTGACCGGGCCGGTGAACACGCTGCTCCAGAAGCCGGTCGAGACGCAGGTGGAGTTCCGCGTCTACCGGCACCCGACCGAGCCGCAGGTCCGCATCGAGATTCAGGGCCAGACGATCGTGCTCAAGGAAGGCGAATGGAGCGGCTGGACCAAGGTCAGCTTTCCGCTGGAGATGCCCTCTTTCCTGCGGAATGACGCGGTCGGCGGCATCTGCCGTTTCTACTTGCAGGAAGTGCGGCCGACGTTTCGCTTGTACGTCTCGCCGCTGAACATGGACCCGTCGGACCCGGGCGGGCAGAAGGTCAGCGAGCCGCAGAAGTTCGTCACGGAGATCGCCGACGAGTTGGGCCTGTTCTCCACGCTCGGCTTCCAGGAGGACCACAAGGCCCTCTCGAACAAGGTGTTCACGGACGAGGAGTACCGCGTACAGGCCGAGTTCGTGCTCCAGGAGCGCATGAACCTGCTGAACTACGCCCTGGGGCATTACGACACGGGCCTGCTGTTCTTCTACTTCTCCAGCAGCGACCTCCAGTCGCACATGTTCTGGTGGGACAACGACGAGAAGCACCCGGTGCGCTCCCCCGAAGACGCCCGGAAGTACATGGGCGTGCTCGAAGACCTCTACGTCCGCATGGACGGCGTGGTCGGCGACCTCGTGCGGCGCTACGGCGACCAAGCCACCATCCTGGTTCTGTCCGACCACGGCTTCTGCAACTTCCGCCGGCAGTTCGGCCTGAACACCTGGCTGCGCGAGAACGGGTACCTGGGACCGGAGAACTGCGGGTCGCTGTTTCAGCACGAGCCGAAGTTCGGGCCGGTGGTCGACTGGAGCCGCACGCGCGCGTACGGCCTGGGGCTGAACGGCTTGTACGTGAATCTCAAGGGGCGCGAGCGCGACGGGATCGTCGATCCGGCCCAGCGCGACGCGCTGCTCGAGGAACTTCGTGCGAAGCTCCTCGCGGCGCGCGACCCCGAAACCGGCGCCGCCGCGATCTCCGCGGTCTATCGCAGCGACCAGGTGTACTCCGGGCCCTACCTCGCCAACGCCCCCGATCTGATCATCGGCTACGCCCGCGGCTACCGGTGTTCCTGGCTCACCGCGTTGGGTACAATCGAGAGCGCGGTCTTCAGCGACAACGACTCCACCTGGAGCGCGGACCATTGCATGGCGACCGAAGAGCTGCCGGGCGTGCTGTTCGCGAACCGCCCGATCCGGCACCCGGAGCCGGCCTTGATCGACATGGCTCCCACGATTCTCGAGGAATTCGGCCTGACGGTGCCGGACAGCATGACCGGCCGCAACGTGTTTACATGACTCGGCGCAAACGCCCAACGGCGCCCGGAACGCGAACCGTCCCCGAGCACCCCGGGAGCCCGCGCTGGCGGGCCCGGCGGACTCGGGTCGGTCCGGCCGATTCGCGGCCGCAACCACAGGAGTGACCCGCGTGCCCAAGATCAAGATCGACGATGCGCTCTATGACCGCGTCAAGAAGATCGCGGAGACCGCCGGCTATGCCTCCGCCGACGAGTTCATTGTCCACATCATCGAGCGGGAGCTGAGCAAGGTCGAGGCGGCGGACGACGAACAGCAGGTCATCGAGCGCCTGCGGGGATTGGGGTACATTGAGTAACAACCCGTACCCCCGCGCGGCCGAACGACGGCCCCCGCACCCAGGCGCCGCCGTGTGAGGCGCGATCGCGCCCGCCGGGACCTGCGGACGGGCGCCGCCGCCGGCCGCGACGCTTCGGCGGGCGGCGTTCCAGGAGACGATGACAGCGCATGCACGCCCTCAACTGGCTGCTGATCAACCTCGGCAACGCGGCCCAGTGGCTGTGGGAGGCTCTCAAGTCCGCGTGCGCCGCGGCCTGGGACGGCGTGGACTTCGTGCTCAACCCCGTGCTGTCGCCCGTGCTGGCGGTGCTCAACCCCCTATGCACCGCGCTCGCCGACGGCGCCTATTTCGTCCTGTCGCCGCTGCCGGTCTGGCTCGGGCTGGCGATTATCTCCGTGCTGACCGGCGCGGTCATGTTGATCGCTTTTCGGTACACCTCCAATCAGAAGGCGATCGGCCGGGCCCGCGATGACATCACCGCCAACCTGCTGGCCCTCAAGCTGTTCAAGGACGAGCTCGGCGTGACGTTCCGCTCGCAGGGGCGAATCATGGGCGCACTGCTCCGCTTGCAGTGGCACATGCTGCGTCCGCTCCTGATTATGCTGCTGCCGATGCTGCTGTTACTCGGACAAATGGGCGCGCGCTACCAATGGCGGCCGCTGCGCCCGGGCGAGCAGACGCTGATCAGCCTGCGCCTCGCGCCTGCGCACGCAAGCCTCGTGGATGCTCAACTCGACTCCGGACCGGCGGCCATCATCGAAGCCGGTCCGGTGCCCGGCGGTGGTGAGTTGGTCTGGCGTGTCCGGGCCGGAGAGCCGGGACGGCACATGCTGCGCGTGAACATCGCGGGCGCCACGGTCGAAAAGGAGCTTGTGGTCGCGGACACCCTCAAGCGCGTCAGCGCCGAGCGCTTGGGCTCGCGCTGGACCTCGCAGATTCTGCACCCCACCGAGCCGCTGCTGCCGGCCGGCGGCCCCGTCGATTCGATCGCCATTCAGTATCCCGCGGTCCAGTCCTACCTATACGGCGCGAACTGGTGGATTCTGTCCTTCTTCGTGCTCTCGATGGCCTCCGCGCTGCTGCTGAAGCCAGTCTTCAAGGTCCGGTTCTGACGGTCCACGGGGCGGCGAGCCTGGCCCGGCGGGACGCTCGGGGGCGCATGGCCGGCGGGAGGCGGGGGCTGGCTCTTGCGAGCGTCGGGTGCTCGCCCTCGGGGAGTTCATCCACGCAGGTCCGGATGCAGACACTCTGAAGTGCCGGGCTCGACGAGTGCCGGGAGATCGCGTTGACGCACGACCGACTGTGGGACCGTGAGGCTGGGCAACCGGAGCGCGCGTACGCACAGTGCGTCGACGACGCCACTTGTCGTTAACAGCCCGTTGCAAGAGGACCACTCCGCAGCGCATTGGCGGCCCCTGCGCCACGTCCGCGCGCTACCTCGGTCCCCGACTGCCGCCGCGTTTCATGAGCCGCGGAGTTGCGTACGCTCTAGAATGGCCGCTCTACCCACGCTGCGGTCGTGGCCGCCTGTCGCCGGCCAAGCTGCCTATGGGCCTACGGGATTGCCGATGGTAGAATGGGCGAACCGGTGGGCTCCGCGGACTGCACGGGGCAAGCTCGCAGGTACTAACATCAGAGCGTGCGGCGTTGTTGCAGTACGCGTGTGCGTCGTTCGAGCCAGGCACGCGGAGAGCGGCATTATGTTGCGTGAGATCCAGGCCCTGGTGATCGACGATTCGGCCACGATGCGCCGGATCATCATGAGTGCGCTCCGGCAGACCGGTCTCGCGGAGTTCGTCTTCGCTGAAGCCGCCGACGGGCGCGATGCCCTCGACAAGTTCTGTCACGGGCAGACGCAGCTTCTGTTTGTGGACATGAACATGCCGCGGATGAACGGCCTGGAGTTCATCCGCGAGCTGCGCAAGCGGCACGCGAACTGCCCGCCGGCGGTGATGATCACGGCCGAGAGCAACACCGAGCGCCTGAAGGAGGCCGTACGCGAGCCGGGCGTGGCGGCCTTTCTGCTCAAGCCGGTCGATCGTGATCGCCTGCGGTCGGGCCTCAAGACGCTCATCGACAGCCTGCCCGAGACCAGCGCGTCGTGCGCGGTGCCGCACGGGGATTGTGTTCCGCAGGCGGTCCAGCAGATTCTCGCCAAGGCATGCGGTCTGCAAGTCAACCCGGTGCCGGTCGAGGCCGCGATCCGCCGCGGGGAAATCCTGCTCAGCATCATGTCCGTGGTCGGGGCGGTGCAGTGGTCGGTCGAGCTGGGCTTCGCGCAGAGCGCAGCGCAGGGGGTCGCGTCGCGGTTCGCAGGGGGCGAGGTGGCGCCGGGCGGTTCGGAGATGGGCGACGCGATCGGCGAGCTCTCGAACATCGTCGGCGGCCGCATCAAGCTGCTGCTCAGCGCGCGGGAGGTCGCCGTGAACGTCTCCCTGCCCACGGTGCTGTGGGCTACCAACCTTCAAATCCTCAGCCAGCCGCGGCTCAAGACGGCGGTCGCGAAGTCTGACTTCGAATCGGAGGTCGGCCGGCTGTGGAGCACGGTCGCCCTGGGCGCGGTGGGCGGCATCGTCTTATGAGCGAGCCTCTCGCCGCCGCTCGCAACGAGCGCGGGCGGTGTCGCTTCGGATGCGCGCCAGCCGGCCGCGTCGTGGAACTCGCCCACGTCCCACGATGCCGCTATGATCACGCCGCTTCCGCTCTCGGGAGACAAGCATGAATGCAAACCTGTTTGAGCAATGCGTGCTGATCACCGGGGCCTCGGGCGGGATCGGGCTGGCGACGGCGGAGGCCTTCGCCGAGGAAGGTGCCCGGCTGGTACTGCACTGCCATACCCGCCCGGAGCCGCTCCGCGCGCTCGAACCCCGGCTCGGGGTGCCGTGCACCGTGGTCCAGGCCGACCTGCGCGACGAGCGGCAGGTCGAGTTCCTGTTTGACGAAGCCCTGGCCAGGCTTCCCCGCATAGACGCGGTCGTAGTCAACGCGGGCGTCTGGACGGACCGCGCCGTCCCGCTGCACGAGATGACTCTGGAGCAGTGGCGCGCCACGTTGGACGCCGACCTGACCAGCGCGTTCCTCACTTGCCGCGCCTTCCTGCGGCACCTCGCCGCCGAGCCGAGGGAGACAGCCGCCATCGTGCTCGTGGCGTCGACCGCGGCCTTGTTTGGCGAGGCCGACCACGCGGACTACTCGGCGGCGAAGGCAGCGCTGGCGTACGGGCTGACGCTCAGCTTGAAGAACGAGATCGTGCGCCTGGCGCCGCGAGGTCGCGTGAACTGTGTGTGCCCGGGTTGGACGCGGACCCCCATGGCCGAGAACGTGCTCAACGACGCCGTCGTCCGGCGCGTGCAGGCCACCATGTCTCTTGAGAAGCTGGGCCAGCCGGGCGACGTTGCCGCGGCCATCGTCTTCCTGGCGTCCGACCGCCTGGCGGGCCACATTTCGGGTTCATCTCCGAATTCCGGGGCGTAGATGAGCCAACGGCAGTCCCGTTCTATCTTGTTGTTCTGCAAGGACATCAAGAGAACAGGAGCTGCCGATGG
>JALHJL010000092.1 GCA_022839625.1 Phycisphaerales bacterium
GGTCGCTGTCCGTGAAAACCCGCGTCAGGCGGTTCTCGAAATCGTAGGTGAACCCGTAGCCGCGCTCGTTGCGGATCAGGTTGCCCCTGGCATCGTGCAACGGCGTTGTCACGCCGCCCGAGATCGAGGTGTATTGGTTGAGGATGTTGTCGGCGTACGTGGTGACGACGGCGTCACGGCCCCGATAGGTTTCCCAGTTGCTCAGGTCGTCGAGCTGCCAATCCTCGAAGGGCCCGCCTGGGTAATCGAGCCGGTCGAGTCGGTGCAGCCGATCGTGCGTGAAGCCGTGCAGCCCGTTCTCGGCCGGCCGGTTCGCGACCGTCTGCGTGTCCAGGTTCGACGCCGGATCGTACGCATTGGTAAACGCCAGCGAAGCCGTGACCGTACCACCCTGGCCGCCGGTGCTGCCGGTGCGGACCGCGTTGTTGATCTGTTGCGGGCGACGAAGCTGGTCCGGGCGCTGCCAAGTCAGTTCGACCCACACCTCGCCGGGCGTGTGGCTTGTGCGCACCTGGCGGAAGGTGACGCTTTGCCCGGCGTAGTCGTAGTTGGCGAGGCGGCTGCCGTTGCGATCGATCGTGGAAACCTGGCCGAACCCGTCATGCCCATAGGCCAGCGTCTCGCCGCAGCCCGTGGGATATGTGAGGTCCGCCCGTTCGCCGGCCGTGTTGTAGCTGAAAGTCAGCGTCTTGGCGACGCCGTCGACGGTCTGCGTCTCGCTGACCGGCTCATCGACGAATGCGGGCGCGCTTGTGCCATCGCCGTAGACGTACGTCGTCTTCGTCTGCGACGTGGCGAGCGGACCCACGCTCGCCGCCGTCCGGCGGCCGAGGGGATCGTACGTGAACTCCTCGAGCAACGTCCCCCCGGCGCTGTTCTGCCGCTTCTCCAGCACCTGGCCGCGCCAGTTCGGCTTGAACCATGTAACAAAGCCGTCCTCGGCCGTGCGAGTTTGCATCCGTCCGGCGTTGTCGTATGCGAAGGCGACGAACGCGCTGTTGGGGTGCGTGATGCGCGTGCGCCGGCTGGCCAGGTCGTATTGGTAGCTCGTGACCTGCGGCCCCTCGCCGTCGTTGGCGGTGACGCTGCTCAGGTCGCCCTTTTGCGTGTAGGCGAACGTGATCGTTCTCTGATCCGCGCCCCCGAAGTCCTCGGTGAGCTGCGTGCGCTGGCCGATCCCGTTGTACGCGTCTCTGGTAACATAGCCCTTCGGATCAGTCGTCGTCAGCCGGCGGTTGGCTGCGTCGTAGGTATAGCTGGTTGTGATCGCTGGCAGGCTGCCCTCCCAACTTTCGGCGCGTAGACGCCCAAGCACGTCGAACGTGCTTCGCTGCACCCGTGTGCCGATCTCATCGGCGATCGTGCGGGTCTCGGGCCGGGTCGAGCCGGCGTAGTAGCCGATCGTCTCCAAGTTGCCAGCGACGGGGTGCGTGACACTGCTGAGCCGGCCGATGCTGTCGTAATCCCAAGTCGTTGTGCGCGGCGTGCCGGCGTCGTAGACGGTCCGCGACAGCATTCGGCCGACACCGTCGTGCTCGGTGTCGAGGACACGGTCAGCGTTTGTATTGACTGGCCCGGCCGACGTGGGCGAGTACATTCGCGCCCAGCGGCTCTGGAAGCCGAGCGCGTCGTACTCCCAGCGCTGCTGATCGAGCGCCATACCCGCGCCGTCGTAGCGCACCTCCAACGCCTTCTGCTCTCGACTCGTGAACGTCGTCTCCACACGAAGCTGGAGATTGGCCGTACCCTCGTAGTGCCGGCTCCGCCAGCGCTGGCCGAGCGCATCGAAGTCGAACCGCGTGCGGTTGCCCACGGGATCATCAATAGTCGTAACGTTCCCGCGCCCGTCGGTTTGGTAATCGGTGAACGCCTCGGTCAGCGGCGAGGCGGTCAGCCGTTGCGTCATCGAGTCCGGGTAGTCGAAACACGTGAACGCCCGCGTGATGATCGCATCGCCAAGCCCCGCGTCGACGGTTCGCGTACCGACCTCGTTGCCCGTCACATCGAACGTCGTGATGGTGAACCGGTCTGCGTTGTTGTTGAGCGCAGGCGGGCTGGCCAATAGGCGCTCGGTCCATGCTCGACCGAGCTCGTCGATTTCCCGGCGCAGGTCGAAGCGGATCGGCCCTGCGGCGCCCTCCTGGACATACTGCCGCACGACATCGCGTCCCAGCGACTGGCCATTGGCGAGATACTCGTACCGGGTGTAGACGTCGTAGCCGGTGGTCCCGTCGCCGCGGTCGATGCGGTACGCCCTCCGGTCGAAGGCGTCGTAGAAGTATTCCGAGTGATCCGGCAGGTCGGCGGCGGTTCCGTTCAGCCGCTCGTCGAGATTACCGTTCAGGTCGTAAGCGTACGTGTTCGTGAGGATCGTCGTGCCACCAGTCCCACCTCCATAATCGCCGCCGAAGCCAACGAATTCGCTCGCCAGCAGGCCGCGACCATCACGGACCGACCGAACCCACGTCCGCTCGCCGCTGCCGAAGCCGTCATCCGGATAAGTGATCTGCCGGACTCGGTCCTGATGGTCGTAGGCGTAGGTCCAGATGTACGTACCGGGCTTCGTCGTGTGTGTCGTCGTTTTCGTCGTGACCCGACCGTAAACGTCATAGGCGAACGTCGTCACCTGCCAGCCGGACGGATCATCGAGCGTGAATTCGCCAACATGGTCGGCAATCCAGACCTCCTCCAGGCGCCCCGCGTTCGCGCCGCTTGTAAAGTAGAAGTACTTGGTCTGCTGCAGCACCGGCCCTGGACCGGCGCCCGGGTCGGCATACGTGTACTGACCGAGAAGCAGGCCCGAACCATTGTTGGGATGCCCTGGTTCATCGTAAACGCGGAACGTGGTGTAGCCGTCCGCATCGGTCTGAGATGTGCGGTCGCCAAAGGCGTTGTGGTAGGTCGCGGTCACGCGCGTCCCGCAGTCGCCGGTCTCGGTGAGCGTCGCGGGCTGGTCGTACGCGTCGTAGGTCTGGCTGATCGTGATGACGTTGTTCTGGCCGTCGCGCCGCGTGCCCGGGTTCCCCGGAGTGTTGACCCGCTTCTTGTTCACTGGGTCATACCCGAACGTCTCGACCTGGGCGGGTATCACAGCGCCGCTGCCGCTGTTTGCGGCGCTGATCGAAGGGCGTGTCCGGCTGGTCAGAAAGCCTGTCGTCGCATCATACTGCATCGTCGCGGTCGCGTTGTCCCGCGCGACCACCGTCTCAGACGTGGTCTGCCAGATGCCGGCGAACTGGCCGTGCGTGTACCTGCGTTCGTCTACCAGCGTCGCACCGTTAACGCTCGCCAAGCCCGGCGCGGCCCGGAACGTCCGCAGGATGTTGAAGTTTGAATCGAATACTGTGTACTCGGCGACCAGACCGCTCGGCAGGCGTTTCTCGATCGTGTAGAACCCGCCCGGAACGTCCAGGTCTTCGTTTTCGCGATACAGCGTCGTGGTGATGGACGACGTGCCTGAGAAGACCGGTACGTTTGGATCGTTCGGGTCCACGATCAGCATTTGGAGATCATGAAACTCCTCCATCTCCACGACGCGATTGAAGCTGTCAAACGTGTAGACGGTGGCCTGGTACTCCGTGTCGCTCACATAGCACTGGTTGACCATGAACGTATTGCCGGTGAAACCGAACCCGCCCGGAGTCGGCAGGTAGTTCTGACGGCTGAGTACCTGGAATGTCGGACCGTTACCGCGTGTGGTCTCGATCACTCGACCTTGCACATCGTATTCGAAATCGAGCAGGACGTTTCCCGCTGCGTCAAGGACGCGATCTACTTTGCCATCCAGAGCAGGATTGCCCGAGCCGAAAATGTACTCATACTGTCGATCCGGTCCGCCGACCCAGGCGGCGGATTTCAGGTAGCGCTGGCCCGAGACCTCTTGTCCAAACAGGATGTCAAGCTCTCGCGAGCCGCCGCCGGCGGCCGTCCCCGTCACGGTAAGGAGCAGATCATTGCCTTGCGGGGTCCGCGCATAGATGATTGCGTTGCCGTCAACGTCCGTCTGCGACACAAGGTCGCCGACAACTCCTCCGCCACTGTAGGTGTAAGTCCGAATCGTACCGCCGCCGCGGCTCACGCGCGCCAGTTTGAGCTCCGTCTCGCCGAGGTTGCTTCCCCCGCCAGGGCGCTGGTAGTGGTAGCTGAGTCCTTCGCATCCATCTGTGACGACAAGTTCCGAACCAACTTGCTGAAAGGACCAGCCCGGCAGGTCGTCAACCGCGCACCACACACCGAAGAGGTTCACGCGCACAAACGCGTTGCAGCCGTAGTCCGTGTGCCACCACGCGTTCACGCCGAGCGACTCCTCAAGTGTCGCGCCCACTCGAAAACGTGCATGTCCGCTCCGCAGCACGGGTAGATCGGAGGTCAAGTCGTTGATCAGCCGCGTGCCGGCTCCGTCGAACTCGGCGCTGCGCCGCTGATCATCGTTGAGAGTGCTGATGGGCAACGCATCCTCGGGGGCAAGTGCCTCAGCATCGCGGCACCAGTTCTCGGGAAGCTCCAGCGTGAAGACCTGGACGTTGGCGCCGCCGTGGGGCCGGAACCGAATGCCCTCTGGGCAGTCGCCGATCGCCTTGCAGAAGGTGTCGACATTGCTCCCCCAATTGAAGGAGTGGACGCGCAGTTTCACCGACTCCCGGCCGGCATCTCTCGTGCTGCGACCCGTCTTGATTGCGACCTTCACGTATTGCGGGTTGGCGACGAGATTGGCGTAGCGGAGATCGTTGTTCGTGGATACCTGCGTGTTGACGACAAGCTGGGGCTGCCAGGGCTGCAGGATGACGGAGCCGCAGAAGTAGCTGGAACCGCTGCGGACGTTGCCGTGCAGGGTCACGTCGAAGACCGTCGGGTTGTACTCCGCCGTTACGAAGAACAGCGTCCCTTGGCACTCGGCGCCGGAGCCGAAGCCGCTCAATTCCACCATGTACCGTGCTGCGGCATCGACCGGACTGCGCGCCGGCGAGCACTCCAGTGGTACTTCGCGAACGCGCCCCAGGCGCGCGATCGGGCGCAGGACGATCTGATAGTTAGGGGCCAGACCCGGATCGCTGCCGTCGTCAAAGCCGTCCGGCAGGTCCAAGAGCGGGAGATTGATGAACTCGATCCCCGAATAGCAGAAGCCCTGAATCCGAATCCAGTTGTGCTGGTAGAACATGGTCGAGAACACCGGCCAGCGTCCGGATGGGAACCCGGAGGAGCAACCATCGCACGGCCAGCCCGTAGATGAGATGCTTGGCGAGCATTCGTCGCAGTCAGTAGCCGGGCTGCAGGGCGAACCTGCGGCCGCGTACTCACAGAAAGGAGGATTGCCGACGCGGTCGTTGTAAATCGGCGGCGCCTGCTGCGCGACCGCCTCGCCGCCCCACCAACCGACCACCATCGAGAAGGTAAACGCATTCGCCCAGAGCTTCCGTCTCATCGCGCCACCTCCGCTTGATCTGGCGCTAGCGTTGCCTTGCGGCAGAGACGCTGGCAGGCAGGTTCGTCTCGGACGCCCGATAGTCTACCGCGATCCAGCCGGCCATCCAAGCCAGGATCGCGCTGGAGTTCCGTTACGCCCCTGTGAGTGGCGTGCCGTCACCAGGCGGCGCAACCGGGCACGGCCGGCCGCCTCCGGCCCCGCAGACGACGTTGAACCGCTTCACGGAACGCCGCGAGCGTTCCACCTCCTGACAAGCAAATCGTGGCAAGCCGGCCTGACTTCAAGATCGGGTTAGAATGGCCACCAAGTCCCGGCATGCCACCGCTTACCGCTCGCTGCCCGCGTTCCTGCGAACGCTGCGGGAAGAGGCGGGCCTGACACAGCGCGCGCTGGGCAAGCGGCTCCGCAAGCGACAGAGCTACGTCTACAACTGCGAAACTGCCAACCGGCGGGTGGACGTGACTGAGTTCCTCGCCTGGGTCAAGGCGTGCCGGACCGATCTGCTGCTCGCCCTCCACCGCTTCATCCGCCGGCGCTTCTGAATGCTCGGGCAGAGCCCACCGCGCCTCGCAACGTTGAACGACCCGCCCCGCGCGGACCCGCCAGCCACCGCGTTGACTCTTCGATCAACGCCCGGTACAAGCGCCCGTTATGGAACTCGGCTCCTTCATCCGCGAACGGCGACAGGCCGCGGCGATATCGCTTCGCGCCCTGGCGCAAGCCGTCGGCTGCGATGTGGCGTACCTGTCGCGGGGGTTTTCTCTACTTCCGCTTCGCCGCGCCCGCGCAGCCGGATGCTGTAGCGGTCGATGGTCTCGGGGGCGATCCGGCGGGAGATGCGATGGACGCGCTGGAGGCGAGAGTCCGCAAGCTCCCACCCAGCCGGCACGATCAGTCGCTGGCGGCCGAGCCCGCTCTCGTCAATCGCGATCGGATGCGGGAAGACGTACATCTTGCGGTTGCGGATGAAGCCGTCCGCGAACGAACCGAAATCGTGAACGGCGACGTTCAGGTGCTCGTCGGCGAGTTCGTGGTCGCAGTTGATCAAGTCGCCATGCGCCAGGCTCAGACTGTGCACGGGCCGATCCTGCCCCCGGCCCTCGTAGAGGAAGAACACGAGGAACACGTCCCGCCCGAGCTTGCAGCCGGATGGGATCGTGCTGTTGAAGTCGATCGTCGTGCGTGCGGGACGCCCATTCGCAAATGCAAGGGACTTGATCTCGTACCCGGCGATGTCCGGCTCCGCGCCCACCCAGAAGTCCGGGTAACTATTACGGCCTTGCTGCTCGAACGGGACGCCGAGTGCACTCACCCGATCGATGAACCAGTCCTGGGCGAAGTACTCCTTGTCGTTCGCGCTCCGCGGCCGCATGCAGTCGCCAGCGCGGCAAGCGCGGACCATCTCGCAGAAGATGTCGAGGTTCATCTCCGAATTCCGGGGAACGCCGCGCGGATTTTGAGGAAGAAGTACGCGTCGTCGCGGAAGCCGTAAGCCATGCGTTTGATGACTTTGATCT
>JALHJL010000144.1 GCA_022839625.1 Phycisphaerales bacterium
TAAATCATATAGTTCTCCATAATCATTTTCAGATATTGATATTAATAAATTGGCACCTTCTAAAAAGGATTGCTCCAGTCTACCTGGAGTTAAAGGTTCCCCTTGACCCCTTATTATTGATTGAAGAGAATATAATGCTAATAATTGCCCAAAAAAGGGTATTGCTTTTAAGTTTGCTGGTACAGCTATATCTGGATAATTCCAAATTAAATAAGCATCAACAATAGCAAAACCAATCACCCATCCCACAGGATTCGATGCTAGAGCAAGGATCGTAGCACCCATTCCTGCTGTTTCAGCTGCAGTAAATACCGATCCAATTGCTAAACCAGCAAATATGGTGTAATCCATCCAGTCAGGTGGATTTTCTAATAAGTCATTACCATGGTCAACTCCCCATTCTGTTTGCAGGTCACTGAAACAGTAAGCACCGGACATTGGTATGTCAGTTATCATCACATCCCTTACAATACCGGTCACTGGATCAATCACCAAAAATAGAGTGTTATTTTCTGATTTCATCACCATGTACCCATTACTTATAAAGATGTCAATCAGTTCACCATTTAAAATTATCTTACCTAAACCAATGGTTATTGACGTGCCACCATCACCAGGGAATAATGTTTGCATAACCCAATGCTCAATAGGATTAATAGCTGCAGAACAAGCATAACGGAAAGCTACAATGTTCTGTTGATCACCGATTACTTCCATTCCAAAACGATGATCACATTCTAAAGTCAAAACGGTACTGTAAGCATCATCAAAAACCGAAACCACAATAGGAGTAGTCCGCGTCCAGGTAACATTAAACTCCGCAGCTGCCTGGTCTGCCACCATATCATGAGATTTAATCATCAAAAGGGAACTGAGGAAAGTACCATAAGCAGCCCTCATAGGTCCATCAGGGTAGAGAAGATTTCCATTACTATCAGTTTTATTTTCCTGATCCAGCCAGTACCGTAAGATCTCATCTGTGACTTTGGTTGTGACAAATGCAAAACTTCTAACACCCTCGTAACCAGCGTCTCTGTAAATAAATGAAGTAGGATTAAGAGGATCACCATAAGTG